>JAIQFY010000070.1 GCA_020072965.1 Terriglobia bacterium | reverse complement strand
ACGTTGAAAGATGTTCCTCTCTGTTCGCTGGTCAGTATGCTCCCCCCTATTCTAGCGACTCCCCCTCGAGTCTGAATATGATGGTGTGTAGTGGAGAGTCAGTTGGTTTCTCAAGTCCCCCCCTCAATTTCCACCCAGGATATGAAGTCCGTTTGATCCCTACCCCCGAACATACTACGGGAGGTCATTCATGCGACCGAAAAACAGCCTTCTTGATCACAGAACCAAAACACTTCGAGAAGGGCAAAATCCATTTCAGGCAAAGCCAGCCCGACCCGACAGAAGCTTTTCGGAGAATCACAAGGTGAATACGCCGATTCTCAGCGATGAACAGTTGCTGGACCTCTATTTGGGCCTTTCCTCGAAGGAACGCGATGGAAGGTTCGCCGACACGGCCCGCGCCGCAGAGATCGTCGGGCTTTCGCAGCGCACTATTCAATTATGGATCGAGATCGGATTGATCCGGGCTCTCTTGCTCGGTGGGAAATACAAGATTTGTCTTCAGTCTCTAAGAGGCTACTTGAAGAGCTGCATTGAACAACAGGAAGATTGACTGAGGACATATGAAATTCACAGGATAGGGCTGTGGCCTAATTCCCGCTCCAAGAAGAGAAAACAATTGATAACCTCACTGCTGGTCTGCGGTCCCATGGCAACGATCCTGGTCCTGCTCCATTTTCATTGGTTCGGAGCCCTCCGTGCATGCGGTGTGCTTCATTTGACGATGGCGTCCGGATACCTCTCGGGCATGTTGCTGGTGTTGGGCTTTTGGTATGCCAAACATCAGGCGAGGCCAATTGACAAAACCTAAGGATGTCTCCCCAAACCGGCTCCTTCAAATAAAAGGAACAGAAATCAGGGATAGCCACCTATTCTTCACTTTGTCCTGGTCTTGTTGGGATCGTGGGCTCTCGTGCCCTCCGCTTCGAGCGGGGCGCAACTTGTGAGGAGGCTGTAATTTCTGTAATTCACGCGGCCTGCGCCGCTGCGGAAAAGGCCGCGAGGCAAGGAGTGGCCTCCCGCCTATACTGTTTGGCGGAGTATTCAGATTCCCCAAATTCGCCCAAGAGTCCATCCACAACACGCTCCCGGTTTCGCCCAATTTCCGAGCACGGTTTGGCCAAACCGGGAGCCCGCCCTCTATCGATGATTTTCTTTCGGATCCATTCACGGCCCAGCCAGAGGATCCTCCGGATGCTGTTGGGCTGAGTTTTTTCCCCAGCATCACTATCAAAAAAGAATCTGATTAGGCCTGAAGGGCCGATGCGCCGCGGCGCATGCCCCCAATTGAGCTCCGTCCCGCGCATTATGCGGGAGAGCGAGGGTGGGGTTGCAATTCGAGAGAACCTGAGAGCCCCGCTTGCGGGGTGAAAGAAATGTTCTACGCTCGAAGGGGCGCGCCATCCCATTCTTCAATGTGACGTTCGTAGCATGAGCAGAATGAGAAGCGTTGTGAATCAGCCGGAATCTAAGCAGACGTGTGGACTCATCACGATCTATTCAGCCATTGATTAATGGAAGGATGACAACCCGTTTTTCCGTGAGCCTTCCTGGCCCCGCGAATGATCATCAGTGACAGTTTCGAGCCGCGGACTTCTTGGGTTGGCCCTCGACGTGATCCTCGCCCATACGAGCTTACTCAATATCCGCGCGCTATCACTTCTCGCTGCGGATGTAATTTGAGAAACCTGCGAAACGAGCACATCTTGCGAAAGAGCTGCGAGACAAGATGACCCTTTCGGATTATTACTGTACACGGCCCCCGAGACCACAAAGTCAATGAAATCACTTCCATCAGACCGGAAGGCCGTCAATAAGGGGAATAGGTAATCTGATACCGAATGGGCGATAGACCCCATTCAGCCGAACGGCACAGACAGGGGGCATGGCACAACGATCGTAGGTTCTGGTCCAGCTCTAAGACGTGGCCCTGATCTAAGTCCGATAATACGCGCCATCGAAGGCATGAAACCAAGTCAGGGGTTTCCATAATAGTAGTTCGCTGCGGAAAAGCTCTACAAACCGCCCGACTGCTCAGTTTCCCTTGAATCACCCGGCAGGGCCGGGTCTCGGGATCATGCAAAGGCGAAGAGAACCTCCGGACAAGCCGGCACCATTCATCGAGGCGATCCGACGTCGCTGTTCAAAGGTGATGTGTTTGAACCGCCGACAATTCACTGGAAAGGAGGCGACATTGTTCATTCCTTATCTCACGTTCTCCCTGATCCTCTTTTCACTCACTTTCTTGTCGGGAACTCCGGCAATTCAGGCGCCGCCCACACAGACCTCATTGTCCGGAACTCAATCATCAGATGATCGATCTCTTCGCAAGAAACTCCCGACGAATGCGCGGGAGCAGCTCTTGTTCAACCTCGCCGATGAAATCGAGTCCGGTCTGCACGGGTGTGAAGACGAATTCCGGGCCTATGGCACTGCCCGACTGGGGAAAATTGTCTATCGATTTGACAAGGAACGGGCGCGTCGATTGTGGGTTGAATCATTTAACTCTTCGTTGGGCCTGAAACCCAAGTCCGCGCTACTGGAGGCGTCCGAGGAAGGGGGTGCTCCTCAGTTGAACGCGTACCGGCGGGCGACTGAAGAATCCCCGGGAAAGACCCAAGCCATGATTTTTCGCTCCCTGGTAGGTGTCGGCGATTTGGATCTGGCAGACGAGATGTTGATGCGCCTCCCGAAACAGAAGTTGTTACACGCGTCAAAAACAACCAAATTTCTTCCCATCAGTATTGGGACACAGGAGGAGCTGGCTGACGCCCTTCTCATGATGCCTCGGGCTCGCTGGAAACAATCACCGCGGGAGGCCCAGAAGGAGTTCATGGAGATCGTCAACAAGTTCGATGATCTTCCTTACATGCAGGCCGCGGGTTATCTCAAGCTGCAAACCAATTCTCCCGAGTATAGCCAGGGAACCGCACAGGTCCTCATCGATCATTTCTCTCTTCGGGACCTTTCAGAAGAAAATCCCGTGGTCTCTATGAAGACTCTCCGGCAATTTGAGAATTTACTTCCCTCCCTTGGCCCCGTTTATGCCGCTCGGGGAGCCCGGCTCCTCACCCGGAAGCTCGACGCGCTGGAAGCCGATTCGGCCCGCTGGAAAACATGGAGACAGCAATTCGACGCACGCCTTTGCATGTACCTCGAGACGGACCCGGCCGAGGCTTGCAGAGCCCACGAAACGACACCGCCGCGTGACCTGCCTGCCCCTGTCAAAGAGATCATCGACGAGGGCAAGACCCGGCGCGACATTCTGGTGGCCGCCGAAAAGGACCCCCAACGAGGCGTCCAGCTTGCCAACCTGCTTCCCAAAGGTGTTGACCGCGGTGAAGCCCTTGCAGATCTCGCGGAATTACTTGGACAACAAAACCCTGAGGATTCGAAGCGTCTGCTCAAGGAGGCTTTGGACATGATTGAGCATGATCGAACGGCACAAAAATCAAGGATCCTTCGCGCACTTACAATAGTCGGAAAAATCGCGGCAAATCTTGATCCCGATTTGTTCCAAGCGGCAATCGACGCGGGCATTTCCTTGATCGGGGACGACACCTTCGAGAGAACGGACGATGTTACCAGGTGGGCCTATGTGGACAGCGCCGTAAACTTCCTCGGCCTGTGGATGACGAAGAACCCTGACAAAGCCCTAGCGAGGGTTCGGACCTTACCCGATTCTGAATTGAGAGTCCGCGTCCTCCTGAGTGCTGCCCAATCGTTGTGAATGGACCCCTTTGAGGATCGTTCACTGTTACCCCCTTAATCCGTCAAACAAGGAGGAGAATATGAAGAAGGCAAGAAAGTTATTTCTCATGCTCGCATTCATGGCCACGCTGGCACTGCTCTTTCCAACCGGTATGCTCGCCAAACGGGATTGCTACAAGCAGTTTGAGTCGGACGTGCAAGGATGCACCGATTACTACAGTGCCTGGTACGAGCAACCCCAGAGAGCCGAATGCTACCTCGGGGCTGCCATGATGTACGCGGCGTGCGTCATTAATAACTTCTCGATGCGCTGAAAACGATCGATGAAACCATCAAAAAGACAAATTCTGACAATTGACCCAGGAGGGGACAGGCGTAACCGCATTCTCCACACCTGTCCTCTTTTCTGCTCCAAGACTTTCAGGGCCACGATGCTCCTCATGCTTGCAGTGCTTCCTGGCTTGTCGACTTGTTCGGGCCGTCAGCCCGGCAAGCCCCCCGTGCGCTACGATGCGCTCTCCGCCATGCGCGTCTACAATGATTTCATGGAGCAGACCCTGGAGCACGTCCGCAAATTACCCGACAAAACCGAGCGGCGTGCCTTTGTCAACCAACTGCGCCCCGCGATGGAAGCGGCCACGGCTCGCTGGAGGGAACAGATCGATGGAGAGATGTCCCGCAACACTTTCCCTCGGACATCGAAATCACCCGAATTTCAAGCAGAGTACACGCGAATGACGAAACTGGCTCCCCCACTGACCGAGGAACTCCGTAAGTATGCTTCCCCTTGAGGGGCAGTGGTAGCAATGGAGTGTGAGTATGCCGGTTGTGATAAAATGACCTTAGATTGGAAAGCCTCTCTGACGGGTCTTCCCTGGCGGTTAATCCCATAAGGCTCTCCAGATCCCCATGATTCTCGCACAGGAAGTGACCAAGTTCTTCGGACGTCATCGAGCCCTCAATCGGGTCTCCTTCGAAATTCACCCTGGCGAAGTAGTCGGACTGATCGGCCCCAACGGAGCCGGCAAGACCACACTTCTGTCTGCCCTGATGGGGTTTTTACGAATCCAGTCTGGGGTGATTCAGGTTCTTGGCCAGTCGGTGTCGTGCGGGATCTCACCAGAAGGGGCTTTTTTCGTTCCCGATACCCCCGCCTTTTACGGGTTTTACTCAGCTCGTGACCACCTCCGGCTTTCCAGCCGTCTCCTGGGCAAACGTGTGGAGAAGCGGAGGATGACAGATATCCTCGACCAGGTCGGGTTGGCACAGGATGCGGACCGGAAGGTCTCGGATTATTCGCGGGGCATGATCCAACGGCTGGCGTGGGGGGTTGCTATGCTGACTCAGCCGTCCGTTCTGATCCTGGATGAGCCGACGTCGGCTTTGGATCCCCTGGGAGTCATTCAACTGCGCTCCGTGGTGCATCAGTTCAGTAGCGCGGGGGCTGCCATTCTATTCAGCTCTCACAGCCTGGGGGAGGTGGAGCGGGCGTGTGAACGCGTACTGTTCCTCAGCCACGGGGAGTTGTCTGGACCGGTCCCTTCAGATTCCAACCCGTTATCCCATTTTGAGGCTAAATTGCCGCCCCATGTCATGATCGATCTCGGATGCCTTGGAGACTTTGCTGAAGAGATCAGTCAACAAGGCCAGTACCTGCGCTTTGGGGTCCGCGGGAGCCCTTCCATTGCAGAGGTGGCGAGATGGCTGGAAGACCGCGGTATCAAAACGGTCTCCCTCGCTGATATTTCACAGTCGATGGAGCGTTCCTTCGTTCAATACCTGAATAAGGATGATGAATAGCATATACCAGATTGCCCGCTTAACTTTTGTCCAGGCTGCACATCAAACGCGCAGTTGGGTCATACCCGTCCTCCTCTGTATTGCGACCGTCCTCTCAGCTCGAGGTGGAATCGCGAGTTGGAGTGATTTCTACCGGACCTCCTACGTACCCCTTCTGCTGCTCTTTCTTCCATTATTCACCTGCTCCGGGATTGTCGCTGCAGAGGTCGAATCGGGCCGGGTGTTGGTCGTGCATTCCCTGGGGATCTCTCGCAGAACCTTTATTATAGGGCGTGCCGTGGGAGCGGCAGGTTTCTGCCTTGGAGTGGCGACTTGCATCCAGTTCTTCGTGGGGATGTATCTCGTCTTCGCTCACCATGTCCCAACCCTGCGGGGCGCCCTGGGAGCCTTGATCGGATTGGCCTTTTGCTTCGCGTACTCAGCATGCCTTTTGGCTTTTTTCTCGACCGTTCTGCGTTCGTGGGGGAACACGGGCGTCGTGCTCGCGCTGACGTATTTAGTCTACCCTTTCGTAGACCACCTCTGCAGAGAGATGCCCGATGTTTTGTGGCTTACCCGTCTCTTTCTTATTGGACCCTACGAACTCGTTCTGCGAGGATCCGAATCCCTACCGTTTCCAGTGGTGGATCTCGCCGTGGTTGTTGGAGCGTGTGCTCTCTTGACCACCGCAGCAATTCTTCTTTACAGCAGAACTGAGATCGGCAAGATCGCAGGACACCAGGCTTCCTGACTCCGGGCCTGCACGCCACAAATAAGCCAGCAATCTGTGCCATCTGCGAAATCTGTGGATGAATTGTGATTTGTCAAAACCAGCAAAACCAGGGACAGCCACCTATTTTAATAGTGGTCGAGGCCAAAACAACTTGATGCTATCCCCATATTTTCTTCCGAACCAATGGCGTCGCAGCCCCTTTCACGCGCGACATTTCGTAACTGAATATGCCCGGACCTTCCAATCTAATTTTCCAGTCGTTTCACTACCATCAGGACCATTCGGGTCAGATCGGAACACAGGACGAATCGAAGAAAGCCTGAGCCAGCCCATTGTTCCGATCTGACCCCGAACTGCGGGTTGTGTTTGAAGGTTTCTCCTGTACCCCCGACTCCTGAAATACGAGCCAGATTCTTAGTGCCTGTGGGGGTCCAGGACGATTGCGGAGATGTTCCCATACGGAATGGGCCGGTCACCCGGATACTCCACCTCGCTCTTCATCAACAAGCCATGGAGGCGACCACCGTGCCCGTGCCCGACGGCTGTGTAACTTCCGGCAAAGGTCACGAGATTGAATTCCCCGTGCCAGATTCCCTCCCATACTTCCTCGTCTGACAGCGGCAGTTCGAAAGTGCCCCAGCAAGGACCGGTCATGTTCTCGTCGAGGTTGCAGGCCATGGTGATGCTCACCACTCCGGTTAAGAGGTCGCCGGCCGGCCCTTCCAGCACGTCGTTAAACTCCGCGAGGCGTCCGCGGAGCTTCATGTGACTTCCCGGCCCGCACGGACCACCCACACAGGTGACCTGTCCAGGGTTGATGACGTTCAGGAGAAACTCCTGACCCGTCGCGCTGAGGAACTTCTTGTTGCCGGATGCTCCGAGGGAGACGCCGCTTGCTAAGAACAAAAAAACAAACAACAGAATAAAGACTCTTGCTTTCATGATGATGCCTCCTTTTATCCTTTGCAGGGTTATCCTCCAGGTTTCAGTCTCGTGAGCGGTCCTTTGGCCCGAGCCTTCGAAAGGATTCAGTCGCTCGATGCACGTGGAGCCTACCAAAGGGTGGTATGATATGCTTGACAGAAAGCTGTAAAAACTCTGCAAACTCCGTGAGGTGGTTATGGTGCGAGTGCTGGAGCAGAGTTACCGGTTCGGTGAATTCACACTGGATGCAAGCGAGCACAACCTGCGGCGAAAAGGCCGCGAGGTTTTTCTCCGGCCCAAGGCCTTTGAGACCCTCTGGTACCTGGTCGAGCGCCACGGCCACCTGGTCGAAAAAAATGAACTCATGGACCACGTCTGGGCTGACACCAGCGTGACCGAGACCGTGCTCACGCACTGCATCACCGAAGTGCGCCAGGCGCTCGAGGACGATACTCGCAATCCGCGGTACCTCAAGACCATCCCTCGAGTGGGTTACAAATTCATTGGCGAGGTAGAAGGGATCAGCCCGGCGACACAAGGGCGCGAACCACCCAAAAGCCTAACGACCAGGGCGGCCATTGTAGTGCTGCCGTTTGTCAACCTGAGCTCCGATCCCGAGAACGAGTATCTCTGCGACGGCCTGTCGGAAGAGCTGATCAACGGGCTCACGAAGGTACGGAACCTGCGAGTTGTGGCGCATAGCTCGGCGTTTTCATTCAAGGGCCGGGACACCGATGTACGCGAGATTGGTCACAGGCTCAATGTGGGATCGGTGCTGGAAGGAAGTGTAAGGAAGGCAGGCAACCGCCTCCGCATCTCCGCGCAGCTCATCAATGCCACCGACGGCTACCACGTCTGGTCGGAGCAGTTCGATCGTCAGATGGATGATGTGTTTGCCATCCAGGATGATATTTCTCTGGTCATTTTAGACAAGCTGAAGGTTGAGCTACTGAGTGAAGAAAGAATCGCGTTGGTGAAACATCCTACGGACAACCTGGATGCTTATCACCTGTATTTGAAAGGTCGCTCCTTCTGGCATAGACGTTATGAAGGGTTTATGCAGAAGGCGCTGGAGTGCCTTCAACAGGCGGTTGAGAAGGACCCGCTTTACGCTCTGGCCCACGCGGGATTGGCCGATGCTTACAGCGCCTGGGGGATCTGGGGTCTGGCGGCGCCCAGGGAGGTCTTCTCCAAAGCAACCGCGGCGGCGGAGAAAGCACTGGAGATTGACTCTACCCTTGCAGAGGGTTACGCCTCGCGGGCCCTGATCAGCATGTTTTACGATTGGGACTGGGCGGCGGCCGAGAGCGGACTCAGCCGCGCCATCGAACTCAACCCCGGTTGTGCACTGGTTCATCTCTTCTTTGGCCACTATCTCAGCTTGGTCGGACAGTTCGATGAAGCCATCGCTGCGATGAAGCAAGCGCAGGATCTCGATCCGCTGTCGCCCGTGATCGGGGCGAATGTCGGATGGACCCTTTATCTGGCCCGTGACTGCGAAGCAGCGATCGAGGAATTGCATAAGGTCCTGGAGTTGGACCCCCATTTCGGCATCGCTCACTTTTATCTCGGATTTATCTATGCGCGAATGGAGAGATATAAAGAGGCCATCGCGGCATTTCAAAAGGCCGTGGAAGCCACGGGGGGTATGCCCTGGGCTGCCGGGTCCGTCGGATATGCCCACGCCTTGTCAGGCAAGCAGGACCGGGCAGTGACGGTCCTTCGTGAGTTGGAGCGGCAGGCAAAGCAGCGATATGTTCCCTCCTCCGCTTTGCTTCTGATCTATTTGGGAATGGGCGAAGATGAGAAGGTCTTTGAATGTATACGCAGAGGCTACGAAGAACGCGATGCCATGTTGCCCTGGTTGAAGGTCATGCCCGAATTTGACCGCTTGCAGCCGGACTCGCGGTTTCAGGATCTCCAACGCTCCATGGGGCGAGAATAAGTGCCAGCCGTATTTTCACTGGCCTCCTCGTATTCCCCCTCGTTTTTGGTCGTGGAGATTTATGCCAAGAGGAATGATAAAGATCATTCAGAGGGGTGGTTCTGATCAAGGTCCGGACCAGCTGGAAAAGGTCAATGATGCCTTCTCCAAATTCGTCGACAGTCTCTCGAAGTTTGAGGTTTTGCCGGCCCTGACGCTGCAGGATTATATTGATCTGGTCAGACCCATCCCGCCGCCTACTGACGAACAGATCGAAAAATTCGCCTCCTTTGTTTCTGAGGCTAAGAGTTGGTATAAGCACTTGCGACTATGGCCTCCTGAGGAGGTCTTCCACTTCTTTATCGATCCATTTGCTGGCTTCGACTGCCTCCTGAGTCCAGAGGGGACTGCAACCTTCGTGCGCCGCAATGAGCACACCCCGAAATTCCATCAGACCTGGATGACAACCGCCGCCTATCACGAGAGATTCGGCCATTTGTCGTTCTCTTCTGAAGCGGGCTCCCGACAATACCTTCAGGTTTCAGGATGCCACATCGACAGTGTGCCGATCGACGGGTTCATCGATCAGAATCCCGTTCGGGATGTCATCTATTGGGCACAAGATCGGCCGCGCAAATTGCCCCCGGAGGTCTTCGAGACTAGTGGCTGCGCCGTCTCGGGCATCATCCATCCACTCGCTTCCTGTGTGTGGGTCTGGGAGTCTCAATTCGGGACGGACCGTCGCCGATGGCCTATTAAAACCGCAGAAACTCGGACGCTTTTCCGCATCAGAAAATGGCTCCAGGCACGACGGCAAAAAATGACAGCCTCCTCTGCTGAGAACCAGAAACGTTCAATCCAAGAGGCCAACCCGGAGTTGGAAGCTCTTCTGAGGCCCATCCGGGAAGGAATCAGGGGTGAAATGATCAAGGCCATGAAAAGGATGCGCGGCCTTGTTTACCAGACCATCTGACCGACCACTCGACCTGAGGGTTCATGCGTAACAACGGTCTTCCGGACAAATGGGGTCGCAGCCTCTCTCCCGCGCCACTTCTCTAAACTGATTTTGGCCGGATCTTTCTGTCTATTTTTCCATTCGTTTCACCACCATCAGCGTGAAGTCGTCGTCATATCCCGCGGAACCGATTAAAGACTCCGTTGACCGGACGACAGACTGGATCATGTCAGTGGCCGATAGATTCCACGCGCCCCGGATGGTCCGCTCCAGGCCTTTCAACCCGAATTCTTTCCCGCCCGGATCGGGCACTTCGACGACGCCGTCGGTGTAAAGCACCAGCACATCTCCAGGATCGAGAGTCACGGTCGAGGCGTTGTACCGGGCGTCTCCATCGACCCCCAGCACCAGGCCTCCCTCCTGCAATTCCACGGTCGACCCTCCGCCACGCAATATCAGTGGAGGATTATGGCCGCAGTTCGAATAGGCGAAACGACCGGAGCGCGGGTCAAGAGCCCCGAACACCGCGGTGACGAAGTCGGAGCTTCCGACCGATTCCAACAGGAAGGTGTTCACCGACTGCATGACGCGGGAAATGGAGGAATCGAGGCGCACCCGGGTTCGCAGCGCAGCCCGAAACGTGGCCATGATGAGGGCGGCCGGAACGCCTTTGCCCGAGACGTCGGCGATGGCAATCCCCAGCTTCCCATGAGGCAGCGGGATGTAGTCGAAGTAATCTCCCCCGATTTCCGAGTTCGGCAGATTGATGGCCGAAATGTCATACCCCGCCAACGAGGGCGGTTGAGCGGGCAGCAGGCCGGCCTGGACCTGGCGGGCGATTTTCAACTGACTTTCGATCCGCTTGCTCTCCAGCAGGTGTTGGTGGAGCATCGCCTTCTCAATCGCGATCGCGGCGGAGTTCGAGATAAACTGGAGAAGCTCCGCGTCCGCCTCGGAAAAGGCGTTCACCCGGTCACTCTCGAGGTTCAACGCTCCGATGACCTGACCGTTGACGATGATGGGAACGGCGATCTCTGACAGGGTCCCCTCCCGCCCTTCGATATAGTTCGGATGGCGCCGCACATCCCGGGCGATGACCTTCTTACCGGTCCGGATCACATAACCGATGATCCCCTTGCCGGACTTCAACATGGGGTCATCCTCTTGGGGACGCTCCGGAAAGCCGCGCGTGGCCATTCCCTCAATCATGTGTGAGCCGATGCGGCCTCTGGGCGCCAGGCTGTTTTCATTCAAAACGAAGATACCAGCCGCATCATAGGGGATCGCAGACTTCAGGGCATCGATGAGTTGGTTGAGAACTTCGTCAAGGTCCAGGGTGCCGCTGATCTCACGAGAGATATGGAGCAGGAGTTGATACTTCGTGTCGGGAGTCAAATCAACTGGAAGGGTCACCTCTTCGCCTCCGCAACGGCGCTGGTTGCGATTACATTTTTTGCGTTGCCTAATGGTAACACAGATTCAGACCGTCAGGGCTGAGGGCATGGCTTGGCTGAACTGGATACGCCGGCAACCGCGCCCAAGGACGGTCTTCCCCCGTCTTTGCCCCTTTCCAAAGACGTCGCGAAGGGATTGAGATCGGTGTACAATGAGGGCCGTTTTCCAAATCAAATAGCCAATCTCCATTGAAGAGGGATCATGGATCAAATGGAGCAACTCCGGGCCGCGGCCAGTTCGCTCTTGAATAAAGCCCAGGATGCCCCGGTGTCCGAGCTTGCCTCCGCCGTTGAGAAGGCGACCGGGGTCCAAAAGCTCTCATCGGACCTTGAAAAAGCACAGGTGGAGCTTCGAAAACTGGAGCTCGAAGAGCGTAAGCTTCAGCATGAGAACGAGACGGCTACAAAGCGGGATCGTTCCGAGCGCATCAAGGATTATGTGGCAATCCTGGCACCCGTTCTCACGATGGTGACCCTGGCCGTAACCTTGATCGTGCAGTATCGGCAGTTTATTCGTGCCGAGAAGGACAAAAGCGAGGCCGCGCTGGATGCGCAGTGGGAACAGACCGTCAAAACCATCTCCGAGACCAGCAAGCTGCCGCCGGGCATCATCGCGCTTCACCCGTTCTTGAATTCCCCGAAATACGGGGAACGCGCCAAGCTCACCGCCGTCCAACTCCTCGCCAACAGCACCGACCCTGTTTTCTTTAATGATTTGTTCGGGGCGGCCTTCGTGCCGGTCGATTGGAGTAACCTGGAGTTTGTCTTGAAACTCGACCGGGCCCTGGGCACTAGAGGAGGTCCACTCATAAGTAAGTCATGGAACCCGAAAACCCAGACCAATGACCGCAAAAGACTCAACCCGCAGGAAGTGATGGTACTCGACTACTTTAGTTCCGTTGCGCCCAGGATCTCCGCCCAGGTCGGTTCCGTCCTGAAAACTCCACGCCCCAACGGCTCGACTGTTGACCTCTCCGCAACATACTTCAGAAACGCCGATTGGCGCGGCGTGGATTTGAGCGGCGACAATATCGAGAACATGTGGCTGGCGTGGATGGGCCTCAAGGATGCGAATCTCGACAAGATCACCCAATTTAGGGGGGCCGTCTTCTTTCACGTGACCTGGTGGGAGGCAAAATCGGTGAGCCCCGAACTCCTGGAGTACCTTGCGACGAACTATGGATGCATACCGGGGGCCGAGTACGGCCCCGACGGAGACAAGTTTACGCCTCAGCAATGCGCCGATGCGCTCGATCGCCTCCGGCATAAGACGCCGTGACCGCCGCCGGCACAAAAGAGGTCAACCCCAAACGATGAAGCAATGGAAGATTGAAAGAGAGGGACAGACACCTGCCTTGCTGCCATTCCTGCGAAGTTGTTTGAGAGAAGGTGTCTGTCCCTAACTCCGTTTCTCCGGGAGTTCATGAAAAAACGCATGGAGTCAAAGGGCGTTGCGACGTGAGGAGTGATTCGCGTGGCCTTCACCAACTGCTATGGAGACACCATTCGGGCTGATGCGTACGCCCAGCTCGAATTCGCCAATACCTACTACCTGGCCTACAGAGACATTCCAGCCATTGTCCGTGAGCACGTCGGTGGAACCAGGGCGCTCGATTTCGGCTGCGGCACGGGGCGTTCGACCCGATTTGTGCGGCAGCTCGGCTTCGACGTGGTGGGCGTCGATATCGCCCCGGAGATGATCGGGAAGGCCGGAGCGATCGATCCCGGCGGCGATTACCGGCTGGTCCAGGACGATAATTTGACCGGATTTCAGACCGGTGCGTTCGATCTGGTCCTTTCCCTCTTCACCTTCGACAACATCCCCGGGTTCGAGACGAAGGTGCGGCTGTTTCGTGATCTCGGAGCTCTGTTGAATGCCTCAGGGAAGATGGTCAGCGTCGTGTCTTCGCCCGAAATCTATGTCCACGAGTGGGCGTCATTCTCGACGAAGGACTACCCGGAGAACCGGTTGGCGCAATCGGGAGACACTGTGAAAATCATCACCACGGACTTCGCCGACCGGAGGCCCACTGAAGATATTCTATGGATCGATGAATCGTACCGGGACGTCTACGCCCGTGCCGGATTGAGACTCGTTGCGACCTACAAGCCCCTGGCCAAAGGTGATGAGCCCTACAAGTGGGTGAATGAAACAACGGTCGCCCCGTGGGTCATTTATGTGCTCACGCGGCAAACAGCCGTTGGATAGCCGATTTTGGAGTGCGGGGGCTTGATCCGAGCTTGTCCCGCGGCACTAATCTTTCAACGCAGAGGCACAGAAATCAGCAGAGAGGAAAACCACAGGACCAAACGGACCCCTCAGGGTTTTAACCGAATCCATTCCGGTTTGTGATTAACCAACCGGTCGATCCGTTTTGTCTTACCCCTTCTGTGTCATATGCGAAATCTGTGGATCAGGACATGATATGACGAGCGCCAAGGATTTCCGCCGCATCGCGCTGGGGATGAAAGATACGATCGAGAGCGCGCACATGGGACACCCTGACTTCCGGGTCAACGGCAGGATCTTCGCGACCCTGCATCCCGATCAGCACTCGGGAATGGTTAAGCTCACACCCGACCAACAGCAGACCTTCCTGCGGGAGCATCCCGCGGCCTTCATGCCCGAGAACGGCGCCTGGGGGCGCCAGGGATGTACGAGGGTGAGGATGAATTCGGTCGATGAGGAAACACTCGGCGAGGCGATCACACTCGCCTGGCAGAACATCGCCAAGATGCGAGAAGCCGGTCGGTCGAAGCCCCAGCGAACAACCAGGTCCATTGGCCCATCGCGTAAACGCTGACTTTAGAATATCGGTAATGTCGGTACCTGACCCGAACGAATGGCGTGGGTGCGCTTCCACTTCATGATTTCCGGCTAGTGCCGTTCTTGAAGTTCAGTGCGAATTTGAGTGAGGATTTCGTAGTATCGCCAGGCCGCGGGGGCATTGGGTTCCTGATGGTGGTCCGGTTTGAGAACCAGGTTTCCGGTCGACAGGAGAATCCTCTTCACCTCGGGATTCTGGCGCACTTTTTCCCAGGTGGCGGCCACGATCAATCGGTAATGCTCCCCCGGGGCAGCGGGGCGATAGTCGATCCTCTGGCCTTCAAACGTCACCCAGGTAATGCCTATCCGGTTCATGTTCTCCTCGGCCAACGTGCCGGCATTCTTGGCTTCGAAGCTGGTCATTTGGGCCACCTGCTCGCGCGTGAATTTCCATTCAAGACCGGGGAATTTCGCGCGAGGGTCATTCTCACCTTCGGGATACAACATCATCTGCCAGAATCCTTCCAGACTGGCGTAACGTTTGCCGTGGAAGACAAAGGGCGTGGCCGCGAAATTGGAGAGCACACCCAGCTCGTTGCGCTTGGAGAGAATGACCTCGCCGGGACCTGCTTCCTGCGGCAGGATCTCCCATGCCGGCGCGCCTTCCCGGGAGACCGGCGTCCACCAGTGAGCCGGGTAGGGGGAAGGGTTCGAAATCGCACCCGTCGCGGAAGACTTCGTCGGTCGCGATGGATGACAGGCCCCCAGCAAGACACACAGAAGGCCCGATGCAATGAAAAGACAATTGGTTCTTCGTATAGGATAATGCATAGGCTTGCTGTTCACCGGCTCGGTCGATGCCGATCAATAGTCCACCTCGGTGATCGAGTCTGCGAGTGGACAGACTAGCATCGATGGCCTTCAGCCCCGATGCTCTGGGAAAGTATAAATAGGACTATAAATCGAAACAACGATCTATTTCTCAGTGGTCGAAGCCAGAAGAATTGGTGGCCGTTTCCCTTTTCTTTGAGGTGCTCTTCATTGGCCTGGTTTTCCCTCTGTCTCATCTGCGCAATCTGTGGATGAAGCACAGGTGATCAGCAAATGTCAGTGCCTGACCCGGATAACTATTATAAGGAGGGTTTATGAATCACGAATATGATCCCGGATATGGTCTCGAGCCCTTCCGAGCGCTCTGCGCGGAGCATCCAGACGAATCAATCTATCCAAGGGACGCGTTTCGGGTCGAATGGGGTCCGATATTCCACCGCGGCCGACTCGACGGCAGCGCGCGCTTGCTGGTCATTGGACAGGATCCCGCCGCACACGAGTCCGTCTTGCGCCGTATCCTGGTCGGCGAGGCTGGACAGCGCGCGCAGGGCTTTCTCGCCCGCCTGGGAATCACCCGCAGCTATGTCATGATCAACACGTTTCTCTACAGCGTCTATGGGCAAAAGGGCGGTGAGGCCCACAAAGCTGACACTGGAATCATTGCGTATCGCAACCGGTGGATCGACGCTCTGGTGCTCAATCGCTCGATCGAGGCCGTCGTCACCTTCGGCGGACTTGCTGCCGACGCGTGGAAGAAGTGGAAGTCGACGCCGAACGGGAAGACGGTCTCACTCCCTTTGGCTGAGATGCTTCATCCTACCTTCCCCGAGAGCGCCTCCGGGAGCAATACGACCAAACTTGCGCAGAATACGAAGCGCCTACTGGCGAACTGGAATCAAGGGCTCGAACTGCTCCACGCAGCAATCCAGCATCCGGACGAGACCAAGGATGTCGTCCCCTATGGCGAGGCGTTTCAGCCGGGCGATCTGTCGGAGATTCCTGAGTTCGACGTCCCCGCGGGCATCCCGCCATGGATGCGCGGACTGGAAGCTTGGGCGGCGCGTACGGGATTGACCCCGGCTGAAAAACGGAGGACGATCACCATAACAATCCCATCGAGCTGATTGCCCGATGGCGGGGGCTAAGGCGCGAGGCCTGCGGTATTGCCCGGGCGGCGCCGACCGCTAACACGCACCGATGAAGAATCACCGGCAGGAGTAACCGAGGAGGACTATTATGCCCGCACAACCCATCGATCCATTGGAAGGGCCAAAAACCGCGCTTAGTGGAAGAGTTGTCACGATGGATGCAGCGCGCCGCGTCTTCCCCGACGGCGTGGTCTATCTGGAAAAAGGAGCGATCGTCGCGGTGACCGACCGGGCCGCTCCCGCCCCTGACGGTTTTGCCGATGTGAAGATGATCAACACCGGGGGAACCATTTACCCCGGCCTGATCGAACTTCACAATCACTTGAGCTACAACGCCCTGCCGATGTGGAGTGTTCCGAAGCGGTACACGAATCGCAATCAGTGGGCTGGCATTCCGGAATACAGGAAGTTAATCAGCGGCCCCATGCAGGTGTTGGGCAAGACGGCGGGCCTGCTGCCGGCGGTGGTGAGATACGTCGAAAGCAAATGCCTTCTGGGTGGGGTCACGACAAGCCAGGGCATCGAGCTCTTCAGCAACGCGGGCAGCCGCCGCTACTATCGCGGCATCGTGCGCAACGTGGAGCAGACCGACCAGGCCGACTTGCCTGAGGCGGCTACCAAGATTGCCGATGTCGACGCCTCGGACATTGACTCGTTCTACCATCGGCTGCTCCGGCAGAGTTGTTTCCTGCTTCATCTCAGCGAAGGTCGCGATTCGGCGGCGCGCGAGCATTTTCTCGCCCTGCGCAAACCCGACAATACCTGGGCCATCACCGACGCCCTCGCCGGCATCCACTGCGCCGGGTTGCAGAGCGAGGACTTTTCAGTGCTCGGCGAACACGAAGGGGCGATGATCTGGTCACCGCTCAGCAACCTGCTGCTTTATGGCGAGACTGCCGAGGTGTCTGCGGCGAAGAGCGCAGGGATCACGATGGGTCTCGGATCCGACTGGGCGCCCTCGGGGAGCAAGAACCTCTTCGGCGAGTTGAAGGTGGCCCGCATCATGAGCCAACATCTGAATGGCCTCTTCTCCGACCGCGAGATCGTCGAGATGGCGACGGTGAACGCTGCCTCCATTCTGAAATGGGAGAACGTGATTGGATCCTTGAAAGAGGGAATGCGAGCGGACCTGCTGGTGACGGCTGGAGCTTCCGGCGACCCCTACGAAGCCCTGCTGAAATCCTCGGAAAACGACATCCAGCTCGTCGTGATCAACGGCATTGCCCGTTACGGGACGCCGGACCTCATGGGCAAATGCGGCGCCACGGGCGAGAGCGTCAATGTGGGCGGCACCGCGCGTCAGGTATTCCTTGATCAGAAGACCGGGGATCCCGCTGTGGGGAAGATTTCGCTGGGCGATGCACGCGCCACGCTCGAGGACGCGCTCAGCCGTCTGCCCGATCTTGCCAGGGAGCTCGAAAAACCAACTGCTCCATCCGCTGCACCACTGGGTTTGACCGCACACCGCGAAACGGTCGGGTGGTCTCTCGTGCTGGACGAAATCGAGGAGACCGGAGTGGAAATGCGGCCGCGCCTGCCCTTCCTGAGCCATGTGCACACCGGCCCGGATCGTGTGCCACTCGAGATGCAGACGCTCCACGCCGCCGGCGCGACGCCGCTTTCCGCGATGCTCCAGCCCATCAAATTGGATCCGTTGACAGTTGCGGATGATGTGAACTTCCTCCCCACACTGCTGAGTCAGAAAAATCTGCCCGGTTTTATTGTCGAGGGTTTGAAGCTGGCATACTGAAGCGGGGGTTACAAAAGGATCTGTGTCATCCGCGAAATCTGCGGATGAAACAACTGTTGAATGTCGGTGCCTGACCCGTATACCTTATAGGTTATTCACGAGCAGTCCGGCTGCTTTCTCGAGGCGCAGGCGGCGGACATATTCCGCCGGCGGCTCGCCGACAAGCGCGGAAAAAATGCGGTGGAAGTGGTAAGGCGAGAAGCAGGCGATCGAGGCGAGCTTTGCGAGAGAGATCTCTTCGGCGAGGTTGCTGTCGATGAAGTCGAGCGCGGCGTTGACGCGCCGGGCGTACTCCTTCTGGGTTCGAAGAGACCCTGATGTCATGCGCTTACCAGCATTTTGTCCCCACGATTATAGCAGCGGTATTCGATATATTTTTTCCGAATCCGTCTGCGTCATCCGCGTAATCTGTGGACCAGACAATTGTCGAAAGTCACTCCTTCAACCGGATGGCTTAGCCCGGGTTTTTGCTCCTTCGACTTTGAACTTTGAACTACTTGTGCGGTGCCGCTTCAGATTCCGGTTCCATCTTGATCACGAAATCATTCACGTCCCTATTAACAAGTATCTCGACAGACCGGCAAAGAGAAATCGCGCATTCATTCGCCAGACGGTAGCCCTCGACGGCCGGAGTGACACTGTAAATTCCATCCGGCAGGCCATCGAACCGAAACCGGCCATCGGAACCAATCTTCACCCCCTGAGAGTCCCCCGAACGATCCGCGACGATGCTCACTCGCATCCCAGGAGGTATCGGCTTGGCATCGCCCAGGGCCACCTTCCCGCGAAGCGAGTGTGCCGGCTTGAGACGGATATCGCCCAAGTTGACCTCCTGCCCGTCGTCCTTAGTCTCGCAGACAACCAGATCCGCGCCGAGGCCGCGAGAAGCCAACGATTCCATCATCGGACGCAGTTGCCAGATTCGGCCAGGCGGAACATTGGTAATCGTAAATGTTCCATCTTCCGCTGTTCCTATCCGGACTTCGGGGTACCATCGTCCCACGCCGGCGTCATGAGGAATCAGCCCGACCTCCGCGGCGGCGACTGGTTTGCCGTTATACACCAGACGCCCCCGGATTATTGCGCCCTCCGTGACGATCGTGGTTTTGCGCTCCCCACCCGTGGGTACAGTAAAATGCTTCGGAGCCATGCCGCGGGCGGTCACCCTAAGCGTCATCTCCATGGCCGGTTTGCTGAAGGCGACCTCGAACTCGCCCTTGTCGTTCGTCACTGTCACTTCGTTGATCCACTCGATCGGGGCAGAAAAATTAACCTGGCCGCCAGGACCCTTGTAAGTCGCGATGTCGGGCTGTATGACCGCATCTCTTTGCGGTTTACCCTGCGTGTCCACAACCCTGCCCCGCACGATCTGCGAAACGTCTTTGATGGCAGGCTGTGGCATGAGATGGGCGTCCGGGGCCGGGCCGGCCGCCGGGTCTACGTTCGGGATGTACGCCGCTAAGTACCCGTCTTTGACCGCGACGAGCGTAAACACCAGTTCGGGATCGAGACCGCTGATCTTATAGTTCCCCTCAGGACCCGTCACTGTCCGTTTGCCGCAGTCCCTGTAACAGGTCGGGCAAAAGAGGCTGTAACCCTTCTTCACACCCGCCGAGTAGACCATGACGATGGCATTATCGAGCGGCCTTCCGGCGACGTCGACCACCCTGCCGGTGGCGGTTGCGCGTTCCTCAGCAAACGACATCCGTGAGCCGGGCGTCAATGTGAGCGCCATCATGAGTATTAGTATCCAGGCCCGCACGACGATTCCTCTCAACGTATTGAGGCATAATTCAGCACCGGACCGCAAGACGATTCTGCCTCATGCGCAAAATCTGTCGATGAAACAAATGTCGAATGCCGGTGCCTGGCCCAAATATATTTCACGTACGCGCTCTGGCCGCGGACGCACGCTTCAAGCCCCACTTCAGCCAGCTGGCGGATTTTCGTGACGCTAAGGATGTCGATGTATCTCTTGCAGGGATCATAAAGTTGGCCGAGCTCAATCCTTTTCGATCTGGGGCCCGGCGGGCCGTTGTAATCCATGATGATGTTATCTTTGGGATGGCCCGTATGTACCGAATATTGCGGGAACCAGCGGCCGAAGAATTCGAACTCTTCCGCAACATGGATTTAGCCCTTGACTGGCTCGGGATCGCTCAAGCAAGAGCAGAAATACTGGTGACCCTTTCCCAAATAGTAGCCATTTCCGGGCTTGATTAGTGGTTTTCTTCTCCAAAGTGTCTGCATTCCCCAGCAAAAAACTCGCGGTCAGATCTATTTATTATCCAATTGGCAGCTAACCCGTTGGACGGCCTGTGCCAGGGTTGGATCGTGCTCTATGCGTTGTCGCGCCCGACGGACCACTTCGCAGACGAACACATAGTCCAATCTATCCACCAGCGCACCGACTTGTTGGAGCGTCAGTCTGCAATACTCGTCAGCAAAACAGCGTCAAGTCTCGCCCCCAGTTCCTGTGCCTATTCATGAAAGAAATCCCAGGTAGTCCCGAATTTCCGACTTTGAACTTTGAACTGCTCTTCATTCTGCGTCATCCGCGTAATCTGTGGATGAAACAATTGTCGAATGTCGGCGCCTGACCTGACTTTCTTGGATTTCCGACTGGGTGGCGCACACATCGCGTTTCTTGCAATGTGTGCGCCACCCGATCAACTTTGAACTTTGAACTGCTTCTCCCTATCACCTACCACCTATTACCTACCCCTTCCGCGCCACTGCGCCTTATAGGTATTACAGCGCGTGAAACGTACACGCTCTCGCTGGGGAAGGTGCAGTAGGCGGAGGCGCGGTCTTGCCTGACTGCATTGCCACTATTCGTGACCCC
>JAIQFY010000002.1 GCA_020072965.1 Terriglobia bacterium | reverse complement strand
GGGCGCGCGAACTGGGCGGCAAACTGCAAGTCACCTCGCAGCCGGGCCGGGGCACCTCGGTGGACGCGGCAATTATGGCGCTTTTTGGTGCAGCCCTGATTCCGCAAAGCTAGCCTATCTGAAGCTAGATGAGTCTCGCGTCAAAAATTATCCGGTCGTTGACCATATCCCGTACGATCAGGTCCTCGAAGACACGAAATATCCCATCTCGGGCGAGCCCAATCCGGCGGCTGAACTGGGGATCGTCAGCGTAGCGGGGGGCGCTACGCTGTGGGTGAATAACTTTAAATATCAAGGAGGGGAATTTCTGATCACCCGGGTAGGGTGGACGCCCGACAGCAAGAAGCTCGTGTACGAAATCCAGGACCGTGAACAGACCTGGCTCGATCTCAATGCCGCTGCTTCACCCGATTCGCCGCAAACCCTGATTCATGAGACGTCCAAAGCCTGGGTAAGTGTTTCGGAACTTCCCACGTGGCTGAAGGACGGTTCATTCCTGTGGGAAAGCGAGCGGACGGGTTGGAGCCATTTGTACCATTACAGCCCTGAAGGAAAGCTGATCGGTCCGCTCACCTCGGGAGAATGGGAGATCCGCAAATTTTTTGGCGTAGATGAGGACAATGGGTGGGCTTATTTCTCATCGAATGAATACAACCAGGTGGGGAACCAGTCGTACCGGGCCAAGCTGGACGGGACTGGTCGCACGCGGATCACTCAGGGAGAGGGAAGTCACAATCCCAACTTCAATTCAAAGTTCAACTTTTTCATTGATTCCTGGAGCGACATCTACACCCCCACCCAGGTTCGGCTCTATAAGCCCGACGGAACGCTGGTCCGGGCGATTGATGAGAACAAGGTGGAGAAGCTCAATGAATACAAGTTGGCCCGGTGGGAATTTCTCAAGGTCAAAACGCGCGACGGCTTCGAGATGGAAGCCACGATGTTAAAGCCGCCGGATTTCGATGCCGGCAAAAAATACCCCGTCATGAGCTACACCTACTCGGGCCCCCATGCCCCGAGTGTGCGAGATGGCTGGGGCGGGCCGGGCAACATGTGGTACCAGCTGCTGGCTCAGAAGGGATACATCATCTGGATTTGTGACAACCGCAGCGCCAGCGGCAAGGGTGCTCAATCGGTGTGGCCGATCTATCAGAACTTCGGCGAGCTGGAACTGCGCGATCTGGAAGACGGCGTAGCGTGGTTGAAGAAGCAGCCCTTTGTGGATGAATCGCGCATCGGTCTGTGGGGTTGGTCTTTTGGCGGGTTTATGACCAGTTACACGATGACGCACTCGACCAGTTTCAAGATCGGCATTGCGGGCGGAAGCGTCACCGACTGGCGCGATTACGATTCGATTTACACAGAGCGCTACATGCGGATGCCGCAGAACAACGTCGAGGGATACAAGAAAACAGCCCCACGCGCAGCCGCGAAGGATCTTCACGGCAAGTTGCTGCTCATTCACGGGGCGATCGACGACAACGTGCACATGGCCAACACTATTCAGTTCATTTATGATTTGCAGAAAGCAGGAAAGCAATTTGAGTTGATGCTTTATCCCAAGTCCCGCCACGGCGTGGTCGACCCGGCGCTGGTTCGCCACATGCGCGAAATGATGACGGATTTCATCCTGAAGAACTTGTGAACGATTCAGCCGACCGCGACTGGCGCACGTCTGGTCTCTCCGCGTGGTCCGTGTTCATCTGTGTCCAATGCCTTACTTCCGGAAATTCTCGGGCGAAAGGGTGCGGTTGAGGGTGACGCGCGTGAAAGCGAGCGACTCTGCTAACAGGCCGGCGATGTAACGATCAATGCGGAACGGAAATTTGACGGTCGCGCCGGGGTCTACAGCGTTGGCCGCAGTCTTTCCCGAAAAGGGATCAGGGCTTGCGAGGGGGACGTCACGGTAATTGGAGAACTCATACACTTCAGTGAGCGCAACCGGTTGATTTGAAAACGGATCAGTGGCGGTGTCGTAATCGAACTCCATGCGCGTGACCAGGGAAGTGGTGTCGTCGATGTAATAGCGCGTCGATTTACGTACGGACCCATCACCGCCCGTGGATAAGTCGCTGACTTCGATCACCTTTTTATTTTTCGCTGCTTCGAAAGCCGGAACGGGGTGGGATCGGTCCCGTGCTGCGTGACCTGGGTTTCCGTTGTCATTATCATTGCCGGTAATTCCCCCGGAATTAACACCTGATCCCTGGGCAGCAAACCTGTCACTCACATCCGCCATGTTCTTGCCATGCTTGCGGAAGTTGAACAACGCCTCCAGTGACCGTTCGGTTTGGGATTCAATGAAGCGCTGGACATGGCCTGTCGCCTTGGTGCTGAGGGGGCCGGCCGAGTGCCACTGGTCGTTGCCATCGGTTCCTTCGCGCGTGAGGACCCTCTCAGGCGAGCGAGGATTGACAAAGGAGGATTGCGGCGCTGTGGACCCGTCTGGATATGCTTCGGGCGCCTTGAAAGTCAGTCGCTGAAGCTTATCGCCCTTGGAACCACCTCCCGCAAGAATAAAAGGTGTCAGGTCTCTGCAAACGGCAATTTCCTTTCCGCCCTTGCTAAGATTCCTGCCAGTTCTGGGTTTCTCCGGCAACGATCATGGAAACGGTGAATGGCTGACCCCACCGTAGTGTAATCGACTCCCCCCACTTTCTCAGCCAGGGCCCTCAAGGTCAGATCGCCTCGCTTCCAAGCCAACGAAAGGGTCAAGTCCCGCCCCCAATCTCCGTGGCGGTCACAAAACTGATGCCACTTCTCCCGTTTGATTTCTTCCACGACAGCCACCACTTCCTCCCAAGAAAGCGCTGGTTTCACAGCTCTCAAAGCGATTTGTTCCCGCCGATCTCCCTTGAGGGAGTCCTGCAGCTGATCCACAAAGTGTGCTCCTCCCAGGATGAGCTGCCCTCGCAACCGCTCCCAGGGTGTGTCCAGGCGCCCCTCCCGGAGGGGCTCTTCGACATAGCGCCAATAGCTCATCGCATCCATTCCCACGCGTTTGAGAAAGTCCTGACTCCGCAACCACGCCGGTTCTCGATCCCATCCCACATAGGCGGGGTAGGAACTCCAGCGATAATTTCGCAACGCCTCCAGCCGTGCCTTCAGCTCTTCTCGTGATCTTGGTCGCTGCCTGCCGCGATCCCGCTGCACTTTGCTCAATCCAAACTGCCGAACCCGAACCGGATTGAGATGCAGGTATCGACTCACTTCCAGCGCCCCCTCAGCCGGGTCCAAGATCACGGCCCCAAAACGAGCTTGAAACAAGTGGCCCACTCTCCGATGGCGTCGATTGAATCTATTGGCATAGCTGCCCTCCAGCCACTGCATGGCACGACTCAGATTGGCACGTTGTGTTTCCATCTCCAAGTGGTAGTGATTCACCATCAAGACGTAGGCATAGAGCTGACATGCAAACCGATCCACCATCTCTGCCAATTGATCCAAGAATCGTTGCCGATCGTCGTCTTCCCAAAAGATGGGCCGCCGCTCATTGCCGCGTCCCGTAATATGATACCAGCCACCCTCCATGTTGATGCGCAGAGGCCTTGACATGACGGTTGATAGTCCGGGGGGAATGTTAAAAGAAGCTCGCGGGGGAATGCGAATAACCTCATGAAGTGTGACATCTCCGGCCTGAGTTGGCAACCAGAATCATGACTTCGGTTGTGTTGCCCCATTTGCCGTTTGCAGAGACCTGACACCGTCGTCTGTTGTTCCCGGATTTCATCTTGAAGAACCTGTGAGGGATTCAGCCGACCGCGACTGGCGCACGTCTGGTCTCTCCGCGTGGTCCGTGTTCATCTGTGTCCAATGCGTTATTTCCGGAAATTCTCCGGCGCCAGCGTGTGGTTAAGCACGACACGGTCCCGGCCATATCAACATCGCAGGCATCACAAAGAACGTGATGCCTGCGGCACCTGCAGGAGAAGACATCTCTGCAGGGCCCCCCATTGAAACTACCCCACATCTTTTCGGCGTGGTAGAATGGGTCGAATCATGAAATGGTCAATTTCTACTGTCGACCCGTCGAAAACGGCAATCCTTAGGGGAAAACTGGGTTGTTCTGAGCTCATGGCACGTCTGCTGATCAACCGCGGGCTTGCCAACCCGGAGCATGCCTACAAGTTCCTCCACCCTTCGCTCTCCGATCTGCATGATCCCGGATTAATGTGTGGTCTCCCGCGGGCGGTCGAGCGGATTTTGGAGGCAATCGAGCGGCACGAAAAAATCCTGATTTACGGGGATTATGACGTCGATGGGATGACCGCCGTGGTCATCCTTCGAAGGGCGATCGAGATCCTGGGGGGCGAGGTCCGCTACCACATCCCGCGACGGCTGGTCGACGGGTACGGGATGAAAGAGGACGTTATTGAGCGTGCCGCTGCCGAAGGGTTTCGCCTTGTCATCAGCGTCGACACGGGCATCCGGTCGTTTGAGGTCGTGCGGGCCGCGTCTGCGCTGGGCCTCGATACGATTATCACCGACCATCATCTTCCGGAGGAAGACGAAGCAGGCCAAACCGAGATTCCCCAGGCGCTGGCCGTCCTCAACCCCAAGCGCAGCGACTGCGGGTATCCCAATGAGAACCTGTGCGGCTGCGGGGTCGCCTTCAAGGTCGTCCAGGCCTTGCTCCAGAAGACCAACCGTCTTCCGCTGCTCCCTTCATTTCTGAAGATAGTCGCTATTGGGACGGTTGCCGACGTCGTGCCGCTGGTCGGGGAGAATCGGGTCATCGTCAAGTATGGTCTGGAGCGTTTGGCCCAGCCCGCCAATGTGGGATTGAAGGCGCTTCTGGAAATCTCAGGGCTGAAAGATAAGAAGATTCTTTCGAGTGACATCGGCTTCCGGATCGCTCCACGTATCAATGCCGTGGGGCGCATGGGCGGGGCGAACGAGGTGGTCGAACTGTTTTCAACCGATGATGAAGCGGTCACCCGGTCGCTTGCGGAAAAAATGAACCAGATGAATTCCGAGCGGCAGCAAATCGAGCAACACATCCTTCAGTCCATCGACGAGCAACTCGCCCGGGATCCTAGCCTGTCAGAGGACTTATGCATCGTCCTTGCGGGCGAAGGATGGCATCGTGGGGTGATTGGGATTGCGGCTTCAAAGATCCTGGAAAAATACTACCGGCCCACCCTCATCCTGGCGTGTGAGGATGGCGTGGCCCAGGGTTCCGGACGCTCGATCAAGGCATTTCATCTGCTCCGGGGACTGGACCATGTTCAGGATCTCTTCACGCGATATGGAGGACATTCCCATGCCGTTGGCTTCGCCCTGCCGGTGGAGCGGATTACAGCACTGCGCCAACGGCTGAATGCCTATGCGCGGACGGTTCTCACCCCGGAGGATCTGGTCCCGAGTTTGGAGATTGACGCTGAGGTTCGTCTCTCTGATCTGGATGAGCAGCTGTACGCGGAGTTGGTCTCGCTCGAACCTTACGGCGAGGGGAACACCATCCCCACCTTTGTCGCCCGCGACTTGAGAATGGTATACGAGCCACGCATTCTCAAGGAGAAGCACCTAAAACTTCGTGTGGAACAAGATGGGGTTTCTCTGGATGCGTTGGGATGGGGGATGGGGTCACGGCTCAATGGGAGCGCCGGGAGAGGTCACGATATTTCCATGGCGTTTCAACTCAATCAAAACACGTTTCAGGCCGTGACTTCCTTGCAGCTGACAATTAAGGATTTGGAGTAGGACAAGGGACGCAGAGTTTTCGCCCCGTGGGTGTAACCACAAAGCGGCCCCATGGAGGGGGCCCGACGGCCCCGAGACCTCCAGCCGCCTCATTGAATCTGTAGACTTCCTCCTTCCAAGACCGGAATCCGCGGGCCAGAGGCACACAGTGCAATATCATCATATCCGAGTCACGCGAGTCATCGTTGTTCTCGCGCTGCTCCTCATTGTCGCGGGGACATCATGGAACTATCTGCGCCGGGCCTCACGCCTCAGGGCGTTGAAGCAAACGATTCCCGACATCTTGCCTCAGAATGTGGAGAACTCCACCGTCGGGTTCAACTATTCCAAGATTGAATCCGGTCGAACGGTCTATTCCATCAAGGCCTGGCGTAATCTGGGTCTGAAGGGCAACAAAAACGTGCTTGAAGATGTGGAAGTCCTGGTTTATGGCCGGGATGGTGATCGCTATGATCGCATTCACAGTGCTCGCGCCGACTATGATCAGGACTCCGGCACCATTCAGTTTGAAGGTGATGTGAGCATCTTGTTGAGCAGCAAGAACCAGGAGGCCCAGTCCGCCCGCCTGGCTGAGAGCGATCCGCGCAAGGCCTATCTGAATAAGACGCTGGTCAAGACCTCAAAGGTGCTCTATTCCCAGAGAGAAAACCGCGTGGAAACCACAGCCCCGGTGCAATTCACCTTTAACGATCTCGGTGGCAGTGCCCTCGGAATGAAATATGATGCCTCGAACGACCATTTGAGCTTACCGCGGGACGTGCATGTCAAATTGGATCGAGGCCAGCGTGCGCTTCCCGTGGAAATTACCAGTGGATCTCTGAATTTCGAAAAGACGGCGCGGCAGGTCGCATTTGGCCCTCCCGTGCATCTCAGTTCTGGAGACGATTCGTTGGATACAGAGGAATTGGCCATCCATCTGGGTTCGGACAACCGGGTTGAGAGCGCGGAGGCGCGGGGAAATCCCTCGGTGAAATCCCTAACACCCAACGCACAATCGGACCTGGCCGCGGATACGATCACGGCAAAGCTTGGAGGCGAAGCGAAATCACTGGACCAGATCGTGGCAGAGGGAAATGTCCATGCCGAGATCCGCTCTCTCACCTCCACGACGGAATTGAACTCCCGGAAACTTACCACCCACTTTGCCGGGAAGCGGAACGAGCCCCGGCAATTGATAGCAGAGAATGAGGTCGTCTTGAAGATTGTTCCCGCCAGCAAGAAGGAGGCCAGGCCGGCGGCCCCCGTGCCACCGGGTGGATCCGCTATATCGCTGTCGAGCTCGATGGAAACCGAAATCCTCCATTCAGCCCGAGTTGAGATCATGCTGCGCCCGGGAGGGCGTGAATTTGAGAGTCTGATTACTCCCGTCCCCGGAACCCTGGAACTGATCCCCACCCTGCCCACCCTGGATCGCAAAGTCGTGGCAGGGGACCGGTTTGATGCCACTTTCTCCGGGCAAAAGAATACTTTGGATTCCTTCCGGGCGACGGGACACGTCACGGTTGACTTGGAGCCACGGTCTCCATCCCCCTCCAGCACGCATCGCAAGACGCAAAGCGACGCGCTAGTGGCACGGTTTGATTCGGCCAGCGGGCTACTGACCAGCATTGATCAAACCGGAGGGTTTCGATTCGTGGAAACAGGCCTTAGCTCCCAGCCGGCCTCCGGAAATGCGACGGTGCTCCGCCAGGCGACAGCCGGGAAGGCCCATTATGCAGCCGCAGAAAGAGTGACTTTGCTCCAGGGGGACCCCCAGGTTTGGGATTCGACCGCCAAAACAACCGCCCGCGCCATGACCATGGATGAACAATCCGACAAACTCACGGCGGAAGGAAGTGTTCTGACGATTTACCAGGATCGGAAATCAACGTCAGCTCCCTTTTCGAACACCAGTAGCCCTGTCTTCATTTCCGCCAACCGGCTGGTGGCCCACTCGCGGGAGCGTACGGCCTTATACTCGGGCAATGCCCGGATGTGGCAGGACAATGACGTGGTGAAGGGCGACGAAATTCACCTGGACCAAACAACCAAAACGATGGTTGCGACGCATCATGTCATGAGCACCTTCCTGACGGAAGAGAGTGGGAAGGGAAAGAGAGACTTTGTGTCGGTGACTGCCGATGCCCTGCAGTATGAGGACTCCAAGCAGCGCGCTCAATACCGGAACCAGGTGGTCATGAAGGGGGAAATGGGGATCCTGAGAGCGCCCACCCTCGATATCTTTTTCATCGAGAAGCCCAAGCCCCACGAAGGGCGTGTGGATCGCGCCATCGCTCAAGGAGGGGTCCAGATCGAGCAGCCTCAACGGCGGGCCACGAGCGAACGGGCAGAATTTTTTCCCCGTGAAAACCGGGTGTTTTTGACCGGGAACCATCCCACGATTGTGGATGCGGTGAAGGGCGCTTCCACCGGTCGTGAATTGACTTTCTTCACACGCGATGATAGGATTTTAATTGATGGGGACAATCAGGCGCTTGCGACCACGCAGCATAAAGTAGCTCGGCAATGACGTCGAACCGAACTCCCGCCAACAGTTCGTCATCGAATGGCTCCCAGGTTCTCCGGACAATCGAAATCAACAAGTCGTTTCGAGGCCGCCGTGTAGTGAATTCCGTGAACCTGGAAGTAACGCAGGGAGAGGTTGTAGGCCTGTTGGGCCCGAACGGGGCGGGAAAGACCACCACCTTTCACATCATCGTGGGACTGACTTTGCCGGATTCGGGCAGTGTGAAGCTCAACAGCGAGGATATCACGCGGCTGCCCATGTTTCTCCGGGCGCGCAATGGCATCAGCTATCTGCCGCAGGAGACCTCCATCTTCCGGAAGTTGACCGTCGAAGACAACCTGCTGTCAATCCTGGAAATGTTGCCCCTGTCCGCGCATGAACGGCGTCACCGTTGCGAGAGCCTGCTCGAGGATCTCGGCATCACGCAAGTGCGCCGGAGTTACGGATACACCCTTTCGGGGGGAGAGCGTCGCCGGGTGGAAATCGCCCGGTCGCTGGTCATCTCGCCGTCCTTCATCCTGCTGGATGAGCCCTTTGCAGGCATCGACCCGCAGGCGGTCGATGACATTCAGAAGATCATCTCCCATTTGAAAACCCGTAAGATCGGTGTTCTGATGACCGATCACAATGTCCGGGAAACCCTGCGCGTGACCGATCGGGCTTATATTATTCACGACGGGAAGATTTTTAGGGTGGGGACTCCGGATGGATTGTCCATCGATCCCGATGTTCGGCGCGTCTACCTCGGAGATAATTTTTCATTGAGTTGATCGGATGTGGGAGGTGAATGGAGGGGCGTTGAGTGCGGTGAAAGGACCGCTGTCATAATTTTGAAAAGGAAACAAGTTGAAATGAAATGGAATGCTTTCGCTGGAATTCAGTTCGAAGTAAAATGGGTCTGACATTTCGCATCGATTGAACTCAGGGGGGTCTCCAACCACTACGTATGTCGAGTTTACAACCCAAGCTGAGCCTTAGAGTTGCTCAAAAGCAAATCCTCACACCTGGCCTGGTCCAGATGGTGTCCATTCTGGCACTCAACAACCTGGAATTGGGTGAGATGATCCGTCAGGAGGTCATGGAGAATCCGGTCCTTGAAGAGATTGCACTGGAAGGGCCCGCGCCTGAGGAAGAGGAAGAGGGAACGGACCGGGAGGCCCGAACGAAGGCGCCTTCAGAGCGAGTTCGCGAAAAGGAAGTCCTCGAAACCCTGCCCGCCGCCGATTCCGCGAATATGGGCGGCGACTTTGAGTTCAGCCAGTATTTTGACGATTACTTCGAGCCGTCGTCGACGGCTACCCAATCGGAAATCATCGAGAAACCCTCCTTTGAGAACTTCCTCTCCAAGCCCCAGACGCTGGCTGACCATCTCAACTGGCAGCTCGGTTTTGCGGTAGTTGAGGACGACGTGCGTAATGCGGCCTCTGAGATCATCGGCAATCTGGATGAAGACGGTTTGCTGAAAGCAACCCTCGAGGAGATTTCCGCTTCCAGCGGCTTATCCGTGGAGCTCATCGAGGAAGGGTTGAAGCGGGTCCAGGAGTTTGACCCGGTCGGAGTGGCAGCGCGCGATTTGAGGGAGTCATTGCTGATCCAGCTGCACAGTTTGGGGGAGCCCAATCCCCTGGCGGTCACCATCGTCGAGAATCACTTAAGGCAGGTGCAGAATAAGCAGTACCGGGAGATCGCCCGGGCTGTCAACCGGCCCGTGAACGCGGTCATTGCCGCGGTGGAACTGATCAGAACACTCGATCCGCGCCCGGGACAGCGGTACAACAAGGTGGAACCTCGACTCATCCAACCAGACGTCTTCTTCGTTAAGGTGGGTGACACCTATAACATTGTGCTGAACGAGGATGACATTCCCCAGCTTCGCCTCAACCAGACCTACAAGAAGATGGTTGAGAAAAATTCGTCCCCTAAGGACGTCCGGGACTATGTGCGGGAGCGGTTCGGTTCCGCGCTCCAGCTCCTGAAAAACATCGAGCAGCGTAAGCTCACTATCCTGAGGGTGTGTGAATCGATTGTCCGCCGGCAACGCGAGTTCTTGGACTTCGGCATTGATTACATGAAGCCTATGATGATCAAGGAAGTGGCGGAAGAACTGGGGGTGCACCCCTCCACAGTGAGCCGCGCTGTGGCTCATAAATACGCACACACGCCGCAGGGGGTGTACGAGTTACGCTATTTCTTCTCTGAAGCGGTCAGTGGTCCCATGGGCAACGAGACCTCACTTGTGATCTTGAAACGACGCGTGAAGAAGATGATCGAAGAAGAGGATTCCCAGAATCCGATGACCGACGAGGAGATCACCCGGCGACTCAACGCCGAAGGGATCCAGGTGACTCGACGCACGGTGGCCAAATACCGCGAGGATATGAAGATTCCCTCAACCCATCAGCGACGCATCAAAAGTTAGCCTGCACCCATGATTCAAGAACCATGCGCACGCGGAACATCCTATGTTCTGTCCCATCAACGCTGATAACTCAAGTCAGGAGGTGGCGTCCATGCAAATCGATTACACGGGTCGTCAGATGGACATTACTCCCGCCATTAAAGAATATACCGAAGAGCATCTCTTTAAGCTGAAGAGGATCTTGGGTGACCAGATTAAGGCCCATGTGATCCTGACCGTGGAAAAACACCGCCATATTGCAGAAATTACCGCGAAGGCCCGTCTCGCTGCTTTTGTAGGAGTCCATGAGACGACGGATATGTATTCCTCCATTCTCGGCGCACTCGAAAAGATTGAAAAGCAGGCGAAAAAGTCGAAGGCCAAGCGCAAGGAAAGCAAGCGACGTTCCGAATCGCTTTCCCATGTCACCATGAACGTGCTTGATCGGGAGACCATCCGGGTCTCCGGGGATGGGATTCGTATTATCAAGACACGTAAGTTTGCCGTGAAACCTATGTCGGTGGAAGAGGCTGTTCAGGAAGTAAATGAATCCCGGGATGAATTCCTGGTGTTCCGAAATGCTGAATCCGATGCCATCAATGTCATTTACCGCCGACGTGATGGTCACTTTGGCCTCATTGAACCGGAGGTCTGATAGCACCGGTTTTGCATGCCGGAGGGCAGTGAAAGCTCACCGTCCCATTCGGGGAGGGATCAAAGGGAGGCACTCGAGGAGAAGTTGAATGTGCTGGACCCCACATCTTCGCCCTTGAGGCAGGGGCAGAGGAGTTCGGATAAGGAAGGATTTTGGTGCTGTCTTCGGTCGCTCCATTCATCAAACCGAGCCGAAGAATTCTTCAGACCTAAGAACAGACCTGTGTCACCCCACACCCATCTCAAGACCGAGGAACTCAAGCCCCCCCTCATTTTCAGGCCCGAGGAGATCCAGTTCGTTGTCATTACAGGTCTGAGTGGGTCGGGGAAAGGATCAGCCCTAAAGACCTTCGAAGACCTCGGATACTACTGCATCGACAACCTGCCCATTGACTTGATTCCCCTGTTCGCCGAGTTATGTGTCAGTTCAGGTGCGGAATTCCATCAGACGGCGATGGTCGTGGATGTACGGGAAGGGACTGCCTTGCGGCGATTTCCCAAGATCTACGGTCAGCTCCGGTCGATGGGGGTCAGCACAAGGCTATTCTTCCTGGAGGCGGCGACGCCCATCCTGGTGCGGCGGTATAGCGAGACCCGCCGGCCCCATCCCTTGACGGCACGACAGGCGGTCAGCCAGTCAATCGCCATTGAGCGTAAGAAACTGAGGCCCATTCGGGCCCTGGCAGACGCGGTGATCGATACCACCACCTTTACTGTCCACGAATTGCGGCGGACCATCATGGAGCGATTCACCGAACAGAAACAACATCGCCCCCTCCATATCAACACCCTCAGTTTCGGTTTTCGTTACGGGGTGCCGCCGATGAGCGACCTCGTTTTTGACGTCCGGTTCCTTCCCAATCCGAATTTTGTGGCTTCTTACCGGGAACGCACAGGCAATGATGCCCGGGTCAGGCGCTATGTGCTTTCGTTCAAACAAACGCGCGAGTTTTTGAATCGCTTGAGCGATCTGCTTAAGTTTCTCATCCCCCAATATGTGTCTGAAGGGAAAAGTTATCTGACCATAGCGGTCGGCTGTACCGGCGGCCGGCATCGCTCAGTGGTGGTCGCCAATCAACTGGACCAGCTGTTCAAGGCGCTCCATTATCGGACCACCCTGGAACACCGGGACATCTCACAGGGGGGCAAGTAGCGGGTAAAGAAGGATTTTCCTGGCAGGAGGGTATCATTGGATTTCCAGTGGCATGAGGGAATTTCCAGATTTTTCGCCCCCGCTGATGAAAATCCGGAGGGAAGACGGCCCCTGGACTTCAGCAAAAGAAATTTTGACCATGTGATGGCCGTTACAATTATCAGTGGAGACCAATGTATGCTAGTAGGCACGGTCGCATTGTGAGTTGTGATCGGGATCCTATGTCCGTGTTTCTGGTTAAGTACCACGGAAAGATTTGTTTTGTGTTGACTTTCTTGAGGTTCATTTCTAGTATCTTCAACAGTTACCGCGTTGATGAATCCCCGCAACGAGGCTAAACCATGCATCCAACACATCGCTGCAAGTCCATTGTGCTCGGCTTTTGTCTGGTTTTTTCAGTAATTTTATTGAGTTCGAACTTTCCGGCTGCCGACGCGCCTCCACGGCCTCCTCAAGAGGAGGATGTTTTCTCCAAGGGAGTAAAAGCCTACAGTTCCGGCGATTATGCCACCGCCGAGAAATTGCTGTCTTCTTATCTCAATAATAATCCCAAGAGCATGATCCGGGATATTGGATTGCTCTGGTATGGACGCACGCTTATTGCCCTCAACCGGCTGGACGATGCGCGCAAGGTGGCGGAGTCGATGGATAAGGAATTTTCCAAGAGCCCGCTTACGCGCAAGTTGCACGATGAGTTGGACACTTCCACCAAAGGCAAGAAGTCTTCTCCGTCCCCGGTGACGGGTGCAGCCGGTGCTACCAGGGACAAGGCGAAGCCGGTCGAGACCAAAGCTCAACCCGCCAAGCAGGAGGTGGCAAAGAAACCGGTGGCCCCTGCAGGAAAAGTCCAGGCGCCAGACGTTAAGAAAGAAGCCCCCAAACAGACGGCTTCGGCAGAAACCCAGACGAAAGGGCCATCAGCACCTGCGGCTACCAAGACAGAGAAACCGGCGCCAAGTGCAACCGCCAAGGTCAGTCCTGTCCCTTCCAAGCCACAGGAAGCCAAGCCTCCGGCAGTAACTGCACAGGCCAAGGAAAAACAGCCTCCGAAGAAGGCAGAGATAACAGCGAAGACTCAAACTCCAACAAAGCCTGCTGCCCCCCTGGTTAAGAAGGAGGAGAAACCCAAGGCTGTGGAAATGGCCAAGGTGCAAAAGCCAGCCAGCAAGCCCCTAGCCGTTACTGCCGCAAGTACACCAACGACAAAGGCGGTGAAGTCAACCAAGGCCGCCAAGACAAGCGGAGCAAAAAAGGAAGCGGTAGTGATAGCGAAGCCCAAGGCCGAAGAACCTGAAGAGAAGGGCCTCTCATCCCTGGGCCGTCGAGATCCATTCCGTCCCCTCGTTGTCCGCGCCAGCGATGAGCCTCCCACAAACCTGCCGCCCGGCAAGAAGGGATTGCAGGTCAATCGACTTCAGCTCAAGGGAATCGTAAAAGGCATTGATGGCTATTATGCAGTCGTCCAATCCGCCGCAAATCCGGCCGCGATTTTTCTTCGCGAGAAAGATGTCCTGCATGATGGAGAAGTCCTGAAGATTTACGATGACCGGATTATTTTCAAGCACTTTGGAACCGACCAGTTGGGCAAACCGTTCGAAGAGGACATAACACGCCGTTTACCGAGCGGCGGGGTGTTTTAAGACCGGGATTCTGTCAGGACGGGTCTCGGCGTCGGCAGTGTGAGTCATTACCCTCACGTTTTGAATTCCATTCATTGCGATCCTTATACGTGTGCCGGTTCGAAGAGCATTCGGATCAGGAGTCAAGTTCCACAACTGTTCTGTCCAGCCCCACCTCGAAAGGGTTAGTGCGGGAACTGGGCGGCACCCTGCTTTAACCGCAATTCAAGACTCAGATGCAGAAAGTTGAAGCCCATGGCTGAATTTAGCGAAGAGATTACACTGGAAGGTCACATTATTGACTCGTGGATCCTCCCCCGGGTTTTTGATGCGGTTATGGATTTGGGAGGCACTTTCGATTTACAGGAGATTCGAGTAGGCCGGCATAAGGATGAAACCTCCTTTGCCCGGCTCAAGATCGTTGCGGGCACCGATGTTCAGTTGCAACGCATTCTGACGGCGCTGCAGGATTTCGGTGCGGTACTGGTGTCGCGCGAGGATGTAAGCACCCAACCGGCTCCCTGTGACGGCGCGCTCCCCGACGACTTCTATTCCACCACTCATTTCCCGACCCAGGTCCGGCTGAGCGGCGTTTGGATGGATGTTACGGGGACCGAAATGGACCTGGCGATTGTTGTTGACCGGGCCCAGCCGCGGGCTCACATGGTGCCGATGGCCGAGGTGAGGAAAGATGATGCGGTAGTGGTGGGACACGAAGGGATCCGGGTGATTCCACTACAACGTTCCCGGGAGCGCGAACTCTTCTCCTTCATGGCGAGCGACGTGTCGCCGGAAAAACCGAAGCGCCTGGTTATCGAGGAGATCGCAAAGCAGATGCGTGAAACCCGGGCGCATGGGGGGAAGATCCTTGTGGTGGCCGGTCCGGCTGTCGTCCACAGCGGAGCGGCCCCGTTTCTGGCCCGTATGATTCGGGCTGGATTTGTGCAGGTGTTGTTCGGCGGAAATGCCATTGCCGCACATGATGTGGAGGGGGCTCTTCTCGGTACTTCGCTCGGTGTCGCCCTGCACAGTGGACAGCCGATCGAAGGCGGGCATCGGCATCATATGGTGGCCATCAACACGATTCGGCGGGCTGGCTCACTCCGGAAGGCGGTGGAGGCGGGTATCCTTCGGGAAGGGATCATGTACGAATGCATCCGCTATAACGTCGATCTGGTGCTGGCAGGCTCGGTGCGAGACGACGGGCCACTCCCCGACGTCATCGTCGATATGGGAGTAGCCCAGCAGAGGATGAGGGCTGCCGTGCAGGGAGTTGAGTTGGTTCTGATGATTGCCACGATGCTCCATTCCATTGCAACCGGCAACATGTTGCCCGCCTCGGTGAAGGTGGTCGCCGTGGATATTAACCCCGCGGTCGTGACGAAACTGGCGGACCGCGGCACCTTTCAGGCCCTTGGCCTGGTGACGGATGCCGAATTATTTGTCCGTGAGCTCGCGGACGCGCTCGGGGTTTGAGATGGCCGGGGCACGCCTCAACACGCCGAAAACAAGGGGATGAAGAGCCGGGTGTCTCCGCGATGACCGGGTCTTAATCCAACTGATAGTTGGGAGCCTCCTTGGTTATGATGACATCATGAACATGACTTTCGCGCAGCCCTGCCGATGTGATGCGGATGAACTTCGTCTTCCGGTGCAATTCCGATAGAGTCTTCGCCCCGCAGTACCCCATCCCTGATTTCAACCCGCCCACCAATTGATGAACCATGGCCGAGAGGGGTCCCTTGTGGGGGACGCGTCCTTCAACGCCCTCCGCGATCAATTCCTTCCCACTTGCGCGCTCCTGGGCATAGCGGTCGCCCGAGCCCAACTGCATGGCAGTCAGGGATCCCATGCCGCGATAGGATTTAAAGCTTCGTCCTTGAAAAAGAATCGTCTCTCCGGGACTCTCGTCCGTGCCCGCGAACAGGCTTCCAATCATGACCGCGTCGGCTCCCGCGGCCAGCGCCTTCGTGATGTCGCCCGAGAACTTGATACCGCCATCCGCAATCAGGGGGACCTTTGCCTTGTGGGCCACCCTGGCACAGGCTGCGATCGCGGTGATCTGTGGAACCCCCACGCCGGTGACGATGCGCGTGGTGCAAATCGATCCCGGCCCAATGCCGACTTTGATGGCATCGACTCCCAGGCGAATCAAATCCCGGGCAGCTTCGGCGGAAGCAATGTTGCCCGCGGCGAGATCGACCGCAGGGAACTTTCTCTTGATGGCTTTAACGGCCTGGAGGACCCTCGCCGAATGCCCGTGGGCGGTGTCTATGACCAGGAGGTCAACCTTTGACCGAACCAGTTCTGCGGCTCGCTCCAGGAAATCACCCGTCGCGCCGATGGCAGCGCCCACCCGCAGGCGGCCCTGCGAATCCTTCGCGGAGTTCGGATACTGGATTTTCTTTTGAATGTCTTTGACGGTAATGAGCCCCTTCAATTTGTAATTCTTGTCGACCACCAGCAGTTTTTCCACTCGATGCTGGTGCAATTTTTCTTCGGCTTGATCGAGTGTCGTCCCTACCGGGACCGTGATGAGGTTGCGTTTGGTCATGGCTTCGCTGATGGGCCGGTCGAGGTGGGTTTCAAACCGAAGGTCGCGGTTGGTGAGGATGCCCACCAGGGTTCCGGACTTGTCCGTGACGGGGACCCCCGAAATCTTATAATGCTGCATGATTTCGAGGGCATCGGAGATTTTTTTGTCCGGGGTGGTTGTAATCGGATCGACGATCATCCCGCTTTCGGAACGTTTCACCTTGTCGACCTCACTGGCCTGCCGCTCCACGGGCATATTTCGATGCACAATCCCAAGGCCGCCTTGCTGCGCGAGGGCGATGGCGAGGCGGGCTTCGGTGACTGTGTCCATCGCCGCACTGACAATCGGGATGTTCAATTTGATGTGACGGGAGATCATGGTGGTGGTTTGCGCTTCGGTGGGTAAAACGGACGTCCGCAGGGGAAGCAGTAAAACATCGTCAAAAGTAAGCGCTTCGTGCACTCTGTCAGCTATCATTTAGGCTCCTGGTAAAGGGTCAATGGCTCCTTCCAATCCTTTCCGCTTGAGATCGCATGGGCACCCGATTTACAGGGTCCTCCATAACAAAAAACCCGGCCCATTTCATGGGACGGGTTGGGAGCGATAACGCTCGAAGAAGCGGAATAAATTTTCTGGTGCGAAATACCATGTGGAATTCTAGAGAAGGCGACCGGGAATGTCAAGACGCTTACCTTGACCGTCGAAAGGGCCGTGTCTATAATGGCGTTTTGCTTTCCAGCCGTGCATTCCCATTGATCCGAAAGGCGAGGCCTTCACTATGAAAATCCACGAGTACCAGGCAAAAGAGATTCTGGCAAAGTACCAGGTGAAAATCCCAAGAGGTCGGCCGGCGATGACTTCTGAGGAAGCAAGGAAGATTGCCGTGGAGCTGGGAGGCCCGGTGGTGGTGAAGGCGCAAATTCACGCCGGCGGGAGGGGCAAGGGAGGTGGCGTAAAATTGGCCAGGACCCCTGAGGAAGCGGGTCGCCTTGCCGGGCAGATGCTGGGAATGAAACTGGTGACCCATCAAACCGGCCCCGAGGGAAGGATCGTGCAGCGCCTCCTGGTGGAAGAGGCACTGCATATCAAGAAGGAATATTACCTGGGCATCGTGATTGACCGCGCCGCCGGGAAGCCTGTCTTCATGGCCAGTGCCGCAGGAGGCATGGAAATCGAAGAAGTCGCAGCCAAGAGCCCGGAGTTGATCCTGAAGGAGTGGATCGATCCGGGAACCGGGTTTCAGGCCTACCAGGCACGAAAGCTGGCCTTCGGTTTGGAACTGGCTCCAGAACTTGTGAACAAGGCGGTGCAGTTTATGACCGCTTTGTATCAGGCGTTCCAGTCGAGCGATGGATCCCTGGCTGAGATCAATCCCTTTCTCTTGACCGAAGAGGGTGATTTCTACGCCTTGGATGCGAAAATCAACTTTGACGACAACGCCTTGTTTCGCCACAAGGAATTTGCAGCCCTCCGTGACTTGAACGAAGAGGATCCGTTGGAGGTGGATGCCAGCAAATACAATCTGAATTACATTAAACTCGACGGCAATGTGGGATGCATGGTGAATGGGGCCGGGCTGGCCATGGCCACGATGGACATCATTAAATACGCAGGCGGCATGCCCGCCAATTTCCTCGATGTCGGGGGAGGAGCCAGCGCCGAACAGGTGAAGAACGCGTTTCGCATCCTGATGAGTGATAAGAACGTGAAGGCGGTTCTCATTAATATTTTTGGTGGGATTTTGCGATGCGACACGCTGGCCACCGGGGTCGTGGAGGCCGCCAAGGAACTGGCCCTCTCCATACCCATCGTCGTCCGGATGGAGGGGACAAACGTCGACCGGGGCCGGCAGATCCTCAAAGAATCCGGGCTGAACTTCACCGTGGGCTTGAATATGAAAGACGCAGCGGAAAAAGTCGTCGCTCTGGCAAGTCATGCCGTACCCGAAGCCAAGGTCCAATAGCGTTTCGAGCGAGGGCGACCGGACGGATACATAGCGAGGATTCAATCGGAAGGAGAGGTCGTGAGTATCAAAGACCCAAGGGGAAATCAGATCATTGCAACCCTGCTGATGGTCATTGTGGGGCTGGCTTCCGTGGCTGCGGGAGCCGAAACAGAAAAGGTGGTCCAGGATTCCTTGAAACGCTTCTCCATCAAGGTTCCCGCCTCATGGAAAGTGTCAGAGAGTGTGGATGGTTCCACTTTCACCCTGGCGGGTGAGGAGGCTACCTTCATTATTTATCCGGTCTTTCGAGGGAACGATCTTGAGACCTTACACCGTAAGATGGCACTGCAGTTTGCCCTGAGATCGGTGGAGGGCCCGCCGAAGAAGAACAAGGTCAAATGGGAGAAACGGCGCACTGGAAACATGAAGGCCCTGGAATCGGTTTATGAAATCAAGGGAGGCCCGGAAGACGCCCACAAAGAATATCGTGTGCATGTCATTACGCTCGACGGAGAAAAACACAAGTTTTCGGTTATCGTGACCATTCCGCTCGAGTTGGCAGAGAGGAATGGATTCGAAGAGCGGGTTGTGAAGATGGTGGATGGCTTCTCAGAGAGCAACTGAGACGGGCGCCTCGTGGGCTCCGGCCGATGGAGAGTGGAATCAACTCGTCAGATCAACAATCAGCCAGGAAAGGGATTGATTCATGAGCATTCTTGTTGACAGGAATTCCCGCGTCGTGGTGCAGGGGTTAACGGGGAAAGAGGGCACATTCCACGCCAGGACGTGCATGGAATACGGAACACAAATCGTCGCCGGAGTCACCCCCGGAAAGGGGGGGACCTCTCATTCGCTGGACGGTTCAAATCATCCCCCGGTCCCCGTATTCAACACGGTGGCGGACGCCGTTAGAGCCACCGGGGCCAATGTCTCAGTTATTTTTGTGCCGCCTCCGTTTGCGGCCGACGCCATCATGGAAGCCGTGGATGCGGCCTTGGCGCTGGTGGTTTGCATTTCCGAAGGGATTCCGACCCTGGACATGGTTCGGGCCTGGCGATATCTCCAGGAGAAGAAAACGACGCGCCTGATCGGTCCCAATTGCCCGGGCATCATCTCGCCCGGAAAGTGCAAGGTGGGGATCATGCCGGGACACATTCACAAGGAGGGCAATGTCGGCGTGGTGTCTCGGAGCGGGACCTTGACATACGAGGCGGTCGACCAGTTGACGCGGCGCGGGATTGGCCAGTCCACATGCATCGGCATCGGGGGAGACCCCATCATTGGGACCACCCACCTGGACGCCATCCGAATGTTTAACCAGGATCCGGAAACCCAGGCCATCGTCATGATCGGAGAAATAGGCGGAACGGCGGAGGAGGAGGCGGCCGCCTACGTGAAAGAGCATGTCAAAAAACCGGTCATCGGTTTTGTTGCGGGACAAACAGCGCCGCCCGGCCGTCGGATGGGCCATGCCGGGGCTATCATTGCCGGGGGCAAAGGGACCGCGGCGGAGAAGATGAAGGCCATGCACGATGCAGGGATTTTCGTGGTTGAATCACCCGCGGAGATTGGGGCGATGGTTGAGAAGACCCTCCGTAAGTGACCGGGAGGGTGACGAAATTCAGCAAGCAGGGATTCCAGCGACCTGTGGATGAGCGGTGAAAAAAGAGGCTGTTTTGAAACTTGACTGTTGGTCCTTTATTTAGGGGGCCCCTGGTGAGCTAGGATCTTTCAGGGCGGCCTTGGAGTGAGTTATATCAGTTCCCATTAAGGAGAATAACACCTTGTCTTTGGAACGTACCCTGGCACTCGTCAAGCCCGATGCTCTAAAGGCCGGCTACACGGGCGATATCATCAAAGTGATCGAATCGAATGGGTTCAGGATCATAGGCATGAAACTTATCCATTTGTCCAAGAAGCTGGCCGAAGGATTTTATGCTGTGCACCGCGAACGCCCCTTCTTCGGCCCCCTCACCGAGTTTATGCAATCGGGCCCCATCGTCGCGATGATTCTGGAGCGCGAGGACGCAATAAGGAAGTGGCGTGAGGTGATGGGCGCAACCGACCCGTTGAAGGCGGCGGAGGGGACCCTGAGAAAGCGATTCGGGTCTTCAATCCAGAATAACGCAACCCACGGCAGCGATGCCCCTGAGACAGCGGCCTTCGAAACCAAATACTTTTTTAGTGAGCTTGAAATACTATCCTGAAGGGAAACTCCAAATCCCAATATCCAGAATCCAAGTAAATTTCAAACTCCAATAGGTCAAACATGGCATTCAAGACACGCATTGATCATCCGATTTCCGATTGGACCCTTCCTCTTGTTACTTGATCGCTCTTTGGGCCTTGGAATTTGGTTTTTGTTTGGAATTTGGATATTGGACTTTGGAATCTGAGGTTTCAGAGTGTCTTTCGTCGGCAAATTTATTCTTCAGTTGGGTATTATTCTTGTGCTGTTGGGCGGGGCAATCCTTCTGTTGGACCGGCTCAACTTTCTCCACTTCGGTCGGTTGCCGGGCGATATCCGGATCCACCGCGGTAACTTCACCTTTTATTTTCCCCTGGTAACCTGTCTTTTAATTAGCCTCATTTTGACCTTCTTTTTTTCTTTGTTTCGCAAGTAAGCCGCATCGGAGGGGAATAAAATCAAGAGAGCGGATCTTCTCGCTCCGTTGCATGGGAGGGGTCGACCCGGATCGCTGAATTGTCTTGCGTTGGCCAGGTCTATTGGCTTGATCGGGCGGACCCAGAAGCAAAGCCAGTGGAGATGAAACGTTGCCGGGGAGACAGATGGATTTGTCAGAGTTGGATCTGTTTGGGGAAAGCAAGGAATAGAGGAACAGCCCGATGACCGGCATGACGGCGCACGCTCTCTACGGGCAGGGCGAAACTCTTGGGGTGCGCAGGCTGGTCGCCATCGTTGAGGCACCGGCTCAGGGCCTCAAGCCTCATTTTCTCCGCTCCGGGTGGCACGATAGGTGTCAAGCTCCGGGATGGGTGTATATGGCCATGAGGGGTTAGTTGAAATCCTTCTGGGTGGAACTTCGAACACGGCTGTGGACGCTGACCGGAATGGGAATCGCCACTGCCTCGAAGTCACCCACTCGTTGATGAAGAAAATTCCGGCCGCGTATCCGATCCCCGCCAGGGTATCCAGGATGTAATGTTCTCCCAGGTAAATGATCGCAAAATACACCGTAAGACAGTAAGCGGCATAAAGAGGCGCCGCCTTTTTGACATAACGGCACATGAACAGGAAACCGAGCGTCGGATACGCTGCATGTAACGAGGGCATGGCTGCGACGAGATTGGAGGTCATGGCGCTGACCACCCCGACCGTTCCATCCGGCATAACCTCGTCAATGATTTTGTGGATCTGCGGGATCAAATGGTATTGCGATGCCATCCAGGGTGGCATGGCGGGAAAGAGAATATAGGTGGTAAAACCAGCGAAGGAAAGGTACACAAATAATCTTGCCCAAACCCGGTAGAGGTCCCTCCGGTAGACCCACAGGCCGAATGCCACAAACAGAACTACGAAGGAATGGGCATAATAGATCAGGCTGGAGGCGTAATCGTACCAGTGGCCGACACCGGGGGTGTAGAGGATCCTCTGGAGCGTGACCGTGGCCACCGGATAACCAAAAAGTTTTTCCTCTAGGTGGATGATGTCGGTTGAATGCACTTTGCCGATGATTTTGTCAGCATACCCATGCAGATACTCATAGGAGAAAAGGAGGAGGACTACAGGTGTCCAGTCGCGGACAAAGCTTGAGACGCGACCCAGCGCGAAGGCGGCCAGAATCAAAACCAGAAAGGCGAAGTCAGAATCATATAGCTCGTGAACGCGATAGTTGGCGATCAGGACGATGACCAGGTACCCTAAAAAGGGTACTAACCATTCGCGTTGCTGCGGCGTCAGGGAAAGTTTTTGCACGGGCGCAGGCAGTGAACTGGAAAAGAATCCCTTCTTTGGATTTTGATGAGCAAGATTCTCCCCCCATCGGAGGAAAAAATCACACAGCTAAATTCCCCTGGGAACAGGCTGGTGGCGCTGCGATAGTATAGATGGCCTGAGGACGAAAAGGTTTAATGAGCGGTTACATTTATTTTGTTTTTTCCAAGCGGCGAAACCCGTGCCGAAAAACAAGTCGTTGGGAGATGTCCGGGGGCCGCTCTTGTGTGAAATCGGTAGACCCTTTATGATCAAGGGAATCACCTAAGACGCACGGAGACTTGCAGGTTGAACCAAGTCAGGCCCGGCGGGGTGGGCCACCCTTGAAAAACATGAACAGGGAGCAATCCTCTTGACGCGAATTCAAAAGAGGTTCGAGGCCTTGCGCCAGTCCGGCAGGAAGGGATTCATTGCTTATCTTACCGCGGGCGATCCTTCTCTTCTGCACACCGATTCGATCATCCGTGCTCTTCTAAGAGCAGGGGTGGATGTACTTGAGGTGGGGGTGCCGTTTTCTGATCCCCTGGCCGACGGCCCCGTCATCCAACGCGCCTCACAACGAGCCCTGGATGCCGGAACAAACCTGACAAAGATCCTGAAAATGGTAGCGGACTTGAGGGGAGGGAGCGAGTCCACCTCCGAACACAGCAGGCCGGACAGCGGCGTAGTGCCGGTGAACAGAGAGGACACACCGTTTGTGCTCTTCAGTTATCTCAATCCGATCTGGCAGATGGGGATTGAAACTTTCGCGTGCCGGTCAAGAGCAGCGGGCGTGGACGGAGTGTTGTTGACGGATCTCATCCCGGAAGAGTCCGGAGAGATCAAGAAGGTATTTGACGCCCATGACCTGGATTTGATTTTCCTGGTTGCGCCGACCTCCACGGACGAGCGGATCCGCAAGATTTGCAGCGTGGCGCGTGGATTCATATACGCAGTGTCCCGCACCGGAACCACGGGCGCTCGCGAAAGTCTTTCGGAGGGGGTTGAGAATCTGGTCCAGAGGATTCGCCGATTTACCAGTCTTCCGATTGCCGTGGGCTTTGGAATATCGACAAGAGCCCAGGTGCAGAGTGTATGCAAGGTCGCTGATGCGGCGGTCGTGGGCAGTGCTATTGTCCGGAGGATTGAAGAGCAGATCGACGCAAATCGAGGCCCCCTGCCCGGGGCAGAAGCGCTCGCCCGACAGGTGGAGGCGTTCGTCGGCGAACTCCTCACGCCGCGCTAAGTCGGATTATTCGTTCGTAGGAACACGCCTGGTTCCAAGAGGAAGTTAAGAGTCAGACCTCAGGAAATGGACTTATCCCCGGCGCCCTCGCTCGCCCCACTCCGGACGATAAGCAAGAACCTGATTTAGGCCTCAGATTTCGCGGCCGACGGCTGGCGCGATGATCCGCAGCTCCTTCATCAGCTGTTCGAACTGATCGGGGAACAGAGACTGGGCGCCGTCGCACAGCGCCTTCTCGGGATCATGGTGGACCTCAATGAGAATGCCATCGGCGCCCGCGGCCACTCCGGCGCGGGCCATCGGTGCCACCTTGTCGCGGCGCCCCGTCCCGTGACTCGGGTCGACGATGATGGGCAGATGTGACAGTTTCTTGACGACAGGGATCGCGGAAATATCGAGCGTATTGCGGGTGTAAGTTTCGAAGGTCCGAATGCCGCGCTCGCACAAGATAACGTGATGATTGCCCCCTGTCAGAATGTATTCGGCGCTCATGAGCCATTCCTCGATGGTCGCGCTCATGCCGCGTTTGAGGAGAACCGGTTTTCGGATCCTTCCCAAGGCTTTGAGCATCTCGAAGTTCTGCATGTTCCGGGCTCCCACCTGCACGATGTCCGCATATTCCGTGACCATACTCACATGTCCGGTATCCAGGCATTCGGTGACCACAAGCAAGCCGTTTTCATCGGCCGCCCGGCGGATGTATTTCAACCCCTTTTCTCCCAAACCCTGGAAGCTGTAAGGTGAGGTCCGCGGTTTGAATGCTCCGCCGCGCAGGATGGCTGCTCCGCCGTGTTTAACGCGTCGGGCCACCTCGCGGATTTGCTCCGCGGATTCGACCGTGCAAGGGCCCGCCATCATGATAACGGTCTTTCCTCCGATGGCGACCTGGTGTCCTTTCGGCCCGGCCCGGATGATGGAATCCTCCGGGCTGAAAGTGCGGCTGGCGAGCTTGAAGGGGGTACTGATGCGGATGACCTCTGCCACCCCGTCCAGTACCTCCAAGTCGCGTGTGTCAATCACCGGCTTGGCACCGACCGCACCCAACACGGTTTGATTGACTCCCGTTGACCGGTGGACATCAAATCCCATACCCACCAGGCGATCAATCACCTTTTGAATCTGAGGCTCTCCTGCCCCCACCTGCATGACAACGACCATCGAGGATCTTCCTTCCAGAGGTCCCCCCGACCCCCCTAATCGACGCTTCCGCCGGGATCAACGACCCGGGCCTTTCTTCGATGCTTCCGGTCTCGAGCCCATTTTCTGTCTTCTATTTTCAATATACTCCCGCTCCAGGAGTCGGGCCTCATCAATAATGCGCTCAAACAAGCGTCGGATGGCCTGATCATTGAGAGGGCCTTCATTGGCGATTACGACGTTATTCAGCACTTCAACCTCGCGGCTGGGTGTGTACACCGGGAGATCCAACCTTGCTTTGATTTTCCCAATCTCGAGGGCATAGCGTGAGCGACGGTTCAACAGTTCTACCAGCTTCAAATCCACTGCGTCGATGCGCTTGCGCCATCCATCCAGGTCCATTCGCCCTCCATGTCTGGAAGCGCGCGATTATAGAGGCTTTGGGTGACCGACGCAAGAACCGTTGTGTTTTCGAACTCTTGGGGGAGTGTTAAATTTCGGATTGGGTATTTCGGATTGCGGAATAGAGGAGAAAACAGTGGGGGGACAGCCCATCCTGCGCGATTGTACGCCCTTCCTGCCATTGGAGACTGAGAATCGTAGGCATCCTGAGGTGCAAGTTATCCCCCTCCCCTTTTTAAGAAATGCCGTCATCGCTGCTTGGGACGAAACATCAAGGTCCGATAGGGCGACGGAATTTGTAAGTGGAAGTTACAGAAATTGTTAATCATGTTTTCAAAAGGAACAAAGGCAGTCTGTTGGGGGAGCTGATTCATTGATCAAAACTCATTCCGGGATTTTGGAATCAACAGCCTAGCGATGAAGCCCCCCGGCGGTCAATTTGACCGCAGGAGTTGGATATATGCGTGCCAGCACTAAAGATGTGGGAGGAAGAACGGGCCGGAATGTGTTGCCTTAAGTCCCCTGGCATTGAATAAAGAAAGCTATGAGAGGGATCCGGAGACACAAGTCCTTCCCCGGAACGTAAGCAGATCTTCATCTGTGGTGTTGGGGATAGCTGAATATTTTGAGGGTATCGCAGCAGAGCCATCGGAGGAAGCACGATGATATGTCCGCACTGCGCTGAAAAGATGCCTGACCGCTATATTGTCTGCACCAAATGTCATAAGGAACTTGCGACCCAGGAAAGGCCCTCAAATCGTCAGCCATCTGAATTTGTAATGGAACGACCTGCACGACCCGCGTTCAAAAATGGGAACAAGTTAGGTTTGGGAAAGTGGATTCAAATCTTGTTGGGTGCTTTCGTTTGCTTAGTCGTTTTCCTGGGTCCGCTAATCCAGCCAGGCAATGTCCAAAATTCTTCGATGGGGCCTCTCCCGGGCGCCATGGGGCAGGCGGGACATCTGTTCTTGTCCGGCGAGTCGGTCATCCTGGTAGCTAAGAGCAAGGACGATCTTCTTGCCCTGCGTGAGACGTCCGGTGCGCCAAATCAAAGTGCCCAAAAATCCCTGAAAACTCGAAGGAAAGCGGGATCGAACCGATCAACAAACAAAGTAGCCCCTGTCCCCGCAGGTGCGACCATTCGTGTCCTGGATGTCTCGGGTGGTTTATGCCGGGTCATCGTGCTGGATGGGGAGTTCGAGGGAACTCTCGGGTGGGTCGACACAGCGCGTATCTCCTCTCTTTCGAGGCAAGAGGGTCAGTAGAGCAAATGCATCTGGTGCCACAGGGGCTCTGTTCTACGCCTCTTGCCGGATTTCCCTTACAGACATCAACCGTTCGGTTTCCCCCCAAAGGGGCGGCTTTCCTGGAGAAACTGTATCGAGGTCTTGTATTGACGGTCGTGGAATTAATGCCTCGTCTGGGTCGTCTCGACGAACTCCTTGCTGGGGCCCTTTCTCTTGAAACCCCGCCAAGCGTCAATTCATCCCGCGGGGAATGAGTGCTCGCTCGTGCTGAACGAGCCCCGGCTGCACGCTTTTCTTCCGCATCCGAAATCCGTAATTCACAATCCACAATCCCCATTCCGCAATTGATTTGCTTCCCCGCCGGTGTCTTTCGACTTTTATCGGGGGGCCATGGCTTGGACTGCTACTTCGAAGATGAAGTTCCTCGCGCGACTGCAACCAAGGCGAGGATCTTTTCGACGACTTGATCAATAGTCAAGCGAGTCGTATCAATGTAGGCGGCATCCGGGGCGGGCATCATTGGAGAGGCTTCCCGTGAAGCATCGCGCTGATCTCGCCCCCGGACTGCTTCAATCGTCAATTCTCGGCTGGCAGGCTTTCCGCTATGTACATCTTCGTTGTAACGTCGCTCGCCGCGGGCCTCGGGGGTGGCATCGAGAAAGATTTTAACGTCCGCGTCCGGGAATACCACAGTGCCGATGTCGCGACCTTCCATAACCACCCCTCCGTCTTTTCCCAGAAGCTGCTGCTGAGCCACAAGCTCACGTCGAACGGGCGCAATGGTTGAAATCCTGGACGACGCCTCGCTGACTTCCGGCGCACGGATGGCCCGTGTGACATCAACCCCGTCGATGGAGATTTGGAACTGTTGATGGTCACACGCCAGCCGCATTTGAGTATCGCGCACCAACTTTGTCATCGCCGCCGCATCATCCAGAGGAGTCTTCATTTGAAGCGCTTTCCATGCCGCCGCCCGGTACATGGCGCCAGTGTCCACATAGAAGTACCCGAGGTGCTCGGCGACCTTCCTTCCGACGGTTGACTTCCCCGAGCCGGCAGGTCCATCAATCGCAATGATCAGGTTTCGGCAAGTGGGCATGGGGCGAAGCGATTTCCAGATTTGTCACTCGAGAGATCGGCGGTTGCAGGGCAGGAACAAACCCGGGCTCTCAAGGCCGTTTAAAGGCGCGTTCTATTTCGCGCAGGGTATACCGGATTATGACAGGCCGTCCATGGGGACAGCTCATGGGATAATCCGTCTTCATCAATTCGTCGATCAGCCATCGCATCTTGTCCTGATCGAGCTTCATATTCACCTTGATGGCCGCATGGCAGGCGACCGAGGCCGCAATCTTGGTCTGGAGCTTTTCAATGTTGACCGCCTGGCTTTCCCGCTCGAGGGCGTCAAGAATCTCCCGGAGGAGGGCTTCGACGTCGCTGGCGTCTACCCCCGCAGGAGCGGATTTGACCGCAATGGTCTTGTGACCAAAGGGTTCCACATCAAACCCGCTGTGAACCATCTCCGGAAGAATATTTTCCAGAATGGACAGTTGTCGTGGATCGAGTTCGATGATCATCGGCAGCAGCAGCCTTTGCCCCTGGAGGGTGCCACGCGCGCGTTCCTTTAACTGCAACTCGAACAAAACCCGCTCATGCGCCACATGCTGGTCAATGAGATAGAGATCCCGATCATCGGTCGCCACAATGAAGCTATCGCGAATCTGCCCCAGCGGCGTGATGTGGTGATCGATCAAAGTCGCAATTTCATTCTCGGTGAACGGGCTGGCCTCTCCGGAGGCTCCGCTCCCCTCGCACCCCCCCCGCAGCGCGTTTTCAGAGAGGCCTGGCACCGGCGAGTAAGCCGAAAGGGCGATTGAGGGGTCAAATCTCATTCGCAGATTCTCCGGCTCTGGCACGTCCGGGCGGAGCTTGAAGGCAGGGAGGGCCTGTGCGCGGGTCATGACGGGCGGACCTGCCATCGACGACGCGGGCATTCCTCTTGATTCCAGCTCAGCTCCCAGGGGATCGCTTCCCAGGTTTTCCTGGGCGGCGCTCTGCACCGCAACGTCCTCCGGAGTGACCCGATCCCTGGGCCGGAATGTGGCGATAGGCTTTTGTTTTAAGATGCCGCCGCGAATGGTATCCCGCAGGAGATCATGGACGAGGGCGGATCGTCGAAATCGGACCTCGATTTTCGAGGGATGAACGTTGACATCCACCTCTGAAAACGGGATGTCGATAAAAACCAGGGCCGCGGGATAAACGGCGGATGGCATGAGGTTGTGATAGGCCTCCGTCATCGCATGCATCAAAAGCCGGTCGCGGACCAGCCTCCGGTTGACAAAGATGTAGATGGCATTGCGATTCAGCCGGTGCACTTCGGGCAGCGATACAAACCCGGTAATACGGATCCTTTGTCCCGGAGGGTCTCCCTCCAGCCCGTCCGGGGACTCATTTGTCCCTCCGGGTTCGAATCCGGTTGCTTCGGCGAGCTCCGCGCTGTGGCCCTCGATCTCGATCAACTGGGAGAGCAGATCGCGGCCGAAGATCTGGAAGATCCGCTCCCGGTACGTCTCGACTGGTGCGACATTCAGAATCTCGTTGGTCGTGGAATGAAGCTGAAAATAAATCTGAGGATTCGCAAGAGCGTAATGTGTGACGAGCGAGGAAATGTGGCCTAATTCGGTGGATTCCGATTTCAAGAACTTGCGGCGGGCCGGAATATTGTAGAAAAGATCACGCACGGTGATGGTGGTACCCGGCGTCGCAGCCACCTCCTTGACCGCGAGCATCCTTCCGCCCGCAATTTCCACCTGTGATCCGACGGGCAGTTCAAGCGATCGCGTTTCCATCAACACCCGGGAGACCGCCGCAATGGAAGGGATGGCCTCCCCCCGGAACCCGAGAGTGGCTATGGAGAGCAAATCCTCCGCGGTTTTCATTTTGGACGTGGCGTGACGCTCGAAGGCGAGCAGGGCATCATCGGGGGACATGCCACAGCCATCATCACTGACGCGGATCAGTCGCTTGCCGCCGGCTTCGGTGTCCACAAAGATCCTGTGGGCCCCGGCGTCAATCGCGTTTTCCACCAGCTCCTTGACGACGCTCGCCGGACGTTCCACCACTTCACCCGCGGCGATCTTATTGGCAACTATTTCCGGGAGAACACGGATTTTGGACATCAGCGGTCAGGGCTTCTCATGGACTATGGTTTGATCACAATTCCCAACTCATCGAGCTGATGCTGATCCACGGGGGACGGCGACTCTGTCATAAGGTCCACATAAGTGGCGGTTTTTGGAAACGCGATGACACTCCGCAGCGAGGGCTCCCCCGTCAGGATGGTCATGATCCGATCCAGCCCCAGGGCAATCCCGCCATGCGGGGGAGTTCCGTACTGGAGGGCCTCCAGGAAAAATCCAAAACGTTGCCGGGCTTCTTCGTCACTGAGACCCAGGGCCTTGAAGACCCGGGCCTGCACATCCCAACGATGAATTCGAATGGAACCCCCCCCAATTTCCGACCCGTTCAAAACGAGGTCGTAGGCCTTCGCCCGCACCTTCCCGGGATCCCGTTCAATCAGTCCGTTTTCGATGTCCTCTTCGACCGGCGAGGTGAAGGGATGATGCATCGCGACAAACCGTTGGTCGGTCTCACTCCATTCGAACATGGGAAAGTCGGTCACCCACAGAAAATTCCACCTTGCCGGTCCCTCCAGCAGCTTCTCCTGTCTGGCCACCTGCAACCGGACTGCACCCAGGGATTCCTCGACCACTTTTTTCTCCCCGGCCGCGATCAACAGCAAATCGCCTACCAAGGCGTGGGTGGCGGCGGCGAGTTCCACAACGAGGGGCTTGCCCAAAGCCTTCTCAAGCGTCGATTGAACACCCTCGGATGTCACCTTGATGGTTGCCAGGGCACTCGCGCCAAAGATTTTTGCCGTTTCTGCCAGTTCATCGGTTTGTTTCCGGGAATATTTTGCGCAGCCCTTGGCACAAATTGCCCGAACGACCCCGCCGGTATCGAGGGCTTTTCGATACGGCACGAACTCTGTCTTGCCGACGAGAGGCCCAAGATCAAGGATTTCCATCTCAAACCGCGTGTCCGGTTTGTCAGTGCCGTATCTCCGCATGGCCTCGGAATAAGACAGCCTTGGAAAGGGGTGGGAGAGAGTCGCCCTGCTGGTTGCAAAGATCGACGCGATTAGACCCTCAATGGACATAAAGAACTCATCCAGGTGTGGAAACGAATGTTCGATGTCGATCTGTGTGAACTCGGGTTGACGATCCGCACGGATATCCTCATCACGGAAGCAACGGACGATTTGGAAGTATTTGTCGAAGCCTGAAACCATGAGCAGCTGCTTGAAAAGTTGTGGTGACTGAGGGAGGGCATAGAATTTTCCGCGGTGAAAACGAGAGGGAACGAGATAGTCACGGGCTCCTTCCGGCGTGGATTTGGTGAGAAAGGGCGTCTCGATCTCGTAGTAGCCCTGGTCGTTCAAGTATTTCCGGGCGGCCATGGTGACCTCGTGGCGCTGGCGGAAATTTGCCTGCATTTTGGGCCTTCGCAAGTCGAGATACCGGTACTTCAAACGAATGTCTTCGCTGGTGGCAATGTTGTCGTCAATGGGGAAGGGGGTGGTTTGAGCCTCGTTCAGGACTTTCAAGAGCGAAGCGACCACCTCGATCTCGCCCGTGGGATGGTTCCTGTTGACCGTGTTGGCCTCCCGTCGGAGAACCGTCCCCTCGATTGCCACCACGAACTCGGTACGGAGCTGTTCTGCCTTCTCGTGAATCTCCCGGTCGATGTCGGTCTTGAAGACGATCTGCGTCAAGCCCGTGCGGTCGCGCAGGTCGATAAAAATCAATTGGCCCAGGTCGCGCCGCCGCGCCACCCAGCCCATCAGCGTCACTCGTTGTCCCTCGTGCGATGCGCGGAGTTCTCCGCACATATGCGTCCGTTTGGTCGTGCCCAGGAAATCGAGCTTCACAAATGAACTCCTCTCCCCGGTCCGAAAAACAGTGCTGCGATTGGAATGTGCCTGTAAGACGGGCGACGGGTCGAAATACATCCTATTGGGACTTCCGAAGTCGTCCAGATCCTGGAAGTCTCACTCTTGGATCCCGCTTCGACCGACTGTCATTCGAAGCGGCCCGTGCTTTTCAGAGCCTCAGAAAATTTTTCAATATGGTCTTGCCCTCGGGTGTCAATATCGACTCGGGGTGAAACTGCACGCCTTCGGTGGGAAAGCGCTTATGGCGCAAACCCATGATTTCTCCGTCGTCGCTGCGCGCGGAAATCTCCAGCGAATCCGGGAGCGACCCTTCATCGACCACCAGGGAGTGATAACGGGTTGCCGTAAAATCCTGAGCCACACCTTGGAAGAGGGTCTTCCCGTCGTGGCTTACCCGGGAGGTCTTGCCGTGCATCAATCGTTGGGCCCCCACCACCCGGCCGCCAAAGGCATGGCCAATGGCTTGCAATCCCAAACAAACGCCCAGAAGGGGGACCTTCCCCGTGAACGATTTGATGCAATCGACGATGATGCCCGCGTTTTCCGGACGACCCGGCCCCGGGGAAATCACGATGCGCTCCGGTTTGATACCGGCGATTTCTTCCACCGTCACCCGATCGTTCCGCCGCACGATAACCTCGGGGGTCATCTCCCCGAGATATTGAACCAGGTTATAGGTAAAGGAATCGTAATTGTCGATGACGAGAATCATGAGTTTAATGTAGTAACGACTTAAGTCGTTACTACCAACGAGAATCATGAGTTTAGGGTGGTAACGACTTAAGTCGTTACTCCGTTGTTACTACGAGTCAAAGTCCTTCCTCCGCCAATTCAATGGCCTTCAAAGATGCGCGCGCCTTATTGATACATTCCTGATATTCCCGATCGGGTTGCGAATCCGCAACGATCCCGGCCCCCGCCTGGATATAAGCGCGATGGTCCTTGAGCACGATAGTCCGTATCGCAATGCAGGAATCCAGGTTGCCGGAGAAATCAAGATAAAGGATTCCGCCGGCATAGATGCCCCGGCGTGTGGGTTCCAGCTCGTCGATAATTTCCATGGCACGGATCTTGGGAGCTCCGGACACTGTCCCCGCGGGAAAGCAGGCTCGAAGCACATCAATCGCGTCGAGACCCTCCTTCAACTCCCCTTCAAGGGCCGAGACGAGATGCATGACATGGGAGTACCTCTCGACAAACATCAGCCGCTGAACCCGGACGGATCCGTACCGCGAGACCCGGCCGACGTCATTCCGCCCGAGGTCAACCAGCATGACGTGCTCGGCACATTCCTTTTCGTCGTGTTGCAGCTCGACCGCCAACTGCTCATCAGTGGCATCATCCGCGCCCCCAGACCGCGGCCTTGTCCCCGCGATGGGACGATAAGCGATCTTTCTTCCCTGAACCTTCACCAGCATTTCGGGGGAAGAGCCCACGATCTGAAAATCACCCAGCTTGAGATAATACATGTACGGCGACGGATTCACAATCCGCAGCGCCCGGTACACCTCAAAGGCGTCGGCAGCGCAATGCCTTTCGAACCGCTGCGACAGGACCACCTGAAAAATGTCGCCCGCCGTAATGTACTGCTTGGCTTGATTGACGGCTTTCCCAAAGCCTTCCGCCGTGAAGGTGCAGGTCTCGTCGCCCGGGCGTGCAGTCGGTTGTGCCTCGCGGCTGGCTTTCGTCCTCACAAGGGGGGCATGGAGCAACTGCTCCATGGACGCAATCTTTCGAACAGCCTTTTGATATTTTTCTTTCAAGGTGAGTCTGTCGCCAGTTTCCTCGGTCAGCACATTGGAAACAATGAGGGCCTGGTGACGCACATGATCGAAGATCACAAGGTTGGAGAAAAACATCAGCACGGCGTCATCCAGATCCACATCTCGCGTGGTGCGGTCCGGGATATTCTCAATCAACCGCACCAGGTCGTATCCCAGATATCCCACAGCGCCGCTGGTAAAAGGAGGAATTCCTTCCACTCGGACCGGCCGAAACTGGTTCACTTCCGCTCGCAGCAGATCAAAGAAGTCCTGGCGCCGGCGTTGTGAACCGGTCGCCGAAGCGATGAAGGCCTCGCCGTCGCGATACCGGAGGGAGCGAAATGGACCGACACCGATAAAGGAGTACCGGGCAATGGTCTCACCGCCTTCCACACTTTCGAGCAGGAAGCCGAAAGGGGATTGGGCCTCCAATTTCAAAAAGGCCGAAGCGGGTGTGAGTAAATCGGCAGTCACCCACTTGAAGACCGGAACGACGTTTCCCTCGCAGGCGAGTTTTTCGAACTGAGTCCAGTCGATGAGCGATTGGGAATGACTTATCATCTCTTCTCTAGGCAGGCCTCCACGGCCACAAAGGGTCAGACAAAGCTAAAAACGAACGTCGGATTATATCATCCAGTTCAGTTTTCCCGGGATGGGAGATACGTCGGACGAAGGGTCAGGGGCGATATTCTGATTTCTTTTTTCCATGGCGCCCTGCAAGGTCAAGGGCGACGTCTTCAAGGGTAACCCCTTCTTCGGCGAGCAGGACAAGAAGATGGTAGAGGAGATCGGCGGTCTCATAGGCGATCTGCTCTCGGGAGTGGTCTTTGGCCGCAAGGATCGTCTCCGCCGATTCTTCAGCGACTTTCTTGGCGATATGATCCAATCCCTTCCTGAAGAGAGTGGTGGTGTACGAGTCTTCCGGGAGATCGCGCTGGCGCTGGGCAATCACCGCAGCGAGTTCGCTGAGCACCTGCCCCAGATGAGTTGAGGCGGGGCCCATTAAGGGACGGCTTAGGTCGGGCTCCGAGCTGGTCGTTCCGGACAACATTGTGAAAAAGCAGCTTTCTGCCCCCGTGTGACATGCCGGCCCGCTGGGGGTTACCTCAATCAGCAGCGCGTCTCCATCGCAATCCAGGGTGATTCTCTCCACGTGCTGGGTATGGCCGCTGGTTTCTCCTTTATGCCACAGCGACCTTCGTGAGCGGCTCCAGAACCAAGTTTCCTCCGTGTCGAGGGTTTTTCTTAGACTTTCTTCATTCATGTAGGCCAGGGTGAGAAGCTGTTTTGTGCGCACATCTTGAACCACCGCTGGAATCAGGCCCTGCTCATCATATTTGAGTTGTGATAGAAATGCACTGGAAGACATAGGCATTGTGACGGGATGTTTCTGAACTTGATATTCGGCCTGTGTGAAAAGGTTTCCGCACCGCAATGGACCACGGTGTGATTCGATCGGGAACATCAACCTGCGATTTCTGATTCTAACGGACCAGGACGCCTTTCTGCCTCAGGAATTCCTTTGCCTCCCGGATTGAAAAGGTACCAAAGTGGAAGATCGAGGCAGCCAGGACGGCGCTCGCCTTGGCCGCCGTCAGACCCTCATAAAGATGTTCAAGCGAGCCGACCCCTCCCGACGCGATGATTGGGACACAAACGGCTTCAGCGATGGTGCGTGTCAATTCAAGATCATAACCATCCTGAGTGCCATCACGGTCCATGGAAGTGAGCAGAATCTCGCCCGCGCCCATCACGACCGCCTGCTGCGCCCATTCCACGGCGTCAAGCGCGGTCTCCTGCCGCCCCCCATGGCTGAAGACCTTCCATCGTGCCGGGCCTGCTCCCACCACCCTGCCGTTCCGGCCCTGGCGCCGCGCATCGATCGCTACAACCACGCACTGGCTTCCGAATTTCTCCGCGGCCTGAGAGACCAAGTGAGGATTCTGAAGGGCTGCCGTATTCAAGGACACCTTGTCCGCCCCCGACTTAAGAATGTTTCGAACATCCTCAATGGTGCGGATCCCGCCGCCGATCGTGAACGGGATGAACACCTCCTCCGCCACACGGGCTGCCAGTTCCCCGGCTGTTTTCCGTTGGGAAGAGGAAGCGGTAATGTCCAGGAAAACCAACTCGTCGGCACCTTCCTCATCGTAGCGACGGGCACACTCCACCGGGTCACCGGCGTCGCGCAACTGGACGAAACGAATTCCCTTGACGACCCGGCCGTCGTCGACATCCAGGCAAGGGATAATTCGCTTGGCGAGCATCTGATTACGGTCTACCTCCACAGAGTGACAAACGCGTTCCCGCAGACGGCCAGCGAGGTAACCAGCAGCAACAGGGCCCCGACCATGAACCCCCTCCCTCCGGAGACCACATTGAGCATGAGCAACGCGATCACAAGAACAAATCCAGCAGCTCCTGCCATCAGCCAACGCGTCCGCTGCAGCTGCCGGTCGCGCTGCACTTCGTACCCGTGGGCCTCGTTTTCCTCCTGGGCGCCTTTCTTGTGAACGGTTTCGATCTGGCGAGCGTACTCAGCGATCCGGAGCCGGTAGTTTTCGAGGACGAGGCTGTCGAGGTCTTCATGAATCGCCAGCTCGTTTAACCGGAGTTCCAGCTGTTCCTTCTGAATTTTGTAAAAATGTTCCAGGTGGAAGTCCGACAGATAGGTCATCCAGCGGCTGGATGCCTGGGTTTGATCGCCTTCAGCTAAACCGAGACAGTGCAGCCCCCCCAGGAGCGCGCCGAGCATCCCCAAGGTACAAAAGACCATGAGGAGGGCCTGACCTGTATAAGTAGTGCCCGCAGAGCGAATACTCTCAGCAGGCGGAGAGCTGGTATTGGCTTCCATTCGTGGTTGGGTTAAAGACTCCCTGGAACTTGAATAAGGACGGGATCCTGGTGTCATGAGGTTGCACACCCTATCCAGTTGGGGTGAGGGTCATGATCTTGCCGTTACCCTCAGAGCTTCTTTGAGTGTAAATTTTTCCTCGTATAGGGCCTTACCGACGATGACACCATCCACTCCCCGGTCTCCGAGCGTACGAGCCTTGAGTATATCCTCGAGCGATCCAACCCCTCCAGACAAAATCACCGACCCTCTCGTGGCCTGCGCCACGCGTTCGGCCAGGGCATAGTTGGGGCCGGTGAGCATTCCATCCTGGGCAATGTCGGTCACAACGAAAACACTGACCCCGTGGAGCGCCAGGTTCTTTGCGAAATGTGCAGGCTCGGACTCCGTTTCCATTTTCCAGCCGCGCGTGGCTATGTGGTCATGCTTCACATCGATCCCGACGGCGATGTAATCTCCGTGCCGTTCAATGGCCCGATGCAACATCTCATAATTCTCAACGGCGGCCGTCCCAATGACAATGCGACTCGCTCCCCAGGCGATAGCCTTTTCAATACGCGGGAGGTCCCGCATTCCGCCCCCCAGCTGGACGGGGATCCGGACGACTCGCAGAATCTCTTCGATCGTGTCTTCGTTCCTGCGGCTCTCGGAGAGCGCCGCGTCCAGATCCACGATGTGCAACCACTCCGCCCCTTCCCGCTCCCAGTGTAATGCCATTTGCACCGGGTTGCTGGAGTACTCCTTTGTCGTGTCGTCCCGGCCCTGGACCAGGCGCACACATTTTCCGTCTTTGATATCGATGGCAGGATAAAGGATCATCTGAGATTCAGAGACCTGTCGTTTTGAATCTGACCAGGCCCCAATTTTGTCTTCCACTATCTCTGAACGTTTGGAATTTCAGCAAAGTTCTTCAGCAGACGGAGGCCCGGACACTGGCTCTTCTCCGGATGGAATTGTGTGGAGAACACGTTGTCATGCTCAATCACCACAGGGAATTCGAAGCCGTAATCGGTTGTCGCGGTTACCTCGGCCCAGTCACACTCTGCGATGTAGTATGAATGGATGAAATAGACAAAGCTCTCAGGGGCCACCCCCGCCAGCAGGCTGGAATTCTTTTTCAGATGGAGCTGATTCCATCCCATGTGCGGAACTGGCAGACCCTCGGGCAGTCGCTTGATCCTGCCTTGGAACAATCCCAACCCGCGATGATTTCCGAATTCCTCGCTTGCATCGAATAACACTTGCTGTCCAACACAGATGCCCAGGAAGGGGACCCCTTTGCCCACGGCCTCCAAAATGGGCGATGTGAGCCCAAGCTCCTTCAATCGCTTCATTTCATCTCCAAAGGCCCCATCCCCGGGCAGCACCAGTTTGAGCCCCTTTTCAATGTCGTCGGGAGAGGAGGAGATTTGTGCAGGATAGCCTAGATGTTCAAAAGCCTTCTGTACGCTTCGAAGGTTTCCCATCCCACAGTCAATAATCGTAATCATGTCCAAATTCAAAGTTCAAAGTTTAAAGTTCTGACCTCCGGCTTCTGGCTTCCGACTTCTGACGTCCAGCTTCTTGCCGCGGACCTCTGAGTCCCGCGCCCCGACTCCTGTCACCTTGCAGCTTCTACAACTTTCCCTTGGTCGAGGGGACCCCCACCACGCGAGGGTCAAGGCGGGTGGCAGCGCACAAAGCCCGTGCACACGCTTTGAAGCAAGCTTCGCAGATATGGTGAGAGTTCCTTCCATACAGGAGTTCGAGATGCAGGTTGATCCGGGCGTGCGTCCCGAGGGATTCAAAAAAATGCTCCACGAGTTCCGTGTCCAAATCACCGAGGTTTTTTCTTGGGATCTTGACCTTGAAAAGCGTATAGGAGCGACCCGAAAAATCAACGCATCCCCGCACCAGGGTTTCATCCATGGGGACGTAAGCATGGCCGTACCGGACGAGGCCCGCCTTGTCCCCGGCCGCCAGCGCGAACGCCTGCCCCAAGGCGATCCCAATGTCTTCCACGGAATGATGGGCGTCGATGTGGAGGTCTCCTTTGCACTGCAGATGGAGGTCAAACAGTCCATGCCTGGCGAAGCCGGAGAGCATGTGGTCAAGAAAGTTAATTCCGGTCTTGATTTGTCCTTTGCCGGCACCGTCCAAATTGAGGCGGAGATGGATATCCGTCTCTTTGGTCTTTCGATTGACGATCGCAATGCGCTGCCTTTTCCTCATAGCCTTATCTCAAGCGGGTATATCGCTGAGTGCCGGTTTGCTGGAGCGCTAAGGCGCGTCAGCATGCGAGTATATCCGCTCGAACTCCGGAATCAAAGAATCCCGGGGTTATCTTCTTTCTCGGCGACATGTCGAACAGCTCCTTCGAGCAGAGACTTCCTCACCGCTGCGAGAAAGACTTCATTTTCCTCTGCATTGCCCACAGTGACGCGGAGACAACGATCCAGCAACGGAGCTTTGCTTACATCCCGAATCAGGACGGACTGGGCAAACAAGGATTCGAAGAGCGCAGGTCCGGGCAAAGGCGTACGGAAAAGAACAAAATTTGCACCCGACGGAAACACCTCAACTCCCGCGATCCTTTTCAACCGGGCCGTGAGCATGGCACGCAGCTCAATGACTCGCCGGACGTTGGCTTGCAGCAGCTCGATATGATCCAGGCCCGCCTCGGCCGCCGCGATCGACACAAAATTAAGGTTGTAAGGCAGCTTCGCCTTGGCGACCTCCGCGGTGATTTGAGGGTCCGCGAGCAGGTAACCGATACGAAGTCCGGCCATAGCCATGGCCTTTGAGAAGGTGCGAAGCAGGATTAAGTTTGAGAACTCCCGGAGCAGGTCAAACGAAGTCATTCCACTGAACTCATAATACGCTTCATCGACTATGACCAGGCCCGAAGTGGAACTGAGAATCTTACGGATGGCCGTAGGTGTGATTTGAGTGCCCGTCGGGTTATTGGGGGCGCAGACAATGGTCAGGTCCGACCTGCAGGCTTCCCGGCAAATAGCTTCGACGTCAAATTGCAAGTCTGGAGTGAGAAGTACGGGGCGATACTCCGCCCCCGTAATCATGACGAGTTGCTGGTAGACGGAGAAGGAGGGCTGAACTACGGTTACCCGGGTACCCGGCCCTGCGACGGCCATCAGAATGGTTTTCAGCATTTCGTTAGACCCGTTGCCTACGAGAAGTCCGTTCTCCGGCCACCCCGCAAACTGTGCAAGTTTGGCGAGCAGTCTTTGAGGAACCAGCTCCGGATACCGGGTCCATTCCCGATGCTGCAATTGCTCAATCACCGCTTCTTTGATGACCTCCGGCGTATCAAGGGGGTTCTCGTTCATGTCGAGTTTTACACGCGCCTCCACGTGCTGGAGCGAATAAGGAACCAGCGCCCGGACATTCGGCCTGATCTTGTTAAGAAAAACATTCATGGGAAAATCGGTCATCCCTTGTTTTAGCCGGTCCGGTCTCAAGCTCCGGTCGTGCGGGCTTTTCCCGTCAATCGGCTCTCGACGCTGCGGGCATGTGCGGTCAGCTGTTCCGCCCGGGCAAACTGGATGATAGCACGGGCATCTTTCTCAAACCGCTTTCTTGAATATTGGATAATTGAAGTTCGCTTGACGAAGTCGTACACGCCCAGTGGTGAAGAAAAGCGTGCCGTACCACTTGTCGGGAGGACGTGATTCGGTCCTGCGAAGTAGTCTCCAACCGCTTCGGGTGAATAGTCGCCCAGGAAAATGGCCCCTGCATTCCGGATTTTTCGGCTGAATGGTTCGGGCCGTCGGAGATGCAGCTCCAAATGCTCCGGTGCCAACTCGTTCACGATCAACACCGCCTGAGACTGGCTGCGAGCCACAATGACCGCGCCCAGCCTGTCAATTGAACGCCGGCAGATGGCGCCTCGCTCGAGTGAACTCACTTGCTTTTCAACCTCACGCTGTATCCGATGAGCAAGTTCCCTGGAAAGGGTAATACAGATGGCGGAGGCTTGAACGTCGTGCTCTGCCTGGGCAAGCAGATCAGCAGCGATCCACCGCGCATTTGCGGTCGAGTCCGCCACCACAACTACCTCGCTGGGGCCGGCGATCATATCAATGTCGACAACTCCGTAAACCATGCGTTTCGCAGCAGCAACGTAGCGGTTACCGGGCCCCACGATCTTATCGACCCGCAGAATACTCGGGGTCCCATAGGCGAGTGCTGCCACCGCCTGAGCCCCCCCCACGGCGTAAACTTCATCCAGATTTAATTCCACCAGGGCCGCAGCGAGCCCTGGATTGCGCTCCAGGTTGCGGGGAGGAGTGACAACGGCGATCCGATCGACCCCCGCAACCTGCGCCGGAATGGCATTCATGAGCACAGTGGAAGGGTAAGCGGCAGTGCCACCAGGAACATAGAGTCCTAGGGCAGCAATCGGGGCCAGACGCTGGCCCACGGAGGCGCCGAAGCCCTTGGGAATGGTCCAGGATTTCTCAACCTGCTGTTGGTGAAACTCTTCAATATTGTGGCGGGCCTGTGTAATTGCGCGGCGCAGACCCACTGGTGCAAACGAAGCCTGTTTCTTTATCCTTGAGAAGGGAATCCGGATGGTCCGAAGCTGCACGCCATCCAGTTTTTGGGTCAGTTGGCGGAGCGCCTGGTCTCCGTCTTTGCGAACCCTTCGGACAATGGCCTCGACCACACGGGAGACCTTCGGATCAGTACCCTGGCGGCGGGAGAGGATTCTCCGTATTTTGGGATGTCCCTGGTATTGGGAGCCGGAAATGATCTCGATCATGCGGTTTTCTCGCGAGCCAATAAGCTCTCGATTTGCTCCAACAATTCTGAAATCCGCTCGCGCCGCAACTGATAAGAGGCGCGATTGACAATCAGCCGGGCCGTCGATTCACCGATCACATGGACGACCCTCAAACCGTTCTGTCGTAACGTAAGTCCTGTCTGCACCAGGTCCACGATGCAGTCAGCCAGTCCGAGCACCGGGGCGAGCTCAATCGACCCGGAGAGCACAATGATCTCTACCGGGACGCCACGCCTGGTGAAGTATTCCGCCGTGAGATGGGGATATTTTGTAGCGACGCGCAAGGTGGAAACACCGTCCTGTTCATTGCTCCGATTGGACCCCTTCATCGCGGCCACGACAATCCTGCATCTGCCGAATTTCAAATCGAGGGGTTGGTGAACATCGGGCGAGGCCTCCAACAGGACATCAAGTCCGACGACTCCCAAGTCGGCGACTCCGTATTCGACGTAGACCGGCACGTCGGCAGGTTTTACATAAATGAAGCGGAGCTTGCCCCGGCGGTCCGCAATCACCAGCTTGCGCGACTCTGCCTCCCGGGAATGGACCCGATATCCGAGTTTGGAGAACATTTCCAGGGACGGATCGAACAATCGCCCTTTGGAGATGGCAACAGTCAACATGAAGGGTTAAAGTTCAAGGTTAACAATTAAGTATCGTGAGCCCAAAGTCGGTAGCTCATCCTTACTTATCTCCGACCTCTGACCTCCGACGTCCGATTTCTGACATCCGACTTCTGGTTTCACGCTTCTGGCCTCGGGCTTCCAGCTATTTCCACTGACAAGTGAGACCAGGCAACCACCTCTCTGACACCTGGCACCTGATACCTATTAGCTATCACCTGCCCTACCCGAGTTTGACCCGGCGGCCAGACCGTCGTTCCTTGAGAATCTCGGCGAATTGCCGCCTCAGGTTGTGTGGCTTCAACTTGAAGCTTCGCAGAGAATGCTGAGAGCCAGGTTTGAGGCGGGCGCTCTGCATCAGCCTCTCCAGGCTGAATGAGAAGCCCACGGCGTGCCACCCGGCGCCAAAATTGGAGAACAACGCGTCATAGCGCCCCCCGCCCCCAATTTCAAATCCGAGTCCCGGAACAAAGATCCGAAACACCATTCCCGTGTAATACTCCAGCCCGCGCACCTCGCTGAGGTCAAGAGTTAGATGCCGGGCGAACCCCAGGGCAGAGAGGGTTCGCGTTATTTTTTCCAGGTGGTCCAATGCCGCGACCGAACGCTCATTACTGGCCAAGTCTCGTGCGCTGCGAAGGACCGTCCGCCCCCCGGTCAGATCCGGGAGGGCCAGCATGGTGTCCCGGCGGCGGTCGTTGAGATTCAGGCGCCGAAGCTCGGCTCGAAGCGAGATCTTGTCCTTGATGTCGATCAATTCGCGGAGTCTCTGCAGGACGGCCGGTTCAAAGCCCAGTCGCTCAACGATGCCGGCAAAATACTCCATGTGACCCAAATTGATTTGGAAATCCTTCAGGCCGAGTCGCGTGAGAACCTCGATCGCAATCACCAGGACTTCCACGTCCGCCTCGAGTCGGGATCCGGCAATGTGTTCCAGGCCGATCTGAGAAAACTCCCGTTGCTGACCCCCTCGTGGAGGTTCATAACGCAGGACCTCGCCTGAATAATAGAGGCGAATCGGTTTCGGCGACCCACCCATTCGGCAGGCGACGGTCTTGGCAACCAGGGAGGTGAATTCGGGCCGAAGCGCCAGGATGTTTCCCTCCCGATCGAGAAAACGGTACACTTTTTTTCCGAGCTCGGCGCCCACTCCTCGCTCGAAAACGTCCATGTAATCGAACATCGGGGGAATGATCTCGTCGTACGACCAGCCTTCAAAGACACCGGTGACTACCGTCTCGACACGCCGCTTTAAGCGCGCCTTTTCCCCCAGGAGAACCTGGGTACCCAGAGGGATTTGTGTCAGCGCATCCATATGTCCGCGAGGTTGGCAGCCGGGATGGAAATACTAGGCGAGACGCTTGATGCTTCTTCCTTTTCGATCGACATTTAAGACGGCAATTGTAGATGACAATCCATGTTTTGAAAAGCAGTTCTGGAGCGCGTGGCCGATGATTCGGAAGTTCTCTGTGGCCAAAGCAGCCAGCGTCGGCCCTGACCCACTCAGGAAAACCCCGACCAGTCCTCGGAGCGCGGGCAGCGACAGCGCCTCCTGAAGTCCGGGTACTAGAGCAGCGCGATAGGGTTGATGAATCCGATCCGCGAAGAGGCCGCGGGAGGGATGGCCCGGGACTTTACTCAGGACATGAGTAAGCAAAACAGCATTTTGCAGATTGGTTACCACATCCTCCCGCAGATATCGCCGCGGCAACACCCGGCGCGCCTTGACGGTCGATACAGGAAACCCGGGAACGGCAAGAACAACCTTCAGCCGGCGGTCGATGGTCAACGGGAAGAAATAGGCGGAACGGGGGGGATCGAGACGTGCGGCCGTAAGCCCGCCCATGAGGCAGGCCGCAAGATTGTCGGGATGAGATTCAAACTTCATAGCATGTTTCATAATCCGGTCAGGTGCGAAGCGGCGGCGCGAAAAAAGCTCGACGAGGGAAATCCCGGCAAGGATGGCTGCGGCGCTGCTTCCCAATCCGCGTGCGAGTGGAATTTCATTATGAATCGTCAGGCGCAAGGGGGGCAGGACGACCTTCTCGGCACGCGCCACATGCCGGGCCACCCGGAGAATCAGATTGGAGCCCTCCTGCGCCAGCACGTCGCTGCCGACTCCCTTAAAGAGGAGAACATTCGCGCGCTCCGCTGAGGTTTCCACACGGACCTCCAAATGAAGGTCGACGGCCAGCCCCAGAACGTCAAACCCCGGTCCCAGGTTGGAGGTCGAGCCTGGAACTCGAATCAAAAATTGAATCTTCGCATTGGATGCTTTCATGAAGAATTGGTTTCTGCGATCTCTTTCCAGATCGCGGTGGGCAGTCTTCTTCCGGTTAGGATCTTAAATTGAGCTTCAGCCTGGGAAACGAACATTTTCATGCCTGAAATCGTCGCCATTTTACGACGCCGCGCCTGCCGTAACAACCGCGTTTCGGGCGGGTTGTAAACCAAGTCAAAGACGACATCCGCGCTTACCTCGGTCAGGTCAATGGGAACCTTGTTTACCCTGGGCCACATGCCGACGGAAGTAGCATTAACGATGAGAGCAAAATGACTGTTCCGCAGTTTTTCCGCGCGGACCGCTCGATGACCGAACCTCCGGGCCAGCCGCTGGGCCGCCGCGAAGGTCCGGTTCGAGATCAGGACCTTCGCCTTTTTCTGGCGAAGGACAGCCGCTACCCCCTGGGCGGCGCCACCGGCGCCCAACAGCAAGACTTCCTTATCCTTCAAGTCGAGTCCGAGTTCATCCAAAGGCTTCTCGATACCGTGGGCATCCGTGTTATAGCCGAACCAACGCCCTTGTCTCCAGCGGAGAGTATTTACAACGCCCACGCGTCTCGCTGCTTGATCCTGACCCGAGAGAAACCGTACGACCTCCGCTTTGTGCGGGAGGGTGACACTGAGCCCTTTGACCTTGAGCTGTTGGGTCCAGAGTGGAAAATCGTCCAGGTCCATTGTTTCAAAAGCGAGATAAATTGCGTTTAGGTGCAGTCGTCGAAAGGCAGCATTGTAGAGAGTAGGGGATAGCGAGTGTGAAAGAGGGCAGCCGAGGAGGCCATAGATCCGCGTCCTCGAGTTGATCCGATCAATTCGAAATATTTTTTCCAACTCTGAGGCGGTCAATTGCCCGGAAGCCGATTCCTTCCCCCGGTTGAGGGCTGCGTAGGTGAATTCCGCACCGTCCGACGGACCGAGAATCCGGGTCGGAGCCCCACAGGCTCCCATCCCCAGCACGACGCTGCGGTGCCCCTTCCGTGCCAGCTCGCGCTGAATGCTCAAAAGGCGGGCCGCGTCCAAGGGTGAATTCGCTTGAGCTGCGATCTTGATCAGATCGCCGCCTGTTTTCAAAAGCTGTTTAGCAAGATGGTCCAGATGGATCGGAGTCTTTTTGAAATCATGAGAAGAAACGATAATCCTGGCTCCGATCCGCTGCAAATAAGGAACGATATACGCTCCTTGCATCCGGATCGTCTCAATTTCAAGATCCAGCCACTGCCCGAGGGAGGCGGCCCGCCCCAGCCAGAGGAGCTGAGCGGCGATGGTCCCTCTAAACCTTCCCCCCGCATTCCGCCTTCTGAGCGTGAAGATGAGAGAATGCCGGGGGTGATGAAGGCCCTTCAAACAGGAAAGCAGCTTATCGATCTCGCGGGGTGAGTGCAGGTAATCCAGCCGCAATTCAATCCATCGCGCATGCTTCTTCGCGCGTTCCATCGCCGCTAAGGCCCGGCGTGCGCTGGGTTCCACCACGGGAACACACAGAGAATCAAAAACGGATCGGGACAAAGGTGACCTGGCCTCGAATCGCTCGGACGCGAAGGAATGTGTGGGCCGTGTGACGGCCGACACAAATGCAAATGACAGTCTATTGTATCAATTCCCTCACGCAGGCGCGCGTTGATTTTGTGCCCGGTCAGCCGTCAGGACAATTGACAACCGAGCCATGGCCCGTTAAGCTCTGCGTTAATTATCCAACGTCTCGATCCACAGTCATGTCGGGAGGTCCTATGGAATCCAGAAGATTAGGTCATGTGAAGGTTGGCATCTGGGGGGTCTTAATGGTCGGGCTTTTGCTTGGGGTGACGATGACGCGGCTTGAATGGGCCCAATCCCCGAAACCTGCGCCCAACGCTGCAGCTTACAGCGATACCTACTGCAGCGGTTTCATTGGAGAAGGGGAAATCTCTCGGATTGGAGAAGTCCTGGGTGCCGAGGAAGGTCGGAAGAAGAACGAACTGATCACAGGAGACCTGGTTTACCTGGGGAACGGGGCGTTGTCGAACTTCCAAAAAGGCCAGGAATTATTCATCATCCGCACCCTCCGGAAAATCAAGAATCTGGGGACTCTTTACGGCGATATCGCCCATGTCAAAATTGTGGATATTCAGGACAATGTCGTCGTGGGAGAGATCGTTTTTTCGTGCTGGTCCGTCGTCGTGGGAGATTGGGTTATCGCGCCCCAGTCCAGGCTTTTGCCGCCAGTGGGAACGGGCGTCGTCGTCGATCGCTTCGCTCCACCCACGGGGAAGGCCGAAGGGCAGATCATCGATTCAAAGTGGAGAGAGGTAGAGCTGGGTCAAAGCTCAATCGTGTATCTGAATGTGGGAACTAACCAGGGGGTGCAAGTCGGGTCGACGCTACGAATCTCCCGCCCCGCGGACGAAGGCGCTGTCAGTGTGTACAATCGAGAATTTTACGCGAAGCTGGGGAAAACGGCGCACTTTCCACGGCAGGTTCTGGGGGATTGCGTGATTTTGCAGGCTGAAGAGAATAGTTCAACGGCGATCATTACCAGCAGCCGCGAAGAGATCACGATTGGAGACCGCGTAGAACTACGGTAAGGTGCGGAGAGGAGCGGCGATTACGTGAGTAAAATGCGTGGCTCCTCTGACGGAGACTCCTGCGGGGCGTGCGAGAAGACCTCCTCGAGATGGGTGAGGTATCCCCGACTCAGAGGGCGGCCCGAACCCTTCATCTGAACAAATTGCTGCATAAAAACCAGGCAATCGATGACGGCTGAGACCTTCAAGCGACGACCCTGGATGTCGGGGGTTTGGATTTTCAGATCAATGCTCTCCTTGAGCTTTAAATACAGGATTTGTTCTAGACCCCCTTCCGGCCTGGTGTCGTAATATAGCCCTGTGTCAAGAGTTCGAAAGGTCTTTTCGAGGGCAGCAAACGCACCCACAATGTCTGAATCATGTAATTGCGGGGCGGACATATAACATTCCCTGATCCCCTTCGACAGCTCCATCAAGAATCTCTCATTCTCCAGGAGGAATCCGCGGTCAAAGGTCCGGTCGATGGTCATTGAGCGGGCCCTTTGCTCAAGAGGATTTTTCTCCATGGCATATTGGTATCCTTCTCGAAGATAGCTGCAAGACAGCGGACAATCGATTTCAATCTCCCGCTTCGTGGCGCAACAAACGCCGCAGATCTGAGCGGATTTGGCAGGACAGGACCGCCTCGCCTTGCGCTTACCACACAATGGACATTGCATTTGTGAACTCCTCCCCAGACTATGCCGGGTCTGCGATCAGAAACATTAAATTTATAGGAGCCTCCCCAAACTGTCAAATGCCAGCCGGCTTCACTCCTCGTTGACCTTCAGGGATCAAACAAGCGGGATCGTCTTTCCGGGAAACCAGGAGTGGGTTCCTGTCATCTTGATGGCTTCCTGTGCGTTCGAATGATGGGAACGGTGGCACCTTCATTTCTTCCGGACGCGGGGGCCCCGCCCCGACACAAAATCGCTGGCGCATGAACCGCCCATCCGTTATATTTTTGCGTTCGTATTTTCGCATCGGCGCATTACAGGTCAACCATTGTTCACCCTATACAGTATTCTGCTGTGCCTCGGAGTTGTGCTCCTCCTGCCTTTCTTCCTTTTTCAAGCCATGCGACACGGAAAATACCTTGTCAGTCTGTTCGAACGGACCGGAAGACTCCCCCGGGAGCTGCACCAGGGCACGAAAGGGGCGATCTGGATCCATGCAGTCTCCGTGGGGGAGAGCAACGCGGTGGCGCCCCTGGTGTCGCAGTTAAGGGCCTGCGCCGGTTCCCGGAAAATCTTCATTTCCACAACCACGCTCACCGGGCAGCAGAACGCGCGCGAACGAATCACAGGGGCAAGCGGGTTCTTTTATTATCCGTTCGATTGGCGTTGGAATGTCCGGCGCAGCCTTGGTCATATTCAACCGGCGCTGGTCTGCCTCGCGGAGACCGAGCTGTGGCCAAACTTCATTCACGAAGCTCACCGACAGGGCATCAAGCTTGTGGTCGTCAATGGGCGGATTTCGGAGAAGTCTTTCCATTGGTACGGGCGGGTGAAGGGATTCCTACACCGATTCCTCCCTGAGATCGATCTCTTCCTCATGCAAACCGAAGAGGATGCGGAGCGCATTCGGAGCCTGGGGGCGCCGGCTGAAAAAGTCCTGGTGTGCGGGAATCTGAAATACGATATTCAGCTGAGTGTAAAATCTGAAGAGGGGCAGAGCCTGGTCCGCGAAAGGTTTTTGGGGGACGACGGGTCGGCTTTGTGGATAGCCGGAAGTACGGCGGAGGGCGAGGAAGAACTCGTGCTGAAGGCATTCGCGGAAGTCAAGGCACGAATCCCCTCGGCGCGGCTGATTCTCGCACCCCGGCGCCCTGAGCGATTCGACACGGTGGCCAATCTGATGGCCAGGTCCCCGTTCAGTGTTGTCCGTCGTTCCCAGCTCGAGACTGCCGAAGAGCGCGTTCGCGACATTCTTCTCCTGGATTCGGTCGGAGAGCTAGTGACCCTTTACTCGATGGCGAAGGTTGCATTTGTTGGAGGCAGCCTGGTGAAGAAGGGTGGGCATAACATACTCGAACCCGCCGCGGCCGGAGTTGCAGTATTGTTTGGCCCGTACATGTCCAACTTTCAGAAAATGGCCGAGGATTTTCTCATCCACAAAGCAGCCCTTCAGGTTAGAAACGCCGACGAGCTCGCGTCAGCCACCATCACATTGCTCGAAGACACCGTCCAGGGACGAGCCATCGGGGAACGGGGTCGAGCGCTGGTTGCCAAGAGCTCCGGGGCAACGGCACACTCAGTCGAAATGATCATGAAACTCCTATGATCCAAATCCCACTTCTGAGACGCGGCCTCCGGCCGGCGGCTGCCCTCTATTCCGCAGTAATAAATCTGCGTGCCCGGCTTTACGAGAAAGGACTTTTGAAGACCGTCAAGGTGAACCCGCGGGTGATCAGCATCGGGAATCTGACGCTCGGCGGGGCGGGGAAGACTCCCTTCGCGATGCGGGTGGCGGAACTGCTCCGGGCTCAGAATCTGTCAGTGGCTATCCTCTGCCGAGGCTATAAGAGGAGATCGGGGGGTCGGGGGGCGATATGTCTGGTCTCAGATGGGAAAAAAGTGTTCGCGGAGGCGTCACAATCAGGAGACGAGGCCCAGCTAATGGCGCAACGACTGCGCGATGTCTCGGTCGTCGTGGGCTCTCCCAAGTGGCGGGCCGCACAATGGATCGAGTCACATCTCCAGGTGGACTGGATTGTTCTCGATGACGGCTTCCAGCATCTGAAGCTCGCGCGCGCCCGGAACATTTTGCTGCTTGATGGGGAGCGGCCCTTTGATAATGGCGAGGTCATTCCCCTGGGCCGTCTTCGAGAGTCTCCCCACGCGGTTCAACGCGCGGACATCGTGGTTCTGGTGAGAAGCGAGAACTCGCCACCCGAGCCGTCCATTCCGGGACAGCTGAAGGTTCTCTGCCCTTCGGCCGAACTGTTTAGCGCCCATCGGAAATGTATCGGTGTGTCGATGACTGAAGGCGGGAGTGCCCGGCCAGTCGAAGAAATCCGGGGAAAGAGGCTGCTCGCCTTCTGCGGAATTGCGCGACCCGACCAGTTCCTTGGCGATTTGCGGGGGCAGCAACTTACAGTGGCGCAATCCCTGGGTTTTCCGGACCACCATCGTTACCGCCCCTCCGACACACGCAATATTATGTTTCGTGCCCTTCAGTGCGGGGCAGATGCCCTCATCACGACCGCCAAGGACGCAATAAACCTCCCCCCACGGGCGTTTGGGAATTGGCCGTGCTTTGTTTTCGAGATTGAGATGAAAGTGAACGACGAGGCGCGATTTCTACAGTCGCTGTTGACTTAATCGAAGAGGGGTCTCTCTCTCCGGGTCTTCTCACATGACGACAACTCGCAGGACAAGAATCTGGGTTCGCGGAACGAACTGGGTGGGAGACTCCATTCTAACGATCCCCGCCTTGGAGGCGCTTCGGCGGGCCCGACCGGAGGCTGAGATCACGCTGGCTGTGCGCCCGTGGGTCAGTGAGCTCTTTGAACAGACCTCTGCCGTGGATCATATTCAAGTCTACGATCGGTCCCTCCAGCACCGGGGATGGCGCGGCAGATCGAGGTTCGTCTCAGAGTTGGGTCGGGAGCGTTTTGATATCGCGATTTTGTTTCCAAACTCTTTCGAGAGTGCATACTTGGCTTGGAAGGCGGGCATTCCGGAGCGCATCGGATACGCGACCGATGGGAGAAGCCTGCTCCTGACACGCCGTCTAAACATTTCCCGGGAAATTCTGTTTCAGCATCAGAGCCTATACTACCTCGAAATCCTGAGGCAGGCTGGGTTCATCCCTTTGCTTCCCCCCGTCCCACAGGTTTCGCTTGTGATCTCCGGGACACGCCACCAAAGAGCGCGCCAACTTCTCTCAGCAAAGGGAGTCTCGGAGGGCAAGCTGCTGGTCGGGCTGAATCCGGGCGCGTTCTATGGATCGGCCAAGCGCTGGCTTCCCGATCGCTATGCTGCCCTGGCGGATCGATTCGTTGATGCCTCGGGAGCCGATGTGTTAATCTTTGGTTCGGCCAGCGAGCGGACTATGGCCGATTCCATTGCTCATGAGATGCGACACCCTGCGAAGATATTCAGCGGGGAAACCACCTTGGGGGATCTGGCCGCGCTGTTGAAATGTTGTTCCCTCTTCGTGACGAACGATTCCGGGCCGATGCATTTGGCGGCCGCTGTTGGCACGCGGACGGTGGCCATTTTCGGGCCGACCGATTCACAGACCACCGCGCCCTTGGGACCGCATACACGGGTGGTCAAGCATCCCGTGTCGTGCAGTCCCTGCCTGCTTCGAGAATGCCCGTTGGACCACCGCTGCATGACCAGCGTCTCCGTCGAGGACGTATACCGCGTGGCGGCCGGTCTGCTCTCACTTTGAGCTCCTCTACATGCCAGAAAAGCCTTTTGCCGTATTTATGGATCGTGACGGGACAGTGTGCGAGGAGGTCGGATACGTCAACCATCCCTCTCGATGTCATATCTTTCCATTCAGTGCTGAAGCGGTGCGCATCATCAACCGAGCGGGCGCCAAGGCCGTGATCATCTCCAACCAGGCGGGGGTGGCCCGGGGGTACTTCCCCGAATCCCTCGTGGTCGAGGTCAACGAGAAGATCCTGCGAACTTTGAAGTCAAGGAGGGCGCACCTCGATGCGATCTATTATTGTCCCCATCACCCCGAGGTCGGGGAGGCGCCCTATCGCCTCAAGTGCGATTGTCGAAAACCGGGACGGGGAATGCTGGATCGCGCGGAACGGGAGCTGGGCGTGGATTTGTCCCGGTCTTACATCGTTGGAGACCGCAAGAGTGACATCGAAATGGCGGCCCTTCACGGATTGTGGAGCGCCCTCGTGATGACTGGATACGGCCGCGGCGAGTTCGACTATCACCTTTCCCAATGGGAGTTTCAGCCGGACTGGGTCTGCACAAACCTCCTGCAAGCCGTAAGGAAAATCCTGATGCACTCAAGAAGGAAACATCGCCAATGATTGAGCCCAGGGAATGTGAACTGCTCCTCCGGACAATCGATCATTTTTCAAGGGCCCGAATCCTCGTGTTGGGCGATTTCGTGGCCGATGAGTATGTCGATGGCGAAATCTCACGGGTATCCCGGGAGGCCCCGGTTCTGATTCTGAACCACAGGCGGACCGAGGTTGTTCCGGGGGGTGGAGCCAACGCCGCGAACAACCTGGTCGATTTGGGCGCCCAGGTATTTCCCTTCAGCATCGTCGGGCGGGATGCGCAGGGTGCCCAACTGATTCAATTCTTTCGCAGCAAGGGGGTCTCAGCATCCGGGATTCTGACGGACAAAAGTTTTTCAACGACGACCAAGTCCCGCATCCTGGCGGGGTCAGCTCATACCACCCACCAGCAGGTGGTCCGAATCGACCGCCAGGCCTCGGCTCCTCCGGGTGAGAAGGTCCGGGAGCGGTTGGTCGAACGAGCGAGTCAGATCGCCCCCAAGGTGGATGCGATCCTGGTGTCTGATTACGGTTCCGGAATGATCAATTCCGCGAGTGTGGATACGCTGAGGGCCGCGGTTCGGAATCGACCCATTCCATTGAATTTGGATTCGCGATATCAGATCCTTCGCTTCAAATCCTTCACGGCAGCGACCCCCAACGAGCCGGAGGTGGAATCCGCGCTGGGTATGATCATCGGCAACAATCTCGCGGCACTGGAGATGGCGGGAAGGAGACTGTTGAAGCGACTGGGTCTGAAGGCCCTGCTGATCACACGCGGCAAGGAGGGGATGGCCCTGTTTGAACCCCGCCGGACCACTCAACACCTCCCCATTTACGGGACGGACCAGGTGGCGGATGTCACTGGTGCCGGAGATACGGTCATCGCCGTGTTCACGCTGGCACTGGCCTGTGGGGCCAGTTTTCTCCAGGCGGCGCGGCTTTCCAATTATGCCGGAGGCCTTGTCGTTATGAAGCATGGCACGGCAACAGTCCGCCGCGAAGAGCTGATAGCGGCGGTTGAGTCCGATGTCATGTAGAGAGATCCGCCTCGGCGGATGCCCCGCCTGGAGATCTGCAAACCATGACCGAGAAGAAGATCCTCGACCTCGCCGGCCTCCGATCCGTTGTTGCAGCGCATCGCGCCCTGAACCAAAAAATTGTCCTCGCAAATGGATGTTTTGATGTCCTGCACGTGGGTCATATTCGCTATCTCCAGGGGGCCAAAGTGCTCGGCGACGTGCTCGTTGTGGGAGTGAATAGCGACACGTCGATGCGCGGAATCAAGGACGCGGGGCGACCTCTGATGCCCGAGGCTGCGCGCGCCCGATTGGTGGCAGCCCTGGAATGCGTGGATTATGTCACTGTGTTTGACGATGCAACCGTCGAGCCCTTGATCAAAGCGCTTCATCCGGATGTCCACGCCAAGGGGACGGACTATGCTCCAGAAACCGTTCCCGAACGCGGGGTGGTCCGTTCCTACGGCGGAGAGGTGGCAATTGTGGGAGATCCGAAGGACCACTCCACCCACGACTTGATACGACGGGTCCTTGAAAGGGACGGTGAAAGGAATTGAGTTGAAGATCTTGATCGTCAAACTCGGTTCCATCGGCGATGTGATTCACGCCATGCCCGCAGTGGTCCGACTCCGGCGCGCTTTTCCGGCAGCCCGCCTGGATTGGCTGGTGGAACGCTATGCTCGGCCCGTGCTGAATCATGCACAGGCCATCGATGGGATATTTGAAATCGATACGCTTCGCTGGCGGAAGTCTTACTTCAGCCTTGAGACCTGGCAGGAGATCCTTCTGACCCTGGAAAAGCTGCGCGGCATTCATTACGATGTTGTTTTCGATCTGCAGGGACTCTGGAAATCGGCTGTGCTTGCGTTTTTTTCAAACTCCCGGGAAATCATCGGAGGAGATCGCAATTCTCTCCGCGAGCCGCACGCTTCCATTTTTTATTCCCGGAGGGTGGACAGGAATCAGGAGCGGGGAAATGTGATTTTTGAGCATTTGAAGCTCGTGGACCCATTCATCCTCTCGAGACGGGACTCTGAAGAAACGGCGCCTATGGACCCCGCGAAACCGAAGGAGCTCGAGTTTGACCGCCTTTTCGGAGAGGCGGAGCAGGATTGGGTTGAGGAACAGTTGACACGCCAGCAATGGAAGGATTTCGCCATTGTAAATCCAGGCGCAAACTGGAAAAGCAAGAGGTGGCCGGTAGAGAAGTATGCACAGTTGTCGAGACGGCTTTCGGACGAACTGGACTGGCCCGTGGTGATTACGGTCGGGCCCTCAGAGAAAGGAATGGGAGAGGAAATCCTGACTCATTTGACGGGTCAACCCGCTATTATGCTCTCCCCCACGCTGCCGCAATTTGCCGCCCTGGCAGGACGGGCGAGGCTTTTCGTGGGGCCGGATACCGGACCGCTCCATATTGCCGCGGCGACCCGGACACCTATCGTGGGGATCTATGCGTCCACCGATCCGGTGCGAAATGGCCCTTACAGTCCGGACGATATCGTGGTTCAGCAGAATCAATGCGGGCGGTATTGCTATCGGCGGGACTGTGGAAGCCGGCGCTGCATTGCAGCAATCCCGGTGGCTGCGGTTTTCGAGGCCGTTCAGGCACGACTCCTGCGGGCGAGCTCAATTTCGTCGAAACTGCCTGGCCCGGGGAACCCATGAGTCAACCTTCATTTAGCCATCGCATGGCTCGATGGCGGGTTCCGCTTGGCTTTTTGGCGGCGATTGTCTACTTTGTTCTGGCGCGACCCGCGGTGCAGTCGATCGGTATCGGCGCGGCCGTGGCGCTTGTCGGAGTGGGGTGGCGGGCCTGGGCTTCGGGGATGATCAGAAAGGATGCAGCTTTAGCTCGGGATGGGCCGTATGGACTTTCGAGAAATCCGCTATACTTCGGAAGTTTTCTCATCGCCGTTGGATTTGCATGGGCCGGTCACCGGGCGGCCCTCTTTGTGGGGATTGTGCTGTTCTTTCTGGCGATCTATTGGCCCGTGATGCGCCGGGAGGAAGAGCATTTGGAAGCCCTCTTCGGTGACACTTTCACTGCCTATGCGCGGGAGGTCCCCCTCTTTCTGCCCTGGAAGGGGAGCTCGCGCCGGGGAAAAGAGAAAGTCCCATTTACCTGGAGGCAATATTGGCGGAATCGCGAGTATAATGTCCTCCTGGGTTTTTGTAGTGCAGTGGCATTGCTGTTTTTTATAAAATACTTGAGGGGTTCCTGATGAAACCGACCATATCGCGCTTTCTGGCACCGATGCAAAGTATTCGATCTTTTTCTCGAAGCTCCACCCCGGTGATCTACAGGGTGATTCTGACTCTGATCTTCATTTTCGCCATGATGGTGGCGACAGGCAAACCCCGGAGTGCAGCAGAGGCAACCCCCCAACCTGCAAAAACCTCTTCCGCCGTCGAAGTCGAGAACCAGACGCTGAATTACAATGTCTACTGGAGAACCGCAAGTGCCGGGTTGGCCAGCATTCGGGTGAACCGCGATCCCGCCTCTGACCAGTTGCAGATCACCGGAGACGCACATTCCAGTCGATTCGTGTCCTCGCTCTACCGTGTGGAGGATCAATTTGAATCTCTGGTTGCTCTTAAGAGTTTTTGCTCCGTTCGGATCATGAAGCGGATCAACGAAGGACGCCGGCATCGTGAAACGATCGTCGATTTTCCCCCGGGTCAGAAGACAGCCCAATTGCAGGATCGCAACCTCATTCTGCCTGCCTCGCCCATTCGAAAGGCCCAGACGGCCACACCCGGTTGTGTGCAGGATGTCCTCTCGGCGCTTTTCTATATGCAGACTCAGCCGTTCACAGTGGGCAAGTCAGTCCAGTTCCCCGTCAATGACGGGGGTAAGACTTACAATGTGACTGTCGAGATCCAGCAGCGGGAAACCATAAAAACAGATGCCGGAACATTTCAAACCATCCGGGTCGAGCCGAAGGTGTTCGAAGGACTGTTCCATCAAGCCGGAAGGATGTACGTTTGGTATACTGACGAACCCCGCCATCGCCTGGTTCAATTGAAGGCGCGCATTTCGGTGGGGACGATTACCGCGTCGCTTGCTTCTTCGTCTGGAACCCCAGCTGGGACGACAGCGCCGGGTGTGGGGCATTGAGCGTTTGTCGAACCGGCGTTTTGCTTCTGTTTCCGAGCCGTCCCTCTTGCCTTCTATTCCATTCCCCAACCACCGGGATTTGACCATGCAACGGCTTTACCAACGCGTCGGCAATATCCCTCTCAAGAGTATTCCTGCGAGTCATCAAACGATTCAGTGGGTGTGGAGGGGAGATCGGAATGCGCTCGACCCGAACTGGCCTCAAGGGGTCAGGGCAGTTTCCAGGCTTTGCCCGGACTTGCGCATCCGGACTGCTCATCTTTCATCGCATCGCGTCAAGGGGCCCCATGAGGATGGTGTTCCGGGAATCAATATGATCTGGGTTCACCTCGGGAACGGGTTTTTTGTTGAGAACGACCGGGTGATCGTTGAATCCGGGGATGTCATCGTGTTTAATCGGAGTCGGGTTCATCGGGTAAGCGCCGATGCTGCTTATGTCCGGACGGTGGTAACAACCATCTTCCTTGAGCTTGAGAAAAAGTATCCCCGATTTCTTAGAGACGGGGTTTCTTACGACGCCTTTGAACCGCTCCTGGAGATTTGAGTCAGGGCGCCTCCCCGGCTGTCCCCTTTGTAAAATCTTGTAAAACAGGAAACCTTTTCAGAAAATCGGGCGTCTTTACATGTAACTTGTCCTTACCTCCAACTGAGGACAAATCCGGGATGGCTGGTGTCGCAACCCAACCAGCCTTCCCACTTCTTTTTAATAAACCCGACAGAACACGAGAGACTCAAGAGCAGAAACCCGATGCCCGGACTGCGATTCGATGCCGGCGATTTCTTCAGGAGGAAACAGGCTATTGAGACACGGAACCATGCGGGGCCAGACGGGTCGCTCGAAATCGGCGCGTGAGCGAGACACCCAGGCCCCCTCTAGGCCGTTGAATGAAGCGACAAATATCACCTGCCTTAACCCGGCTCGGGGATGAATGGGGTTGGAAGAGGGAATACGCGTTTAAAGCGGGGCGCGAGCCGCTTGTTCAATCTCGTCATGGAGTTGGCCGAGGATCTCCGCCCATTTTTCCGGCGGGACTTTGAGAAAGTATCGTGCGATCAGCGGATCGAACTGAGTTCCCGAGCAGCGTTCGATTTCCGCCCGGGCCGTTTCGAAGGGGGAGGCCTTCCGATAGGGCCGGTCTGAGGTAATGGCGTCAAAACAATCGATGACCGCGAAGATCCGGGCGCCCAGAGGGATGTCCTCCCCCTTCAGTTGGCGAGGGTATCCGGTCCCATCAAATTTTTCTTGATGTGCCAGGACAATCTCCGACGCGGCGTCAAGACCAAGGATGCCATCGAGAATCCAATAACCAATCTGAGGATGTTTCCTCATTTCTACCCACTCCTCTTCAGTCAATTTGCCGGGCTTGAGCAGGATGTTGTCGGAGACTCCAATCTTGCCAATGTCATGAAGCATTGCACCTCGACCAAAATCAGCCAGCAACGCCGCATCCACCCCCATGACTTGTGCCAGATGCAGCGTATATTCGCTGACGCGCCGGGAATGGGCTTGGGTCTCTCGTTCGCGCGCATCCAGCGCCGCGACCAGTGCTTCCAGCGTCGTCTCTGAGGCGTTCTGGAAATGCTCAAAGGTCTTTCGGAGCTCGAATGTCTGATTCCTGACGACCTCCTCAAGTTGCAGCACATACCGCTTCTTCCCGATCTCCAACTGGTGTAAACGGAGCGCTTTCCGGACCGTGACGCTGATTTCGTCGATCCGGAAGGGTTTCAACACATAATCGAGGGCACCCAATTTCATGGCCTGCACAGCCATGAACACATCGTCGCAGGCGGTCAACATGAGAACCCCGACTTCACCATGCCGGCTGCTAATGGCTGCAAGCAATTCGAGACCGCTCATGCCGGGCATCCGCACATCGGAAAGAACTAGATCGAAATGGTCTGCCGATAACGCCATGAGCGCTTCGTCCGCGTTGCCGACCGCCTTCGTATGGTACCCCTCTACCCTTAGACACTGGTCGAGGAGTTGGCGGATGGGCTCTTCATCATCGACAATCAGAATGGCTTCTCTTGTTACTTCGCTCATGGAGGGTGTCTTCGTCTCCTCGAGATTTAGAGCCCACTGGGGTGGCATGATTGACCCCGATCTCGAAGGCTGGACATTATCAAGCAACCGCACTCGCTCCGGGGCGTGGTTTGATGACACCGGGCTCGGTAGCCAGTAGATATATCGGCAGACCCTCAGTCAAACCATAGGTTTTTTTTGTTCTGAGGGAGGGCCGCTCCGTTTTTCGTGGGAACGAGACCAAGCGGTGCATCTCACTTTCGGCCTCGCCGTTGTGTTGAGACGGCCCTCTTGTCAGGAATGATTTTGGGCTTCCAGGGAAACAAGCTTGATGCTCCCGCTCCAGTCGGGGAACGGCAGGGGGGCGCAGAGTGTCGATGAAAGGTTTCTTACAGGTCCAGGAGTGCGGCTACTGGATAATGATCCACTCTGATGAAGCGGGAGAAAACTCGCATCCATGCAAGAAAGGACCGCTGGGGGTTATCGGGTCATTCCAAGCGACCTGCGCTTCGGTCAGGAGGGTGGGTCTGTCGGAGGAAGGAATTCCTGCTTGTCGGATCTCAATTAATCCCCCGACCGGAACACGAACGGGCAACCGGACCAATGCCCCCAAGCGGCTGACATCTCCAGTTTCCCCGCAGACCTCGAAGGCGCTTCCGGATTCATCCGTTCCCCTGACGATGATAGGGATTTTCATCGTGACACGGGGAGCCCTGCGCCGTTCCACAGGGGATTTTTGGAGGGCGCGCTTCAGCAAATTCGACATTCCCTCGATGGAAAAGGGTTTTTCGATGTAGTCAAGGATACCCATCTCCTGGGCCATCGGCCAGACCATTTGTCGCGGTTTCCCGCTCATGAGGATGATGGGAATCAATTTGGTCTGTCTCATGGATTTGAAAATCTCGCACAATATGAAACCACCCATTTGCGGCATCATGACGTCCATCAATATACAATTCGGACGGTCCAAGACGGCCCGGCGGATGGCTTCCTCTCCCGTCCCTGCCGTGAGCACTTCGTATTGAGCGGCAAAGGCTTCAGAAACCAGTCTCCGGACCTGCGGTTCATCGTCGACCACAAGCAACTTTCTCTTGTCCATGCTTAATCTCTCCGGTGGCATTGGGGTGATAATAGCTGTGCTCATTGTGCCCTTCCACGTCGCCATCCTGAATCAAAATTGTTTCGGGAATTTCTCGCTCTATGGCAAAGATTGTTCGTAAAGATTCCGAAAAGATTCAGCTTTTCTATCGCTCAGACCGATGCTTGCCGGCCAGGAATCCCACCGAATCTCCCCCCTTGACAGAAGCAGGGTTTATGAATACATTGTGAACAAATATTCACAATGGAGTGCCCGATGGCCGTCGAGAAATTGAGCACCGGGGTCAGGCAGGAGCAAATTGCTCAGGCCGTCCTCGGATTGATCGCCACGCGGGGGGCAAAGGGCTTGAGCGTGGCCGCGGTCGCACGCCGGGTAGGGCTGGCCCCTTCCGCACTCTACCGGCATTTTGAGAACAAAGATCAGATGCTGAATGCGGCCATCGATCTCTTTCAAGCGCAGGTCCTCACTCACCTCGAGGAGGTCGAAGGAGAATCGCCTCACTGCCTTGAACGCCTCCACCGGCTCCTGGTGCGGCAAGTCCGAATGATCCGGGAGAATCAGGTCGTAGCCATGCCCCGAATCGTCTTTTCCGACAATCTCTACGGGCGGAATCCCCAGAAACGTTTCCAGGTGTATAAAATACTGGAAAGTTTCATCGAGAAATTGAGTGATATGATTCTCGAAGGAAAGAAGCGCGGGGAAATTCATGCGGGCATCGAACCCACAAGTGCCGCGAGGGTCTTTCTGGCCATTTTTCAGTCCTCGGGAATTTTCTGGTTCTTGAGCGACGGAGAGTTCGATGTAACCAGGTATGCGGAAAAGGCTTGGCGGATTTTCAAAAGGTCTGTGGAAGCATCGTCCAGTCCCTGGAAAGTGAATAGATATTCACATTGAGGTTTCGCCATGAAGGATATAAGAAGAGTGGTCATCCCCCTCGGAGCGGTGGTGCTGCTGGCGGTTGCAACGATCCTCTATTTCGTTTTTCATTCCAGCCGGCTGGCGCCGCCTCTTCAGGTTTCCGGGAATATTGAAGTGACCGATGTAGAGGTTAGCTTCAAAATCCCGGGCCGGGTGCAGGAGCGACTCGTGGATGAGGGGGACATGGTCGCAGCCGGGGCGATCGTGGCCCGGCTGGAAAGTCGCGACCTGGCGGAGCAAGTTGCCATGCGGAAGGCCGAGGCCCGGGCCGCAGAGGCATTTCTTAATCAACTGGTGACCGGCTCCAGGCCGGAAGAAATTGTCCAGGCCGAGGCCATGATGCGACAGAGTCAGGCGCGCCTGGATGAACTGCTCCATGGTTCAAGAAGCCAGGAGATTGCTGCAGCGCAGGCAGCCGTGACCCGCACCCGGGCGGACGCCGAGCGGGCCAGACTGGATTATGAACGCTATGCACGTCTCTTCGAAAAGGTGAATGTGTCGGCCCAGCAGTATGATGCCGCGAAAGCCGGTCTTGAAATGGCGCAAGCAAGGCAACACGAGGCGGAAGAGCAAATGAAACTGGTGGTGGAGGGCCCCCGCAAAGAACAGATCGAGCAAGCCCGTGAGGCCCTGGTTCAGGCAAAAGAAAAATATGCCCTCGTCCGAAAAGGTCCGCGCCAGGAAGAGATCGATCAGGCCCGCGCCCGTCTGGAGCAGGCCAGAGAAGCGCTCGCCATGGCTGAAACCCAGTTCGGATATGCCTTGCTGACAGCACCCCTGCCGGGGGTCGTTCTCTCAAAAAATGTCGAACCCGGAGAGATGGTTGCACCCGGGACCCCGGTCATCACCATTGGTGATCTCGAAAAGGTTTGGGTGCGGGCATACATCAATGAAACGGATCTCGGCCGCGTCAAGGTGGGGCAGCGGGCCACGGTGACGACCGACACCTATCCCGGCAAGCAGTACACAGGACATGTCTCATTCATTGCGTCCAAAGCCGAATTCACTCCCAAGAACGTGCAAACTGAAAAAGAGCGGGTCAAGCTGGTTTATCGCATCAAGGTCGACATATTGAACCCCCGAATGGAACTGAAGCCGGGCATGCCGGCCGATGCCGCCATTCTTTTGGAAAATCCAGGTGGGGAGTCCAACCCCTCGCGATGACAAGCAGAGGAATTGATCTTTTGGAAAGGGAGTGGTACGCCTTCAAGCTTTGGTGGCTCCGGCGTCCACCCGAGCGGGGCGGGGTCAGTTGCCAGCATTCGCCGACTTGTTGTCGGGGAAAATGCCCATCGTGACCAGGAATGCAGCATCTCCAGGAGACGCTTTTGTGGAAGCTATTAGGACCGAGGCCCTGACGAAGTCGTTTGGGAGCGTGAAAGCTCTCAGCGGGCTCACACTGTCTGTCTCAGAAGGGGAGATATTTGGCTTGGTCGGGCCGGATGGAGCGGGCAAGACGACCACCATGCGGCTGCTCACGGCGATCATGGAGCCGACCTCCGGCGAGGCATGGGTCGCGGGACACCACGTCGTGGAAGAGTCCGAATTGATCAAAGAAGAGATCGGATATATGTCCCAGCGATTTGGTCTCTATCCCGACCTCAGCGTTGCTGAAAACATTGCCTTTTATGCAGATATCTATGGCGTCCCATTGAAGGGGCGGGGGGAAAAGGTGGACCGGCTGCTCGCCTTCAGCCATCTTCTCCCTTTTAAGAAACGGCTCGCCGTCAATTTATCGGGAGGAATGAAACAAAAGCTCGGTCTGGCTTGCGCCCTAATCCATACCCCCCGGGTTCTTTTTCTTGACGAACCAACTAATGGGGTGGATCCGGTTTCGCGTCGCGACTTCTGGCGCATCCTTTACCAGCTTCTTCGGGAGGGGGTGACCATCTTTTTATCGACTGCATACCTGGATGAAGCGGAGCGCTGCAATCGCGTGGGACTGATCCACCAGGGGAAGCTTTTCGCCGTCGGCAACCCGGGGGAGATCAAGAAGTTGGCCCGCGGATCCATCCTTGAGATCCGGACTTCAGAGCCGCGCAAGGCGACCGCCTTGTTGCGCCAGCAGATGCCGTCCGGGGCTGTCGGACTCTTTGGAGATCGCATTCATCTCGTGGCCGTTGATCCGGAGCGCGAGATGCAGCGGGTGGAAGAATCTCTCGCGACGGCTGGGCTCGCCCTGGAGGAAATGCGTATCATTGAGCCGGCGTTGGAGGATGTATTTGTTTCTCTGCTCGGGGAACAGGGTATATGACCGTTCACTCTCTCAACTACGAAGAGGCATGAAAAACACAGGAAGGGAAGAGCCGAGAACAGGCGTGGTCCACAGTTTGGACGATTCACAGGTGACCTCCAGACCGATAAGTCGAAAGAGAGGCCGATTGGGCTCGGCGACCCGGCGTGACGAAGACCATGCAAGACGAGAATAGCGGGAGCAACAAGGCCGTCCTTGTGGAGAAACTGGTCAAGCGGTTCGGCAGCTTCTATGCCGTCCACGGGATCAGTTTTGAAGTGAACCGGGGCGAGATCTTCGGTTTTCTTGGTCCCAACGGAGCTGGAAAGTCCACGACCATCCGCATGCTCTGCGGCATCCTGGCTCCGACCGATGGCAAAGGCACGGTGGCGGGTTTTGATGTTCGGACCGAGGCCGAAAAGATCAAAAATCACATCGGTTACATGAGTCAGAGGTTTTCCCTCTACGAGGATCTAACGGTCGAAGAGAACATTGATTTTTATAGTGGAATCTACCAGATTCCAGCGGGGAAGAAGAAGGAGCGGAAGGAATGGGTGATTGAGATGTCGGGTCTCAAGGAGCACCGCCATTCTCGCACCTCCATCCTCTCAGGTGGTTGGAAACAGCGCTTGGCCCTGGGATGCGCCATACTTCATGAGCCCCCCATCCTTTTTTTGGATGAGCCCACCTCGGGTGTGGATCCCATCAGCCGGCGCCTGTTCTGGGACCTGATTTATGATCTGGCCGGCCAGAATGTCACCGTCTTCGTGACGACGCATTACATGGATGAGGCCGAATACTGTGACCGTCTGGCTTTGATTTATCGTGGCGAATTGATCGCCATAGGAACACCCGCAATCCTCAAGACCCGGTACATGCAAGAGGATGTTCTGGAGGTTCAATGTGATCGTCCCCAGGACGCCATGAGGGAGATTGAGCAACTGAAGGAAGTCAAAGAGGCGGCCTTGTTTGGCAAAGGGCTTCACGTCGTGGCCAGGGAGGGAAACGCGGCGGCGGCCTCGGTGCGCCGATTGCTGGAGGAACGAGGCTATGGACCCGCAGTGATCGGGAAGGTGGCGCCATCGCTGGAGGATGTGTTTGTGTCGCTGATTGAATCGCGCGATCGCGCCGAACAACCGGTTGAGGACGTGGGAAAGTAACCCGGGAATGGACCCTTGATGATCGACGCGCGCGGTTGACGGGGCGTGAGACGCGGAAGGAAATGAGACGGCGCATTGCCTGGAAGCCTCCCCTCCCGGGGTGGCGATACGCCGCGGAGACTTGAGATACCGGATTCTAAAGAGGCAGCAATGAATTTCCGACGTCTTTGGGCGGTAGCGCGGAAGGAGTTTATTCATGTCGTCCGGGATGCACGCAGCCTGGCGATTTCAATCGCGCTTCCGATGGTGATGTTGTTCCTCTTCGGGTACGCCCTGTCATTGGATGTGGACAACGTCCCGCTGGTCGTGTGGGATCAAAGCCAATCCCAGGTCAGCCGGGAATTTGTCAGCCGATTCAGCGGCTCCCGCTATTTTTCGCTTCGCGGCTATGCGGGAGATTACCCGGAGCTGGAACGCGCCATCGATACCCGCCGGGCGATGGCCGCACTGGTGATCCCCACGGATTTCGCCGGACGGGTGGAATCGGGACGGGCCGCCACGGCTCAATTGATCGTTGATGGGAGCGACTCGAACACAGCCACCCTGGCGATTGGGTACGCCGAGGGTGTCACCCAGGCATTCTCGCAGGAAGTGGCGCTCCAGAAAGTCCGGCGTGCCGGGATTGCCCCCCTCCGCAATCCCCTCGAAGTGCAGCCGCGTGTCTGGTTCAATGCCGACTTGGAATCGCGCAACTACATTATTCCGGGGCTCATCGCCGTCATCATGATGATCATCGCCGCCATGCTGACCTCGCTGACGGTGGCGCGCGAGTGGGAACGCGGAACCATGGAACAACTCATCTCTACCCCGGTCAAGAGCCAGGAATTGATCCTGGGCAAGCTGCTGCCTTATTTCGCGATTGGCATGTTCGATGTGCTTCTGGCCGTCCTCATGGGGAGGTTTGTGTTTAAGGTGCCCCTGCGCGGCAGTGTGACCCTGCTGTTCATCATGGCAGCGATATTCCTGGCGGGCGCGCTGTCGATGGGCATGCTGATGAGCATCACCACCAAAAGCCAGCTGGTCGCCAGCCAGATGGCGATGGTGCTCACTTTTCTGCCGGCGTTTTTGTTGTCCGGTTTTGCGTTCGCCATCTCCAACATGCCCAGGCCGCTTCAATGGATTTCTTATCTGATTCCGGCAAGATATTTCATCACGATGCTCAAGGGAATCTTCCTCAAAGGAATTGGCCTCAGGGTGTTGGCGCTGGAAGCAGCCCTGCTGACCCTGTTTGGGGTCGTGATGGTGGCCATTGCGAATTTGAAATTCAGGAAGAAACTGGAATAGTCATGTTCGAGCGCATTCGACAGATGCTCATCAAGGAATTCATCCAGGTCTTCCGGGACCCGAAGATGAAGCGTATCATTTTTATTGTCCCCGTCATTCAGATCCTGGTCTTTGGCTATGCGGTGACGACCAACGTCAATCACGTGGCCACCGCAGTCTATGATCTCGACAACACGGTCTCTTCCCGGGAGCTAGTGGCGCGGTTTGAGAATTCCCAATACTTCGACATCGTCGAGTATGTGAATAGTGATACCCGCGCGAGCGAATTGATCGACCGCGGGAAGGTCCTCGCTGTTATCCGCATGAACAAAGGGTTCGAGGAGGATCTGCGGGCAGGGCGATCGGCGGCGGTTCAGGTCCTTCTTGATGGAAGTGATTCCAACTCGGCCGGAATCGTGCTCAACTACTGCGCCCGGATCGCCGGTGAGTTCTCCCAGAACGCCCTGAGGGAGCAATTCAAAAGACTCCGGGGCGCCGCACCCTTTCCTTCCACAGTAGAGTTGAGCACCCGCGCGTGGTTTAATGAAAACCTTGAAAGCCGCAATTTTTATGTCCCCGGTGTTATCTCCCTGATGGTGATGTTGATTACGCTGCTGCTCACCAGCATGGCTGTCGTCCGGGAGAAGGAGATTGGAACCATGGAGCAGGTCATGGTCACTCCTATCCGGCCCGCGGAGTTCATTCTGGGCAAGACCGTCCCTTTTGCCTTAATTGCGTTCTTTGATGTGGTGGTGATCACCGCGGTGGGCGTTTTTTGGTTTGATGTCCCAATTCGGGGGAGCCTGGGATTGCTCTTCTTCTCGACAGCCCTGTACCTCATGCCGTGCCTGGGAATCGGCCTGTTGATCTCGACCATTAGTCAGACCCAACAACAGGCCATGCTCAGCGCATTCCTGTTTTTCCAGCCTGCCGTGCTCCTTTCCGGATTTATTTTCCCGATCGCCAACATGCCGAGAGTCGTCCAGTGGCTCACCTTCCTCAATCCCATGCGATACATCCTGGTGATTGTCCGGGGGCTCTTCCTCAAGGGGGTCGGAACAAGTGTCCTGTGGACTCAAATGCTGGCCCTGGGGGTGATGGGGGTGTGCACGCTATGGCTGGCTTCGAAAAGATTCCACAAGACCCTCGAATAGGACTACAACCCATCAGAGGGCAGGGTTGAGGCCCGGCCTTCAACCGGCGTATGCCGTTTGCCCAATGCCACGGCAGGACGCCGCGGCAATTCCCGGGAGGGGAGCGGAATTCAGCAGGTCAATGGATCCAGTTCCCGGAACAAGTAATTTCACTCGATCCTCACATCGGAGGACGTCCGTTCTTCTCTCCACTTCTATTTTGAACCCGAGTCGGTGCATAATATCCCCCTCTGTCGCGAGGAAAATCATATGACTTGGGCAACCATCGAGGGTTCCCCTTTCCCTCAGGGCGTCTCTTGGATCGTCGAAGAGCAAGCCTACAACTTTTCGCTGTATTCGAAATACGCCGAGAGCGTCACACTGCTGTTGTACAAAGAAGAGGATCTCATCAACCCCGTTGCCACCTATCCCATGGATTTTCTGAAGAACAAATCCTGGCGAAACTGGCACTGTCGCATTCCCGAGCTGTCCATGCGGGGTGCCCGCTACTATGGATACCGGATCGCAGGACCGCCGCCAAACGGCCGTTTTGAATGGCATGCTTTCAACCCGCAAAAGATCTTGCTGGACCCATTCGCCAAATCGATCTTCTTTCCTCCCGCCTTTGATCAGCAAGCTGCTATTCACTCCGGACCCAATGACGGCAAGGCGCCCTTGGGGGTGATTGAAAAGTGGGTCGATCCCTTTGCGGGGCGTGACCGGCGTCCCATCCGCCATGAAGCGGATGCCATCATCTACGAAATTCACGTCAGGGGATTTACGAAAAATCCCAATTCCGGCGTTGCGCCTGACAAACAGGGGACTTTCGCCGGAATCATTGAAAAGATCCCTTATCTGAAAGATCTCGGAATCACGGTGTTGGAGCTCATGCCTATTTCCCAGTACGATCCCCAGGCCGCAGAGTACTGGGGTTATATGCCCCTGGGTTTCTTTGCCCCTCACCATGAATACGCCAGTTCGAAAAAGCCTGGTGATGCGAACAAGGAATTTTGTGCCATGGTTCAGGCTCTGCATGAGGCGGGCATCGAGGTCCTCATGGATGTGGTGTACAATCACACCGGCGAAGGCAACCAGAACGGCCCCGTTTACAGCTACAAAGGAATCGATAACAGCACCTACTACTTCATCTCCAACCCCCCTTCGGATCCTTACGCCAACTTCTCCGGCACAGGAAACTCCCTGCATTGTGCCAACCGGCATGTACGCAGAATGATCGTCGACAGCCTTCGACACTGGGCAAGGGACATGCACGTCGATGGATTTCGGTTCGACCTGGCTTCAGTTTTCTCCCGGAACGACGACGGGTCAATCAACATCGATGACCCAGCCATCTACGGGGAGATCGTTACGGATCCCACCCTGGCGGCAGCCCGGCTTATCGCCGAACCCTGGGATGCGGCGGGGGCGTACCAACTGGGCCGCTCCTTCCCTGCGGTGAGATGGTCTCAGTGGAACGGTCGGTTCCGCGACGACATGCGCCGATTCGTGAAAGGGGAGGGTGGAACTGTTACTGCACTAATGCAGCGTCTGTATGGCAGCGACGACCTCTTCCCGGATGACCGGATGGATGCCTACCATGCCTACCAGAGCGTCAATTACATCGCCTCCCATGATGGGTTCACGCTTTATGACCTGGTTTCTTACAGCCAGAAGCGAAACTGGGCGAATGGACAGAATAATACCGACGGGACGAATGACAACTACAGTTGGAATTGCGGCTGGGAAGGGGATGAAGGAGTCCCCCCTGAGGTCGTGAATCTGCGCAAGCGCCAGGTAAAAAACTTCAGTTGCATACTCTTTCTCTCAAATGGAACGCCGATGTTCCGGATGGGAGATGAGTTCCTGCGAACCCAGAGCGGCAATAACAATCCTTACAACCAGGATAATGCGTCAACCTGGCTGGACTGGGATCGATTTCAATCGAACCAGGACATCTTTCGTTTCTTTAAGCGCATGATCGCGTTCCGCAAAGCCCATCCCTCGCTGTGTCGGAGCCGGTTCTGGCGAGATGACATCCAATGGTACGGGGTGGGCCCAACCGTAGACATGTCCTACGACTCCCACAGCTTGGCATTCTGCCTCCATGGCGCGTCTCAGCAGGACGACGATCTCTATGTCATGATCAATGCTTATGGGGAGGATCTCCCTTTCACCCTCCAGGAAGGCCGTTCCGGGGATTGGAGACGGGTGATTGACACGGGATTGGACAGCCCGGGAGACTTTTGCGAACCCGGCCAGGAAGTTCCACTTCAATCCGCGACTTATCTTGTTGGAGCACGGTCGGTCGTGGTCCTGATCAGGAAGAGGGGATGATGGGGCTCGGCGAAGCGGTGTGGGGAACAACGCGCGTAAGCCGGTCTGACCATGAAACTCCGTCCCCGAGGAGTTGTTCTTGAGACAGGCCCCGGGCAGCTGAGAAGCACGAAGAAGGGGCCACCATTAGGCCGATCGACATGCAGGTGTGCAACCGTACCATCCGCTATCACCTGGTCATTCAAGCGACGCCAAAAATGGCCGCGCGCAACCCGGCCGTGGCCGCCCGCTCTGAAGATTTGATCCGCGCGTACGAAAGCAGACTCGGGGAGCACCGCGCATATATCCGGAAAAAGGGGATCGATCCTGCTGAAATCACAAACTGGGAGTGGGGAAGTAGTTGAGGAGACTGAACGGGTGAAGCAAATCCGGGACGGCCTTTTTAGATTTCATAAGCGCCGTTCAACTCCCCTGAAAGTCATCGTCCGCTATCCCGCACCTTCCTGCGAGGGTTTGTCGGCGGTCTCTGAAGCCTCCCAGGTCGGATCAATTTTCTTCAATGCTTCTGCGGCTCTCTTGCGTACTGCCGCGTTTTGGTGCTTAAGAGCCGCTGTCAGGGCCCGGTTGGCCCCGGAATCACCAATTTTTGCGAGGGCTTCCGCGGCGGCTGATCGCACCATCCAGTTGTCTACGCGGAGCGTTGCCAGAACCAGGGGTTTCACAGCGCGCTCATCTCGAATCTTGCCAAGCGTCTGTGCAGCTGCCTGTCGAACTTCCCAATGGTCGTCCTTGAGTGCCGTAAGGAGTTTGGGGATGGCGCTCCTGGTGATCTCGAGTTCAGCCCAATGAGGGTCGATTTCACTCAACACCTCCCCCGCGGCCTCCCGGACCGAAACATCTGGATCCAAAAGCGCCCCCATAAGTGGAGTCAGAGCCACGGGACCCCTCAGAACCCCAAGTTCGGTGACGGCACGAATTCTCTGTTCCGGATATTCCGACTTCAAATGCCGCAGGGTTTGCCACAGCTTCACCTTCATCCAGAGTGTCGGCTTGGGGAGTTCTTTGTCGGAGAGAAGAGTCTTCATTGTTGCTCTGCCATATGAACAAATCGGGTGGCCACGCGCATCGAGGTGTGGCATCCGGCTCCGCTCGGTCCTCAAGCATGGACACCTGCTTCAGCCTACAACGGGGATTAGTCTCTGAGAGCGAAAAAAAGTAGAGCGCTCTTGCCCTTAAGCCGCCTTGCTCGAGATCTGTAGCGCGTCTAAGATTCTTCCTATAGCTTCCTTCCTGCTTTTCAAGGGCGTCCTGAAGCTAGTATCATCCGTATGCGAGATTTCAATTCGCAAGTCCGACACATACTCTTCCAGAATTTGAATCAGTACCTCTTTTTCCTCATCAGTCAGGGATATGTGAATCATTTCCTCATCTCCTTCTTTACTCTTACGGGTTGGTCTCCTAATTCATCCTCACTTCCCGGCACTCCAGGATGATCAGTGGCGGACCCAATCTACGAGCGGTCCGATCGAGGAAAGGTCTGTTCTCTCTAAAAATCAAAAATTTGAATGTGATGGCTGCTTGAAGCATCTTTTTCAGGCACGAGAGTTTTTTCTTTAATAATGCTAGACCCTCGCATGTCTGGACGCAAGGGCTATTTGGATTAACGACACACCGGTCGCCTCTTCTCTTGGGGTGCATGAGACACTGGCGCAAAATGCCATGTTTTACTCATCCCTCACCGGCCAACTCCGCTGAGCTCCAGCAGTCAGCCCTTTTGCCCGGTTTGGCTTGTCGCCGCAAGGCTAATCCGGTTTCGAACGTCGCCTGGGATTCGCGGCTAGAGATTGATTTGCGTAAAGTAGGGAATGGGTCAAGGATTTGGTGAGACTAAACAGTGGAAATCGTGGGAGGAGGGCCAGGAAAAGAAACCTTTTGGTACCTCCCTGCACGGCGAAACTGGAATGCATGGATTCGCCCCTGGGAGGGCATGGTCACGACGGCTAAGCTTGAGCCTGATTCATGTGTGGTCCCGATAAGTCGGGACCCTCCTCCAGAATTCCTTTCCCCTTACAGGCTGGATCTCACTGCGGTTTGTTAACGCGTTCGGCCCTTTGGCATATTGGCAACAACCGCAATGGCCCCGATGATCGGAGTGAACAGGAAAGAGACTGCAAAACCCAGCCAGAAATTGACGCCTCTCTTGTAAGCAAAAGCTCCAATGTACGAAGCTAGCATAATCCATATGACTATTACTGGAATGATTCCGATCTCTGCTTCCATAATGTCCTCCTTAACCCACCCTCAGTCGTAGTTCCGTCACGAGCGATAATTGAGAGTCTGTTGACGAATAACATCCTTCCTTCTATCACTATAGCTCCGATCTCTATTGCTTTCCTCCGGCCTTGCGTGGCAATCGTTCCGAAGATCCGACCACCTCATTGTTTCAGGCATATACTCGCAGACAAGATTTACGAAAAAATCACAAGGGAGGCAAACATATTTAGGATTGGTGTTGGGGGTCTGTCAAAGGGAGAGAGGGGAATAATGTGGTACGCCGGCGGCCCCAGGACGTGTTCCAGATTTACCGTTCGAGGGCAGGGCTCCTTTTGTATAATGGTTTGGAATGATCGGGCGGGCAAAACGACAGAAAAGAGGTTAATTAGATGAATCTTGCGCATGTTCATCTCTTACTTAATCACATCCCTGTGCTCGGGACGGTTTTTGGATTGATATTGTTAATCGTTGCAGTTCTGAGAAAGAGTGAGGAGCTCAGGAAGGTAAGCCTGGGGACTTTTGTTGTAGTTACCCTGCTGGCCATCCCAGTGTATTTGACGGGCGACCCTGCCGAAGATATTGTGAAGAATCTTCCCGGTGTTTCGAAGTCAACCATCGATGCCCACGATGATGCGGCGGGGGCGTCACTCATCGCGCTCTCGATCTTAGGCGTGGTATCTCTCGCTGGGCTCATCCTCACGTGGAAATCGAGACCCGCCCCGCGATGGTTTGCGACACTTTTGCTGGCCCTTTCCATTGTTGCCACGGGGATGATGGCTTGGACAGCTAACTTAGGAGGTCAAATTCGACACTCGGAAGTGCGGTCGGGGGGCGTCACACCGGCTCCCCCCCAATGAGGGAGATAGTCCTTCCAATCCCCTCGGAGCAACGCCACCGAGGAGTCATGGACGGATTTCACCTCCTGATTCATAGACCGGGTTCAGATCGCGTCTGCAACTGCCGGAATTAATCCTGTTGGAGCTCGACTTTCACGCTTCGGTCAGACCACTTTCCTGAGATATAATTCTGTCTTACATCGAACGACGACGAGTTCGTGAACTGGACAATCTCTGGCCCCGGATTGCCACTGGACGATCGCCTGCAAAAATCTCATCAGTGGGAGGGGCTGTTGTCCTGATCCCGATTGGAGACAGGCTTCCGCTTGTCGGAAGGAAGGCTCTTATGGACCCCCATGATTCTGTGACTGCCCTTGGGATTGACGAAGTTCTCTTTGAGGAATTTGGTGTAAACGCCAGGTATGTCGGGGATCTCTTTCAAAGGTTTCAGCACGATCCGTTCTCAGTTGACGAAGACTGGCAGACCTTTTTTGCCGGGCTTCTCAGGCGGGAGGAGGTTGCTGCTCTTGCCCGAGGGGAGATTGTCAAAATCGATACGGCGGGAGGAGCATCTCTTGGCCCGGGGATGAACGGGACCTCCCCCCCTATTAAATCGGAGCCCCCTTTGCCGGCAACGGTTCTCTCCAGGGGGATGGACAATGGTCCTGCCACGGCCATCCCCGGGCGGACGGCGTTGCGGGGAGCAGCTTTGCGTATTGTTGAAAATATGGAAGCCAGCCTTGGCGTTCCGACGGCCACCTCCCAACGGCAGATTCCGATCAAGCTCCTTGATGAAAATCGCCGCCTGATCAATCAGTATCTGGAGACGACGGGCGGAAAGGTTTCTTACACCCACCTGATCATCCGCGCCTTGTTAAAGGCGCTGAAACACTTTCCCCAGCTCAACGATTCTCATGAGGAGATCGATGGTGTCTCCTATCGCGTTCAGCATCCGGACCTCCACCTCGGAATTGCGGTGGATGTAATGCGCAGGGATGGCACCCACACGCTCGTTGTTCCGAACATGAAGTCCGCTCAAAGACTCTCCTTTCCAGAATTGATCCGGACTTACGACGACATCATCAAGCGTGCTCGGGAAGGGAAGCTGGAGGTCGCAGATTTTCAGGGCACCACGGTCTCCCTGACAAATCCCGGGACTCTCGGCACGACCGTGTCGAACCCGCGGCTGATGGCCGGCCAGGGGCTCATTGTGGCGACGGGGGCCATCGAATTCCCGCCGGAGTATCTTGCGATGACGCCCGATGCGATTTCATGGCTGGGCATCAGCAAGGTGATCACGCTCACCAGCACGTACGATCACCGCATCATCCAGGGGGCGGAATCCGGGGCGTTTCTGGCGTTTGTAGATGAACTGCTTCGGGGTCAGCACAGTTTCTATGATGAAATTTTTTCCGAACTGCGCATCCCCTACCGGCCTTATCACTGGGCGGTGGACCTAAATCCGGCGATCCTCGGGGAGCAGCGCCATCGCGATGAAGTCAAGAAGCAGGCGCGGGTTCTGGAACTCATCAACGCCTATCGCGTGCGAGGCCACCTCATCGCCGACATCGACCCCCTGGGTTGGAGGGAGATGCGGTACCACCCGGAGCTGGATATTGAAACCTACGGACTGACCATTTGGGACCTGGACCGGCAGTTTATTACCACCGGTCTGGGGGGGACCGAGACAGCTCCTCTGCGGGAAGTCGTGACTCGGTTGCGCCGGTTCTATGGTGGGAAAGTAGGGATCGAGTACCGCCACATTCAGAGTCCCGAAGAAAAGGAATGGATTCGTGCCCGCGTCGAAAATGATCCGCCGCCGATTCCCACAGAGGTGAAACAGCAGATTCTCTGGAAGCTGATTTCGGCGGAGCAGTTCGAAAGGTTCCTGGCCACAAAATATCCCGGTCAGAAGAGGTACTCGATTCAGGGGGCCGAAGTCATCGTCGCCTTGCTGGATCAGTTGATTGAGAGCGCCGCCCGGTTTCATATCCAGGATCTGACAATTGGAATGTCGCACCGCGGCCGACTCAATGTGATAGCGAACGTCATTGGACGGTTCTGTGAGCGAATCTTTACTGATTTCGAGGGCTCTGTTCACCCCCGGTTCCCGCACGATCAACATGATGTGAAATACCATCGGGGTGCCAGCGGAGTGCGGGAAACCGTCTGCGGCCATCCAGTGTCCCTGACGGTTCTACCCAATCCAAGTCACCTCGAATTCGTTGATCCGGTGGTGGAAGGGATTGTTCGGGCCAAGCAGGACTTAAAGATAGGTTCAGCGCCTGACTCAATGGGATCGCATGATCCGGCGCGGGATCAAGTCCTGGCAGTGCTGGTTCACGGAGATGCCGCCTTCGTGGGGGAGGGAATTGTGGCCGAAACATTGAACCTCTCACAGCTGCCCGGCTACAGCACCCAAGGGACGATCCATTTCATCGTTAACAACCAGCTTGGTTTCACCACGCCCCCCGAGGAGGGCCGGTCGTCAACTTATAGTTCGGATGTGGCAAGGATGGTGCAGGCGCCCATTTTTCATGTCAACGGGGACGATCCGGAAGCCGCCTGCCATGTTCTCCAAATCGCATTGGAGTACCGGCAGGAGTTCCACAAAGATGTGGTGATCGATGTGGTGGGGTTCCGCCGGGAAGGTCATAACGAAGGCGATGAACCAACCTATACACAGCCCGTTATGTACCGGTTGATCCGCACCCATCCCGGGGTGCGACAACTCTATGCCGACAAATTGATCGGGGAGGGGATTTATGACGAAGCGAAGGTCGCTAGCCTGATTGAAGAACGCATGCTGCGGTATGAGAATGCCCTGCTCGGTGCGAAAGAAATTGTGGCTCGACACCTCGGCTCGCCTCAATTAAGGGAGGGCGGGGAGACAACCGAGCCGGAGGCGGCACCCGCGACCGGGGTGGACCAGGCAACGCTTCGCGAAATTGCGAGGGTCGCGACGACCGTGCCCGCTGGCTTTATTGTCAATCCGAAGATTGTCGGACTGCTGGCACGACGTGCCAAGATGGTCGAAGGAGAACGCGCCGTCGATTGGGGAATGGCCGAAACCCTGGCCTTTGGTTCCCTCCTCCTCGAGGGAACCGCCGTCCGGATGGCCGGACAGGACACGGTGCGAGGGACCTTCAGCCAGCGCCACGCCACCCTCTACGACACGCAAACCGGCGCTCCATGGACCCCGCTGGAAGGGGCATCCAAGGAGCCTGCTCGTTTCCGTGTGTTTGACAGCCCGCTTTCCGAGGCCAGCGCACTCGGCTTTGAATATGGTTACAGCGTCGCTGCCCCGCAGACCCTGGTTCTGTGGGAAGCTCAATTCGGGGATTTCGTAAATGCTGCTCAGGTGATAGTCGACCAGTTTGTTGCCGCCGGCGAAGACAAGTGGAATCAAACCAGTCGCGTCGTGATGCTCCTTCCGCATGGCTATGAAGGCCAGGGCCCCGAGCATTCGAGCGCCCGCATCGAGCGGTTTCTCCAGCTTTGTGCTCAGGGAAACCTGCAAGTTGTCTGTTGCACCACGGCGGCTCAATACTTTCACCTCCTGCGACGGCAGGCACGGCAGAAATTGAGCAAACCGCTCATCGTCTTTACGCCGAAGAGCCTGCTGCGATTTCCCGAGGCCTCCTCCCCTATAGAAGAATTCACCCATGACGGTTTTCAACCGATCCTCAAGGAGGGATCGGGTGCTCCACAGCCTGATGTCGAAAGGGTAATGATTTGCAGTGGAAAGGTCTACTTCGAACTGCATGCCGAGCGCGGCAGACTCGGGAATCAGAAGACGGCAATCCTCCGCCTCGAACAATTTTATCCGTTCCCCCGGGCTCTCATGGCAGCCTATCTGGGAGCCTATCCCCGCGCTTCTGAGATTCGCTGGGTGCAAGAAGAACCTCAAAACATGGGGGGCTGGGGTTTTGTGGAGAATTACCTGCGGATCCTGCTCAGATCGGAACAAAGTTTGCGGTATGTCGGACGTGCGGCCGGCGCCAGTACCGCCACGGGGTCGCACACAGTTCATCAGATGGAGCAACAGAAAATCGTTGCAGAGGCTTTTGCGTAAGGACAGGCAACCCACGTAGACTGCAGAGAGAGCGGGATGAGGGGCGGACGGAGCCACTTTCTTTGTCCAGGGCTTCCCCTGCGAGCGTCCCTACCTTATTGCCTTTTCAATCGCTCCCGCAGCAACGGGGACAAGTAGCGCATAGCCGCTCTCGTTCGGATGAAGACCGTCATTGGAAAGGCCTTTCCGCAGGAATCCCTGCTCATCCACGACTGCCGAATAAAAGTCGGCCAGCCCGGCGCCCTCTTGCCTGGCATAACGTCGGATCCATTCATTCAATTTGCGGATGTCGTCGGCTGGGTGGCGGACAGTCTGAGGGTTGGCCGTGTAATCACTTACCGGGGTCAGCGTACACAGGACCACCTTGATTCCGTGCTTCTCCGCCAATTCGGTGATGGCTCGAAAATTATCTTGAATCATGGCTAACGTCACGGACCCGGTATTTCCGGCAATATCATTGGTGCCCGCGAGGATGATCACGACGTCGGGCTGGAGCTTGATCACGTCCGGATACATCCGCACCAGTATTTGAGCTGTGGTTTGCCCGCTGATCCCGCGGTTGATGTAGGGTTTTTCGGGGAAGGATTTCACCAGGTCCCAGAAATCGGTGATGGAATCGCCCAGAAAAACCACGCGTCCGGGCTGGCGGGGGATCGCTGCGAGACGCTGGTTGTCTTCAAAGTATCGTCCCAGCATCGCCCAGTCCTGCAAGTCATCCGCCAGGCGCTGAGCGTAAACGGCGGAACAGCACTGGGTCTTGCGGGGGTGGAATTCCTGGAGCAGTTGCCCCGACATTCTGCAATTAAGAATGGTCATTCCGAAAACGATGAGCGTGGAAATCCTGGAAATGGATCGCATACATTCCTCCATCATCCCTTTTATACGTGACGGTCAACCTGGGCGTCAATGGAAGGGAAGCAGGCTGTCCATCAGACCACCGGAATTCTTGAAGCAGTTTCAAGATGAGCGGAAGGGTGTCCCGCTCCATCAGGCGCTTGTTAACCGACTTGTCGAATCCAAAATGCAATATCTTTCCCGCGCCGGGACCAGGCTCAGGACCTGCCCATCCCGGGATAATTGATGCCCCTCAGCCGACGCCAAGGTTCGCGAGGAAGAGGCTCGAATTAATTTCCTTGAGTTTGTGAAACAATGTGCTAGTTTAATGGAGTGTAGGCCCCCACCTCTTGGCTTTTTGAGGAGACAAATCCCATGAGCCCAGTCTCTGGCGAAAACAGCGCCAAGGCGAAGCGATATCTTTCTATTGCGCTGCTGGTTCTTTTTCTGGGTCTTTCAATTGGACTTCAATACAAGATCCGCTTTCCCCAATCAGCACGCCTCCGCGAGTCCGGACTCGAAAATATGTCCAAAGCGCCGGACTTTTATTTACAGGATTTGGCCGGGAAGACGGTTTCGCTTGAGGGCTTTCGGGGCAAGGTGGTCATCCTCAGCTTTTGGGCGACCTGGTGCGGGCCCTGTCGTTCTGAATTTAATGAGCTAAAAACGTGGGCCCAGGACAAGAAAACTCAAGGAGGGTTGAGCGATCTGGAGTTGATCGCCGTTGACCTGGACGAAGAGCCGGAGACCGTCGCAGTATTCGTTCAGAAGAATAAACTTCCTTTCATCGTCCTGTTGGATCATGGAGGAGCGGTGGCAAAGCAATACAGGGTGGAAGCTATTCCAAGTTTGTTTGTGATTGATTCGAGCGGCCAGGTAAGACATTTTCAGGAGGGCTATTCCCCCGGCATCAAATATGTTTTGGACGGATTCATTACCCGGATCAAGAAGGAGAAGCCCACTTGAGCGAAAACGTCATCGAAGTACGCGAACTCACAAAGATTTTCGCGACGGGTTGGGGAAGGAAAAAGCGGGTTGAAGCGGTGGGCGATTTGGATCTTGCCGTGGCCCGGGGGGAAATCTTTGCTTTCCTGGGACCGAATGGAGCAGGGAAGACGACCACCATCAACCTGTTGATGGGTTTTCTGAGACCGACCCGGGGAAGCATCAAGCTTTTCAGTTCGCCTCCGGAGGCGCGTCACGTGCGTTCCAGAACCGGATTCTTGCCTGAGAACTATGCATTTTATTCGTTTCTAAATGGCCCTCAGCTGTTGGATTTTTTTGGTCGGCTTTTTCGCATTCCCGACCGCCTCAGGCGCTCCCGCATCGAGCAGTTGCTGGGACAGCTCGATCTGTGGGAGGCCCGCAACCTGAGAATTGGGAAATATTCCCGCGGCATGCGCCAGCGGCTGGGAATTGCCCAGGCACTTCTAAACGAACCCGAATTACTGATTCTCGATGAGCCGACTTCCGGGTTTGACCCGTTGGGAAGACGAATGGTTCGCCAACTCCTCCTGCAATTGAAGCAGCGCGGGTCAAGCATTTTTCTGTCCTCACACATCCTCTCCGAGGTGGAGGCCATCTGCGACCGTGTCGCCATCGTAAATCGTGGAAAGATGGTGCGACAGGGCAGTTTGAAGGAGGTCATTGGCTCCCATGAGGGGATCGAGATTACCTTCACGGATCCCGGCGGTTCTGTCCGGTCCCAATTGCAGGAATTGAACCTGAAAATCTCAGCGGTTTCTGAGCAGTTCATGACCTTCGCCGGGGATGAGGCCCTGGGCCAACACGTCGTTGATGCGATTCGGCTGGGAGGGGGGACGTTACGCGCCTACCTCCCTGTGGCACGGACCCTGGAGGAAGTATTCATCGACCTGGTGGGTGACCAAGAACGGGCCCGCGTCTCAAACACGGCAGGGAGGGAAGAACAATGATGGTCTGGTTGATCGCGGGCATTGTCTTGCGGCGGCTATTGCGAAGCAAATTGCTGGGGATCACCCTGGTCATCGCCATCCTTATCTTTGCCTTGTTGAGCAGCTCGTTGCTGATGCTACGGAACGCAAGGAGCGCCGGGGATACGGAGGTCGCCAACCAATTGTCAGCCAACGTGATTTTGTCAGCGCTTGCCTTGATGGGCTTCTTCGCCTGTCTGGTGGGCCTGGCCAACGGCGTGACAGTTATTCGCCGGGAAATCCGTGAAGGAACCATTTTCAGTGTGCTATCAAAGCCATTAACCCGCGCGGAGTACTTGTTGGGAAGTTATATCGGGAGCCTGGTCTACCTGTCCTTCGTTTGGATCATCTTTGGTCTGCTCTACCTGGGACTCGTCTATCTTACAAGACAGCCTATGGGAAAGCTGCTGGGCCTGATCCTGCTCGCACGATGGGTGTATTCAGTATTGATGATGAGTGTTGCCTTTTTCCTGGCGCTGCGATTCAATGCCTGGATTGCCGTGGTTCTTTCTGTGGTAGTCTACAACGCGGATTCCCTTTACAATATTTTCCCTCCCCTTCTGAGACTGGTCCATGTCGAGCTTCCCGATTGGGTCAAAGGGACAGTACTCTTCCTGTTTCCATCCACTAACAGCCTGGATGTCCTTTTTGAATCTCTGCTCAAGGCGCGCCTCAATCCCGCTCCGGTCCAATGGGCTTTTCTCAGTTTGATCGACTACTGTGCCATCATGGTGCTCCTGGCATGGGTGGTTTTCCGCCGTCAGGAGCTGAGCCCCTCCACAGAGTGAAATCATCTCGCGATCACACCGGTGGTCATCAAGGTAAGATCCCTATTGCCCCCATGCCGTTCAGTTAAGAAAACCCGGGCTGAAACGCCCCTTTCGATTGGACAATTTTTAAGACGAAACGCTGCTGCAGTAATCCATATTGGGATTGCGTCGATTCTACCGGTCATCGTTGCCGCCGGGGTTGAGGCATAACGTGGAAAGCGTGTATTATTGCGACGGCTTAACATCTGTCCAAACCCCCGCGTGAAACGGCCGCGGGAACGGGACCTGTAAGAAATCGAGTGTGGATTGCATTCCAACGGCCGGTCAATGGTCGAACTCGTAGTAACGACTTCAGTCGTTTCGCACCCAAAGGTCCAAATTCGCAGTAACGACTGAAGTCGTTACTCCGACATTGATCCATGAGCGTCACAGTGTTGTCGCTTCGTTTGAACTTTTGCAACAGGTATAAATTCGCTTCCCTGGTGGTCCAACAATCTTCAAAGAGGGTTTTATGAGATTCCGGATCTTCATGAAGTGCCTTGCAATGTCGGCGATTGCATTTGTGGGACTCAGCCTGGCGAGCTATTCCCAGGACCGCACCCCCCCTCCGCCCCCGGACCCGGCTCAGCAGCGCGCCCGTTCCGTCGAGGAAACGCTTGATTTTCTGGGGCAATCCCTGGCCAAGCAGATTGACAATCTCATGTGGTTTCACCGGCTGGAGGATATTGCCGAGGTCGACCTTGTCCGGTATACCGGGCCTCCCCCCCGTGTAATTTCCAATCCCACCGCACAGGGGGCCGGCAACCCGGTGGTGATCACCGCGTACACATTCATTCCGAAAGAATATGCTTCCACCGAAAAGCTCCCATTGCTCGTCCTTGTTCATGGAGGAGTGCATGCTGATTTCGGTTCCGGGGTGGCGCACATTGTTCGCGAGCTGGTGCAGCAAGGCTATGCCGTCATTGCGCCCGATTATCGGGGCAGTACGGGATACGGCCGTGAGTTCTGGAGGCTGATCGACTACGGCGGACTGGAAAACGAGGACGTCTTCGCGGGAAAGCAGTGGATGCTGGAGAACTACACCAATATCGATCCGCAGCGGGTGGGGATCCTGGGCTGGAGTCATGGCGGTATGATAACGCTGATGAACATCTTCGATCATCCCCAGGATTACCGGGTCGCTTACGCCGGGGTCCCGGTGAGTGATCTGGTGGCCCGCATGGGTTACAAGGGCCAGGGTTACCGGGATCAGTATTCCGCGCCCTACCATCTGGGGAAGACCGCCGAAGAGAATGTCAACGAGTACCGCCGCCGCTCACCGGCCTGGAATGCTGAGAAATTGCAAACTCCCTTACTTATCCACACCAATACCAACGATGAGGACGTAAATGTGCTCGAGGTGGAGCATCTTATCCAGGCTTTGAAAGCCGCCAACAAGAAATTTGAATACAAGATCTATGAGAATGCTCCTGGAGGCCACTTTTTCAACCGCATCGACACTCGGCTGGCCAAGGATTCGCGTGCAGAGGTGTACCGATTCCTGGCCCGGTATTTGAATCCTCCCAGTCCGGTGAAATGAAGGGATGAGGAAGAACCGCTCAATTCCGAAAGTCGGTCATCCTGCGGTGGGGAAAGAGCCGCAGAGCCGGAAGGCAGTATGAAGAGAAATGCAGGGCGGGCTTTTCGATTAATCGCCCGCACGGTCACTGCTCCCGGACGGCTGCAGGACGTCCCGGAGGATTTCCACGTGCGCCTCGATTCGCGCTTCGAGGTGTTGTAACTGGTCTGCGATGGATTTGGCGCGGTCGAAATCGGTTTGCGCCAGGGAGCCCAGAATGCTCGAGAAATTCTGAACGATACCCATCAGGAAATCTCCCCCCTGCATGATCAGTTCCCCGTTTTGAAAGCTTGGATTCTGTTCGCGTTCAAACGGATCGAGTTCGGCGGCGGCCGTCATGAGGGTGTTGATGCGTTCCGGCAGGGGATCCAACACTTCAGCCGCTTGATTCGCCATGAGGTTCGCGAGGGAACGCGCGATATCAAGGTGCGTGTTCATCTGCGTTTGATTCTCTATCCGGCCCTTCAGCAGCCCCCGGGCCTCCCCCGCCAGCTGCGAGGCCAGTTTGACATTCGGTTGCGCTGCGGCGATCACCGCCAACTGGGCGAGGGCCTTGGCCCGTTCGGTTTCGGACCGAATGCCGTAAATTTCCTGCCGCGCCTGCTCCAGTTTACCAGCGCTCATCATGCGGCCGACGATTTGACTCTCCAGACTGGAGAGCATCGTGGCCCTCTGTGAAGGATCGGATATGTGATCCCGGATAATCTGCCGGGCCTGCGCGTAGTCGTCCTCGGACAGAGCTTTCCACGAGGCCTGCTGGTAATAATTGTATTGCATTTCTGGAGGGGCCTTGGCGGCGGCCTGCAGGACCTCCCCGACGCTTCCCTTGGCGACGAGGGAATTGAATTCCTGCCAACGTTTGGTTTGTTCGTCCGGGGAGAAGTCCGCCTGAGCGAGGTGGGTCCGTATGATGCTGGCTGCCGGAGGAACAAATTTCTCCAAATCCGGCAGAAGGTTCTGGTAGGAGCCCAGCATATTCTGACGCATTGAATGGGCTGCTTGATCTGAAGTGTTATTAAAGCCGGTCAATGCATTCCCCATCCATTCCACTAACCACTGGAGAGTTCCATCATCGAGAACGGGAGCCGGGGGTTTGGACTGCCCGGGACCTGAAGTTGTGTTTTTTCGACGCTGAAGATCCATTTGTAGGAGGCCGAAGGCGACGTTTAAAGCCATCTGATCCGCCGGCGGGTTGTCAGATCGTATTTTCTTGATAATATCGTCAGTCAGTGTTGCCGCCGCATCGGGGTCTTTTTCCCTCAACTGCCACAGTAAATTGACGGCCGGAAACGAGTAGCCCTTGGCCAGGCCGGCCTCGGCAATCTCCAGCGCCCGCCGCGGATTTCGCTGGGCAATCTGACTGGCCAGGGTGCCCTCCAGTTCCAGTTCATTGTCCATGTGCGAACTGAAGAAGTGCCGCGAATCGAAGGGGGCCTGCCGGGTCGACCGCAAAAAATCGAGTGCCAGGTCAGCATCGTGGGCGGAGATTCGGGACAGAACTTCCCGTCGCATTTGCAGATACCGATAGTAGAAGCTATCGTATTGAGGATCATCGCGGTTGAGACCACCAATCAGATTAATCAAATCATCCCGGACCTGGGCGAACAGCATCCGGGATCCGGCAGGATCCAGCTCCCACATCAGATCAGCCACCGCGGCCTGTATGCGGATTCGATTCTCAGGAGCCCGAAGCTGACGCGCTTCCACTGCCACCTCGTTCAATAACCCGCGCGCCTTCTTCTGAAGCTCTCGTTGGCTGGCGTCCGCTCTTTCGGAACCAGCACTCCCCTGAGGCGGCGGCGTTTGGGACATTGTGCAACTGAAAGCGGACATTAGAAGCGAGGCAAAAATGAGGGTTCGACGGAGTGGCATGTCCTTATCTCCAGCAAGTAGATTTTGGGCCCGGTCTGAGAGTCCTTAATCTCATTGATGGAGGAACTCCCGATGGGGTTGTCTCCCAGCCCGCCCCAGGAGAATCCCCGGGGGGGCTTACGAATTGGACGCCGCCAGGGGTCCTTTTGTTCCTCAGTTTCTTGGTCCCTTCCCCACAAGGTCCCGGCGACGAATCCCGGCCGCAACAGACCGGGATCACACATCACATCTGCGCGCAGCCAACGGTGAAGTCGGCTGGCTTGGAATCGTGAATGATACCTCCGAAGGCTCCAATTGCCCAGCCGGGTCGATGCTGATAAACTGCGGCCGTCAAAGCGCGACCATTCACCATTTCACAGAGTTGCATCTCGGAGATGTCGACCTGGCTTTCGACATGTTAAGAAAGGATCGCGACGTTGCCTGGTGAGTACGGGGACATTGCTGAGTGACGCATGGCTGAATCCTTGAATCGAGAAATGACCCATTCATCAACCGAGATCGATGTCCAGTTTGCAGCGGTAACGTTATGCACCCTGAGCGGCAAGGCGCTTGTGGAGGGCCTGAACTTTGAGGTACGACGTGGCGAGACGCTCGTCCTGCTGGGTCGGAGCGGATCAGGGAAGACGACCACCCTGAAACTGATCAACCGTCTGTTGGCGCCCACGGACGGAGAGGTCTTGGTGGGCGATATCCCTACCACCCACTGGGACGCGATTCGCCTCCGCCGCTCGATCGGCTATGTCATCCAGGAAATTGGACTTTTTCCCCATTTCACCGTCCAGCGAAACATCGGATTGGTCCCCCAGTTGGAACATTGGCCTGAGGAGCGAATTCGGGCGCGTGTGCGGGAGCTGCTGGAATTGGTCGGACTGCCTCCCGAGCAATTTGCGCCGCGTCTTCCTCACGAACTTTCGGGTGGACAACGTCAGCGCGTGGGCGTGGCTCGGGCTCTTGCGGCCGATCCGCCCATTCTCCTGATGGATGAACCATTTGGTGCCCTCGATCCCATCACGCGCAGCGAATTGCAGCGGGAGTTTGCCCGGCTGGCGGCGGGGCTCCACAAGACCATTGTGTTTGTCACCCATGACGTCCGTGAGGCCCTACTGCTGGGTTCAAGGATCGGGCTGTTTAAAGACGGGCACCTCATCGAAATGCAAACCCCGGACGAGTTTGCCCATTCCCAGGTCCCCGAGGCAAAGGCCTTCATCGATTCGATGGGGCGGTTGTAAGAGATGGAATTTCGGATTGCGAATTGAATTGAGATTGCAGATTTGAGGAGGTGGAGGTTGAATTCCGCACTCCGCCATCCGAAATCCGCATTCCGCAATTCACAATGGGACATCCTATGGGCCTGATTGATTTTCTCATCCGTAACCGTGCCGAAGCTCTCGCCCTCGTCCTTCAGCATTTGTTCCTGGTGGCGTCGGGGACGGGGGCGGGCATTTGCATCGGCATACCTATTGGGATTTTTCTGACGAGGAAGCCGGGTTTAAGCAAGCTCGTCCTGGGCATGGCGAATGTCCTGCAAACCATTCCCAGCTTGGCGCTGTTTGGTTTTCTTATCCCGCTGCTTGGCACTCACGGGATCGGCCAAGTCCCCGCCGTCATCGCATTGTTCATTTACTCATTACTTCCCATTATCCAAAACACCTTTACAGGCATTCGGGGGGTCGAACCCGCGGTCCGGGAAGCGGCGCTCGGCATGGGAATGACTGACTGGCAAATCCTGGTGCAAGTGGAACTGCCACTTTCGCTCAGCGTGATTCTCGCGGGAGTACGTGTCGCAACGGTGATTTCGGTGGGGACTGCCACGATCGCGGCCGCGATTGGAGCTGGAGGACTGGGAACATACATCTTCCGGGGGCTGCGCATGAATGACAATCAGCTGATTCTGGCCGGGGCGCTCCCTGCAGCCCTTATGGCGCTGGCGGCTGATTTCATGCTCGGCCGGTTGGAAAGCATATTGAAGTTCCACCGAAGTTCGGGCAAAAATCCTTCGCGGAAATGGGTGCCGGCCCTGGTGATGGTAGGAATCATCCTGATCGGATTCTTGACTTTGAGCCGTGTCACCCGAATACCGCCCATTCATCGCATCGTCGTCGGGTCGAAGGATTTTACAGAGCAGGTGATTCTGGGTGAATTAATCGCCCGGCAGATTGAACGGCGGACAGGCCTCGACGTGGAACGAAGGTTTGAACTGGGAGGAGATCTCTGCCATCGCGCCCTGCTGGCCGGGGAGATTGACATTTATGTCGAGTACACGGGCACGGCTTTCGCGGCCATCCTCAAGCATCAGCCCATAGCTGATCCGGGTGCCGTATATGTTCAGGTCAAGCGGGAATATTTGGAAAGGTTCGGCCTGGTGTGGCTGGCGCCACTGGGATTCAATAACACTTTCGCGATCCTGGTGCGGGGGGACGAAGCTCAACGCCTGAGCCTTCGAAAAATATCCGACATCTCGCGCTACGCGCCCCGCTGGCGAGCCGGGTTTGGGCAGGACTTCATGTCGAGGCCGGATGGGTATCCGGGTTTCTCCCGAACCTATGATTTGAAATTCGTGGAGCCGCCCCGCGAGATGGATCTTTCACTCACCTACCGGGCGCTCGCAAACGGCCAGGTGGATGTCATCGCGGGCAATTCGACGGATGGGGCGATCGAGCTGTTGGGTCTGGTGGCGCTCCAGGATGATCGGCAATATTTCCCTCCCTACCAGGCGGCTCCCGTCGTTCGGAAGGGAATCGTGGAAAGGTATCCTCAAGTCGCGGGGGCCTTGAACTCGCTGGGCGGTACGGTCTCCGATCATGAGATGCGCCGTCTCAACTACCAGGTGGACAGCGAACATCGAGACGTGAAACAGGTGGTGAATGAGTTTCTGGAAGGAAAATGAAGAAGCAGTGGTCAGTGGCCAGTGGCCAGTGAGCCCCGGTCAGCTCGAGGTAGTCAGGCGTCAGCTTTTGGTTAGGCGTCGTAAGTTTGCTTTCCAGTTTTTGTATTCAAGCATCCTTCCTGCCAAATAATCTCAACCACTCGCGGATTGCTTACCTCTTTGACTTCGTTATTCACTGAGCACTGACCACTGGCTACTGGCCACTGGTCACTGGCCACTGATCACTGCTTCTCCCAACTGATTTTCTACTTGCTTTCGCGCTCACGTCTCGGCAAGATGAGGACTAACAAGAAACAGGGAATTTTTAATTTGCAGAGCTGGACAATCCCATGAGCGCAGCCGCACCCACTTTAGATGTTCGCCCGAAAATATTAACGCGTTTGGCGGAAGCCCGGGCGAGCACCGATGAACTTTTTCGATTGGTGCATCCCGCGGCCCTTTATGAGCGACCGATTCCGGAACGGCATCGAATCGTTTTTTACATTGGTCACCTGGAAACCTTTGACTGGAACCTGATTGGGCAGCATGCCCTGGGGTTGGGTCAGGCGGACAAAAGCTTGGATCGACTTTTTGCATTTGGAATCGATCCGGTCAATGGAACATTACCTTCGGACCAGCCCACCGACTGGCCCTCGGAAGAAGAGGTTCGAAGATACAGCCAGTGTGCCCGGCGGCAAGTCGATGCAGCCCTCCAGAAGGCCTCATTTGCGGATTCCGAATTTCCATTACTTTTGGACGGATACCTCCTCCATGTGGCCATCGAGCACCGGCTCATGCACGCCGAGACATTGACCTATATGTTGCAACGGTTGCCCTTTCATCAAAAGCGGATTCCACCCGCGAAAAAAACTGTCTCGGCCTCGGCTGTCCGGCCCGGAATGGTTGAAATTCCCGGGGGCATGGCGACCCTGGGGATGCACCGGGGCAGGGGGCATCCTTTCGGATGCGACAATGAGTTTCAGCGGCTTGCGGTCCGGGTTCCGCCGTTCCGGATCGATGTTTACAACGTGACAAACGGCGAATTCCTGGAGTTCATTCGATGTGGGGCTTACGAAGATTGCTCATTTTGGGCCTCGGCGGACTGGGAATGGAAAGCCTCGGCGGAGATCCACCACCCTCTCTTCTGGAACAAAACCGCCGATGGCTGGATTTTTCGGACGATCTTTGCTGAGGTCCCCCTTCCGCTGCAATGGCCGGCGTATGTGAGTCATGCCGAGGCCTCCGCCTATGCGCGCTGGAAAGGGAAGTCGCTGCCCACGGAGGCACAGTGGCACCGCGCTGCCGTTGGAACACCTGAGGGTGTTGAGCGATCCTATCCTTGGGGAAATGATCTTCCCGCGCCGCAGCATGGGAATTTCAATTTCCAGAGCTGGGATCCTGCACCCGTGGGAACATCTCCTGGAGGCAACAGTGCCTTTGGAGTGGCAGATCTTATGGGGAACGGTTGGGAATGGACCCGCACTCTATTTGAGCCCCTGCCGGGGTTTGAGCGGTTCTCGTTCTATCCGGGCTATTCCGCGGACTTCTTCGATGGGAAGCATTTTGTTCTGAAGGGGGCATCACCGCGCACGGCAATGTGCATGTTGCGGCGTTCATTTCGCAACTGGTTTCAGCCGCAGTACCCATACGCCTATGCAAGTTTCCGGTGCGTCGAGAATTGATTTTCTCCGGGGGTGGGCGAATGTACACTCAGACAATTCCTGCGGATTCACAAACTGATTTTGCGGCGGATGTTCGTGTCGGTTTGAGCAAGCCGGGACAGAAGGAACTCCCCTCAAAGTATTTGTACGATGAAGTCGGGTCGGCGCTCTTTGAAGTCATCTCTGCGCTGCCGGAGTACGGCCTGACCCGGGCCGACGAACGGCTGTTGCGGCGGCATGCCGATGCCATGGTGAACCGGCTGTCTTTGCCCGCCCTGGTCACCGAGCTCGGGAGCGGCAGCGGCAAGAAGACCCGCTGGATCCTGGAGGCGCTCTCCCGGCGGCAGGCGACGGCCTACTACCCGATCGAGATCTCGCCGTCGGCGCTGGCGCGATGCCGGCAGGAGTTGAGCCAGATCAACGCCGTCAGCATTGTGGGGGTCGAACGGCCCTATCTCGATGGCCTGCTTGAGGTCGCCGCACGCCGTGGGCCCGCGGAACACCTCCTGGTGCTCTTCCTGGGGAGCACCATCGGGAACTTCGACCGCGAGCCCGGGCTGCAATTTCTCAAACAGATCCGGGGAATTCTGACGCCGGGCGACGGGCTTTTACTGGGAACGGATCTGGAGAAACCGAGCCCTCAGTTGATTCTGGCCTATGACGACCCTTTGGGAGTCACGGCAGCCTTCAACCTGAATCTGCTCGCTCGCATCAATCGGGAGCTGGATGCGAATTTCATCCTGGCCCAGTTTCAACATGAAGCCCGGTACCTCGCCGCTCATCAGCGCATCGAAATGCATCTTCGATCGCGGGTGCCGCAAACAGTCGCCATTCCACGTGCGAATTTTGAAGTGAGATTTGAGGCCGACGAAACCATCTGGACGGAGAGTTGCCATAAATACACAACCGACGATGTGCTTTCCATGGCAGGGCGATGCGGGTTTGAGTGCGAAGGCCAGTGGGTGGATACTGAATGGCCCTTTGCGGAGAGCCTGTTTGTCGCCCGGTAAGTGAGATGAGGTGCAGGCGTGGTCTACCCCGGCACTTACATCTCTGATCGAATGGGCCGGACACGCCACCTTTTACCCCCCTCCCCACATCCGACTGGCGGACCCCTTACAAACCGTCAACCTCCCCTCAGACGGGACTAATCTCCAATTGAGTTTAATTTGGGTGCGTCAGAACCGGATGTCATTCGGAACCCGGGAAACCCGGGGATTGACGACGGATGCGATTTCAGCTGCGGTGGAACAATCACATTTTCAAGTGAGGGATTTTTATCTCCTGTGTTCTTGGCTTCCTAATTATCGATTTCTGTTCCCCCGTAGTTGGCACAAGTTCTTTTGATCAGGTACAAGGTTCTGAGTGGATCAACGCGGGGTTCCAGAAGCGAGGAGGAGGGGTTTGGAGGAGGGGGGCGCCTATTTCTTTCGCATGAAAATCTCAGTTCCACCGTCCTTGAATTTGACCTCATCCATCAGCTGATTGATCAGGAAGATCCCGCGCCCGTGTGTGGAATATACGTTCTGGCCGATGGTCGGATTGGGAATCGAAGCGGGATCGAATCCCTCCCCGGGACTGCGCACAATGATGAGCATCCCGCGAGATTCATCGCAGGCGACACAAAATTGAACTTTCTTGTTGGGATCATTCTTACACCCGTGAACGATGGCATTTGCCAGGGCTTCGCGCAACGCAGTTTCGACTTCCATTTCCTTCCCTGTGGCGCATTTCATTTGTCGCGCGAGATCCATCACCCGATCCACAACAGGTGAAACCTCGTCGATCTCGGCGGGGATGACCGTCTCCAGCCGCATGATCAGGTTGCAGGCCTCGAATTCACAGCGGGGCATGGGTTGGAAGGGCATAAGAGTATCTAACAGGCAACGTATATCAATTGCAACCCGATTCTCTTTCTTGATATCAACAAGAGTCTGTGACTAGCGACATTCTAATTCATTTGGTTCGGTTCTTTCAAGGATTCCAACTTGTCGATTCACCTTCCTCGCTCCCCGTACGGTTGTCGATTCAACGATGTCACCGCCGGACCAAGGGGATCCACGGGTTTCGCTGATATGCGAGCCCAGACGGTTCCTTACCCCCAAGACCGATCTGGGAATTATGGAAATGATAGCAGAGAGAGGTTAACGAGATCACACTCTTGGATAACCTGCACGAACAAACGTGGATTGTGCGGCGAAGTTTGTCAATCGACGATTCGAAGAAAAGCTTACTGCATGACAACCCATTCTGAGGACGGATTGGAGAATTCGAGTCCATGCCAATAGGGACCATCACTCATGACCTCTTCATTCCGGGCAACGCGGGCCTGGACAAGGATTGCAAAACCGTTAGCAGCGGGCATAGACGATCGGTGAATCTCGACATATTCACTCACGGGAACCCGGACAGGAATTTGGATGAGTGCACCGAACCGGCTGACATTTTCGGTTTCAGTGCAAATTTCAAATCTATTCCCGAACCCATCTGTGCCGCGCACCATCAGGGGGATTCGCAATGGGAGACGGGGTGCCCGGCGCCGCTCACCGGGAGCTCCTTCCAGGGCGTGACGCAGCGATTCGGTGATCTGCCCAGTTCTAAACGGCTTTTCGATATATTCAGAGAAACCAATCTTTTGTACCGTGGGCCACAAGGCCTCGCGGGGTTTGGCGCTCATCAGAATGATCGGAGTCGCCTTGGTCTGCTTGAGTGACTTCAAAACCTCGCACAACATGAAGCCACCCATCTGGGGCATCAGCATCTCCAACAGGATGCAATTGGGTCGGTCGAGGACAGCCTTCCTGACCGCTTCCTCCCCGGTCTGTGCCGTCAGGATTTCATATTGTGAGGGAAGCGCCTCGGAAAGCAACCGACCGCTCTCAATCTCCTCATCCACCACCAATAACTTTCTCTTGGTTATCATCAATCACCCCAGTGAGCGTTTCGAACGAGGGTAGAGCAACACCTCTTGTTCGTCACAGCCATCTTGAGGCAAAATCTTTTCAAAAATGTCACCTTGTACTTGGAAATTCATGGCTCCCATCTAACGGTAGTGAGGATAATGGATTCATCTGTACCGGTTCGGCTTCAAACTGCGAACCCGGAAACTTCGCTCCAGGGGACTGTGCTCAGTGACTTTATGCCAAGAAACCAGTTGCAGCTACATGGTCACATGTGCAAACTAAGGTGGATCCATGTCAACGAAAGGGGATAGAAATGAATTCTGAAATCGGAGAGGCATTTCTTGAGGAATCCAGGAATCGCGTCATCAAGGCCCGCGAGCGGATTGACCATTGTCTTGGACAGTTGGAAAATGATGACCTCTGGTGGACCCCGGAAGCGGGATCCAATAGCATTGGTGTAATCCTCCAGCACTTGATGGGCAACCTGCGCCAATGGATCCTCTCCGGGGTGGGTGGCGAGCCGGACCTCCGGGATCGTCCCCGGGAATTTCGCGTCGAGGAGAAGACGCCCGGGTCCGTTCTCCAGAAGCAGTTCAACAACATCCTGGATCAGGTTAACACAACCTATTCCCGGTTGGATCCTCTGCAACTTTTGAAGAGGAGAAGAATCCAGGGTTTTGATGAATCCGTGTTGAGCGCCATCTATCAAACCATGACTCACCTTGAGTTGCACGCAGGGCAGATCGCCTATATCACGAAGCTCAGGAAGGGAAGCGCCTACGAAGAATCCTGGAAGCCGGCGACCAAAGAGCAAGGCGCATAAAACCTCCATGTTGCCGATGCGTGGCTAGAGATTTGCCTTGGTAGCCCCGGTGAGCGTTTTTCTCGCCGGGGGCTTTTGTGAGCCCTTAGGGAAAGGCCTGGTGCTTCCCCCGATGTGGAGGGAGGGCAGGGTTGTTTCAGGAGCAGGAGGATGGAAATGGAGAAGGAACGAAAGATCCGCAAGGTTATTCACAGCAAGCCCACCATCGAGGGGGCCGGGGTCCATCTGAAACGGGCGTTTGGATTTGGCGAGGTGCCGGCGTTTGACCCTTTCCTGCTTTTCGACGATTTTCGTTCCAACGATCCAAAGTATTACCTGAAGGGTTTTCCATGGCACCCGCACCGCGGAATCGAGACGATCACATATGTCCTGCGGGGAGACGTCGAGCACGTGGACAGCATGGGGAACAAAGGGGTGATCCGCTCCGGGGACGTGCAGTGGATGACCGCAGGCAGCGGGATCATCCACCAGGAAATGCCCAAAGGGGATGAATCGGGCCGCATGGGGGGCTTCCAGCTCTGGGCCAACCTTCCCGCCGCTCAAAAGATGATGAACCCCCGTTATCGCGACGTCCAAAGCAGTCAGATTCCAGAAATCTCCACGGGCAAGGGAGTAAAGATCAAGATCATCTGTGGCGAAGTCAAGGGGACGCATGGGCCCGTCCAGGACCTTGTTACTGATCCGGAATACCTCGACGTCGCTGTTCCTTCTCACTCGGAATTCATTCACCCGACTAAATCCGGCCACACGGTGTTTGCCTATGTGATCGAGGGTAAAGGCTGTTTCTGCCGGCAGAAGAATCCGTTCTCCTATGAGGTCGAAGGAGAGAACTACTTCGACCTCCAAAGGAGTCCTGATGTAACGAACGGTAGCCTCGTGCTGTTCGATAAGGGGGAACAAATCGCTGTTTCCACCGAAGAGGAGCCGCTTCGTTTCCTCCTGGTTTCTGGAAAACCGATTGGTGAACCGGTCGCATGGTACGGCCCCATTGTCATGAATTCTCATGAGGAATTGGAGATCGCCTTTGAGGAATTTAACAGCGGTACATTCATCAAACACAAGACAGCATGACCTCAATCGCATCTCTCCTGCAAATCCTCCTCTTTCCTTGGCTCTTCACTGCAACTGCGGTCGCAGCAGGTCACTCCCCCCGATCCTTTCAAACGCCTATCGACACGGAACAGATGGCCCAGCGCGTCCGAGCGGAGTTCCTACATGCCTGGCACGGGTATGAACGGGATGCCTGGGGGCATGATGAGCTGCAACCTCTATCCAAAACTCCCCATGACTGGTATCAACAATCACTTTATATGACTCCAGTGGATGCCCTCGACACCTTGATCTTGATGGGATTGAAAGAGGAAGCGGAAAAGACGAGGGAATTGATTGTCAAGAATCTTTCCTTCAACAAAGACATCTACGTTAAGAACTTCGAAGTCACGATCCGCCTTTTGGGCGGACTCCTCTCAAGCTACCAGCTGACCGGTGATCAACGTCTCCTGGCCCTTGCGGAGGATCTAGGAACACGACTTCTACCGGTTTTCGAATCCCCAACCGGCATTCCTTACCAGTTCGTCAATCTGAAAACCGGCAAGGTCCGGGGTTCTGAAACTAACCCGGCGGAGGCTGGCACCCTACTGATCGAGTTTGGAACGCTCAGCCGGCTCACCAATAAAACTGTTTTTTACCAAAAAGCGAAACGCGCGGCGGTTGAGATTTATCGTCGCCGCTCTCCCATAGGGCTCGTCGGGCAGCGAATCAATGTGGATACCGGCGAATGGACCCTCAAGGACAGCCATATCAGTGCTGAGATTGATTCGTACTATGAATATCTCTTGAAGAGCTGGCTATTATTTGATGATCCGGACTTCAAACAGATGTGGTTTGAGAGCATTCATGCCATCAACCAGTACCTGGCGGAGGAATCTGATCAGGGTTTATGGTACGGTCATGCTGAAATGTTGAGCGGGAAGCGGACAGCGACGACGTTCGGCGCCTTGGATGCCTTTTTCCCTGCGGTGTTGGCCCTCTCCGGAGATCTCGAGCGGGCCCAACGATTGCAGATTTCTTCATTCCGGATGTGGATGAAATTCGGAATCGAACCCGAGGTGTTCAACTATCACACCCAGCGGGTGGAAGACCCCGGATATCCCCTGCGACCTGAGATTATTGAATCCACCTACTACCTGTACCACTATACTTCAGACCCGAAGTATCTTCGAATGGGACAGGAGTTCTTCGAAAGCTTGGTGAAATACTGCCGAACACCGGTCGCCTATGCGGCCCTGCGCGACGTTGTCAAGAAAGAGAAAACTGACCGCATGGAAAGTTTTCTTTTTGCGGAAACATTCAAGTACTTCTACCTTCTTTTTTCTCCCCCCGGCACGTTGAACTTTGACCAGGTCATTTTCAATACCGAAGCACATCCGGTGCGTAAGTCCAGGTAGATTAGTGGGGCACCATCCGGAAGAAGGAGTCCTGAATCCAAACATGACAGGGCGCGTTGCACCTCATGAGGAATCGGCCGCCGGCCTGGCGCGACGATTGGGTCTGTTCGATGCCACGATGATTGTGATGGGCGGTATTGTCGGCTCCGGCATTTTCATGAACCCGTACGTCGTGGCGCGGCAGGTGCACACCCCCTTCATGATTTTGGCGGTCTGGGTGATGGGGGGATTAATTGCCCTCCTCGGAGCCTTCGTCTATGCCGAGTTGGCGGCACGACGACCGAAGGTGGGTGGACAGTATGCCTACATCCGTGAGGCGTACCATCCCATGGTGGCGTTCATTTACGGGTGGGGATTGCTGCTGGTCACGCAGACGGGTGGTATGGCCGCGGTGGCAGTCACATTCGCACGATATTTCGCGGAACTGACGCGTGTTTCAGTTGCCGACTGGGTCATCGCGACACTGGCGCTCGCGGGATTGACGGTGATCAACTGTCTCGGGGTCAAAGCCGGCAGCACTGCGCAAAATGTTCTCATGATCCTGAAGATTGGTGCGATTGCGGCGCTTGTAGCATGTGGCCTCTTTTGGGCCAAAAACCCTTATTCGGGTGCGTCCCCGGGCTATGCGGCTCCTTTGCTCGATCGGCCCGTTTCCATGGATCTTTTAACTGCTGTTGGAGCCGCGATGGTCCCGGTTTTGTTCGCTTACGGCGGCTGGCAGACCGCCTGCTTCATCGCCGCTGAAGTACGCGAGCCCCGCAAGACCTTGCCCCGCGGTTTGTTCATTGGGGTATTGGGCGTCATTGTGCTTTATCTCGCGGTGAATTTCGTTTGCCTTCGCGTTCTGGGACCCTCCGGCCTTGCGGCGACCAGCGCGCCGGCCAGTGCCGTGATGAAAATGGTCCTGGGCGATCTGGGAGGACGTCTCATTGCCGCTGGGATTGCGATCTCGACCCTCGGGTTCTTAAGTCAGGGGATACTCACTGCTCCCCGCGTCTATTACGCCATGGCGGAAGACGGGTTATTTTTCAAAAGCGTGGCTTGGCTGCAACCTCGGACCCGCGTTCCCGTCGTTGCGATCGCCTTGCAGGGCGTGTGTGCGATCGTCATCGCCCTGTCCGGACGCTACGAGCAAATTCTGAACTATGTTGTTTCGGCCGACTGGGTGTTTTTCGGTTTGTCGGCCAGTTGTGTTTTTGTGCTGCGGCGACGGGATGGAGAGACCCAGTTTTCCCGCCTCTCGGAATACAACATTCCCGGGCATCCGTTCACCACCGCCTTGTTTGTCGCGACTTGCTTATTCATTGTCATCAACACGGTCTACAAGTATCCGGGGAACAGTGTCATCGCGCTGGGCATCATGATGGCCGGTCTCCCGGTCTATTTCTTTTGGAGATGGAGAACGCGGAGACAAACGAGCCAACAATGACGATGGAGGTGAGGACGTCTCTGCGAGATAGAGAGCAACGGAATGAGTACTTTCAGGAATCAATCCACATCGGAATACATGGTATGGGCGAAAACGCGCTCCCAGTCACGATATAACCTGGCCACGAGCGGGGTGAGGCACTTTCCGATCCGTGACCTCGGGGTGAACCTTGAGGACATCGAGTTGAGCGGGCCGAGCGGGTACGGATACGAACCCCTGCAGCAAGCCCTGGCAGCGAAATGCAATGTTTCTCCGGAGTGTGTGGTTGCGTCAGTCGGCACCTCGCTGGCCAATCACCTCGCCATGGCGGCGGTTGTTGAGCCAGGCGACGAAGTCCTCATTGAGCACCCGGCCTATGAACCGATTCTTGCCCTCGCCCGGTATCTGGGAGCGGAAATTAAGCGCTTCAGGCGACGTTTTGAAGACGGATTCGGGATTGACAGTGAAGAAGTGCGGCGACAGGTGACCCCGCGTACCCGTCTGATCGTCGTCACGAACCTTCACAATCCAAGCAGTGTGTTGATCGAAGAGACCTCGCTCAGGCAGTTAGGCGAGATCGCGCGGCGTGTTGGGGCCCATGTCCTTGTAGATGAGGTCTACCTCGAAGCGATCTTTCCAGAGAAATCGCTGCGGCAAGGCGGAGATTCTGGCTCAAGGACCACACCACGCAACGCATTTCACCTCGGAAACGAATTTATCGTGACCAGCAGCTTGACCAAGGTCTATGGACTGAGTGGGCTTCGGTGCGGCTGGATCCTTGCCGAGCCTGAGCTGGCAAGACGGGTATGGCGGCTCACCGACCTCTTCCATAACATCCCGACGCATTCGGCCGAGCGGTTGAGTGTCGTTGCCCTTGAGCGTTTGGAGAAGATTGCGGAGCGCGCTCGTGTGCTTCTGGAAACCAATCGCACCCTGCTCTTCCGGTTTCTTGATAAGCGGAGTGATCTCGAGGTGATTCGACCGCCGCATGGGACGGTCATTTTTCCACGACTCAAGCAGGGCACCTCGGACAATCTCTGCACCACGCTGCAGGATCGATACGAAACGACCGTTGTGCCGGGACGTTTTTTCGAGATGCCCGATCACTTTCGTCTGGGGATCGGAGGAGATACCGACACTCTGGCAGCGGGCCTCGAACGGCTGGGCGCGGCCTTGGATGAGTGTGGCGCCAGGGCGTGATCCCTTTCTACTTTCCCTTGTGCGGATCCAGCGGGCCTACTGAGTATGATAAGAAATAGTGAAGGATGACAGCATCTCACGAAAAGGCAAGCTCTGGTAGCCGTGATCCCGTTTTTTGGGATCGCGGGTTTTTCCCTGCCGGTCGCCAAAGCCCGTGATCTCCGCCTCGGCGGGCCTGCGCCACTCGAAATTAATGGGACGACTGGGGTCATAATATTCGATCATCGTCAATCGTTGGAAAGAATGGGGAGAGACGCCTGCGCTATAATATCGAGTTCTAAAGGTGATTTTTTTAAGCCGCAAGGCGGCGAAATGGAGTAGCCTGGGGCGTGAGCCCCAGGAACGGTTTCACCCCGGCAGCCCGCCTTGGCGGGCGGCATAGATCTCTAATTGCGCGGCCAGATTCGTTTCAACTGCTCTCCATGCGAGCGAAGAGAATAAAGAGGTGGTCAGCAAATTCGGAATCCAGAATAATGACCGTCTCATGCTCATGAACTCGACCCGCCGAGGGCGGGACACAAGAAGGGAACTTCTATGAAGAAGATTCTAATAACCGTTTTTGCAATCTTGATTCTCGGATCTCCTTTTTTGGCTGCTGAATCTATTCAGACCGGAAAAATCCTCAAGTGGGAAACTGAGACCTATTCTCAGAATGACCATGTGACCCGCAATCGTGTCGTTTACTACGTTCAAGGTGAGACGGTGACATATAAAATCACCCCCCGCAACGACAAGGGCCGCGTGAAGATGGAGGTGGGGGAGGGAGTTCACTTTCGGATAAAGAGCGCGAATGGAAAACATGGTGTCTTAGGCCACATGTTCCTCTCCCGCGACGAAGGCAAGGAAACTGAGTTCGATGTCATTGGAGAGTCCAAGTGATCGGAAGGCTCATCTTTTGGAGCGCGCAAGCGTGCTTGCGCTTTGGTTTGGGGCAGCTTGCTGAGTCGAGGGAATGGGTGTGACGCGAGTTTCGTCCTGGGAAAGCGGCCCGCCGCGGCGGGCCGCACTCCAAAAGAGCCGCGAAATCCGTTGGCGAATGAATTAACCAGAGTCCTTAGCCATGGTTAACTTCCTGAAATGAATCTTGCCCATTAGGACAAAGTTCCGCCACCCCCCCCCGCTCTGATTCACCCACCCATTTTGGTGCGCCACGGTACCACCGCAATAATTTGTAGATCTCATGCTAACTTCCTGACCGCAGACGTGTCTTTAGTAAACGGAGAGACTGTTATTGGACAGAACTGACAACATCCTGATTCAGGAATCTCTTTCCGGCTCGATGGGCGCCTTTGACGACCTCATGGAGCGCTACCAGGGGTTGGTCTATAAAGTGGCCCTGAGCTATGGAGGGAGGCGGGAGCACGCACTCGATATTACCCAGAACGTGTTCCTCAGCGTGTACGAGAAGCTGGACTCTCTGCGTGCCGATGCCAGCTTTAAGCCCTGGCTTCTTCGGATTACCTACCATGAGAGCATCAACTGGTTGAGGAAACAGCGCCGACATCAGGACCATGAGCCGGTCGATGAGAATGCTCCGCTGCTGGGCCGAACTCACACTCAGGAAGAGGTCTTGCTGTGGCAGGAAAAAGCCGAATGCCTCACTCGAAGCCTGTCCTGTTTGAATCCCAAACACCGGCTGGCGGTTACCCTCAAATACTATGAAGGGATGTCGATCCGTGAAATCAGCGGCGTGTTGGAGTGCAGCGAGATGATGGTCAAAAATATTCTATACAGAAGCCTCGAGAAGTTGAGACAAAGATTGGTCCAGACAGGCAGGGTGTTCCAATGAGTATTTGCAGTGAATTTGAGCATTTACTGGAAAAGATGATGGCCGACGAGATTGCGCCGGCCGAGACTGAGCAACTGCGGGATCACGCTCGAAAGTGCGATCACTGCGGGAGCCTTCTGAAGCTCCAGGAAGATTTAAGCGCGGCCGGACAAATGGAGACGGAGTTGCCCTCAGAAGATCTACAAGGGGTCCGTTATGCGGTTCTTCGCTCCATTCACCTCCGCTCTCTCCCCTCCACAATCTCTACAGGGAGGGCGGGCCGGACCCGTGTGGGGCTGGCGAGGTTGATCTGGGCAGCAGGGCTCGCTGCAGCCGTGTTCGTCGGTGGCTTCTTTCTCGGGAATTTCTGGAGCACGAGCCATGGAGACCCGGGTAGTGCGCTGATTCGGCAAGTTTACAATGATGCCCGGAAAGAGAAGAGCCTCCGCGAGGTCGAGAACTCCCCGCTTATGTATTCGAATGTGTCTTTCAGCAGGGTCGACGACCAGAAGTTGTCCCTCAGTTTTGATGTCGCCCGTCATGTGGACCTCACAGCCGGCCCGGAGGATCCGCTAGTGCGGGATCTCTTGATTCAAGCGCTTCTCAATCCCTCTCCCCTCGGGGCCAGACTGAAAGCCATCTCCTTTGCGGAAACCAACAGGGACCCTGAGGTCAAACGGGCGTTGATCCTCTCCATGCTCAACGATCCTAGTGTTGCTGTTCGCCTGAAGACGGAATCCAATCTCCTAAATTACAAGAACGACAGCGAAGTCCAGGCCGCCTTTCTGCAAGTGCTCCGAAAGGAAGAATCCGTCCAGTTGCGTCTGGTGGCACTCGATTATCTGGTGGGCAATAACGTCAGCCAGGAAACCCTTCGGGCAGTCGTGCGGGATCTCAGATCCCAGGGTGAGACGGCGGTCCTGCGCAAGGCGGTTGCGTATCTTCATTGACGGGATTCAACCCTGACCGGAGGTTATCGGTTCATTTCATGAATTTTCGACCCAGTGAAAGGACACACCATGCGAAGAATCATTTTGCCAGCTTTGGCCCTAATTCTCGGCACGCTAATCCTCACCGCAAGCACGGGTCAGAAGTCCTTCAACGTGTCGCCCGGACAAAAAGTGATGTTCGACCTCAAGACGGGCGGCTCGATCCACATCGTCGGATGGGATCAACCTTCGGTCTCCATCGATTATGAAATCAGTGGAAAAGACGCGAAAGACGTCCAGGTGGATCTTCAGCAGACCTCCCGCGGTGTCGAAGTCAACTCCAGGTACACCGGCATGTCACGCAGCCAAAGCTCTAATCTCCAACTGCACCTGAAGGTCCCCCGGAAATTTGATGTTGATATAGACACCATGGGGGGAGGCGTCTCCATCTCGGACCTCGAGGGCCGAATCACAGGAAAAACAATGGGGGGTGATCTCACTCTCCAGGGCCTCAAGGGTGTGGTGGAACTGAAAACCATGGGCGGGAACATCTCGCTAACCCAATCTGAAGTGGATGGACACTTGCATACGATGGGCGGGAAGGTCCTGTTTCAAGATGTGACAGGCGACATCAATGGCTCTTCCATGGGCGGTAATGTCGTTTACAGGAATGTCCGCGTAATGAAGAAATCCGACTCCGGCCAAACCCTCGACAAGGCCCGCTCCGTTGGAGAAGAAGTTCACATCAGCACCATGGGTGGGGATATTCGGGTGGAGGAAGCGCCCGAGGGGGCCAATGTGTCGACCATGGGGGGGAATATCGACATTCAGAGTGCTCGTCACTATGCCAAGGCAAAAACGATGGGCGGAGATATTACCATCAAGGCGGTCGACGGATGGGTCAACGCGGTCACGATGAGTGGAAATGTGGAGGTCCACGTCGTGGGGAGTGGAGATGAGGTGAAGCGGGATGTCGTGATTTCATCCAATTCGGGTGAAATCACCCTTTACGTGCCCGCCAACCTGTCCATGGAATTTGATATCTCGCTGGCCTATACGAAGAACAGCCGGCAAAATTACCAGATCAAGAGCGATTTTCCCGTGCAGATCCGGGCCACCGACGAATGGAGTCAATCCGAGGGCACGCCCAGAAAATACATTTACGGGACCGGAAGTTACCAGGGCGGGAAGCACCGCATCAAGATCACCACGATCAACGGGAACATTGTCATCAAGCGCGCGCCATAATCCTCACTCCGGGGGGCTTCAAAGAAAATCACCGACTGAAGTTGGATGGGGGTTTCCATTGCCTGAAGGCGTGAGAGGGGATTCCTGTCAGGATCCAAGGGATAGTGGGCCCAGTAGGACTTGAACCTACGACCAACGGATTATGAGTCCGCCGCTCTGACCAACTGAGCTATGGGCCCGCAGGATTCAGACTTGCGGCAAAAAGCCGTTGATCAACCAATCTACTCAGTGTACCACGAATTTTCCGCTGTGGGGGTCGCGGCAGAGGCCTAGGCATTATGTTTCGAGCTTAAGGCGTTCTGCTTGCTGGTATGACTGCCTTGCGGGCGACGAGGGTGAACCCTTTCGCCGTGGCCTCTTTCTGGAGCTGCTCAAGGTGGGCTCGCCCGGCGGCGATCTCACCGCGTTTCATTTCAATTTCGCCCAGCGCCAGGCGTGCCTCGAACTGAAGGCCAACGAAACCGTGCTTCATCGCTTCAGCAAGAACGTTCGCGAGGCTCTTCATGGCTTCCGCGGGCCTGCCCAAGGCCGCCTGAACACGTGCGGCGGTAATGGCGACGGAGAGCCGAACCCCGCGACGCTCGCTACTCTTCAATAAAGTCAGCCCGTTGTCGATCGCCTTCTGAGCCTCCAGGAGCTTTCCTTGTGCAAGCAAAGCCCGGGCAAGGACGGCGCGGGCAGAAGCCTCACTGTCAGCCATATGCTCCGCCCGAAACTCCTCGGCAGCCTGGGAAGCAAGGGCCTCAGCCTCTGTTGGACGCCCCCCTTCGATCGAAAGCATGGCAAGCGCGAGGCGAATTTCGGCGGACGTTCCTTTCTCGCCCAGTTGATTCTCGATCTCCAGAGCCTCCTCGTGCTGCTTTCGCGCCCCGATGAGGTCTCCCTGTGCCGAGAGGACTTCCCCTAACCCATTAAGGCAGTTCGCCGAGTAGCTCTTGTTTCCGATCTCGCGACAGATCAGCAAGGCCTCCTCGTACGTTTTCTTTGCACCGGCGAGATCTCCCTGCTGCAAAAGCACCGCCGCGATATTGTTCAGCGCAGACCCGACGCCATTCTTGTCGCCGATCTCGCGATAAACGTCGAGAGCCTCCTTAAATCTCCCTTTCGCATGGGGGAGGTCTCCTTGGTACGAGAGCACCTCCGCGATATTGTTCAGCGCGATCCCTACGCCACTCTTGTTTCCAACCTCGCGAGAGACGGCCAATACTTTTTCGAACATCGTTTTCGCGGCCAGCAAATTCCCCTCCAGCACGAGCACGCTGGCGATATTGTTTTGTGCCGCTGCCATGCCCCGCTTGTCACCGGTCTCGGAGAAGATCGTAAGGGCTTGCTCGTAAATCTTCTTCCCCCCAGTGAGATCCCCTCGGTCAGAGCTTATGTTCGCGGTGTCGTTCAGCGTCCAAGCCACACCGGCCCGGTCCCCCGCTTCGGCAAAAATCCGTTTCGCCTCCTCGTAAAGAGCATTGGCCTTCGTATAATCCCCGAGGCCATAAAGCGCCACTCCCTGAGATCGTCTCGCTCGAGCCACGAAGAGCCGTGCCCCCTGTGCGGCCGCTTTCGCTGCAGCGGTCGCGGCTGCAGACTCTTGGCGCGTAAAGTCTCCGAGCGCTTCAGCAGCTCTGGCTTCGGTCAAGTCCAGCCGGGGATCGTCGCGAGCAGGGGTGGGCAGCTTGCGCAGCGCCTCAATCGTGATTAGAGCATCTTTCCCCTTTCCTGCCGACGTCTGGGCCGAAGCCAGCCGAAGGCCATAGTCGAGGTTGTCGGGGAAAAAGTTGAAGAGCGTCCGGTAGATTTCGATGGCCTTTTCCCACGCATGCGTTGTTTCCCGGTAGGGCCCCTCGATCGAGAGGCGGTCCTCACGAGAGAGATCCGCCCCAATCTCAAAAGCTCTTTTCGCCTCCTCCTGGGCCTTGGCGTCGTAGCCCAGCGCCGACCAGGCAGCCGCCAGAGCCGAGTGCGCCAAGGCATGCTGCGGGTCGGTTGCCGTAGCCTTCGCCAGCAACTCGCGCGCCGCCAGCGCGTCAAACCGCCGCAGTTTCGCCAGCCCCTCAGCATAGAGGCGCGCGGCCTCAGGGTTGGAAGGCAGCTCAGCTTTCACCATATTCGCCTCCGCCGCTGAAACTCCTCCCAGGCCCAGCTTCTCGCGCAGGTGCGCTCCAGCCAGCGAAACCAGCTCGAAGAGTTTGGTCTCTGTGCCCGTTTCCGCCGCCGAAGCGATGGTCTCTCCGGCCTCCGCATCCTGAAGTCGCAGGTCGAGGCGAATCTGCCCGCTGGTTTCTTTTCCCAGGACGGTGTAGGAGCCGAGAACCACCAGATCTGCCCCCAGGTTCGTCCGTATCCGGGCGAGCGTTTCTTTCGAGTAGCTGTCCGCATCGGCGAGCGAGAAATTGATCTTCATCTGGGCGATGTTCTCACCGGGGATGGTTCGAACCTTCCCCCCAGCCGCGAGTTCAGTGGTCAGCATCTCGGAGAGCGCCGTGGACAGCCAGGATGCGTCCGCGCGCCCTGAAAGGTTCTTGAAACCCAGCACAGCCACGGAGCGGCGGGCCTTGACAGGCGCGGCAGGAAGACCGGCTGCGATGGGTGGCGCGCCTTCCTGAACTTTTCGCATAACACGCAGGCAGTAGATCGCCGCCGCAGTGAAGACGACAACCAGTAAGGCGCCGGTGATGGCGAGTCGAAGTCGCTGTGGCCGCCTTCTCAGTGTCACAGCCTCGCCCCCTAGAGCCCTTACCACATCCCCGGCGCTCGCAAAGCGGTCGGCCGGGTCGCGCTCCAGGCAGCGCAGGATGGCAGTGTCCCATCTGGAATCAAGGCCCGGTACAAGGGACCGGGGCGAAGGGGGCACTTCCTTCAAGCGCTTAACGGCGGTGGAGAGGGGTGAATCACCCATGAAGGGCAGAGCGCCCGTCACGATCTCATAGAGCACGATACCCAGCGAGTAGATATCCGATGCCGCGGTGACCTTCCCACCCTCGACCTGCTCGGGAGCCATGTAGGCGGGAGTCCCCGCGATGCTTTCTATTGCAGTTGACAGCTCTGTCAGGCGGTCGGCGGCAGCGCCGACACGGGCTAGCCCGAAATCGGTGACCACGGCGCGTGTGGTTTGCTGGCCGTCCTGGGAAAGAACCAAAATGATGTTGTCGGCCTTCAGATCACGGTGAACAATCCCTGCCGCGTGGGCCGCCGCGAGCCCTGCCGTGATTTGTTTGGCGAGCGGGAGGGCTTCGGCAGTGCTCATCGGCCCTGTCCGCCGAAGCCGCTCGGCAAGGGTTTCGCCAGGAAGAAGTTCCATAGTCAGGAAGGTAATCTCGTGCCCGGAGGGCGCCCTGCGGTGATGGCCGAGGTCGAAGATTCGGCAGACATTGGGATGCGTCACCTTTCGGGCGATTCGGATCTCTCGCTTGAAGCGCTCGATCGCCTGCTGATCCAGTGCGATCTCGGGGCGGACAGTCTTGAGCGCCAGACGTTGCCGCAGTTCCAGGTCATCAGCTTCGTAAACCTCCCCCATGCCTCCCTGCCCGATGAAGCGCACGATCCTGTAGCGGTCGGCAACCAGTTCGTTGGGGGAGAATGTCACAGGGCCGGCGGCGCGGCTGCCGGCCTCGGCGGGCGATGGCACTATAGGAGGAACATCCATCGAGGTATCCGATTTCAGCCTTTTTTCTCTCAGGATCTTAGGCCGACCGCCCTGCCGAATCAAGCTCAAATCACCGTGGCCTCTTTTGGGGCGACATGGGGGCTCGGTTTTGTCATTTTGCCGAGTTGTCGGGTTTGTTTCCGGCCTCCATCCTTCCTCGCGGCTAACACTTGTCCCCGCCGGATGGAATGTGCCCCAAGACTAAGAGAGATGGTGGAGTGCACCTCCAAAATGAGACAGATATAATGGGGACAATTCTCAAAGGAGAGAATGCATGTCCCAGCGGAAGAAAGCCAGGGTGTTCAGTCGCGAGTTCAAGGTGCGGAATCAAAATTGGAGATGCGACCCCTTCGTTGTTTTCCTAACTGTGGAATTGTGATAGCCTGAGCCCAAAATTCTGGAATTGTTGCTGGGGGATGGTTCAAGGGATGAAGTGCAGATTGTGGAGATGTGATCCTCAAAATGCTCAAAATGAGATAGGATGGCACCGCCGCTACTTCGTCACCACCGAGTGTGAGTAAAGGCGTAGACACGTTAGGTAGTTCTGGCTACCAATACGAGCCCTACAGTACCCGGTGACGCCAGCACTGAAGAACGATGAGTGGTTTGGGTACGGAGGCTCTCTCTGTTCAAGATAGCCCCTACGATCAGAAACTCTTGCCCCATGGGTGACATGTGCCTATGGCCTCTGACGCCAGCTTGAAACTGCATGATGACTCGCGGATCGGCGTTATCGGGGGCGGGCCTGCCGGCGCGTTCTTCAGTTACTTTCTGCTCGAAATGGTTCAAGCGGTGGGCTTGCGCGTCCACCTCGATCTCTACGAGCCCCGCGACTTTTCCGAACCGGGTCCGCGTGGCTGTAACATGTGCGGAGGTGTCGTTTCCGAATCGCTGGTCCAATCCCTGGAGGGCGAAGGTATTCACCTCGGGCCGGATGTAATCCAGCGCAGCATTGATTCGTATTTCCTGCACATGGACGGATGTCGAGTGCAGATCGCAACGCCGCTGCAGGAGAAGCGCCTCGCCACCGTGCACCGTGGGGGCGGTCCTCGTGGGATCAAAGCGAATATCCGAGGGGGGCTGGACGGTTACTTGCTGCAAAGAGCGATTCAGCAGGGTGCCCACTGGATACGCGCACGCGTGGACAAATTTGACTGGGATGACGGCAGGCCACACCTCCGAACACAGTCTGACCAACAAAGCACATATGACCTGGTCGTGGTTGCGGTTGGAGTGAACGCACCTACGCTGAAGCTGTTCGAGAGCGCGGGGATCCCGTACCGTGGCCCCCGCACGACGAAGACCTGCCTTTGCGAGTTCTGTTTTAGCCGCGACCTGATCCGCCGCAACCTGGGGAACTCCGTGCACGTGTTCCTGCTGAACATTCCGCGGCTGGAGTTCGCGGCGTTAATTCCCAAAGGCGATTACGTTACGTTGTGCATGCTCGGGGCGGATATTGACCGGGAACTGGTACGAGCCTTCATCGACAGGCGCGAGGTGCGGGAGGTCCTGCCTCCGGACTGGCAGCCGCCGGACGATTTTTGCTTCTGCTCTCCGAAGATCAGCCTGTCCAGCGCGATTCGGCCATTTTCAAACCGGATCGTGTTCGTGGGCGACTGCGGCACGACGCGGCTGTACAAAGATGGAATCGGCGCCGCATACCGCACGGCCAAGGCGGCCGCAGGCACCGTGGTGTTCCACGGCTTCACGACGGAGGCTTTCCAGCAGCATTACTGGCCCATCTGCCAGAAGATTCGCAACGACAACGTTCTCGGTAAGACGTTATTCGCGGTGACGCGCCAGATCCAGAGGCATCGGTTTGCACGCCGCGGTCTGTGGCGAATGGTTTGCAAAGAACAGGGGCGAGCCTTGGGCCCGACACGAATGAGCACGGTTCTATGGGATACTTTTACAGGGAGCGCGCCGTATGGTAGTGTGCTTCTGCGGACGTTCCATCCGGCATTCCTCGGCCGGTTCGCCCGGGAAATGCTCTTCCCGGTTCATCACGTATGGTTGCAGAAGAAAAGAGAGGATGTCATGAAGTCGTCTTCGCTGGGAGGCGTGTATCACGACGGCGAAGTAATCTGCCGCCAGGGTGAGCTGGGCGAATGTATGTACGTGATTCAGGAAGGCGAGGTCGAAGTCACCCGTCGTGAGAGCGACAAGGAGTTCTGCCTCGGCATACTCAAGGCCGGCGATTTCTGGGGCGAAGCCGGCCTGCTCGACCGTGAGCATGTGCGCACTATGACAGCACGCGCTATCGGGGACGTGTGCGTTTTGAGTATTGAGAAACGCACGTTCCTGACCCACATTCGCGAAGATCCCCTGTTTGCCATCAAGATTATGCGCAGAATGTCACGGCGGATACAGGAACTTGAATCAACCCTGGTTCGGACGGTCGACCCCGCCTTCAAAGGAAGTGCTGTGAACCCTTCCAATAAATAATGGAGCCTCGAGGCTCTTGCGGGCAGAAATGTCTGGGGTCAGATCCTATTTCGAGCAGTTGCTCAAATCAAATCGCCGGGTCAGTCCGCCCAGGCGGACGGTCTACAACGCAGAATCATGTAGCTAAGTTGTAGGCGCCCCCGATGAGTCATCGGGGCCTCACCGGGCGCTCTCTGATTTTGGCAACAGCGTGCCGAGATCTAACCCTCAAAATCTTAAAAGGAAATATCCAGCACAGGATGCAATTCAATCGCGTTTGGCGCACCCCCCTTTTGCTTATGCTTCTTATCAAAAAAAGGAATTCCAACAATGTGTACGAGGACCGGATTGGAGATGTTCTTTCTGCTGGTCCCCGGTTCACCCAGTCTTTCAACAAACTTTTCACGGGCTGACTTGAAATCTGACCTGTGTTTTGAGAAGCAGGCGCCCGCGCATTGCACATTGGGGATCTCCGCGACGATCTGTTTCGTGGTGTCATTTGGATCTGCCAAAATAATGTGTACGTCCCGGTCGCCTTCTCTGAAGAATGCTATTATTTGGGCATCCACTTTGACGACCCTCAACTCCAGAGCCGAAACACGACTATCCTTCGGTTTGCTCTTGGGCCTCGGAGCGTCTGCCAGTTCACTGACTGACATGGCCTGCGGAGAAAAGTCAACATTGTCCTTGTCCAAATCAGTCAGTGTCTTGACAGGCCAACGATAGGAGCCACACTTGTCACCACAGGTGTGCTGTGCCTTCGACTTTGCTAAAAGACCTGCTGGTCCCAGAGAAGCAAGGAGTAAGCTCGACAACGCAAGGGCAATGATTTGCTTGTGCAATTTCATGGCTTTCTCTCCATTAACCGTTTTACGAACTGTGGATAGCAACATGATGACGTATCGTGTGGTTCATGGAGGTCGCGACGTCCTCGGCCCCTTGTTCAAAGCAGAAAACGACAAGGGGCGATTTATTTTTAGACAGGTTGAACCCTGAAGGTGTTGCGGCCGAATCGAATCTCGCAGCCTGCCCCTTCATCCATAGAATGAAATTTCTACGGGGGATCGCTGCCAGGGTCTAAGCCTTGCGTTTCGGGCCTTGAGTGCCACCGTCCAGCACCTCGCGGACCTTGCGCGCCAGGGTTTCCGGGGTAAAGGGCTTTTGGAGGAACGCCATGTCCGCTCCCAGGGCGCCATGATGCAGGATGGTGTCATCGGTATAACCGGACATGTAAAGGATCTTGATCCCCGGCTTGAGGGGCACCACTTGCTCGACCAGCTCGCGCCCGCTCATCAGCGGCATCACGACATCCGTCAGCACCAGGTGGATGACCCCCGTGTATTGCTTGCAGTGCGCGAGGGCTTCTTCTCCCGCCGGGGCTTCCAAAACGGTGTAGCCGTTCATCTGGAGGATGTCTCGAACGAGGTCCCGAACCCCGTCTTCGTCTTCGACCAGCAGGATGGTCTCCGTTCCCTGGAGCAGGGTCGCTTGCTCCGCTTTCATCTGCGACGCCTTTCCCCCTTCTTCTTGCCGCGGCAGATAGACCTTGAATGCGCTCCCTTTGTCCACTCCACTGTGGACCCAGATATAGCCGCCACTCTGTTTGACGATTCCGTAGACGGTCGACAATCCGAGCCCGGTTCCTTTGCCCAACTCTTTTGTCGTAAAGAAGGGTTCAAACAGATGTTTCTGGGTTTCACTATCCATGCCGCTGCCGGTATCACTGACGCCTAACATGACGTAGGATCCCGCATGCATTCCCGGATTCCGGCTGGCGTAAGCCTCATCGATGTCGGCATTCGCCGTCTCGATGATAAGTTTCCCGCCCTTCGGCATAGCGTCACGGGCATTGACCGCCAGATTCATGAGCACCTGTGCCACCTGCCCCGGATCCGCCTTGGTTTTTCCCAGGTCGTGAGAGCGCCGGGTCACCAGTTCGATGTCTTCTCCGATCAGCCGGCGGAGCATCTTATCCATGTCGGAGACGACCGTATTCAAATCCAGCAGCTTGGGCTGTAACACCTGTTTGCGGCTGAAAGCCAGGAGTTGTTGCGTCAGCGACGCGGCCCGGTCGGAGGCCTTCTTGATCTCCTCGGCGTTGCGGCGGAGAGAATCGCCCAGGGGAAGGCGCATGAGCATCAGGTCGGAATATCCGGCGATGGCCGTTAGCAGGTTATTGAAATCGTGCGCCACCCCACCCGCCAGCCTTCCCACGGCTTCCATCTTCTGTGCCTGCCGGAGCTGGTTCTCCAGCTGCTTCCGCTCGGTCACATCTTCCTGGACCGAGATAAAGCCGATCATCGTTCCTTCGGGATTGACCACCGGGTTGACCGAGGTCTCCACCGTCACCAGGCCGCCGTCCTTGTTTCGGTTGGTTACTTCTCCTCGAACGCTCTTGCCCGAGAGAAGGGTCTTCCAGAATTGCTCGTAGTATTGCTGACTCAGGAATCCACTCTTGATGATGCGGGGGGTTTTGCCAATGGCTTCCGCCGAGGTAAACCCATAAATCTTCTCAAAGGCGGGGTTCACATAGGTGATCGTGCCGTCAAGCCCGGTCATGAAAATCACCTCATCGGTCTGTTCAACGGCCCGCAGCAGTCTTCGTTCCGATTCCTCAGCGCGTTTCCGTGCTGTGATATCCCGGATGGCAACCTGCGCGGCAGGTTTGTTCCGGTAGACGAATGGGATGGCGGCGACCTCAACATCGATGATGGATCCATCGAGCCTGAGAAACTTCTCTTCGATCAGCGGAACAGGCTCCTTTGATTCCAGCAAGCTTTCAATTCTTGCCGCGACGACGTCTCGATGCTCCGGATGGACCCGGTCGAGGATCGGCATGCCAATGAGATCCTCCGGTCGGGCGGCTCCGAAGAGCCGCATGGCCGCGGAGTTAAGAAAGACGAACCGATTTTCGCAATGAACCACAATGGCCTCAGGGGAAAGCTCGACTAACCGCCGGTACCGTTCTTCGCTTTCCCGCAGGGCTTCCTCCGCCTGTTTTTGGGCGGTAATATCGCGCTGGGTTCCCCAGACGCGCACCAGCGATCCCTGTTCGATGATTCCCACAAAATTGTTGATGAAAATCCGAGGCTTCCCGTCCTTGGCGAGCTCCAAGGTCTCCGCCTCACTCAAGCGGTAGCCGGAGCGGATGAATTCTCGCAGGGTTCTAACATTCCGCGCATCGGATCTCGGGAGCAAGACACTGAGTCGGGTGCCAATCATTTCCTGTGCGGTGGAGAAGCCGTACAATTGTGCCATGACATCATTACACTCAGCCAGATAGCCATTTCTAAAGAAGAGCTCGATCTGTTCATCGACGGAGAGATGGAGAGGGATGGGAGATTGTGCCTCAAATCGCCAGATGCCCTCAGAGCTCTGCCGCACAAAAACACGGTAGCGTTCTTCGCTTTGTCGAAGTGCTTCCTCGGTCCGTCTGCGTTCTATCGCGACCGCGATCTGATTGCCCACGGAGGCAAGGAATTCAAGGTCTCTCTGGTTATAGGCCTGGGGATCCTGGTAGTGCTGAACCACGAGCACCCCCAGAGTTCCGGTTGGAGTGTTCAAAGGAACGCCCAACCAGGCAGGAGAGGGGGTTCCGAATCGATCCACTACGCCTTGTTCCTCCAACTGGTGGAAATTTTCGTCCGTGAGGAGCAGGGGTTTGCCGGTGCGCAAAACATAGGCGGTCGCCGTTTTTCCGGCCTTCATCGGACCGGGAGGGGGATCGTACTGATCAATGAAGAAGGGGAACTCCAGGACGTCCTCCTCTTTTGAGTACAACGCAATAAAGCAATTTTCCGCCTGGACAATGCGGCTCAGGGATTGATGAATCAAGCGGAGCAGTTCTTCCAGATTGTCGGTCTGGTTAACCCCCGCGATGATCTGAAAAATGACCTGCCGCTCCCGTTCTGCGCGCTTGCGCTCGGTGTTGTCGGCAAAGATCCCCAGGGCCGCCCGGACAACGCCGACAGCATCGCGCAGGGGGGCGGCGGAAACACTGACATCGACGAGGGATCCATCTTTATTCAGCCGTTGAACCTCCATCCCCGTAAAGCTGTGCCCCCCGATCACTTTCTTCAGCATTAGATGAAATTCTGTTTCCCCTCCCGGGGGGATGCAGGGGTTCAATTTGCCAAGGACCTCGGGCTCCGTCCAACCAAAAAGTTTCTCGGCGGCCGGGTTCCAAAGTAGGACCTCCCCGTGTCGATTCAAACTGTTGATGGCCAAAGGAGAGCCCTGAACAAGGGCCCGGAGCGTCTCATTCGTCTCGTGCAGCTCCTGCCGCGACTGGCTCCTCATCTCCTCCACACCAATGGCGGAAGCAATCACGCTGATCATCCTCTTGTCATCCTCGCTGGGAACATGATCTCTTTGGTAGACCACACACAGCGATCCCACCGTCTTGCCCGCCATTACAACGGGTCGGCCGACATAAGTCTTCAGGTTGAAGGCCTTAACATTCGGGTCGGTCTCCGCATAAGTGGTCTTATCCAGGTGACGGACCACTTTGACACCTTCGTGACCCTGCCTGATCACATCGAAACAGATGTGGCCCTCGGGATTGTCTTCCAGCTTGAGATTTGGTGGAACACTCCACTGCCCCCAGGAACACAGCATCCCGTGATGAAGACGATTGTACAGGGCGGATGTGGCGCCCATCAATTCACCGCACACGGCCGTGAGGCGATTGATGTTTTCGCGGGGGTCGGCTCCAAACTTCAATAGACATTCGTTGATCTTCCGCAGTCTCCACTCACTCCGCTTCCGCTCGGTGATGTCGTGGGCCATTCCGCGGACGACCGGCGTCTCAACCCCCTCGGTGCGGATCGTGCTGTGGTATTCCCAGATGCGTCTCTCACCGCTGTGCGTCTGCGCTTGCATGTAACCGTGGACGACACCGCGGCTCCTTATGGCAACCAAAAACTTGTCAAATTCCTGTTGAAACTCAGGGGGCAGGAAATCGCGGATGTTTTTGCCGACGACTTCGGTTTGGCTGTAACCGAGCACATCAGTGGCCGCCTTGTTGGCGGAAAGAATCCTGCCTTCGAGGTCGTGCGTACAGATCAAATCATGACTGTGTTCCACAAGGTCCCGGTAGCGGTCCTCGCTTTCGCGCAGGGCCCTTTCCGCTCGCTTGTGTTCCGTGATGTCATGAGCCGCACAAAGCACAGATTGCTTCGACCTCGGTGAAACCGTGGCGGAAAACCATGCCTCCTCGCCGCCCACGAGGAGGGAAAACTCGGCCTGGATCGTCTTATGTTCCTTCAAGACCTCTCGGATACGGCGGAGGAAGAGTTCAGCCTGGGCCGGAGCAAAAATCTCCTGGATTGCAGTGCCGATGATTTTTTCAGCACCGGGGTTAGGTAGGGCAGGATTTGTCGAACTGACATCAAGAATCTTCCCTTGCGCATCAATGACAAGAATATGATCATTCAGGATCGGAAGCACCGAACGCCCAACCCCGAGAGAAGCAGGCGGGTCCGCAGGGGCTTTCCTTGTGGATCTTGCACTTTTCACGCCCCCCGATTTCTTCTTCATGCCTGCCTCCGACCATCCATTGAAATAGGCATCCGAATGTAAGCTTAGTTTATCCTCGATCGTATCAAGGATCTCTTCAAATGAATCTATACACTAATGCCTTAAACCTCCGTACCGTCCCTGGAGATCTGAATCCTCATAGGTTCTTATCGACACCCGTTGATGAAGGGATTAGGCCTTCTTCTTGCCCCACAAGGGGCTCGGGGAGAAGAGCGCGCCGTCCCATTCTATCGGACGACCCTCGATCCCGCCAGATGATCGTTCTCGGATTAAAGGCCGTCAATTGACCCATGAGGGAATTTGGCAAGCCACCCGGAATTCAGCCAAGGCATAGCGCTGACTGAATCCAGAATTGTTTGAGATGGCTGGAGGCACACCGGTCCCGGTGAGGATGCATTATTTGACAGTTGCGCTATAGTATCGTTGCCTTTGAGCGTGACGAGCATCTCGAGAATTGGTTTGGGGGAAGACTACCTTGGGAACAGTCTTGTTTCAGCACGCCCTGCGGATTGCCACGATGAACGACCGCCGTGAAAAGATCCCTGATGGGTTCGTGCTGGTTCGGGAAAATGTCATTGAGAAGATCGGCTCGGGCAATTTTGAGGGGCAAGCCGATCGGGTGATCGAAGCCGCTGGAAAAATCCTGCTCCCGGGCTTTGTGAATTGCCACCATCATTTGTACCAGACTCTGACAAGAAATCTCCCGGAAGTCCAGGACGTGTCACTGTTTGATTGGTTGGTCAGGCTCTATGAGGTGTGGCGTGAATTGACCCTCGAAGGGGTCTACACGAGCACCAAGGTCGGATTGGCAGAGCTCTTGCTTTCAGGGTGTACCACGACCTCAGATCATCTCTACCTGGTCCCTCGAGGGGTCGAAGCGATTCATGATGAAGAAATTCGAGCGGCGAGGGAAATGGGAATCCGGTTCCAACCCACCCGCGGTTCGATGTCGCGGGGCCGATCCCAGGGCGGCCTGCCGCCGGATGATGTTGTTCAGGGTGAGGTTGAGGTGATGCGGGATTGCGAGCGGGTCGTAAGTCGATATCATGATGCCGCGAAGTTTTCCATGTGCCGGATCGCCCTTGCTCCCTGTTCTCCGTTCTCCGTCACGATTGAACTTATGAAGAGTACGATTCAATTTGCCCGCCAGCATGGGCTGCGCGTGCACACGCACCTAGCCGAAACCAGCGATGAGGAGGGATATTGTCAGAAGACCTACTCGTGCCGCCCGGTCGAGTTGATGCAGAGCCTGGGGTGGCTCGGGCCTGATGTCTGGTTTGCTCACTGTGTTCACTTGAACCATGCCGAGGTGGACCTTTTCGCGCGGACGGGCACGGGTGTCGCGCACTGTCCCACGTCGAACATGCGGCTGGGGAGCGGCATCGCACCGATTCCGGAATTGGTGGGCGGGGGAGCCCCCGTAGGCTTGGCGGTTGATGGCTCCGCCTCCAACGACACGTCAAATTTCCTGGCGGAGATCCGCCAGGCGTTGTTGCTTCACCGTTTGCCCGAGGCCCGGAAAGGGAGAGGCGGCGTCCTGGGAAATGAACCCGTCGCTTCGATCCCATGGATGTCTGCGGAGGATGTCTTGTGGATGGCAACGCGCGGGGGCGCCCGGGTCCTGGGTTGTGCGGATGAGATCGGTTCAATCGAAGAAGGGAAGGCGGCTGATCTGGTTCTAATCGATATGAACCAGCTCAGCTTTGCGGGGGCCATGAGCGACCCCCTGGCGGCCGTGGTGTTCTCGCAATCATCCAATGCCGTGCACACCACGATGGTCAATGGTAAAATCGTTGTCGAGGCCGGCAAAATTCTAAATCAAGACCTGAATGCGCTGGTCCAATCTCAAAACCGGCTCTCGGCAGAGATGCTAAGTCGATCGCGGAAGAAAAGCCCGGAATCCGCGAGGTAAGGCAGCCGCAGGCCTCAGCACGGCTTTGGGAGATCATGAACAGAGAACGATTTAGCTGAGCCGCTGCTATTGAATTCATGCTGCTTAATCTAAGAAAGTATTATCGTCCGCGGTCCATCGAAGCTGCTGTTCGCCTTCTCAGCGCAAATCCGGAGCGGTGTGTCGTCTTGGCCGGCGGGACCCATCTGCTTGCATCTTCCCGCCGGGATGTCGAGGAGGTCGTCGATATCTCTTCTTTAAAGCTGAAAATGTTGAAGCGGGAGAATGGGGCGGTCCACATTGGCGCGACGACGACCCTTCAATCCATCCTTGAAAACCCGAGACTGGTAAAATTTGCCGGTGGAATCCTCGTGGGGGCGTGCCGCCGGAACTCGGTGTCCCGAATGGTCCGCAATCAGAGGACCGTGGGAGGAGAGATTTGCGCGAACTGGAAGCGCAGCGATCTGGCCGCCGTATTGCTGGCCCTCAGCGCCCGCGTCAAGCTCATGACCCTGTCGCTGGAGGAGAAGGAGATGTCGATTTCAGATTTCTGGTCAATGCCGGCGTTTCGGAACGGGAGAAAAGGCTCCGGCCAGGTACCTCCGGGATTGCTCCTGGAAATCGTGGTGTCCGCGCCCACTTCTTCTTGCGCCGCCTTCGAGCACATCGAGCAGATTGAATCACAACCCAGCCTTGTTTCTGCGGCGGCGGTCCTGGCATTTGACGGGAATCGTCAGTGTACCGAAGCGCGTGTGGCATTAGGTTCGTTTGCCGACATGCCTTGCCGGCTTCCCCAGCTTGAATCGTATTTACAGGGAAAGGTGCTGACGCCGGAAGTGATCGAGTCCGCCGGTTCAACCGGTTGGGATGAAATTCGACCCTTGACCGACGCGCAAGCTTCGGGAAGTTATCGACAAGCGATAGCTCCAGTGCTGATCCGACGGCTACTCCGCCGCTGTTCGAAGGAGGCATAACCACTGTATGAAACTCTCGGTTGCTTTAAATGCGGAGCAAAGGGAATTTGACGTTCCAGCAAACACCACCCTCTTGTCGTTGTTAAGGGAAGAGGCCGGTTGTTTCAGCGTGAAACACGGATGCGAGACGGGGGACTGCGGCGCCTGTGCTGTGATCGTTGATGGAAGAATCGTAAATGCCTGCATCCTCTTGGCAGCCCAGGTGGACGAACGGGAGGTCATCACCGTTGAAGGCATCCCCTGGGTGATGGCAAGCATGAGCGGTGCAGCCCAGCACAATGAGCTGCCTGAGGCCAGTGATGTCGAGGGGGGAGCCGGGCACAATTCATCTGATTCCAACGCCGCTTCGAAATCTTCATTTCAAAATCCGGAGGCCTTTTCCCGGGAAGAGCATCCATCGACGTATGAACTGCTGCATCCCCTTCAGCAAGCCTTTGTCGACGCCCACGCCATTCAATGCGGATACTGCACGCCCGGCATGATCTTGTCGAGCCTGGCCTTGTTCGCTGAGAAGGGGTTGATCGAACTTCCGTCTATCAAACGGAAAACAAGGGTCACGCCCGTGAGGAGAAAGCCCGGGATCAAGAAGCTGCCTCCGAGTGAACAGGAAGTCCGGGAGGCCCTGGCTGGGAATCTGTGCCGGTGCACGGGCTATTTGAAACCGGTCGAGGCGGTCCTCCGCGCTGCCGAGGAGTTGGTTTCAGAGGGGTAATTAATCACCGCCGCCCCATCCCTGCTTGAAATTAATGGTCGCGGGGTCTGTTGAGGTCATTCCGAACCTATGCCCACACGCGAATTCAAAAGTGTCCATCAAAACACCCGCCGTGTAGACAGCGTCAAGCTGGCCTCCGGCAAGGGAACATTTGTTGACGACATCAAGATGGATGGGTTGATTCATGCGAAGATCCTGCATTCCCCCCATGCGCATGCCCGGATCAAAAGGATCGATGTACAAGAGGCAGAACGGCTTCGCGGGGTTCGCTGCGTCCTCACGTATCTGAATATTCCCCGGGTTCCTTATACCACGGCCGGGCAGGGTTGGCCGGAGCCGTCTCCCTACGACACCGTGATGTTTGATTCGGTGGTTCGCTTTGTGGGTGACCGGGTGGCCTGTGTGGCCGCGGATTCTGAGGAGATTGCCGAGCGGGCGCTGGATCTGATCGGGGTCGATTACGAGATTTTGCCGGCCAACTTTGATCCGCGTAAGGCGTCTGACTCCGGAATCCCTCGTCTTCATTTGGAGCCCGATAAGCGGGGGATTCACTCTCCCCAGCGAAACATTGCCGCCCATGTCCTGGCTGATGTGGGCGACGCTGAAAGAGGATTTGCGGAAGCCGAACTGGTCCATGAGGGAGAATACACGGTCCATTATGTGCAGCAAGCATCGATCGAGCCGCACATCACTATCACCTGGATGGACGAGGATGGAAGACTGATGGTGCGGACTTCCACGCAGGTGCCCTTTCATGTCCGCCGCATCATTGCGCCCTTGATCGGGCTGCCCGTTCAGAAGATCCGCGTCATCAAGCCCCGGATTGGCGGAGGATTTGGCGGTAAGCAGGAAATTCTGATTGAAGATTTGTGCGCGATGGTGACGGTGCGGACCGGACGGCCCTGCCGGCTTGAGTACACGAGGGCAGAGGAACTCCACGCCGCCCGCACGCGCCATCCACAGATTGTTCGAATGAAAACCGGCGTCAGGAAGGATGGCACCCTGACAGCCATCTCGATGGACATCCTGGAGAACACCGGCGCCTATGGAACCCACGCGCTCACCGTGCAGTGCGTCAGTGGAAGCCGGGCTTTGTCGCTCTACCGATTTCCGAATATCCACTTTGAGGCCAACGCGGTCTACACCAATCTCCCGGTGGCGGGGGCGTTTCGGGGATATGGAAGCCCACAGGGTTTTTTTGCGCTGGACTCGCACATGGATGAGTTGGCCGAAAAGCTGGGGCTCGATCCCCTGGAATTCAGGAGAAGGAACCATGTGCGCGAGGGAGAACCGACGCCCATTGCGGAGGTGCTGGGAGAAGGGCGTGAGGGGTATAAACAAGTGATCCAGAGCTGTGGCCTGGATGAATGCATTGAGCGCGGAGCGAAGGAGATAGGGTGGAAGACGCATCGAAATCCGGATCCCCGGGCATGGATCCTTGGACCCAGGGTTTCCGATTCGTCCAACGCTGGGATCTCAGATTTGAAATCTGAGATTTCAGAAAAGGACCGGGATTCAAATTCGAAGCAGACGAATCTGAAATCTGAAATCTCAGATAAGGATTCGGATGCGAAATTGAAACCGACAAATCTGAGGTCTGAAATCACAGATAAGGATTCGGATGCAAGATCGAAACCGTCAACTCTGAAATCTGAAATCTCAGATCTGAAATTCGGGGTTTCGCGACGACTCTGCCGGGGAGTCGGGATGTCGTGTACCATGCAGGCATCCGGAATTCCCGGCGTCGACATGGGCGCCGCATGGATCAAGATGAACGAGGATGGCTCATTCAACTTGAAGGTCGGCGCGACCGATATTGGGACCGGGGCGGACACCATGTTCGCCCAGGTCGCGGCGGAAACCCTCGGCACTTCACCTGACAAGATCATCGTCTACTCTTCGGACACCGATATGACTCCGTTCGATCCCGGAGCGTACGCCTCTTCGACCACTTACATTTCCGGGAACGCTGTTAAAAAGGCCTGCGAGCAGGCGCGAGAGCAGATCCTCGAAGTCGCGGAGGAGATGCTGGATCCAATAAAAGGAACAGCCGCCCATCCGGCCGGCAAGGAGTCGAGCACCATCACCCGTCCGGACACGAAAGACCTGGTTGTGCACAATGGCAAGGTGTGTGCTCCGGACGGACGTTTTGTGACCTTTGATCAAGTCTGTTTACGTTCCCTTTACCAGGAGCATCAATTTCAGATCCAGGGGCATGCTTCCCACATGTCCTATGACTCTCCGCCCCCCTTCTGTGCCCAGTTCGCGGAGGTAGAGGTGGATGCGGAGACGGGGATCGTGAGGGTGCTTCGATTGATCACCGCGGTGGATTGTGGGGTGGCCATCAATCCGAAAATGGCAGAAGGACAGATCGAAGGCGCGGTGGCTCAGGCCCTCGGATACGCCTTAACGGAGCAAATGGTATTTGATGAAAAAGGGAGGCCGCTGAACCTCAGCTTCAAGGACTATAATATTTATACGGCCGTGGATATGCCCGAACTCAAGTCATTCCTGGTGGAGACCTACGAACCCACAGGGCCCTATGGGGCGAAGGCGATCGCCGAGATTCCAATTAACGGGGTGGCTCCCGCCATCGCCAACGCGGTCTATAACGCCGTTGGCGTCCGGATTCGCGATCTCCCGATTACTCCGGAGAAGGTGCTGAATGGCCTGAAATCCTTGCAGCTATCTCAATCGAGCGCAGCTCAAGTTTAGGCCGATTCTCCCGATCTTCAAATAAAAAGTCCGCCCAAAACAAGGAATATTGCCGCCTACCGGTTCCCATTGACTCCGGGGTTAGAATTCGCTGCTCTCCACGACTTGGGCTGGCTTCCAAAGTATTCGAGATCACCGGTTTGAACTCGTAATTGAGGGCACATTTAAGTAATTCACATACTTCGGATTCAGCACCCCGTGAAGCACAGAATTCATCGTCAGGAAATTCCGCACGTCGATCCGCGCCTCGTCGGCCCCTTCAAAGAGTCGATGTGCCAGAGGTCGGCGCGTGGAATATTCGAATTCGACCTCGGCATATTCCGTGCGAAATGTTGCCCGGTTGCCGAGCGGATCGACCTCGAGGGAAAACTCCTCCCCATGAAGGCGCGCCCGCATCCGCTCGACGTGCTGACCCACCTCAACCAGAAATCCATCATGGGACGCCCATTTTTCAAACGCCGCAGATGAACCAAACAGCCGTGGTTTTTCGACGTAGGGGCCTCCGTCCTCTGGGCAGAAGACATCGCAATTGCCGCACTCGTTGCAGAAATCCTGAAAGGTGGCGAGTTGATGCGCTTCCTGGACCTCGAAATGCCCGCCCGGTTCGACCCGCAACTCGCCGGGCGTCACCCGATAATTGACGTAATCGATGGAGCAGGGCTCCGTGTCGTAGACAAAATTTGCATCGTTCGGGCAGACGGGAACGCACTTGTCACAGTTGATGCAGTCAAAAAGGTAAAGATGGGAGCCGATCTTGCGCGGGGTTGAACGATTGTTCTTTGCGTGGTAGCGCTCGTCCCGCGTCGTGCGCTCCACGACAACCTCCGTATTCAGGAGACCTGCCTCCGCGATGGTTTCGGCGTAAAACCGGGTCAGCTCTTCCTTCACCCGGGCGGGATCAAATTGCGGTTTCCAGAATTCCACATACTCTGGAATCAGGTTCCTGGTTCCGCCGTGTCGCTCCAGGGTGTTCCGGAATTTGGATACAAATAAAGGAACTACGTCGCGAAGCAACGGCCTCCTTGTGCCGGCGGACTCTCGAGCCTTCCATTCGTCCCGATCGGCCACCCGATCGAGAGCCTGCACGGCACGGTCTTCATAGGACAGGATGAATTCCCCCAGATTGCCGGCGCCCATTTCTTTCATTTTGGTTTCGAGTTTGTGCATGTAGTTCGGCAACCGCCCATAGCCACCGGGACGGAGCAGATCCGTGCAGGTTGTGACAGGAGTGAAATTCATGGCCACGGCATTGCAGAAGTTTTGTGCGTCCACCCCTGCAGAAAACGAGACCGGGTAAGTGCCTCCAACCGCCTGGCGCCATTTCCTGACCAGATTCAAGGTGATGACGTGCAGCGGCTGGCCCGAGAGATACATCACCCTTTCGGTTGTGGGAAAGAACTTGTTGTTGTTCAACACCACCAGCGTGTTGGAAAACTTGACTCCCAGTTTACAGCCGAGGGACCGGGCGGTCTTGTCGAGCCGCGAGCAGATCTCAATGGCCTGATCGAACTGCAGGTCTTTGTCGAAAAACTCCTGCTCCGTTTGAATTTCATGGTAACCCATGACGTCATGAAGGAAATGGTCAACAGCCGGTTTACCCAGCAGCGTCGGGTTCAACTTGATGATGACGTGCAGCCCCATCTCGCGGAGCAGAAAATCGACAATGCTTTCGATCTCATGAGCGGGGCAGCCATGGAAGGTGGACAGGGTCAGGGTATCGCTGAGGCGGGTATTAAAGTTGAGATGCCGCAGGTCCTTGAAGTCCGCAGGGATTTGCTGCCGCAACTCTTCCACAAGAGCCGACGCATCCTTCATCGATTCCATCCAGGTACGCACGCGGGGCGTGGAAATGCCGGCGAGATCGTAACCGACGGACATGTCAAAAATTGTTTGCGTCTTTTCGGGGGATCCCTCTAAATCGGTCATCCCGGACGATTTCAAAATGTCGATGAGCATCGATCCGGCGACATACTCGCGAAGCGACTGCTCCAGTTTCAGCTCCTGCGACCACTCGATGTTATAACCAATGTTATGGGCGTCGATGCAGGGTCGGGGGATCTTAAGTTCGTCGTTGATTTGAACGGTCTTCAATTCCAGAATGCGCGACCCTGCGAGCCAGGCGAGCACGATGTTCTGGGCCATCTGGTCCTGGGGTCCTGCAGCGGGACCCAGCGGGGACGAGGCCGGATGTCCGTGCATTCGGACCGACGTGTCCAGCGACGGATCCGCCTTGTAGAATTTTCGTTTGGGCAGGTCAAAGATCTTCCCTTCGCGTTCGTACTCGACGAACATGCGCTTGAGAAGATTCGCAAAGGGAGCTGGATAGAGTTCAGCCACGGTCGGTAATGAAAGCCATTCTGACGCTGAGATCTGGTTTCCGGCCTCTGGCTTCGGGATCCTGACCTCCGACTTCTGACTTCGAGAACAGAAGTCTTGGGCGTCCCAATGCGCTACGATCCTGCCGGATGCTAACCCAGCACCATCGACAGCAGGGCCATTCGCACGAACAATCCATTCTGTGCCTGGCGGAAATAGGCCGCGCGCTGGTCCGAATCAACGTCGGTCGTAATCTCACCCACGCGCGGCAGGGGATGCATCACGATGGAGCGGGGCTTCATCAGGGACAGCACCGTGGTATCGATGATGTAAACCCCCTTCGATTTTTCATAGTCCTCGATGCGGTCGCCGAACCGCTCCTTTTGAATCCGTGTCTGGTAGACGACGTCGACCTCAGAGGCGACTTTTGCGAGATCGGTTTCCTCTGCGTACCAGACGTTATGTTCCTCAAGATGTTGCAGGATATCTTCCTTCATCTTCAGGGCCTCGGGAGCCACAAAATAAACTTTTACACGGTCGAACTTGCTCAAAAGATACGCCAGCGACCGGACGGTACGTCCCTGGGCCAAATCACCCACCATGGCGATCTTCAATCCATCAATGTTGCCCAATTCTTTTTGGATGGTATACAGGTCAAGCAGAGCCTGTGTGGGGTGTTGACCCATGCCGTCGCCGGCATTGATCACCGGGATTTGGGAAATCGCCGCAGCGCGTTTAGCGGCCCCGACCTCATTGTGGCGCATGACGATCACATCGGCGTAGCCATTGATGACACGGATGGAATCCTCCAGGGTCTCGCCTTTCGCGATGGAGGAAAACTCGCGGGCGTTTTCGGTGGAGATGCACGTTCCGCCCAACCGGATCATGGCTGCTTCAAAAGAGAATCGGGTGCGCGTGGAGGGTTCGTAGAACAGCGAGGCCATGATCTTTCCGCTGTAATCCTTTGTTCCGCCTCGAGCCACGACCTTTTCCATGCGCTGCGTCGATTCAAATAATTCCTGGAGCAAGGGCAGGCTGAACTGCTGGGATTCGACGACATGATGAATTTTCATGAAAGGGAGCCTCGCGATGGATGTGTTCGAAAAAGGTCAAAGTGCCGGAGCCAACACTGTAAAGCCGGGATTCAAGTGAATCTCTGACCTGGCCGAGGGATCGGAATCGTGCAGCGACAGCTTCAATCCTCAGCGCGGGCCGAATGCTTAAATGTAAGGTATCTTGAATAAAAATTGTAGGGAAATTTTTCTTTGGTGACCGACACGACCCAAGGCAGGCGTCGAGCGACATCAGGCCCCCCTCTTGTCCATGTTTTCGACATGGGCTGTTTTATTCAGAGTTAAAATGGCTTTTGACCTGTTCCTGTCAGGCTTATTCACTTTCATTCCCATGAGAAAGGCCGATGATGAATCTGATGTACCGGGATCCCTTTACGAAGTCCACAGACCCGGATGATCAGGCCACGGCTTTTTCGGGCAAAGGGTTACCCGCCGGTTCCCAGTACTATTCAAAGTCTGGCTGGACCTCGACGACGAGACACGATGCGGCATATATCCGGCTGCCCAATGGGGTGGGGTACATTCTTGTCGTCTTTACGGTCGATAATAGCAAGCAGACTGATATAATCCCGTTCGTGTCGAGATTAGTGGCAGAAGGGTTGTCAAAAATTCCCCCTCCGGCCGACTTGGTGTTGTTCAACGGTCGTCTTTGGACCGAAGTCCGAATACAGCCATGGGCTGAGGCCCTGGCGTCGCGCAAGGGGCGGATCACTGCTGTCGGGTCAAATGAGGAAATCAAAAAGCTGGTGGGGCCCCAGACCCGATTGATCGACCTCCAAGGGCGGCTTGCTCTCCCGGGAATGATCGATGACCACACCCATTTCATGAGCGGAGGATTCCAGCTCCTTTCCGTCAATCTAAGGGATGCCCAGACCCCGAATGAATTTGCGCGCCGGATCAAGCAGAAGGCCGAGAGCCTGGGTGCGAAACGTTGGATAACGGGAGGAGACTGGGATCACGAGTTATGGCCGCGGGCCGCGCTGCCCACTAAAGAACTGATTGATCTCTTCACTCCGGATAATCCCGTCTTTGTTGGTCGGCTCGATGCCCACATGGCGCTCGCCAATAGCGTTGTGCTCCAGATGGCGAAAATCACCAGAGAAACCAAGGATCCGCCGGGGGGAACAATCGTCCGCGATCCAGAAACCGGAGCGCCGACTGGCCTCCTGAAAGATGCCGCCATGGGCTTGGTCTGGCCGCTGATTCCTCCGCCGACAGAGGCAGAAAAGGAGGAAGCCTTCACAGCCGCTCTGGCTGAGGCGGCGCGCGTCGGAGTCACATCCATTCAGGACATCACCCCCTGGAGTGATTTCGATCTCTATCAACGATACCGAAATACAGAAAAACTCACGGTCCGTATCAACGCCCGAACCCCAATGAGCCAGTGGGAACGGCAAGCCGATCATGTGAAACGACATGGAGTCGGGGATGAGTGGCTAAGACTGGGCGGACTCAAGGCTTTCATGGATGGCTCCCTGGGTTCAACAACCGCCCTTTTCTTTGAGCCTTACAACGACGCATCCCAAACGACGGGATTGATGGCCGATGACAATATCCCCGAAGGGAAGTTAAAACGGAATATCCAGGACGCCGATAAGGCCGGGCTTCAATGTTCAATCCATGCCATCGGAGACAAGGCCAATCATCTTCTCCTCGACTACTATGAAGAGGTCGAGACAGAGAACGGTCCCAGAGACCGCCGGTTCCGGATTGAGCACGCCCAGCATCTTCTCCCAAGTGACATACCCCGGTTTGCCCGGCTGGGTGTCCTCCCATCCATGCAGCCGTATCACGCCATCGACGACGGGCGCTGGGCGGAGAGACGTCTTGGTCGAAGTCGTCTTAACACCTCATATGCCTTCCGGTCATTGCTCGACGCCGGCGCTTCCCTCACTTTTGGTTCCGACTGGAACGTTGCTCCCCTCTCTCCGCTCCAGGGTATCTTTGCGGCCGTCGCCCGGGAGACTCTTGACGGGAAGAATCCCCACGGCTGGATCCCCGAGGAAAGGATTACAGTCCCAGACGCCGTGCACGCGTATACCATGGCGGCGGCCTTTGCGGGATTCGAGGAGCGCGAAAAAGGATCGCTCGAGCCCGGGAAGCTGGCGGATGTGGTGGTGCTTTCGCAAGACATTTTCCGAATCAACCCACGCGACATCTCGAAGACGGAAGTAAGAAGTACCATCGTGGGAGGAAAGGTTGTTTACAGTAAGTGAGGAGCCCCATATTTTTGAGGGAATGCTGGTGAAGGCCCTCGATACACTGGCTCAACAGAATTTGCGCGGCGATCGTGGTCCGCTTTAGGCGAATGAGCTCAGCAAGGAGACCTTCGATGTTGCCGGATGATGACATGCTGAAGGCGTTTGTCGCGGATACCATAATGAAAGAGGAAGAGCAGGCTTCTTTGAACACACCCGCGCCCCCCGGCAAGGGTTTAGAAAGGGGCCCCGATGCGGAGACCCTCAAGCCCGCTGAAAAAAATCCATCGTCGAGACAACGCGGTGCGAAACCTGTTTTCGGATCTATCTTGAAATGGGGTCTGTTGATCCTCCTTGTGACATTCGTGTGGTTTGTCCTGACCAGGTAGCAGTGTCGGAGTGATGCTGGGCGCAAGAGCTGGACCTCTCCGCTCCCGGCGTTTCACAGCATCCTGGGGAAACTCTGGAGATCGAATATGCTCGAAAAGGTGAATCTCAAGTTGGCGGTTTCAAAAGCGGAGTGCCTGCGGCGTCTGCCGCAACTACAGAACAGGCTCTATGATCTCGAGCATGCGATTTACCAGGCGGGGATCCCCGTCGTCATTGTGTTCGAAGGGTGGGCGGCCGCAGGGAAGGGAAGTACCATCCGTGTTCTTGCGGAGCGGATGGATCCCCGCGGATTTCGCGCCGTCCCCATCACGCCTCCGCGAACCGCGGAGCTGCAGTATCCCTGGATGTGGCGTTTCTGGCAGAAGGTTCCTGCATACGGGCAGATCATTGTGTATGACACCTCATGGTATCGTCGCGTGCTCATTGACCGGGTTGCCAAGAATGTCCGCAAGCAGGAGTGGCAGGCAGCCTTTCAGGACATTGCGGAATTTGAAGAGCAGTTGGCTGCCGACGGGACGGTGATTCTCAAGTTCTGGCTGCATATCAGCAAGAAAGAACAGTCGCGCCGGTTCAATAAGTTGCTCAAGGACAAGCTGACTGCCTGGCAGGTCAGTGACGAGGATGCCGCTCAGCACAGGGCTTACAAAAAATACCTTGGGGCGGTAGAGGAAATGCTGGCGCGGACTGATGCCCCTTACGCGCCTTGGACATTGGTGGAGGCCACCGACCGCCATTTTTGTCGAATTAAGGTGCTTGAAGGCATCGCCCGGGCTCTCGAAACGCGCTTGGGTGATCAGCCTCCGCCGCCGGCAAGAGCCCGGATCAAGGGTGGCGTGGACTCATCGGCCCATTCACAGAAAAAAGAGATGGCCGATGCAAGCGAGCGCAACTGATTGATGCGAGGACTCGTCGGAGTCTTTGCTGGGAAGCCGATCAGTCCATCGACGGCTGGAATCAAGGAAGGGGTGTTCGTATGCTCGAGTTGATTGATCTCAAGCAGCGCCTGTCAGACGCACGTTACGACTCCCAGCGGGAGCGGCTTCAAAACGAGTTGCACTTGCTTTGTTACCAGGCCTATATGCAAAAGCGGCCTGTGGTCATTGTGTTTGAAGGATGGGACGCGGCGGGAAAGGGGGGAGCGATTAAGCGACTCACAGAACGCATCGACCCGCGCGGTTACGTCGTTTGGCCCATCGGGGCGCCCACAGGTGACGAAAAGACCCATCATTACCTTTACCGGTTTTGGCGCCGGCTCCCGGCCGCGGGGGAGATCGCAATCTTTGACCGGTCCTGGTACGGACGAGTGCTCGTCGAGCGGGTGGAAGGCTACTGCAATGAACTGTCGTGGAAACGCGCCTACAGCGAAATCAACCAATTTGAACGCCAGCTCCTCGATTTCGGGACGATCATCCTCAAATTCTGGATGCATATCAGCCGCGAAGAGCAGCTCCGCCGTTTCAAGGAGCGTGAGCACATCGCCTATAAGTCCTGGAAGCTTACTGATGAGGATTGGCGCAACCGGGGGCGATGGGAAGACTACGAGCCCGCGGTCGAAGACATGCTTCTGAAAACGAGCACCCACAGAGCCCCCTGGACCATCGTCGAATCGAATGAGAAACCTTTCGCCCGAATCAAGGTCATGAAGACAACGGTCAATAAGCTCAGGCAAGAATTGATTTAATTTCCCCTTCGCGACGCAATCCTTAGAGATTGGTCCCCCCATTCCTGCCTGCAATTCACTTTGATCAGGAACCGGTGATTTACGCAAGAGATCTGCCAAATCGGCTTCGTGATTCTAATCACACGACCCGATACATTCCCTGATACGATTTTTGTTGTTTAATGAATTGGCCTTTGCGTCTTACCAGGCAGGTCTCGATCTTCCAGCAACTTTAGCAATTTGGCTTTGATGGATTTTTGGTCCTTATCATCAAGACGATCGGGGGGAAAGGCTCCTCATGAATGATTGCATGGTTTACGTTTTCGACGACGAAGTGAACAGGGAATTTTTCTCTGAATTGTGATTGGATTCGGCAGAGGCCTAGGGAACATCCGATCAAGGACAAAATCTTGATTTTAATATCGAGATACTCTCCGCAGGAAAGCTTGGATATTCAATAGATGCAAGGGTGATGTTTGGAGCCCTTCAAATTCCTACCGCGCAGGGCCCGAGCAAAGAGTTTGGTGCGTGGATTGCAGAGTTTTTTGTACCGGACAATTAAACCTTGAATGATTTCTAATGGAGGTGTTTAGATGCGGAAATCGACACGTGTAGTTTTCTTAATCCTGGGAGCGGTAATGATGTTTTCAGTCCTGGGATGGGCCGACAATAATAATGGTAACGGGCCTGTTCAAACCGGTTTCGCAATTGTCACTCCCTCATCAAGTCCAGCCGGTGTGGTGGTGTTTGAAACCTTTGGAGAAAGGGATGGAAATGCGACCACGCAGGCAGGGGTTCTGCCTGCGGACATGACAACCGATGCCCTGGTTTTCGTGAGATCAAACGGGCGTCTATCTCGAAATCTTGGTATCGCCATTACGAATCCGAACACGGCGAGCGCCAATGTTAATCTGATGCTGATTCAAGCTGATGGAACGACCCTTACGACGAAGGTGCTGGTTGTGCCGGGGAAGAGCCAGGTTTCACAGTTTGTGACCGAACTCTTCGCCAGCATGCCTCAAGTTCAAACCGACTTCAGTGGGACTGTCAGGATCACTTCAGACATCCCGGTGGCTGTCGTGGGCCTGCGCTTTCGCGGGCACAACTTCAGCACGCTGCCGGTCACCAGCCTTTCCGCCCGGTCGGACGTCCCGAGCATTTCAGCCGGCGTGGGGGGGCCAGGATCGGTCATTCTCCCTCAGTTCGCAGCGGGTGGGGGTTGGGCGACCGAGATCGTCCTCGTGAACTCCGGATCTACTGATCTGATAGTTCGCGTCGACCTTTTTAAGAATGATGGCACTGCTTTGACGGCATCCTTGAACGGGCAAACAGCCAGCAGTTTTATGAACTTGACAATTCCACCCGGGGGGGTTCTCGTGCTGGCCCAACGTGACAATAATGGAGATGACGATTTTTAGGGGAAAAGGCTGAGAAGACCTTTGGCCGGAAGTATCGGGTTCTCCGGGGCTGGCAGTCATGGTTGAAACACGATGAAATGGCCGCCAACTTAAACGGGAGACACGGAACTTCCGGCTTTTTTGTGAGTTTCAGATCAAGGGGGCCGTGACAGCAAGAGAACTAAGCGGCGAGATGCCGAGGTTCTCTTAAATCATTTCGTTTAATAGTTCGCTGCGGGGCTGCGGAATAACTACTTTATTGACCAGCAGGCCCTTTTGGGCGACAACGTCGGCGCCGGCATCCACAGCACTGCGGACCGCGGCCACAGGCCCGGTAAGGGTCACAAAGGCCTTTCCCCCGAGCGCCATCGCCAGCCGTACTTCAATAAGTTTGACATTGGCCGTCTTCGCCGCGGCATCCGCCGCCTCGATGAGCGAGGCGACCGAGAATGACTCGATGATGCCGAGGGCCTCCAGCATTTCGACCTTGCTGGTGCCGGCGATGGCCGGAAAAATGGATTCGTGAACGTTGGGAATAACGAAGGTGTCGATCACTGAAAAATCTCCTGCCCGTCCTCCCGCCTCAACGCTGGATTCCACCGCCGCCACGTCGCCGCCGACCATGACCATGTACTTGCCTGAGCAAATTGTCCTCGACAGAATGAGTTCAACGTCAGCCGCCTTCAGCATCGCATCACAGGCCTCAAATCCGGCCGCGATGCTGCTCAGTTCAATAAGTCCGATGGAGTTTTTTGGCATGGCAATCGATTAAGTGACGCCGCCTCCTGGCTCTGTTGGTTTCGCTCCGATCTCGATCCACTGATCCGTTACTGCCCTGACCGTTCCGTCAATGCTGGAATGGATGCTCACACCCAGATCGGGTTCATCGACGAGGGCAACCAGAGCGCCTTTCCTGATACTCTCCGCCTCTTTGACAACGGCGTGCGCCGGTTTGCCGGCGTGCTGCGACAATTTGATTCGGACTCTTGAAGGTGCATAGTCGATTTTCCGAAACGGGGTTTCCATCTCGTATTCCTCAACCTTCAACCTCTTCCGGAGCTGAAGAAGCGGGACCCGGCGGGATTCCTTCATGGGATGGACTCGAACTTCCTTCTTCTGGACGAACTTGATCCCCGCGGTGCGCATGTCCTTTTTGGCCAGATCGCACGCTTCCTTGGGAAACAGATCCTCAGGACAGGCATACAAAGTGCATAAACCGCAACCGCAGCAAAGTTCAGCCCACTGGTTCCATTGGTCCGATCCCGAGAGCGTAAAGCTCAGACTCCGCATCACTTTGTGCGGCACAATTTCGTACCCCAGTAGATAGCGGGGGCAGAACTCAGTGCAATAACTGCATTGATCGCAGGCGGATTTGCCAATCCGGTTCATACTTTCCTGCGGCTGACTCTTGCGAGTGATCAGAAAATGCTCTTTGGGAAGAACGATCAAGCCGGCCGTCGTCTTGGTGACCACGTCGTCGAGATCAAACGTAAGACTTCCCATCATGATGCCGCCTACAAAGATCCCAAAGTCCGACACCGTCGCTCCACCCGCCAGCGCAATCAACTCGCGAAAGGAGACTCCAATCGGGGTCCAGAAGGAACAGGGATTTTTCACGGCGCCGGCGATGGACACAAATTTATCGGTGACGGGCATTCCTTCATTGGCAAAATGGACATTGTAAAGCGTCTCCACGTTATTGACGACACAGCCGACCTCCAGGGGGATTCCCGCGGGAGGAATCAATCTGCCCGTGGCTGTGTAAACAAGCTCGTACTCGTCCCCCGAAGGATAGAAGTCACCTAGCAGGGTGAACTCGATGTTCTTCGACTTCAAGTAGGGATTGAGGGCGTCGATGGCCGCCTGATTTTTCTTCTTGATACCAAATTTTCCGCTCCGGGCCTGGGTTGCCTCCATCATCAAAATCATTCCCGAAACGATCTCCCGCGGGAATTGCTTCATCAGTTCAAAATCCTTGTGAATGAGGGGCTCGCATTCGGCGCCATTGGCCAGCACAAACTCCACCTGGGAATTCGCCTTTACGTAGGTGGGAAAACCTGCGCCGCCCGCACCCACGACCCCGTACTTTCTTAATTCCTGGCTTAGCAAGACGTGTCCGTTCTTTAACGAGGAATATAAAGTCGAAGATCCGGTTTAGCCGAAGGGGAACTGTAATGCATTAGGGGGGGAGAGTCAATGAGTGCAAAGTTCCAAGTTCAAGATCCAAAGTCCAAGGTCCAAGGTCCAAAGTCTCAACCCCAATTCCAGAGGACGAGAAGAAAGAGGTCAGAAGTCGGACGTCGGAGGTCGGAGGTCCGAAGTCAGAGTTGAACTGGGTGGAATTGGAGATTTTGGACTATGGACTTTGGACCTTGGACTTGGGACTTTGGACTATTTCATCAGCGTCAGCATAACGGCTTTTTGCGCGTGCAGGCGGTTTTCGGCTTCGTCGAAGACCACCGACTGGGGGGAGTCGATGACCTCATCGGTGACCTCTTCACCCCGATGGGCTGGGAGGCAATGCAAGAAGAGGGCGTCGGGTTTGGCATGGGCCATCAATTCACTGTTCACCTGATATGACCAGAAGACTTTCTTTCGAGATTCCGATTCTGACTCCTGGCCCATGGAGGCCCAGACATCGGTGTAAACGACATCGGCGTCGTGGGCGGCCTCAAACGGATCGTTGGTGACCATGATCTTTGCGCCGAGTCTTGACGCTCGGCTGTCCTGGCGGGCCAATTCGACCATTTCGGATTTCGGTTCGTGGCCGCTGGGGGAGGCCACCCAGACATGCGCTCCGGTCTTTGCCCCGGCTTGCATCAGTGAATTGGCCACGTTGTTCCCATCACCCGTAAACGCCACCTTGAGCCCCTTGAGTCTGCGCTTGTGCTCCCGGATGGTAAGAAAATCGGCCAGGGCCTGACAGGGGTGTTCGAGGTCCGTCAGTCCATTGATGACAGGAATAGAGGTCGCTTCAGCCAGTCCGGTGCAAATATCGTGGCCAAAGGTTCGAATCATGATGCCGTCGCACCAGCGTTCCAGGTTCTTTCCCACGTCATAGACGGACTCCCGCTTGCGCAGACTGATGTCAGCCGGCGCGAGGTAGATTCCCTGTCCCCCCAACTGGTAAATGCCAGTCTCAAAAGTCACCCGGGTCCTCAGCGACTGTTTTTCGAAAATCATTGCGAGTGTCTTGCCCTTGAGTGCGTTCGCGTATCGCTTGGGCGCCCGCTTGATCTGAATAGCCAACGTGAACAATTGACCTATTTCTTTGGCGCTGTAATCGTGAAGGGAAATGAAGTCGGTATGTTTCAAGGATTCATTCTCCTGTGAGAGTGGGACGAGTTAAAGGACACCGTGAAGAAACCGGGAAGCACCACCTCCCATAAACTTCCGGAGAGATCGAAAGATTCCGGGCTTTCCGTGTTTTCTTGTGCCGAAATTCCGTGGGATTAAATGCCCTTGAGCGCCTCCTCGAGATCGGGCTTCCCAAGTTCCTGCAGTTCGTAAGTCACCCGCATGGAGGGCTTGTTTATTTTCAGGATTCGGCCCAAATCGATGGGGGTGGCTATCAGCACCAGATCGCAGTCAGCCTTGTTGATAGTGGTCTCCAGTTCCCGGACTTGCTTCTTCCCATACCCCATGGCGGGGAGCAGGGTCCCGATCTTGGGGTACTTCTGGAAGGTCTCGGCGATTGAGCCCACGACATAGGGCCTCGGATCCACAATTGCACCTGCCCCGTACCGTTCCGCCGCCACGATGCCGGCACCATAGGTCATCTCACCATGTGTCAGGGTGGGGCCATCTTCGATGACCAGCACCTTCTTGCCGAGGATGAGTTCCGGATTAGGAACAGAAATGGGTGAAGCGCAATCGATAACGGTCGCCTTCGGATTGTACTGGCGGATATTCTTGCGGACCGTTTCAATGTCTGCGGCATTCGCGGTCTGGATCTTATTGATGATGATCACATGGGCCCGGAGCAAGTTGGCCTCTCCGGGATGATATAAGACCTCGTGGCCCGGCCGGTGCGGATCCACCACCACAATTTCAATCCTGGCTCGATAAAAAGGAAGGTCATTATTTCCTCCGTCCCAGACTACAACATCAGCTTCCCGCTCAGCTTGCCGGAGAATGGCTTCGTAATCCACACCAGCGTAGACGACCACCCCGCGGTCGATGTGCGGTTCATACTCCTCGCGCTCTTCGATGGTACATTCGTGAAAATCCAGGTCCTCTAGCTTGGCAAAACGCTGCACCCGCTGCTTCACCAGGTCGCCGTACGGCATGGGGTGACGGACGGCCACAACCCGGCGCCCGCGGCGCTGAAGGATGTCACACACCTTCCTCGTCGTCTGGGACTTTCCACAGCCCGTGCGGACCGCACAGACGGAAATGACGGGCACCTTCGATTCAAGCATGGTCCGCTCAGCCCCCAGGAGGCGAAAGTCAGCCCCGGCAGCGATGACACGCGACGCAACATGCATGACGTACAGGTGGGTGACATCGCTGTAAGCAAAGACCACCTGATGGATCTTCTGGGTGCAAATCAAGCGCTCCAGGTCTTGCTCAGGATAAATCGGAATTCCCTCGGGATAAAGTTTTCCTGCCAGTTCCGTGGGATATTTCCTTCCATCGATGTTCGGGATTTGTGTGGCCGTGAATGCAACGACCTCGTAAGCCTCGTTGTCTCGAAAGCAGAGATTAAAGTTGTGAAAATCGCGACCCGCCGCGCCCATGATGAGAGTTCTCATTCGTTCCATAAAAGTCCTCGCAAAAAGTGAAAGAATTCATGAATTCGGGAGGGTGTCAATCCCTTGAGAAGAGAACTTGAACCCCCCCGATGATGGTTGAAATAAAAAGATAAGCCAACAATCTCGATGTGTCCCGCCGAATGATCTTGCCTTGAGACCCTTCAGCGAAGATCCAATGATGATCCACGGCTCGAATCCATCCGGCCCCCCCCCATGAAACGATGGGGACCCACGATCCGACCGGCCGTCACACATCCACGACGCCTCAAGCGTGCGCCACCCCGAGTTCCTCCTCGGCAACCGCCTGGAGTGAGGTCTCAAAAATGTCAAGTCCCCGGTGCAATTGTTCCCTCGTGATGTTAAGAGGCGGGATAAACCGGATTACGTTTCCCGAGACACCACAGCTGATGAGAATCAGTCCCGCCTCCAGGCACTGATTCAAGACCTTCTCGGTAGCCTCAGGATTTGGCCCGCCGTCCCTGTCAACAAACTCCACGCCGATCATGAAGCCCAGGCCCCGGACATCGCCGACAAGCGGATTGTCATTTTTCATTTTTTGAAGCCGTGAGAAGGCCTCGGTGCTCAGCTTCTGGCAGTTCTCGAGCATTTTCTCCTCTCGAATGGCCTTGATCGTTGCCACCGATGCCGCACAAGAGACCGGGTTGCCGCCGAAGGTGGTTCCATGCGCCCCCGGCGCCCATTGCTTCATAATCTTGGTCGGAGCACCCAGGGCGCTCAGGGGAAAGCCGGAGGCAATCCCCTTGGCCATGACGATGATGTCGGGCTCAATTCCAAAGTGATCGCACGCAAACCACTTCCCGGTGCGTCCAAACCCGGTCTGGACCTCGTCCGCAATGAGCATAATTCCGTGTTCGCGACTGAAGTCCCGCAGGAACTTGATGAATTCAGAGGGGGGCACAATGTAGCCGCCTTCGCCTTGCACCGGTTCAAAGATTATGGCCGCCGTTTGTTCAGGGTGCACTTCATGCTTGAAGACGTCCCGGATGAATTGGATACACTCAAAGGCGCACGAATCGCGGTGTTGCCCGTAAGGGCAGCGATAACAATTGGCAAAGGGAGCCCGATATACGGAAGACAAAAGCGGTTCGTAGTTTTTTCGGTACTTTACATTCGACGATGAAATTGAAACGCATCCCAGCGTCCTGCCGTGGAAGGCCCCGCGGAAACTCAGAATAGCCGGCCGATGAGTGACGCTCTTGGCCAGCTTCATCGCCCCCTCGATGGCCTCCGCTCCGCTATTGGAAAAGAAAAACATGTCGATGGCGCCGGGGGTAATGGCCTTCAGCTCCTCTGCGACCTTTACGATACTGTCATAGAAATATACTCCCCCTGCGTGGACAAGGTTATTGATCTGGTGTTTGGCTGCTGAAACGACTTTGGGATGGCAGTGTCCGATGTTGGTGGTTGCCGTGCCACACGAAAAATCGAGAAATTTCTTTCCTCCCTTGGTCTCGACTTCCGCACCGCGGGCCCGGCGGACCACTAGTTCGGTATCCCAGCCGAGAGCAGGCGTTAGCAACTTCTTGGCTCGTTTGACAACATTGACTCGCATGGACCCTCCTTGAAACATAGAAAGAGATGGCTTCCGCGAATATTCAGTGGAAGTTGAATAGGATTGAAAAGTATGAGGAGAGAACTTAATTACTCAAAACCGGTGTGATGAGAAACGACGAACGGCTCGGTACAGAAACGATCGAGCAGTCTCTGATGAGTGTCCTCGCTTCGAAAAGGGTTATTCATAAAATGGCTTCTTTCCTTGGGATTCACGGGAATTCAGTCCTTGTTCGAGCCTATAAAAAGTCGTTATATATACCTTGCAGGGACATTGGACACTTCATAAACGCAAGGATTCCCACTCCAATGCTCAGGGGCAAACAGGTCGATGCTGGCTAAGCTGGAAAACTTGCGAAGATAGCTCGATATTGTACTAGCCACAAGCGACTAAGCCCTTTATCCGCCCACAAAGGATACCCAAAAACCATGCTGAGGTCAAATCCCTAGACTGGGCCTAGCCCGGATTTCTCACCACTGGACCGATCGGCCGGTGTGATCTCGGTTTCGAGCGGGGTCAACGGTCTTTGGAGCAGTGTCGTGGTGCTGCGTTGACAAGGAACGCTTTTTTGTGGTTCCGCCACGCGGTAACTGCTTCATTCCACACGCGGGGGAAAGCGCGAAAGGCAGGCTTCGCCCTGTGAATAAATCTGTGTGACAAGGATCGGAACATGCCTGCGGTTCAGCACCGCAATGGGACCGCCCGCAACTGCGCGTACACGCGCTCAAACCCCTCCAGGTAAGGATAACCGCTCGCCAGCGAAACCCACACGCGCCGCACCGTGATCCGAATCAGGGCGCCGATCTTCAACACCTTCAGTCGAATCGTGGCGCACTCCGCCTGCGCCCACTCCGTCCCCTTCAATCCCAACCGCCGCAGCGCCTCCATCAACACGTACGCCACTGAGGAAAAATACAAACGAATCTGATTGCTCTGCAGGTACGCCGTGCTCGTCCGGTCCGAAAACAACATCAGTTGCTCCTTCAGGCGGTTCTCCATCTCCCCCCGCCCGCAATACAACTGCTCATACAACGGGCGCGCCTCCCACCGCTCGGCCGACAGCGAGGTCACCACAAAACGGGGATTGGCTCCCTTCTCCAGGTGTTCCGCCTTGCCGATCACTCGCCGCGGCTGCGACCAACTCTCCCGTGTCTGATAGACGAACTCGGTGAACACCCGGGCCGCTTTCCCCGTACGCCCGTACTCTCTCGCTGCTTCCGCGAACTGCGGCGCAATGGCCGCCTTTAACCGCTCGTTCTTCGCCAGCCCCAGCACGTAATCCACGCCCTCCGCTTCACACCACCCCATCAACTCCTCGCGACAAAAACCCGCATCTCCCCGCACCGTGATCCGCACCTCGGGCCAGGCCTGCCGAATCTGCGCCACGATCCCTTTCAGTTCCTCCACACTGCCCGCCGCCGCGTCGATGTTCGAAGGTCGCAGCCGCGCCCGCAGCAGAAAATCCCCGCACACAAGGTACAGTGGCAGATAACAGTAGTGCCCGTAGTAGCCGTGGAAGAAGCGCCCCGCCTGATTCCCGTGCACCGGCGTGTCCGTCGCATCCAGGTCCAACACGATCTCTTCTGGCGGCGTCGCGTGCCCTTCCAGAAATATGGCTACCAGCAATCGATCCACCGCCTCATTGTCCAGCGCGATCTTCTTATAGCGCTCTTCGGCGGCGACCGCGGCCTCGGTCAGCTCCAACCGATTCAGCGTACTCTTGCCCGCCAGCGCCCGGCCTCGATCGCGCTCCCGCACGCGGCTCTCGCCCGTCGGATCCCCCTTCTCCACCAACACCGCCAGCAACGGGTCTCGCCTCAACTCTTCATGATCGTTCAGGTCCTCGTAGCCCAGCGCCAACGCGTACACCCGCTGCCCCACCAGATCCTGGACCGTGTGCTCGACGCGCTCCTCCTCCCGATAATCCCGAAAGCAGCGCGCAAACCGCTCCACGATCCCGGTCCGCTTCTCCACCTCCCGTAGCAACAACCCGCCCCCATCACTGGTGATCGCTCCGCCGTCAAACCGTCCCGTCACTTCGCGCTGATTTAGGGGATGAAATTCCAAGTCATTTTGTTTACAATCTGTCCTCATTAGGCTGTCTCCTGTTCGTGGCACATCTTTTTCTTGTCAAAAAACTTATGCCACAAGAGACAGCCTTTTTCAATTCCTTTGGTGAGATATCCGGGCTAGAAGCCACATCCAATTAAAACCACCGACCATGAATCCGATCCGGTCATTAATTGACAGCTTTTCCTCGAAAAAATCACACGATTTCAACAACTTAATTATATGATTATAAATGGATTGTCAAAATGCGCGATCCCAGAGGCGGTATGCTAGAGTAGAGGAATTTTGATAGATTGAAGGAAGGTCCAGATGAGGAAAACGTCGATTCTTGACCACAAACCGGCCGGCGACGATCACACTCTCCACATGGGAGGCCTCGATCCCAAATAGCAGATGACCACCCAGGTTCTCCTTTGTCATGGGTGTGGGGGAGGGATAGTTCAAAATCGTGAGATCGGCCTCAGACCCAGGCCTCAGCGATCCAAAGTTCATTTCAAAAATCTCAGAGGCGAGGCGGTGACCTCCGATGAGCAATGACAACACGTCGAGTTTATGAAAGGAGCGATCCTCCACATGCGCCTCTGGGGGGGGATTACCCTGCGATGCCGAATCCCGCCATTTGAAAAATGCGTACTTAGCTTCGTCAAACATATCTGAAGAAATACCATCCGTTCCCAGCGCAACCCTCTCGCCGAACCGGGAAGGTTTTGCATAACCCACCGAGTTGTTCATATTGGAGCGCGGATTGTGCACCAGCCATGCACGCGCTTGATTTATCCGCTCGATTTCCGGAGCGGTCAAGTGAGTTCCATGGGCAAGGAGCGTCCTGGCATTGAGTCCCTCAAATGCCTCGATTCGCTCGATGACCCCTTGAGAGTATTCCGCCCGTGCCTGTTGGACGTCAAACCGATCTTCGGCGACATGGATATGAAGTCCTGAGTGGAGTTCATTGGCAAGACGCGCGCAGGCCCGGAGGGAGTCGTTCTTTAAAGTGAACGAGGCGTGGGCGCCAAATAGTCCCCGGAAGTGCGGATGGGTGCGATGCGCCGAGATGAAATCGACGTTCTCTTCCATCCCGTGGTCCCGTTCGGCCATTCCTCCGCGGTCGGTCACCTCGTAGCAGAGGACGCCCCGAAGCCCAACCTTTTCGAGGGCGCGTCGGATGATCTTAAGGGAGCCCTTGATGACGGAGGGTGAAGCATGGTGGTCAATCAGCAGCGTCGTTCCACACCGGGCAGCCTCGATGGCCCCCACCAGGGCGGAGTAATAGATGGACTCTTCATTGTGAGCCCAGTCCAGCCGCCACCAGATTTTTTTCAGGATTTCATGAAAGTTTTTTGGCGGATGTTCAGGGGGTGGCATCCCGCGCGATAACGCCGAGTATAAATGCGTGTGGGCGCATACCCAGCCCGGCAGGACGAACTTCCCGTCAAGATCGAGGACTGTTTCGGAGGGTTTCTTCCTCAGGGTCCTGGCGCGTGCGACGATCTTCCCCTGGCTTAGGCGAAGGTCGGCTTTCTCAAGGCTTACAGGATCGAGTTCAATCAGGGTCGCATTCTTCAGTAGAATCGAATTCATGGCATGGAGAAGCTATCAGAGTTTGGCCCTAACAATACAGAACTCGGACGTCAGACGCCAGACGAAAAGTCTAGAACCTCACACTCCTGAGAATTGAACAAAATCTAGTTCATCCAGGAATCCATCCGATTTTCTCCAGGGCACGTTCAAGCAGAACGGCGCTCATTTCGCGACGGTACTCAGCCGACGATCGGATGTCGTCGATGGGCTTGACTTCTCGCTTAATAGCTTGCTTGGCCCTTTGGAGTGCTTCCTCTGTCAGTGGACGCCGCCCAAGGATCAGCTCGGTCTGGACAGCTCGAAAGACGGTCGGGGCCACTGACCCATAACAAATCCGCAAAAACCAGGTCGGCTGACGCAATCCAACTCGAGATTGGCCACTTTGAATTCCTGGCGCTGCAGTTACAGCAATGTCTACTTTGGATATGGCCTGGGCCTGTCGTTGGCCCAGGCGCAGGTAGCAACCCACGACATTTTTAAATTGGGGAAACCGAAAACCAACAATGAGCTCACCGTTTTTCAAAACGGTCTTGCCGGGGCCAAGGAAGAATTCATCGGCAGGCACCTCGCGTTTTTTCCCCAGCGAGGCGATTTCAAGGACGGCGCCCAGGGACATCAGAGCGGGAACGGAATCGGCAGCGGGTGAAGCGTTTGCAAAATTTCCACCCAACGTGCCCCGATTCCGAATCTGCGGCCCGCCGATGACGGCGCAGGCTTGAATCAATGCGGGTGCGTATTTCTGCAGGAGGGGAGACTCCATAGCCTCTGTAAACGTGGTGGCGGACCCGATCCAGATTTCTCCAACCACCGCATCACCATATCCTGTTCCGGCTCGTGTCCTGGATTTCAGCTCTCGAATTCCGTGGAGTTCTCTGATCCTGAAGATATCAAACATTTCGGTCGGGGAGCCGATCCCGTCTTTCGCACGGACCAGGGCGTCAGTGCCTCCTGCCAATTGACGGAAAGGGTAGGATTTCTTCTTCGCCAGAATCTTCAACGCGTCCTTGAGCGACGTCGTGAGATGGGGACGGCCGTCACTCCCGGAAGGGTGGTTCAAAAGGGGGAGGGAGAGAGAAGCGCGCCGGGCTCGGAATCCCATGTTTTTGGATCGACCCGACATTTCTTTCATCACGGAGGCGGCTTTCCTCACCGCGTCAAAAATCTTGACATATCCGGTACAACGGCACAGATTGCCCGCAAGTCCGTAACGAATCTGTTCCTCAGTTGGATCCGGACATCGCGAGAGAAGATCGGCCGCCGACATCACCATTCCCGGGATACATATCCCACATTGCGCTGAGCCGCACTCCACGAAGGCCTGCTGGAGGGGGTGAAGATCGTGCGGTCTTTCTTTCCTGGAGTCGAGGGCTTGGGAAGGATCTGCGCCGCATTGCGCCTGCCACATTCGGGGCAATCCCTCAATGGTCCAAATCTCACTGCCATGGGTCTGGTATGCCATGACCAAACAGGAATCCACGGTTCGCCCGTCCATTATGACCGTGCACGCGCCGCATTCCCCTTTGCCGCAACCTTCCTTGGTTCCCGTCAACCGCAACCGCTCCCGCAGAACATCCAGCAGACGCAATGACGGGTCGACCTGCAAGCTTTCCGGTTTGCCATTGACCGTGAGTTGAATGTGAACCTTGTTCTGAGTATTCATGGGAATGAGCGGCGCCGTCATGAGAAATGATTGAAGTGACCTGTCACCTTACTGGCTCCGGGACTCCGACTTCCGCCTTCTGACCTCTGACCTCTGACTTTTGCTCCCTGACTTCTGACTCCTGACCTCCGACTTCCCACTTCCTGTTGACTTGTCTCTCACTCGCAACGCTTCCCAAATGCGCTCGGGTGTTGCTGGGATCTGCATCAAGTGGATACCGGTAGCATGAGCGATGGCATTCACAATCGCGGGAGCTACAGCAATGATGGGCGTTTCTCCCAGACCCTTTGCACCGTAAGGCCCGTAAGAGAATGACTGTTCGACGAGGATCGGGTGGATCGCAGGCGTATCCATGGCTGTTGGAATGATGTAGGTTGAGAACTGATCGTTTAGAATTCTGCCCGGATTGCACCCCTTGCTGCCATCCGCTCTCCTGAAGCGCGCATCCGGCAGGGAATCCCGCGTTGCGAGGATATGTTCCTCTGTGAGGGCGTAACCCAGACCCTGTATGACCCCGCCTTCAATCTGGCCTTCGCCGGTCTGGGGATTAATTGCTTTTCCCACGTCATGGGCGGTCCATACCCTCAAAACTCTTGCCTCACCCGTCTCCAAATCGACTTCCACTTCTGCCAGGTTCGTCGTGTGGGAATATGTCACATAGACATCGCCCATTCCGGTCTCAGTGTCATAGGTCGTTTGGGGCGGGACGGCCCAACCGTGCGCGGAGAGTTGTACCATATTCTGGAAACAATGCCGGATAGTGGCTTTCCATACCTGGGCGGCTCTTGTGTTTTCGTCAAAAGAGGAACGATTTTCTTCCCCGGCCCGATAGCTTCCTGTCACGATGTCTTTGAAAGCGGATTTGGCCGATCCCTTAGGCGTCGTGTGTTCCGGTGAACTTGAGTGAAAGTGATCTTCCGCCGCCTTTGAAAAATCGAAGTCAGCGCACGCGGCGATGATGCGTTCCCTGATCTGGCGGCACGCATCGGCAATGGCATTGCCGCTCATCAGTGTTGTTCGGGAGGCCACGGTCGGTCCCGAATCGGGAACGAGTGCCGTGTCGGGGGGCAGGATTCGGATGAATTCAAAGGGACAGCCGATGGCATCAGCAGCGATTTGGGACAAGACGGTGATCATTCCCTGACCGATTTCGGTGGTGCCGACTGCCACAGTGACACTCGCATCGGCACTGACCACCACGCTGGCTCCGGCCGCGTTGAGGTATCCGCCCCGTGCGCCAAGGCCGACCCCGTAATAACAGCAGCCGAGTCCAAGTCCGCGCCGCTTCCTTTGACCGACACCCGCTCTGCCATTCGATGCCGACACGGCGTTTTCTCGTTCGATCTCCCGCCTCAACTCCTCGTATCGGGAGGCCCGCTTGACTTCGGCAATCGTTTCCTTGAACCCGACCGACTCCTTGAGTCGCTGGCCCGTCAGGGTCACATCGCCCAGTTCGAGCGCATTCATCTCCCGAAAATTCAGCGGATCGATGTGCAGTTTTTCGGCAAGCCGATCGATCTGGCACTCCTGGGCAAAGACGATCTGGGGCTCCCCGAATCCACGGAATGCCCCGCAGGGAATCTTGTGGGTTCGAATCGCGTAAGCATCGACTCTGGCATGCTCACAGCGATAGGGGCCGGCCGCATGGTTGATCCCTCTCCACAGGACCACGGGAGAGAGTGTGGCGTACGCTCCACTGTCGAGAAAATAGTCGACATCAATGGCCAGTAACTTTCCGTCCCGCGAAGCGGCCATGCGACTCAAGATCTTGCCGGGGTGACGCTTGGACATCACCTGCATGTCCTCCTCGCGGGGCATGATGTATTTGACAGGGCGGCCCGTAGCCTGCGCCAGTGAGGCAACCATGGCAGCCGGAAGGCTGGGGGCATCCTCCTTCCCGCCAAAACCGCCACCGGTTACGGTCTGAATGACACGGCAGGCGTTCATCATGAGCCCGGTAATACTGGCAACGGCCTTCTGTACATAAAAGGGACACTGCAAGGAACCATAAACCGTGATTCCCCCGTCGGTTTCAGGGACAGCGATCATGCCGTTGGTCTCGATGTAGGCATGTTCCTGGTAAGGGGTGTGATAAGTCCCTTCCACGATGGCCACATCGCTTCTCGAAAAGATGTCTTGCGGTGAGCCGCGGCGTATCTTCCAGTGTTGAATGATCTCGCCGTTCTTGAACCCTTCTTCAATGGATAGCGTCGCGGGGAGCACTTCGTAATCCACCTGGACGGCCCGCGCTGCATCCTCGGCTTGCTGCCTCGTCTCGGCCGCAATGAGGACAACCGCTTCACCGATGTGCCGGACTTCATCGTCTGCCAGCATGGGCTGGTCCTGCTGAATCAAGGGGATCAGGTTGGCGCCGCGGATATCACGGGCCGTGAGAACGGCATGCACTCCTTCCATCCTCCGGGCGTTGGACAGAGAGAGTTTTCGAACCCGTGCGTGCGCATGGGGAGATCGGACCACGGCAGCGAATAGCATCCCGCCGAAGGAAAGATCGTCGATGTATCGCGCGCTTCCTGTGACTTTATCCAGTGAATCGGGTCTTGCGACGCGTTTTCCGACGCTCGCCATTTCATTCCTCCGGTCTCTATAGCTTTTTTATATCACAATTTTCATTTTAGGAGAAAATTCGGCATCGTCTGGAGACGGGTGTCAGGTGCCGGGTGTCAGGTGTCAGTTGAGGAGGTAGGTGGTCAGAGGTCAGGTGGCCGAAGTCGGAAGTCAGAAGTCGGAAGTCAGATGGTCATTCTGACTTTCAACAGAGAACAGCTCGAAGGGGTAGCCCACGCATTGACGATTTTCCCCTGCCACCCGATCCCTGCCACCTGACACCTTCCTCGTCAGACCAAACTGTGAACAACGAAAAACCCTTCCAAGGGGATTCTCGGAAGGGTTCAAATGCTGAATGAAAGGGACGCTGGCTCACTCTCTCCAGTCGCTGTCAAGAAACGAGCGAAGCTTTTTGCTCCGGGAGGGATGTCGCAGTTTGCGCAGGGCTTTCGCCTCAATTTGCCGGATGCGTTCGCGAGTGACGGCGAAGGAGTGGCCCACCTCCTCCAGGGTATGCTCGCTGCCATCCTCCAGCCCGAAGCGCATCTTGATTACTTTCTCCTCCCGCGGCGTGAGTGTTTGGAGCACATTTTCTGTTTGCTCCTTGAGGTTGAGGTTAATGACCGCCTCGGCCGGCGAAACGATGCCACGATCTTCGATGAAATCGCCCAGATGGGAATCTTCTTCTTCTCCGATGGGTGTTTCCAGCGAAATCGGCTCTTGCGCAATCTTCAGGACTTTACGCACCTTTTGGACGGGCAAGTCCATCCGTTTCGCGATCTCTTCGGAAGTTGGCTCCCGCCCGAACTCCTGCACGAGTTGCCGTGAGGTCCGGATGAGCTTGTTGATCGTCTCGATCATATGCACCGGGATGCGAATGGTGCGGGCCTGATCGGCAATCGCCCGCGTGATGGCCTGCCGGATCCACCACGTGGCATAAGTCGAAAACTTGTAGCCGCGCTTGTATTCAAACTTGTCGACCGCCTTCATCAAACCGATGTTGCCTTCCTGAATCAGATCCAGGAACTGCAGGCCGCGATTGGTATATTTCTTGGCGATGGAGACGACGAGCCGGAGATTGGCTTCCACCAGTTCCCGCTTTGCCAGTTCCGCCAGATGTTCGCTCCGGGTGATGGACTGTAAGGTGCGTTTGAGTTCGTCGAAGGACATCTGGGCTTCGACCTCAATCTGTCCCACTTTCGCCTTCAATTCCCGGATTCTCTTTTTTGTTTGTGTCAGGACAGCACGGTTCCGCGCTAGACGGAGTTTTTTATCGAGGCCCTGGATCTCGCGCTCGGTAGGACGCATCAGGTCAAGCGTCTTCCGGATCTTGTCAATCAGCCTCTTTTTTTCGGAATGACTGAATTCAACGGCTCGAATCGCCATTGAAATCTTGACGACGGAATGGCCAAGCTCCCATTGATATTTTCGAACCAGCCGTCGCGACTTGCGGGTGCGAACCACTTTATCCAGCTTGGCCCTCAGCGCCACGGATTCCTTGAATTTCTTGTTGATCTGGTCGATGGCCTTGACGATCTCCCTGAGTTTTTCATCCACCTTTTCGTCAGTCATCTCATCGTCATTGAACGCCGTGATCTCCTTGACCGACCGGATCCCCTTTTTCAGGTCCTCTCCCAGCGCAATAATGGACTTCACAACCAGGGGGGTTCGGGAGAGGGCCTTCATGACTGCCAGCTGTCCGCGCTCGATGCGCTTGGCGATTTCCACCTCTCCTTCCCGGGTGAGCAGGGGGACTACCCCCATCTCGCGAAGGTACATGCGAACCGGGTCGTTGGTCTTGTCCAACGCCCCCGGCGTCAAATCGAGCTCTACCTCCTCGGAAGTTTCTTCGAACTTTTTTTCGAACTCAATCTTTTCGGGAAGGGGAGACTTCGGTTCTCCCTCCAGGACTTCAATTCCCGCATTCCCGAACACATTGAAAATATCTTCAATATCTTCAGGCGAATTGACCTGGTCGGGGAGCATATCATTGACCTCGTCGTAAAGAAGGTAGCCCTTCTCCTTGCCCAGGTTCAGTAATTTATTGATTTGATCGTATTTATCTTCAATTCCCAATGTCTTTGCTCCTTTAATTTCGAGCACCATTCATACAGGCCGATCCCATTTTGGCGCCAGCGCCACTCGAGGGGCGGCGCTGCAGTCGTTCGCCCCCATTCATCTATACCTTTTCGTCAAGAAACCTCCTTCACTTTAATTCCACTCTCGCTTTAGCGGGAAAGGTCAGCCAACTGGCGTGTCAGTTTTTGCTGGTTACGCAGCAATTCCTGGAGTTGTACCATATCCCGACGCGATTCTGCATCTCTAATCTGATTCTGTAACGCGGTCCTTTCACTCTCCCAATAATGACGCTTCAGCGCATCCAGGCAGTTTATAAAATGATCAGGCGTCAGGGGCTCAACATTCTCATAAAGGATCCGCATGAACATCTCCCGGTCATTCTCCTCCGTCAACCGGGCAATGACTCGATCCGTTTCCAGCGGTTCTCCCTCTCTCAGGATCCCCAGAACCGCCTCAAAAATCCGTTCAGACGCCAAACCCCTATAATAGGATGCCGATTGGCAGAAGGAAAGTAGCTCGGTCGCCAAATTTTCATTTCCGAAGATGGACTGTAAGACTTGGATTTCAACGGGTTTCAATCGACTCCCTTGATTCGTAACGGTCTTTTGGAGCTGCGAACGACGCTGTCGTACCGCGCGCTGGAGCTCTGAGCGCACCAGGGGGTCCTCAATGGCGAGTTTTTCGGCGACTTTGTGCGCCATCTCCGATCGCTCGATGGAGTTGCTGACTCGCGAAAGATAGGGCAGCAGCCAGTTCAATGCCTCCGCCTTACTCCGGCCTGACTCGGGATGGATCTTCTCGCGGGCCTTTTCGATCAGATAGTCCAGGTAAAACGGAGCCTGCTTGAGTTGTCGACGATACTCCTCAACACCGAAATTTCGGATGAATAGATCCGGATCATTCCCCTTTGGCAGTGTTAAGACTTTGATCTGGAACCCGTCCTCCAGCAACAAATTCAAAGATCGTTCAGCCGCCGATACTCCGGCGGAATCAGGATCGAAATTTACCACGATGTTCTGCGAGTACCGGGCCATCAGCCGGATCTGGCCCTCAGTGAGACTCGTTCCACAAGACGCGACCACATTGTGGACTCCCGCCTGGCTTAATCCGATCGCGTCGAGGTATCCTTCAACCAGGATGGAATAATCCTGCTTCTTGACGGCGTCCTTTGCTAAATTCAATCCATACAGGGTTTGGCTCTTGGAATAGACCGGCGACTCGGGCGAGTTCAGGTATTTGGGTTGTCCCTCGCCCAGGATCCGGCCCCCGAAGGCCACAATGCTCCCGTTCTCCCGAAAAATCGGGAAGATCACGCGTCGGCGGAATCGATCAAAAAACCCGCTGCCATCATCCCGCCTCATGATCAAACCGCTGGCTTCAAGCGCCTCCGATTTGCCAAAGGTGGCTTGGAGTTTCCGGTACAGCGCATCTCCGGACTGCGGGGCATAACCGATCCTGAACTTCTCAATTGCCTCCTGGGAGACTCCTCGGCCGGATAGATATTCGCTGGCCGCAGTCCCTTCCGGGCCGCTCCCCAGCTGCTCGCAAAAGAAGTTTGTCGCATATTCGTTCAATCGATAAAGCTCTTTGCGAAGGCGGGAGGTCGCGTCGTCCTCGGTCCTGAACGATTGCTCTTCCTGGACCGCAATCCCGGCCTTCTCCGCCACGGCCTTGACCGCCTCCGGAAAGGTCAACCGGTCGACCAGCATCACAAATTTAAAAACATCCCCTCCCACCCCGCAACCAAAACAGTGAAACATCTGTCGGGTACTGTGAACATGGAAAGACGGCGTCTTTTCGTGGTGAAAGGGACACAGTCCTTTATGATTCGCCCCGCTCCTCTTTAGTTTGACGTAATCGGAGACAATTCGGACGATGTCGACATTCATTTTCACGTTATCCGCAAAGTCTGCCTTGAGTCGCATCGGGAATCAGCTTTCAGCCATCAGCTTTCAGCGATCAGCTTCTTGCTGCCAGCTGATGGCTGACCGCTGACAGCTCCCTTCACACCTTGAGCTCCACGATTGTTACGCCGTTTCCCCCTTTTTCGCGGGGAGCGGGATAAAAGCGCTCGACCTGGGGATGCTTCGAAAACATTTCGGCGAGTGATCGTCGCAAGACTCCCATTCCACCGCCATGAATGATTCGCACTCGTGGGGCATCCGCAAGAAATGCCTGGTCCAGGAACTTGTCGGCCGCATTCAGGGCTTCCTCGACGGAGCAACCAATCAGATTCAGCTCCGAAGTAGCGGCGGGCTGTGCTTCGATCTTCAGGTTCGGATCACCCTTGGCCAGTTCAGCGCGCGAATTAACCTTCGGAACGGGGGAGATGGAGTCCAGCGGCTGGCAATCGCTGAGGGCGACCTTCATTTTAAAACTTCCTACCAGGACCTCCGCCGCGCCGTCCGGTTCGATCCGGTGGAGCAAAGCTTCCTTGTTAAATCTGCGGATCTTCACGGTTTCGCCCACCTTGAAGGTATGCGAGGAAAAGTCCTTTTCTTCAAACGTAGAATCGGTCAGCGCAGGACTGGCTTCCGAGAGCACTTCCTTCAACTGGGAGGCTTGCCGGTCCTTGAGGCGTTTAAATTCCAGCTCCAATTCCCGTTTGGCGCGCATCCGGGTGGTTGACTCTTGAATGGCATCGAGTGATTTTTGAGCGCGGGCTTCGAGCTGGGACAAAAAAATTGCGTAGCGCCGTTCCATCCATGCCGCTTTCGTCTCCCATTGCCGCGCAAAATCCTCCTTTTGCTTCTCGCGCTCCCGCTGCAGATTTTCCACTTCAAGGTGGAGCCGTCCCTGCTCGACCTCGTAACGCTCCTTCTCTGCCTTCAATTGGTTCAAGAATTCGATCATGGACGTCTGAGCTTCAGAAAGATGACTGCGAGCCTCGGAAATGATTTCGGGTTGCAGGCCTAGCCGGGCGGCAATCTCGATACCGCTGGAGGCCCCGGCGACGCCTCCAATCAGGCGAAACGTGGGCCTCAGGGTCACTTCGTCAAATTCCACCGAAGCATTCACGGCGCCCCCGGTCTGGCTGGCATAGATCTTCAGACCCGAAAAATGGGTGGTAATGATCGCAAACGCCCCCGACTTCCGAAAATACTCGGCCATGGCAGTGGCGAGCGCTTCGCCCTCGACGGGGTCGGTGCCCGTCCCGATTTCGTCGATCAGGACCAAATCCGTCGCCTCAACCGCCTCTGCCATGGAGCGGATATTCGTGATGTGCGAGGCGAAAGTGCTCAGGCTGTCCTGGATGGACTGGAGATCTCCGATATCGGCGAGGATGGCCCGGAACACGGGGAGCGCCGCCCGCTCTGCTGCAACATGCATCCCGGCTTGCGCCATCAGCGCGGCCACCCCAATGGTCTTTAAGGCGATCGTCTTCCCGCCGGTGTTAGGACCGCTGATCACCAGAAGGTTCCGGCCCCGGTTCAAATGGATCGAAATGGGGACGACTTTCTTCTCCTGACGGCGCAATGTATCCTCGAGAAGGGGATGGCGCACCCCTTCCAGGGTCAGTGTTCCCTCCGTATTCAATTCAGGCTCACAACAATTAAATTCAATTGAGAACTTTGCCTTGGCTTGGGCGATGTCCAGTTTGGCTATGGTGAAGGCTGACTTCTGCAAATCGTCCAACGAACCGCGCAGTTGGTCAGAAAGGGCGGCCAGGATCCGTTGGACCTCGCGAAGTTCGGCTTCGCGCAACGCTGCGAGATCGTTGTTCAGGTCGACCACCGCGAACGGCTCGATGTAGACGGTCGCCCCGCTGGAGCTGGTCCCATGAAATACACCCGGAACCTGTTTTCGCTGTTCGATCCGAACCGGGATGACAAATCGCTCGTTCCGAATCGTGATGACTTCGTCCTGGATCGACGCGTGACGTGACTCCCGCTCTACGAGCTTGGAGAGAGTATGTTGAATTTTTTCGTTTACTTTTTGAATCGATTTCCGTATAGAATCGAGCGCCGGACTCGCATCATCAGCCACTTCGCCGGTCGGGAGAATCTTCCCCTTGAGCAGCTTTTCAAGCGCTCGCAGATCCGCCATCCTCGCGGCCAATCGGCCCAGGGACGGGAAAACCTCCTGACCGCGAGAGAGTGTCCACCGGGTCCGGTTGGTGGCGGCGATCAGTTTCTCCAGTTCAATGATCTGTTGAGGCTCCAGCACGGAACCGGCGATCGAGAGCTGAGCAAGGATCTCCGAAATCTGGTTCAGTTCACTGAAATCGAAACGATTTCCCTCCGTAAGGTATTGCTTCAACTCCGACGTCAGCTGGATCTCCCGCTGAAGGAGTTCCAGATCAGATTGGGGCACAAGGAGGGGTTGGTGCTCACGGGCCAAAGTGGAAGTCAGATAACGGCTCACAATTGCCAGCAAGCCGTCAAATTCTAAGGCTTGGAGATTTGAAGATTTCATTCCACCCGGGCGGACCTGTTTTTCCGCTCTAAACTGCTGAGAATCGGAACATTAAAATATAGCTTTCCCCATCCAAATTGTCAAACGCTAACGCTCCTCTGCTCCACCCGCTGCAGTACGTTCGCAGACGCCTTTGCCTCAGCGGGATTCCATTGGGACCCCTCGCCACACAGGTCGGCACGCCCTGCTATGTTTACAGCGGGGACGACATGAAAGCCCGTTTCCAATCATTCGACCGCGCCTTCTCCTCCGTCGCTCACAGGGTTTGTTACGCTATTAAAGCCAATTCAAATCTCGAGGTCCTGAGGTTGTTTCGCCGGCTGGGGAGCGGTTTTGACATTGTCTCCGGCGGAGAGCTCTTCCGCGTGTTGAGGGCAGGGGCTTCCCCCGCAAGCGTCGTTTTCTCCGGGGTGGGGAAGACCGTGGAAGAAATTGATTATGCCCTGGGATGCGGAGTGGGGCAGTTCAACGCCGAGTCGGCGGAGGAGTTGAAATTGCTCGAAGCCCGGGCGCGCACCCTGAATCGCGCCCCGCGCGTCTCCCTCCGCGTCAATCCCAATGTCGACCCCAGGACTCATCCCTATATTGCAACCGGCCTGCAGGAGCACAAATTCGGAATCGATGTTCGGCTTGTTCCGGGGATTTTCCGGTTTTCACGGACATTAAAGAAAGCGCGGCTCGAAGGCTTGGGGTGTCATATCGGCTCGCAGATCCTCTCGGCGGAACCGTTTGTTGAAACCGCGCGCACCCTGGCCCGACATGTCCGGGAGTTGCGGCGCAGCGGGTTTCGGATTGCGACCCTTGATCTTGGCGGGGGCCTCGGGATTTCTTATCAAGACAAGCCTGCGCCCACCCCGGACGATCTGGCCCGAGGAATGCTGCCGCTCCTGGATCCCCTTGGCTGCGAACTGATCTTTGAGCCGGGTCGCTGGCTTGTGGGACGCGCCGGGGTCCTGGTGACGCGTGTCCTGTTTCTTAAGCGCAACGGGAGAAAGAGATTTGTGATCGTCGACGCCGGGATGAATGACTTGATCCGCCCCACGCTTTACCATGCCCATCATCAGATCCTGCCCGTTAAGCTGCCCCTCCGGGCTGCAAAAATCCGGGTCGATGTGGTGGGGCCCATTTGCGAGAGTGGAGATTTTTTCGCCCGGGAGCGCCTTCTGGAAGATGTTGTTGCGGGTGATATTCTCGCGATCCGGGACGCCGGCGCCTATGGGTTTGCACTGGCCTCCAATTACAATTCACACCCCCGCTGCGCTGAGGTCCTGATTCAGGGGAAGATGGTTGTCCTCGTGCGCCGGCGTGAAACTTACTCAGACCTTATCCGGGGTGAAAAGTCAATGCAAATCGGCTCCCTCCGCCCTTCTGGAAACTAGGGGGCCTGAGCCGTGCGAGCCGCACGAAATTGTTCGAATTCCTTAAAATTCCACTTGACAGAAAGTGCAGTATTGATTTTAACTCGATTAATACAGCTCGAAATGGCAATGCACTAGGTCATTTGGCGGTTTAAACCAATCCCAATTGTTAAAGGAGGAGTAGTATGGCAAAAGTGATGACGAAGTCGCAGACGGTGGCGCACCTGGCAGGGAAGTTGGGGGTCACCAAGAAGCAAGCGGCCCTGGGTGTTGAAGAACTGGCAGCGCTGGCTGTGAGTGAGACGAAGAAGAGCGGGCAGTTTGTGATTCCGGGACTCGGGAAACTGGTCAAGGTCAATCGAAAGGCTCGGATGGGACGCAATCCGGCCACGGGCGAAGCCATTAAGATTCCTGCCAAGACCGTGGTGAAATTCCGCGTGGCAAAGGCAGCGAAGGACGCGGTGGTTCCTCCGAAGAAGAAGTAATTCAATCCATCAATCAATCCTCTCTAGAGGGTTGCAGAGTCCACGAATCTCATCGATCGGCTCTGCAACCCTCCTTCTTTTATTGGAGCGGTCAGCTTTCAGCGTTCAGCTATCAGCTTGGAGCCAGATAAACAAGCCGATGGCTTGGAGTTGTTGTCCCGCGACTCCACCCCTCATGGAACTCCGTGAATCATCGGCTTGGTTTCGAGGGAACCGCGAGGCGCTTGCATCCCCTTCAATTTGTCTTCCGGCCCTTGCGCTCTTAAAATGGGAACACCCAGGGACTACTCCTTGAGCTCGCCTTTCGCCTCCTGATAGCTCCGTGCGACGTTGCCCGGAATCGCGTTTTTGAAATTCGCTCCATATTCTTTTTCATACCTTGGGACCAACTGATCAGCAACGGCTTTTTGGGTGTCCTCAAGAGAAGCACCCTTCTTCACCTGCTCGGTGACAGCAGTGACCAGATCGCCGAGGTACCGTACTTCAGCCTGTAAGTGGTCCTTTCCATCCTCAACCGGCCCGTGACCGGGGATGACCTTTGTGAAGTCCAGCTTCCCCACTTGTTCCAGGGTGGTCGCCCACTTCGAAGGGAAGGCATCCCGCATAAAGGGGGGGCCTCCAGTCAGCAGGTCCCCGGAGATCAGGACCTTTTCCCTGGGAAGGAACACCACGATGTCGCCGCGGGTATGGCCCAAGCCAAGATACAGGATGCGAACCTCCTTATCGTACTTGTGCAGGATAAGGCTCCGGTCGAAGGTCATGTTCGGAACGACAATGGTCATGGTCTTGAGTTCTTCGAGGTAGGCCTTCTGTGAATCCAGTTGAGCCTGAATCTGCACCCGGCCTTCTTCAGTCAGCGCGGAACCGTCCGGCGACTTGCCGGTGTTGAGGGCCCCTTGCAACCGTTGAATTGTCTCCGGCACATCCGTTTCGAGAGACTGCTTCACCGAAGGGATGGCGAGATGGAGGATGTCGTCCCGGGTGCTGTGCTGGGAAATAAATTCCACGTTCTTTGGGAACGATTCCACATAGGCCTGGCCCCCCTGGGTGTGGTCATTGTGCCAGTGGGTGTTGATCACATAGCGAATCGGCTGGGGCGTGGTCTTTTTGATCTCCGAAATTAAGTCACGGGCCCAGGAGGGACGGAGGTGCGTATCGACCACGATGACACCGTCTTCCGTGACAATGAAGGCGCCATTCGAAAAAACGCCCGGCTTGCCGATCGCGGCGTAAACCCCTTCGGCAACCTTTTCGATGCTGAAATACTGGGAGGCAAAGAGCGTTGCTCCCTCGCCAAAGGAGGCCGCCAGACTCAGCGCGAGGTAGAGCCACACTTGAAATCTCTTCATTCGAATTATCTCCTTCGAGTTTTTCGATCCAATCAGGTGAGCGGGAGCAACCGGACCGAGGAGGCTCCCTCTGACACAGCCGCGCGAAATGCTTGACAAAAGAGCCGTGCAATAGAAACATCTCAGCGCCATCAGACGCTTTACTGTGACAACGGGCTTTTTGGAGCGGGGATAGCTTACAACAACACCCGTTTTTTTCACACCGCAAGACGAATATTTTTCCAAGGAGAAATCTCGTGAAAAACCGTCGATTGCTGGTCCTTCTAGCGACCGGCCTGCTCGCTGTGGTCTGTTTGACCTCTTCAGCTGCCGGCGCTCCATCTGTATCGTACCTTCTCGCCATGCCCAGACCCTCGAGCCATCTCTACGTGGTGACCATCCACGTTGAGGAGATCGAGGAGCCGTTTATTGATGTCGCCATGCCGGCATGGTCGCCGGGTGCTTACATCGTGGGCAATTATGCCAAGAACGTGCAGGAGTTTTCTGCTGATGACGGTGCGGGCTCGCCGCTGAGATTCGAAAAACTGGATAAGCAGACGTGGCGAATCCATCGGGAGAAGAACCGGTCGCTCGACGTGCACTATAAATACTATGCCGGACCCTCGAGTTCTCCCTTTGGGGGCATGGGCTTCAGCATGGCCCAGCTCAATTCGTTTCACGCCAGTTTCGCGGGCACCAGTTTGTTTATGTATGTGATCGGAAAAAGTCCCTATCCCGCCGTCGGACCGGTCAAACTCACAATTGAACCACCGGCGGGTTGGCGCATCTATACGGCCCTTCAAAAGACCACCCAGACGAACGTCTTTACGGCTGAAAATTATGACACGTTTGTCGATGCGCCCATCGAGATCACCGCGGAAGCCAACCAGTACGAGTTCGAATACCAGCGCGTCCCCTACCATGCGGTGGTCCACGGAAACGGAAATTATGATCCGGCCAAGCTCGTCGAAGACCTCAAGCGGGTCGTGGCGACGGCCGTCGACCTGTTTGGAGCCGCCCCTTACTCCGATTACACGTTCTTCTTTCATCTGCGCCCGGGCGCCAGGGGAAGCGGGGGACTGGAGCATCTGAACTCCACCTCAATCAGCGCTGGAAAGTATCTGTTCACAAATCCTGTTGAATATCGGCGGTTTCTTTTTGTCTGCGAGCACGAGTTTTTTCACCTCTGGAATGTGAAACGAATTCGACCCCGAGTGCTTGGCCCCTTTGATTATTCCAAGGAGCAAAATACGCGTGATCTCTATGTCTCCGAAGGAATGACCAGTTACTATGGTGGCCTGCTGTTGAAGCGCTCGGGACTGTGGTCGCAAAAAGATTATTTTGACTATCTCGCCACCCAGATTTCCACGCTTCAGAATAATCCCGGCCGGCATCTGATGAGCGCCGAAATGTCCAGCTGGCAGACCTGGAGCCGGAGCGACAATTCGACCAACAACACCATTGATTATTACAACAAGGGTGAACTGCTGGGTCTCATTCTGGACTTGGAGTTGAGGGTGCGTACCGGAAACCGGCGTACGCTGGATGACGTGTTCCGATATCTGCTGAAAACGGTGGGCCTGCCGCAACCGGGCTTCGAGGATACACGAGGTTTTCAGGAAGCTGTGGAACTAATGGCCAAACAGGGTGGGGCGTCGGATTCAAATTTCAACAACTTTTTCGACCCTTACGTTCGAGGGGTTGAGGAGATTCCCTGGGATCATTTCCTCCATTCCGCCGGGCTCACGCTGGAGGAAAAGAAAGACAAGCCCGCCCCCTACTTGGGGTTTACGTCCCGCACAGAACAGAATCAGCTTGTTGTTTCAGGCATTCGAACAGGGACCCCCGCCTGGGATGCCGGTTTAGACATCAATGATGTTCTTCTGTCCTGGAATGACGAAAAAATCGATCCAACCCTATTTGACGACCGGCTCAAGGAGACGAAAGTGGGGGATACGATCAAGTTCACGCTTTTTCGAGGAGATCGCCTGCTCACAATCCCGGTGCAGGTCAGCCAGGATGAAAAAATCACTTATTCAATTAAAGCCGAAAAAGAAGCGGGAGGAGATCAACAGAAGGTTTATTTAAGCTGGTTGAATGAAAAGGAATTTTCCACCAAGTGAGAAGCCTGTGAGGTATGCCCTCCCGGCCGGGGTTCCACCGGCTGTGAACTCCCGAGTAGATGTTGTGGCGAGTGGAAAATCCTGAGAGGGCACTCGGCATGGGGTGCCACATGCCCCGATTTATCGGGGCGTGCGCCTGGAAACCGGATCTTAACTTTGCATGATTCCATTGACCACTCGATCTCCCATTTCGTTGCATGAAACCCGAGTAATGCCGGGGACTGACGAACTTAAGAGATCCCGCGTTCGAAAGCCCTCTGCCAGCACCGATTCCACCGCCCTTTCAAGGGTGCGTGCCTCTTCGGAGAGATGGAAGGTATACTGGAACATCATCGCAACCGAAAGGATTGCCGCGAGCGGGTTGGCCAGGTTTTGGCCGGCGATGTCAGGGGCCGATCCGTGCACCGGTTCAAAGAGAGGCACCCGCCCCCCCACACAAGCTGAGGGCAGCATGCCGATCGAACCCGTCAACATGGCGGCTTCATCACTCAGGATGTCGCCGAACAGATTACTCGTAACGATGACATCGAACTGGGCGGGATTGGCCACCAATTGCATGGCACAATTGTCCACATACATGAAGGTGAACTGGACATCCGGGCAGGTCGCCGCCAACCTGGCGGCGACATGGCGCCATAGTTGAGAACTTTCCAAGACGTTGGCCTTGTCGACGGAACAAATCCTGCGGCGCCGGGATCGGGCCAATTCGATTGCCATCCGAACTATTCTTTCAATTTCCCCGACCGAGTAGATCTCGGTGTTGAAACCCACAACGGCGTCTTTGACCTCAATGACTTTGTGGGCGGAGTCGTGGAGATTTCCATCCGTGGCGCCGCCGCCTGCAAATCCGCGCGGTTTCCCGAAATAAATGCCGCCTGTCAGTTCCCGCACGATGAGCAGGTCGACTCCCTCAATCACTTCAGGTTTCAACGTGGAGGCGCCTTTGAGCGCTGTAAAGATGCGGGCAGGTCGCAGATTGGCATAATTTCCGAGTGCCTTTCGGATCCCCAGCAGGCCGCTTTCAGGTTTCAAAGCGGGTGGGTTGCGGTCCCAGCGGGGTCCGCCGATCGCCCCTAACAGGACGGCATCGGAGTTCTCGCAGGTTTTAATGGTCTCATCCGGCAACGGTATGCCCAGCGCGTCGAGGGCCGCGCCGCCGATCAGGGCAGACTGAGTCTCAATCAAGTGGCCGAATCTTTGACCGATGGCCTGAAGCGCCTTCAGCGCTTCTGCGGTTACTTCCGGGCCAATCCCGTCGCCCGGAAGAATTGTAAGCGTAAGTTTCATGCAACCTCGGATAGAAGAACGGCGGCCTTTCGGCCGCCGCTATACATAACATAAAAACTGGATCGCTCATGCGCTGTGAGATTTGTTCTTGTCGCGCTCAATCTTCCGTCTGACGTACTCCAGGAGGCCGCCCACTTGCATCATTTCACGCGCAAAATCGGGGATGGGGGTGAAAAGGTAAACCTTGCGTTTGCTCAGATTCGTGATAGTCCCCGTCCCGATGTTGACCTCGATCTCGTCGCCTGGAGAGGTTTCTCCACAAAATCCTTCGCATTCGATCGCCAGGAATCCGTTGTTGATCGCGTTGCGATAAAAGATTCGCGCGAAGCTCGTGGCAATGACGCCGGCTACCTGAGCACCCCGCAACGCCCACACGGCATGTTCGCGCGAGGAGCCACACCCGAAGTCCTCAGCCACCACCAGAAAATCCCCCGGCTTGACCCGCTTGACAAAATCGGCGTCGATGTCCTCCATGGCATGTTTTGCGAGTTCTGCCTCTTCATGCACATTCAGGTATCGTGCCGGGATAATCTCATCAGTATTGATGTGTGGCCGTGCGTAGACATGTGCGCGTCCGGTCATGGCGGCAGTTCGCTCCCTTCCTAGTTCTTGTTAGAAGCCATCAGCCATCAGCTGTCAGCCATCAGATAAAAACGAGCTACCGCACATTGACACTGGGCTTTCATATCCTGTCACCGGGGCAGTGCGCTTTGAGGAAGAGCAATAGGTCCCAGCTGACAGCTGACATCTGATGGCTGCTTCACAAATACTTTCTGGGATCAGCAATCTTTCCTTCGATTGCTGATGCCGCTACGGTTGCTGGCGAGGCGAGAAACACCTCACTCTTGGGATGTCCCATCCGCCCCACAAAGTTCCGGTTGGTGGTGGAGATACATCGTTCCCCTTCGGCCAGCACCCCCATGTAACCCCCAAGGCAGGCGCCGCAGGTCGGGGTGGAAATGGCACAACCCGCATCAGTAAAGATCTCGAACAATCCCTCCCGCAATGCCTGGTTGTAGATGGAAGTAGTTGCCGGAACCACCATGGTGCGGCAGTTCCGTGCGACGTGGCGTCCCTTCAGCACCTGGGCGGCGATTCGAAGGTCCTCGATGCGCGCATTGGTGCAGGAGCCGATATAAGCCTGGTCCAGGGTGATGCTGTCTTGAGCGACCCGGCTCACACCGACTCCATTTGAAGGGAGATGGGGGAGTGCCACCATCGGTTCCATTCGATCAACCTGAATTTCGACCGTTCGGGCATACACGGCGTCGGCATCGGAATAGACCGGCGCGAAGGATTTATTCTTGGAGTGGGGTTTTTGCTGGAGGTACTCGAACGTCACCGCATCGGGGGCGATAACCCCGGACTTGGCCCCGGCTTCCACCGCCATGTTAGTCAAAGTCATTCGCGATTCCATTGAGAGCGCATCGATGGTGGAGCCCACCCACTCCATCGCCATGTAACGGGCCCCGTCGACCCCAATCTGCCGGATCACCTCGAGGATGATGTCTTTGGAGAAAACGCCAGGAGGGATTGTTCCTTCGACTACAATCTTCATTGATGCCGGGATCTTGAACCAGAGCTCGCCGGTGGCAAGCGCCGCAGCCAGATCCGTGGATCCGATTCCGGTGGAGAAACATCCAAACGCTCCGTAAGTGCAAGAGTGGGAATCGGCGCCGATCACCGTGGTTCCGGGCAGGATATGTCCCATCTCGGGCAGGAGCGCATGACAAATCCCATGTCTCCCGATCTCGTAGTAATGCTCAATCCCCTGCTGTTCGACCCATTGGCGCAAAATCTTCGCCAGGAGCGCAGATTGAATGTCCTTGTTGGGAACGAAATGGTCCGGGGTGACGACGATTTTGGAGGGATCAAAGACTTTTTCCACCCCGATCGATTTCATCATCGTGATGGCGGGCGGGGTTGTTACCTCATGACACATCACAAGATCAATGCGGCCATTTACCAATTCGCCCGGCTCGACTACGTCCCGTCCCGAATGGCTTGCCAGGATTTTCTCTGTAATAGTTTGGGGCATAGGTTCCTTATTCGCGATCGGAAGCTCGCCAGCGCTTGAAGCGAGAGGCTGGAAGTCAGAGGCCAGAAGCCAGTGGGCAGTGGCCAGTGACCAGAAGTCAGATGTCAGAAGTCAGAGGTTGAGCTACTAGATGCGAATTCTGACGCGAAACAGACGATTAATCCACTAATTTCTCACCAGTTCTTGATCTACAGACCATCCGCGCACACTGACAACTGGCAACTGAGAACTGGCAACTTCTCTTATACGGCCCAATCGGCGGCATGGTCCTCGCCGGCTGGCGGTGACTCAAATACCTCGGCACTGCCCGCATTCACCTGCAAGCTCTTTTCACGACGCTGTCTCTCAAAAAGCGCCTTATTAATAGCGTTCAAATAGGCGCGGGCACTGGCTTCGGTTACATCCGTTGAAGCCGCCTTCCCCGTGAAGTTATGGGTGCCGAACTGGACGTGAACGAACGCCTCCGCCACCGCATCTTTTCCGCGGGTGACCGACTTCAAGGAATAATCGAGCAACTTCCCGGGCATGCCGGTAATGCGGTCGATGGCATTATAGGTCGCATCCACCGGTCCGTCTCCCACCGCAGAATCCGCGAGCACCTCTTCGCCATGGGCCAGCTTGATGGTCGCTGATCCAAACCCTTCGTTTCCGCCGATCGTTTGCAGGTATTTTAATGAATAGGATTCGGGGACGTGCTTCAGCCCATCGTCGAGAATCACGATCAACTCTTCATCGAAGATCGCCTTTTTCTTGTCGGCCAGCTTGGTAAACAACAAATAGGCCCGGTCCAGATGTTCTTTGGTGAGGGTGTACCCCAAGGATTCGTAACGCTTCAGAAGAGCATGCCGGCCGGAATGCTTTCCCAGGACGAGCTTGTTCTCGGGGATCCCGACTGATTGCGGGGTCATGATCTCATAGGTGAGCGCCTCCTTGAGCACGCCATCCTGGTGAATCCCCGCCTCGTGGGCAAAAGCGTTCTTTCCCACAATCGCCTTGTTCGCCTGAACGGGCATCCCCGTGAGGTTGGAAAGGAGGTGTGAGCTGCGGTAGATTTCCTCACTGCGAACCCCGGTCTCGCACTTCAGATAGGCTGATCTCACTCGGAGAGCCATGACAATCTCTTCCAGCGAGGCATTCCCGGCCCGTTCTCCTATCCCGTTGATTGTGCATTCTACTTGGCGCGCCCCATTTTGTATGGCGGCGAGGGAATTGGACACGGCCAGTCCCAGGTCATTGTGGCAATGGACACTCAGCGTGGCGCGGGCTAGTCCTCGAACCCGCTCTCGAAGGGCGCGGACGAGCGCCCCGAATTCGCCGGGGATGCAGTAGCCAACAGTGTCAGGGATATTCACGACGGTGGCCCCGGCTTCGACGACGGCTTCGATGACCTGGCTGAGATACTCGATATCGCTGCGGCCCGCATCCTCAGCCGAAAACTCGATGTCCTCCGTGAGAGACTTGGCGTAGCGGACCGCGTCCACCGCCTGCCGCAGCACCTCTTCCCTGGAGCGCCGAAGCTTGTGCCGCAAGTGGATGTCGGAAGTGGCGATGAAGGTATGGATGCGCGGTCGCGCGGCATATTGAATGGCCTCCCAGCACCTTGCGATATCTGCCCGGTTGGCTCGAGCCAGCCCGGCAATGACCGGCGTGCGCACCTCCTGGGCGACGCGGCGGACGGCCTCGAAGTCGCCGTCGCTGGCGATGGGAAAGCCCGCCTCGATGATATCGACATTCAGTCGTTCCAGCTGCCGCGCCATCTTCAATTTTTCTTCTATATTCATGCTGAACCCGGGCGACTGCTCGCCATCCCGTAAAGTCGTATCAAAAACAACAACACGGTCCATATGTAAACCTCCTGGGGATTCGTCTCCTTACCGGACGATTCCCCCGAGAAAAATCCGGGTCATTCCCCGGACCAGTTGTGGAAGTGAAATTCGGCCGCCCGGCTGATACCACTGGTAGCACCAGTTCATCATTCCGAGCAGGGCGAAGGCGGCGAGGCGGGGGTCGATGTCCTTGCGGCCCCGCTGCTTCAACACCTCCCGGATCAGACCTTCCACGAAACGGATGTATGCTTTCTTGCGCTCCGCAATCTTCCGCCGCATCGCGCCCTTCAGTGATTTATCCTCATGAAGAATCACGGTGACTTCATGGTTCCTCTCCTGGAGAATGAGCCGGAGGTGGCGTTCAATCATCTGTTGCAGCCGCTCCCGGGGATCACCGAGCGCCTGGACCGGCCGGATCACCACTTCATCCGTCAGATCCATCCCGTAATCGAGGATGGTGTAAAGCAGCTGCTCTTTGCTGGCCACATGATGGTAGAGCCCTGCCTTGGTCAGTCCTGCGGCCTTGGCAACGTCGCTCATGGAGGTGGAAGCATACCCCCGCTGGTGAATGACCCTCGCCGCGATGTCGTAAATCGGATTGTGTAGGCGGTTCTTGTGGCGCTTCGAGGGCATTGACGTCGACGCGCTCCTCTTGAACGGGAAACGGACCGGTCAATCGTGTCCGTGGATTCTGTCTTCCGTATTTCGGGCCTTGGGGCGCCGGTGCTGACCTACCGACCGGTCGGTATTCTAAGGGGCGGCACCGGAGATGTCAAGCGCAAAAAGGGTGAAGGGCTGAGGCCGACAGACTCTGCGGCCCGCCCGCGGACCCATCCCGACGCGAGATTCGGGCGGGCTCCCTGTTTCCCATTCCGCCTTCGTGGGGGTCTCTTTGATTCATTCTTGAATTACGAGGGCGGTGCGGGAACGGAGCCCGGAGATTGAGAAGGCGGATCCGGATGAGACAAGCCCGGGATTCGACAGCCGGCGGGAAGGGGCGTTCAAGCCGGTGGCCTTTGCCGACCGGGCCGCCCACGGGGGATCTTGCATTTGGTCTTCCCTCCGGGGCTTGCTCCCGCTATAATAGGATCATTCCAGGCAATTGACTCCGAGGGTTTCGACGGCAGGAAGGAGTGCTTTATGACCGGACCTCGCGTTTACTACACCGATTTCTCGGGCGGCAAACTGGTCGTCCCGATTTCACAATCCGTCCTGAAGATCGGGCGCAACTCCGAGAACCACGTCATCCTGAACGATCCCTCCATTTCCCGGTTCCATGCCGAAATCCGGCCCCAGAATGGGAGTTTCTACATCGTGGACGTCGGCAGCAAGAACGGGACGATCGTCAACGGCGAGCGCGTGACGGAGCGAAAGCTGGCGCATGGCGATCGCATCCAACTGGGATCCAATCCGGCGCAGGCGATGCTGTTCGCCCTGGAGGAAGTGAAGGACTCCGTGCTGGCGTCGATCAGTTCGACGAATGACTCGGCGGCAAGCAAGGTCAGCTCCCATCACCTGCGCATGCTCCTTGAGGTTTCAAAGGCGCTGAGCTCTTCGCTGGTTTTGGATGATGTGCTGAACCGCGTCATGGATGCAGTCATTGAGTTGGCGGGCGCCGATCGGGGTTTCCTGATGCTGAAGGACGAGCACGGCGAGCTCCAGGTCGCCATGTCGCGGAATATAACCCGCGAAGCCCTGGAAGACAAGCAGCATCGCCTCAGCCGCACCGTCGTCCAGCGCGTCGTCCAGTCCGATCAGTCGGTGATTGTGTGCGATGCCGAGCGGGATCAGCATCTGCGCGACCAGAAGAGCGTCATTGCACTGAACCTGAAGACGATTATGTGCGTCCCCCTGCGCATCTACCGGTCCACGTTTCAGGACAATGGCGCGGAGGATGCCCCTGCCGTTTCGACGATTGGATTGCTGTATGTCGACAAACAAACAGTGACTCAGGTCTTCTCGGATCAGGATCTGGAACTGTTCGAGACCCTCGCGGGACATGCGGCCATCGCGATTGAGAACGCCCGGTTGCACCAGGAGGAGCTGGAGAAACGCCAGCTCGAGGAGGAGTTCAAGATTGCCCGGGAGATTCAGCAAACCCTTTTGCCCAAGACTCCTCCGGAACTGGCCCAGACACGGTTTTCCGGAGTCAACATCCAGTGCCGGGCCATTGGGGGAGATTACTACGACTTTATCCCGCTGGGGGGAGACCAGGTCGGCATTGTCATCGCTGATGTCGCGGGGAAAGGGTGTTCCGCCGCGCTGCTCACTTCCATGGCCCAGGGGATGTTTCTATCCGAGGCGTGCCTCGAAAGGTCGGCGGCCGAAACCATCGCACGTGTGAATCATCATCTGGCGCAAAAGAACCCCAGCGGAAAATTCGTCACGGCGTTTTACGGAGTTCTCACCGATGGAGGCGAGTTTCGGTATTGCAACGCCGGACATAACCCGCCGTTGCTGGTAACGGCAGGAGGGGAAGTGCATCCGCTGCGCGAAGGCGGCATGGTGATGGGAATTTTTGACAACGTTCCTTATGAACAGGGGGTGGTTTCCTGGAATTCAGGCGACCGGCTTGTGTTCTTTACAGACGGCGTTACGGAAGCCCAGTCGAAGACCCTGGAAGAGTTCGGAGATGAACGTCTCCTGGAACTGATTATGACTCACCGCGCCCTTTCTGCTGAGGAAATGAAAGTCAAAATCATGGATCGCCTGACCGAGTTTACTGCGGGTGTCCTGCAACACGACGACATTACGCTGATTGTCGCGGAGAGGAAATAGGTTTTCAGATTGGGTGGTTCCCTGTTGTCCGGCGGGGATTGACTGAGACAATTGAATCGCAGACAAGGAGGCTGCGAGATGGGTCCCCTGAGGATTTCTCATCAATAAAAGGCGGAGACCCCGGCCATCCGGTCTGAGGGTCGCGGACCTGAACCTGGCTGTTCCTAACACTTACCTGTGTCCTCTTCTCATCCTCGAAACAACCTCTGGCCTTGAATTACTATCGTATAGCGATGTAGATTATGAACGGCCAAAACTCTTCAACCATCGTCTAAGGAGTGAACGAAAAACACTGAAAAGGGGTAGTAAGCCTATGGAAAATCAAATAGAAAGCTCTAACGTACGGCCACAAGCGACTCGCCACCATCAACGCGCAAGACTCTCATTCTGGGCCGCGGGGATCGTGGGCATGGTGGCAATCTTGTGGCTGGGTGTACAGCAGAAGCAAATCATTTATTCTCAGGGATATACCCCTGCAAAGGATTCCCTGGTGAATCCCCAGGATGTCAATGTCTTGGAACAGCAGAACCGGGCTTTCGAGTCCATAGCCAATGCCGTACTTCCCGGGATTGTCAACATTTCGACAACCCAGGTCATTAAGACTCGGCCCCAGACATCTCCATTCTTCAATGATCCTTTCTTTCAGCAGTTCTTCGGGCCCGGGTTTCAGGGCGTTCCGCGTGAGCAGCGTGAGCATGCCCTGGGTTCCGGTGTGGTGATCAGCCCGAATGGATACATTGTCACCAACAATCACGTCATTGACAAAGCAACCGAGATCCGCGTCCAGCTTGCCGATAAAAGAGAATTTAAAGGGAAAGTGGTTGGGGCGGACCCCAAGACCGACATCGCTGTGATCAAGATCGAGGCCGACGGACTGCGTGCCGTTCCGTGGGGAGATTCAAAGGGACTGAGAGTGGGCGAGAATGTCCTGGCCTTTGGCAATCCATTCGGTCTGAACCAAACTGTTACAAAGGGCATCGTCAGCGCCGTGGGACGGACCAACATGGGGATTGAGGATTATGAAGATTTCATTCAGACCGATGCCGCCATCAACCCCGGAAATTCGGGCGGCGCTCTCGTGAACATTCGAGGTGAACTCATTGGCATCAACACGGCGATTGAAACACCCACCGGGGGGTCCAGCGGAGTTGGATTTGCCATCCCGAGCAGCATGGCCCGGCAGGTGGCAGAAAGCCTGATTAAAACAGGGAAGGTGGTTCGAGGCTGGTTGGGCGTGGTCATTGGAGATGTCACCCCGGCCATCGGTCGCGCTTCGGGCTTGAAGGAAATTCGAGGAGCCATCGTGTCTGAAGTCACCGCCGATGGTCCCGCCGGCAAGGCCGGCATCAAGGTGGGGGACATAATCCTCGAGTTCAACGGAACGCCTGTTCAGAATCGAAGTCAGCTGGCCTACCAGGTCGGATTGACTCCGGTGGGTAACACCGTCAAAGCAAAAGTTTGGCGCGGCAGCGAGAACCTGATTCTGAATGTCACGGTCGGTGAAATGCCAAAGTCGTTGGCGGAGCGGGGGTCATCGGGCGAGTCAGCTGGCGGTGAATTCACCAATGTGTTGAACGGGATTTCCGTTCAAGACCTCTCGCCGCAAATGGCCCGGCGATTGAACCTGCCCAGCAACACCACGGGCGCAGTGATTTCGTCTATAGCTCCCGGCAGCGTTGCGGCGGACTCTGGATTACAGCGCGGTGATGTGATCCAGGAAATGAATCGCCAGGAGGTCCGAAGTGTAGAGGACTATAACCGCATTGCCGCGAAGATCGGAAAAGAGGATACCGCGTTGCTTCTGATTAATCGTAACGGAATGACGGTTTACGTGGGCTTGAGCCCTGAAGGCGAACAATAGTCTTTGTTATTCCGCCGCCGGCGTACCGACAGTTGTGTTAAGGTTTCGGGTGTCCGGGCAGGACACCCGAAAACCAGCCTTGGAGACGCGAACTACACGGATGCCTTCTTCTGAAGCTCCGGCCCAGGGCTCTCATCAGTTCCCGCCCCCAATGGATTCAATTTGCCTGATTACTCTTCCACGGCATGGAATCGGACCTCCCATCTTATGAAGTCTGGCCCTTTTTCGTGTTTTTTTTCCCTCCGGTTGGTGCTATTATCCTTCACCTTCATTTCACAATGAGATGACAAGTCTTGAATGGGTTCAATCGTCCCGGCGAGCGGGAGGCATCCACTAAAAGGAGAAAAAACAATGGCCGAGAAGCATCTGAAGGGCAGTCACAGGTCGGAAATCGAGGCGGATACTTGCAAGGTGGCAGGGGGTTCGATTGGAGGCTCGGGTATCGTCCCCATATTCTGCATTCTCCCTCCGCACATTCTTAAGAACGTCGCTCAACGGGGAAGTGAGAAGCAAAAACAGTGGGCATTTCACACCCTGTCCCTGTCTGAACAGCTGCGCGGTCAGCGGAGGGTGATGTCAATGATGGCGACTACAGGATCGACCGCAACTGGGACAAAGCGGCGGACCATTTACGACGCCAAGCACGGCTCCAGCCTTCCGGGTAAATTAGTCCGGGGAGAGGGAGATCCGAAGAGCAAGGATCAAGCAGCGAACGAAGCCTATGATGGCTCCGGTGCCACCTATGATTTTTATCTTCAAACCTACAATCGAAATTCCATTGACGATCGCGGAATGCGACTCGATTCCTCGGTGCATTACGAGAGGAGTTACGACAACGCGTTCTGGAACGGCCAACAAATGGTTTATGGAGATGGCGATGGCAAGCTGTTTAACCGTTTCACGATCGCGCTGGATGTGATTGGTCATGAGCTGACTCACGGCGTGACCGCGAATGAGGCGGACTTGTCCTATCAGGATCAATCCGGCGCGCTCAATGAATCCATTTCCGACGTTTTTGGCTCGCTCGTAAAGCAGTACAAGCTCGGCCAGACAGCCAAGCAGGCGGACTGGCTAATCGGGCAGGGGCTTCTGGCTCCCGCCGTCAAAGGGGTCGCCCTGCGATCGATGAAAGCCCCCGGCACAGCCTATGATGATCCCGTGTTGGGGAAAGACCCTCAGCCCGCCGATATGAAGGGTTACGTGCAAACCAATGAGGACAACGGCGGAGTTCACCTGAACTCGGGAATACCCAATCGGGCATTTTACGAAACCGCCGTTCAATTGGGAGGGAACGCGTGGACGAAAGCGGGTCAGATTTGGTACGTCACGCTGCGCGACAAGTTGCGTCCCGATTCCAACTTTGCAGACGCCGCACAGATGACCGCCGCGGTGGCTACGGACTTGTTTGGCAAGGGGTCAAATGAGGTCAAAGCGGTCCAGGCGGGCTGGAAAGCGGTAGGGCTTTAGGTGCTGACCGCCCGGATCGGCGCCGAATAAGTCGCACGATTCAAGGCGACACTCTTTTTGATTTCGGAAAGCGGATTTCAGATGCGGAATGATGGCCCCGCTCTCCTGTCCGCCTCAGCATGATCCAGCCCCACCCACGTCGGGACGGGGAAGCGCAAGCCTACCGGGTTAATAGGCTGACGCTCGCGGTTTTCAACTCCAGTCGTGCGGGTATCTTTCGGGATTCGGCCTTAAGATCCTCATTGGGAATTGGTAAGTGCCCCTGGCAGGACCGTAATGCCATGTAACAGCGGGCCTGCCAGGAGCGATGTGAAATTCACGGTCGTGAAACAAGGATGGAGACCTGCGACGCAGGGCGAGGATTACCCATGCGAATTCGACTTGAAAGATCCGGTGGCTTTGCGGGGATCAAATTGTCGTCCTCCGTCGATACCGAGGAGTTAGCTGCGGATCAAGCGGGGCGGATCAGAAAGATGGTGGAAGGGGCTACTTTTTTCGAGTTACCGGACACCATCAAGGCCGTTCGACCCATGCCGGATCGATTCGTTTATCGGATTCATATCGAAGAGGGTGGCCGAACCAAAGAGGTGGAGGTGGATGAGGCATCTCTGCCGGATCAACTCAAACCGCTGGTCAGACATCTTGTGGATGCCGCACGAAAGAAGTAGCCCGATTTTTGCCTCCTTGCTCATATCACTTGAAATCACCTGCCCGTCTGAGGTTTTCTCGCGAGACCCCTGCTTTGAATGAACGCTGAAGTGTATGGTTTTCATGGGCCAGCAAGAAGAGTAATCAATCCTGTCCGCAATCCGGGCGGTTTTTCTTATGGGTGTGATAAAATATCTTCCTAAAGCGTGAAGGAAGTGTGATGAGTACGGAACTTGATATCGAGATCGATTTTGCCCGAGAGATTGCCTCCCTCAAGAGGGAATTGAACGCAGTCATCCTGGCCCATTATTATCAGGAATCGGAGATTCAGGACATTGCGGATTTCACCGGCGATAGTCTGCAACTGGCACAGCAGGCGGCCAAGACCCATGCGAGTGTGATTGTCTTTGCTGGCGTTCATTTCATGGCCGAAGTGGCCAAGATCATCAACCCTCAGAAGACCGTGCTGCTCCCGGATTTGAATGCGGGCTGCTCGCTTGCGGAAGGATGCCCGGCGGACCAGTTTGAATTCTTCAAGGGGCGCTATCCGGACCATCTCGTCATCTCCTACATCAACTGTTCGGCGGCTGTGAAAGCTCTCAGCGACCTTATCTGCACCTCCTCCAACGCGGAAAAAATCATCCGCCAGATTCCGGCGGAGAAGAAGATTATTTTTGCGCCCGACCAGAACCTTGGCCGCTATCTGATGCGGAAGACGGGGCGCGAAATGGTGTTGTGGCCCGGCTCCTGCATGGTCCATGCCATTTTTTCGGAGAAAAAGATCATTCAGTTAAAAGTCCGCTACCCGAACGCCCTCCTGCTGGCTCACCCGGAGTGCGAGGAGTCAGTCCTGCGGCTTGCCGATCATATCGGCTCCACGACGTCCATCCTGAATTTCGCGATCGAAAGTCCGGCGAAGGAATTCATCATCGCCACCGAGCCTGGGATCATCCACGCGATGTCGAAGAAGGCCCCGGAAAAGATTTTCATACCCGCTCCTCCCGACAGCAGTTGCGCCTGCAATGAATGCCCTCACATGCGTTTGAACACCCTCGAAAAAGTCTATCGTTCCATGAGGAACCGCTTCCCTGAAATCGACATGGATGAGTCCCTCCGTCTGCGGGCGCTGCGACCGATCCAGCGTATGCTGGAAATGAGTTGAAGGAAAGCTGTCAGCGGTTAGACGTCAGCGGTCAGCTATCAGCTTTCAGCCATCAGCTGTCAGCTATCAGCTTTCAGCCATCAGCTGTCAGCGTTCATCAGGATCCTCAGGAATTGAAGTAGACGGCATTGTCTGCACAGAACTACAGATCATCCCCCGCCGAAAGCGAGGGATGTGAATTGAGAGACTTCAAACAACTTAAGGTATGGCAAAAGGCGCACAATTTAACTTTAGGTTTGTATAAGGCTACCTGGAAGTTTCCGAAGGAAGAGTTGTACGGACTGACTAGCCAGATTAGACGCTCAGCTGCTTCCATTCCAGCAAATATTGCAGAGGGTTGCGGACGTTCGAGCGAGCTAGAATTGGTCCGCTTCCTCAATATTGCTGGAGGTTCCGCATGTGAACTTGAGTATCATATCCTCTTGGCAAAAGATCTAAGACTCTTAAGCGATGAGGATTATGATTTATTGCCTCAAAGTGTTTCCGAAGTAAAAAAGATGCTTACGGGCCTGATTCAAAGGCTGAAATCTGACAGCTAACCGCTGACGGCTGACGGCTGACCGCTGATAGCTGATAGCTGACTGCTGACAGCTGACCGCTGATAGCTTACTCATGTCCATCCCTCTGAAATCCGAAGTGCTCCGCAAGCTCATGATCGGTTTTTTGCGCGAAGACGTCGGTTCGGGAGACCTCACCACCAACTCCATTATCCCTGCGACCGCCCGCGCCCATGGGTTGATTATTGCCAAGCAGGACTGCGTACTGGCCGGATTGGGGCTCCTGCCATTCGCTTTTAAGGCATTGGATCCTTCGATACGAGTTGAATACTTTTTCGGGGACGGCCAAAAGGTTGCGAAAGGTCAGCCGGTGGCATCCGTGAACGGCCGGGCGCGCACCCTGCTGACTGGGGAACGGGTCGCGTTGAATGTCCTTCAACGGCTTTCAGGGATCGCCACACTGACGCACGAATTTGTCCAGGCGGTTCGAGGCACCCGGGCGCGGATTTACGACACCCGGAAGACGACGCCGGGCTGGCGAATGCTTGAAAAGTACGCGGTGCGGTGCGGCGGCGGCCACAACCATCGACTGGGACTCTTTGATGCGATCTTAATTAAGGACAATCACCTCGCCTTTGCGGGCGGCGTGAGAGCTGCCGTAGAGCGGGCTCGGAAGAAGACACTTGGGAGCCCCGATCTGGAGTTGGAAGTTTCCACACTCGACCAGCTCCGTGAGGCCCTTGCCTTGCGAGTGAGCCATATCTTGCTCGACAATATGACTCCCCGGCAGGTGCGACGTTGTGTGGAGTTGATTCGGAAGCGGCCGGGAGGAAAGAGAGTCATTGTCGAATGTTCGGGGGGAATCTCACTTCGAAGCGTAAGATCCTTCGCGGAAGCGGGCGCTGATTGGATTTCTGTCGGTGCGCTCACCCATTCCGCCCCGGCGGTCGATATCAGTTTTGAGATGGATTCGCGAAAACCCGGGCGAATACCGGGCGATGCGGGTCCAGGACGATCGGTCTAAGGGCGACCTTCCATTGAATTGCGGAATGCGGATTTCGCAATGTGGATTAAAAGCGCCGTACTGCTCGTTGTCATTCGCGTGAGTTAGCGCACAACTTCCACGGCGGGTGGACGAATCGCTGATATTATGGGGTGGACGTTTATCCACGGAATTTGTGGCGGCCATGGCAAAAGGGAAGTTATCATGAGTAGACCATGGACACTGGAAGTAAAAGCTCGGACTCTGCGATGAATGCGATTATCCCGCCCCGGCGAGCATCGCAACGGGAGTCAATCCCGTAGTATCGCGGGTTCCTAATAAAATCCTGTTTTGGTTCCCGCCTATCCGTTTGAGGTGAAGGGCGTTCCATGACGAAGACGGACATTCTGGTTATCGGGAGCGGCATTGCCGGTTGTGCGGCAGCGCGTGCGGCTGCCAAGAAGGGGGTCGACGTCCTGTTAATGACGAGAGACTCCAGCCTCGAGGAGAGCAACACTTTTTATGCCCAGGGAGGAATCATTTTTCGCGGGGACAATGACGCCCCTCATAAATTGGCCGCCGATATAATCGCAGCGGGGGCAGGGCTCTGTTACGAGCCGGCGGTCCGGGTGTTGAGTGAAGAAGGCCCGCGCTGTGTCCAGGAAGTTCTTATTGATGAGCTCCAGGTTCCTTTCGATGTCGTGGACGAATCCAGCGATGAGTACGACCTCACGGCGGAGGCCGCCCATTCCGTGCGCCGAATTTTGCATTATAAGGACGTTACGGGACGGGCGATTGAGACCGCTTTTTTGCAGGCCCTGGCCAAAAATCCCCACATCCACATCCTGACAAATGCCACCGCCATTGACTTGCTGACCTTGTCCCATCATTCCCTCAACCCCCTCGACACCTATGAACCCCCCACCTGCATTGGCGCCCATGTGTTGATCAATGAAACGGGTGTGGTGGACACGGTCTTTGCGAAGGAGACGATTCTGGCGTCCGGCGGGTTGGGACGGGTGTTTCTCCACACCACCAACCCGCCGGGCTCGCGCGGGGATGGCATCGCGATGGCCTATCGCGCCGGCGCCCGGTGCATCAACATGCAGTATGTCCAGTTCCATCCCACCACGCTGTTTCATCCCTCCGGCCGATTCCTTATCTCCGAATCCCTGCGAGGTGAAGGAGCCCGGTTGATGAGTCCCCGCGGGGAAGAATTCATGAAAAGGTTCCACCCGAATGGCTCGATGGCTCCTCGAGATGTAGTTGCCCGTGGAATTCACCAGTGGATGATTGAATCGGGGGAGCCCTATGCCCTGCTTGACATTTCACACAAGAGCCCCGATTGGATTCGAACCCGTTTTCCGGGAATCTATGAGAAATGCAAGTCCCTGGGGATCGATATCACCCGGGAACCGATTCCGGTCGTCCCAGCCGCCCATTACAGTTGCGGCGGCGTCTCAGTGGATGCGCTCGGAAGGTCCAATGTCGCTCGGTTGCGCGCCGTGGGAGAGGTGGCATGCACCGGCGTTCACGGCGCCAACCGCCTGGCTTCTACCTCATTGCTTGAAGGGCTTGTGTGGGGGACCCGGGCTGGGTCGGACGCTGCAGAGGGAACCTTAAAATCCGGGGGCCACTATTTTCCCGAGATCGCGCCGTGGGTGTACGAGCGCGAAACGGTCGACCCCGCATTGATTGCCCAGGATTGGCTGACCATTCAACAAACGATGTGGAATTACGTGGGGTTGGTCCGTACAACCAAGCGTCTCGATCGGGCCCACGAGATCCTGCGGGAACTCCATCTGGAGATTGAACGGTTTTATGACAAGGCTGCCATCAGCGATTCCCTGATCGGATTGCGGAACGGGGTGCAGACTGCACTGGCGATCCTGCTCGCGGCCATGGAATGCCGCGAGTCGCGGGGATGTCATTATCGAAGCGATTAGCTGTCAGCCATCAGCGATCAGCCGTCAGCTTTCAGCGGTCAGCTTTCAGCCGTCAGCCATTGGATGAACAAGGTTAGCATTTTCTCTGCTTTCAAAATGAAGCCGGCCAACCGCTCATGCTCTCATTATTCAAGAAGACTGGGATCATCGACGAACAGGACTTGCTATCCAGATTCGCTTGATGAGAGCTGATAGCTGACCGCTGACGGCTGATAGCTATTCGCTTACTCCAACCACTCGTCAAACAATGTGGCGATATCGGCATGAACAGCTTCGACAGGGCGGTTGCCGTTGATCTGAAAGAATCGGGAAGGCTCACGTCGCTGCAACCAGCCATATCCCTCCCGGACGCGCTCAAAGAACTCGCGGGCCTCAGTCTCAAAACGATTTTCATCGTAGGTCTGGGCCGTGTTCCGGCGTTGAGCTCGCTTCACACTGGTTTCGACATCGATATCGATAATCAGGGTGTGGTCGGGATGGAACCCATCGAGCACGAGATCGTCCAGGATGCGGAGAAATTCCACTCCCAGTTGCCGGCCAAATCCCTGGTAGGCCCAACTGGCATCGTTAAATCGGTCGCACAGGACCAGTTTTCCCGCCGCCAGCGCCGGCTTGATGACCTGTTCAACGTTTTGGATTCGCGAAGCGTAGTAGAGAAGCACTTCGCCAGCGGAAGTCAGGCCGGTGGTCTTGGAGTCGAGGAGGATTTTGCGGATCTCCTGGCCAATCGGCGTGCTCCCAGGTTCGCGGGTGGCAATGAAGTTGACTCCGCGGGCACGCAATCGTTCCGCCATCAGGTTAAGCTGGGTGGTCTTGCCGCAACCATCGATCCCTTCGAAGCTAATGAACCGTGCTCTCGACATGGCCAGCCAGTTTAACATTCGATGGACAGTCCGGTCTATCTTCACATCTAAATCACTCAGGACCTTCCTCACTGGACTGGTTACCGTATGAGCGTTCAAGAGATCCGGGACAATATCGGCCGTATAGAGGAGCGAATTCAGCGGGCGTGTCAACGGGCCGGGCGCGATCGTCACGAGGTCCAGCTCATCGCTGTCTCGAAGACGTTTCCCGCGGAAGCGGTGTTAGCGGCAGTTCATGCAGGGTTGAGCGTCTTTGCCGAAAATCGGGTGCAGGAGGCGGATCAAAAATTCAGCGCCTTGGTGCCGGCCCTGGCCTTGGAGGATCACGGGCCTGGCGAAGGAGCGGCCGGGAGGAAGCTTAAGCTCCATTTGATCGGGCATCTTCAAAGCAATAAAGCAAAGCGGGCGGCGGAAATCTTTGATATGATACAAACGGTGGATCGCATCGAATTGGCCCTGAAACTTTCCCGCTCCTGTGAACAGCTCAATCGTCTATTATCCGTTCTGATTCAAGTGAATCTTGGCAATGAGGAAACCAAATCCGGCGTTGAACCGTCCGGCGCGCTGGAGTTAGTGAGACAGGTTTCTGAATTGAAGGCGTTGCGCGTGCGCGGACTGATGGTCATTCCGCCATTTCGAGATCGACCCGAAGAGTCGCGTGCTGATTTCCGGTCGATGCGACAGCTCGCCGGAGAGATTGCAAAGCCGCGCATGGCCAACGTCTCGATGCACGAACTTTCCATGGGGATGAGTCACGACTTTGAAGTGGCCATCGAGGAGGGAGCCACCATGATCCGCATCGGGACGGCGATTTTTGGGGGGAGGGGTTAGTCAATTCGCCCCGGTTTTACACCTCCGGCTCTTGCTTTCGAGAATGACCTCCGCAAGGGCGTGTGAGGAATTGGGCGTACCCGAACCACGGGATGTGGCAGAATGCCGGTCTTGTTCGCTTCGTGAGTCGTTCTGCTTTTGGGATTCGGATTTATTCGTTCTTGGAATCACGCTAGAGGACCGAGAGGCGGATCGACGGGACGCCAGACGTCATGGATGAGATTGAAATCAATTCACGGGAGGATGGCTGCACCTTCCGGATTGTGGTGGTGCCTCGGGCCGTCAGAAATCAGCTTGCCGGGGTTATGGCGGGCGCAGTCCGACTGAAGACCGCCGCGCCTCCGGTCGATGGGGCCGCGAATGCCGCGTGTATTCAGTATCTTGCACACCTTCTGGATGTCCCGAAATCGAACGTCGAACTCATCTCCGGGGAGCACCATAAAAGGAAGACGGTTTATATTCACGGAATTAAGGCCTCTGAGGTTCGACGGATTTTGAAGGGCGCGATGAAGTAAGAGTGTGTGCAGACTGACCAGACGAATTAGTGGCACTATACCGTTGGAATGATGAAATCAAAACTTCTCGATCTCATCCACCGCAAGGGCATCCGGGAACTGATCCGCGAAAATTATCTTCTCCTCCCTCTCCTTGTTTTATTTGTCATTTCTTCTTTTGGCGTATACTCTCCGCCGCTTCGGTTTACAACCCCCCAGTTCATTGGTGTGATAGCGATCACCGTCTATTCGGTGGCGGCGTTCTACCGTTACATTCTGCGGTTGGGCGGGGACTTTCAATATGTGGAAGTGGTCGGCGCGCTCATCCTGACCATCAACTTCCTGGTCCAACGGACGGGGGGACTGCATTCCTTTTGGTTCGGGCTGTATTTGTTGTTGATGATTGCAGTCGGCATCAACTACTCTCTCAGAATTTCCTTGCTCACGGTGGTTCGGATTTCCCTGTTGGAGGGCTTCAATGCGTTGGCCACGGCTTTCCGCACTGACCAGCGTTTTGAAGCGGACCGCCTGCTGCTGTGGCTGCTGATGCTGGTGTTGGTGGCGATTGTGGGAGAGGCCTCCCTGGTGATTCTGAAGCGGCGCCTCTCGCAGGCCGAAAGAGAGTTGGAAACCGCGGCCGTGCGCGCCGAGGAGGAAGCCCGTGAGCGCAACAAATTCTTGCCGGTGTTTGCGCGAACGATCGCGTCGGAAGATCCCGAGGCGGGTGCTGCCAGCGGGGAGAGTGATGGTCGGGGCACGGAATTTGAGGATGCGTTTCTGGAGCATTTGAGGACAGCCCTCAGCGCCAGTCATGTGTGCTTCTTTGTGCGCGATAACGCGGGGGTCTTTCAGATGAGTTGGATGGCGGGGGAGGGTGCTGAGTTCAAGCCGGACGGGTCGTTTGTGGAGGGCCAGGGCTTGCTCGGATATTGCGCCAAGAACAAGACTCCCCTCATTGGGAAGCGCAGTCCAGGAACGTCAGCCCGTTCGTGGAAGGTGGACTTTGTTTATCTGAAGTCCGGGGGAGATCTGATTCGAGCGTATCTGGCGGAACCCGTCGTGCACGCCGGGAGTGTGGCGGGAGTGCTGGTGGCCGATCGGATGGAGAGCCCGGACCCCGAGCCACCGGCGGTGCCGGAGTTCACGCCGGACCAGGAGCGGATGATGAAGTCGGCCGTAACCGTTCTGGAACTGGAGTGGAAAAGAAATCAGACGGCCCGGGGCCATCGCCAGTCCAATGAGCTTCTCACCACGTTTTTCCGAATTATTTCCAGGATGAACTCGAGCCTGAACGTGGATGATGTGTCCTCGCTCCTGCTGAAGGAATCCAAGGCCCTGTTGAATTATGAAACCGCCGCGGTGGCCCTGGTCTCGGAAGACCGAAGCTCGTATTCCTTGATTTCAGCGGAAGGGATCGAGTTTGACCGGGACCTGCGCATTCCGGGTGATGTCAAGACCTGGACCTATTGGTCCATTAATTCCGCGGAAGATGCTCTGCTGCTTTCCGATTTCCAGCGCCGGGCCGGCCAGATGCCCATTTACATGCCCAACGAGCCGCCCCTTGCGGTCGGGTCGCTCCTGGCCATTCCGCTCGGTCCTCCCGCTCATCGGCACGGGGCGTTTGTGCTCACCCACAGTCAGCCCGGGCAATTCGGAAGTGAAGTTCAACAATTGCTGCGGCTCCTGTGCCAGCACGTAGCCGTCATCGTGGAAAACGCCATCAACCACCGTCAAATGGAGACTCTGGCGGCCACCGATGAACTTACCCATCTCCCCAATCATCGCTCTTTCCAGGAGCGCATTGAAGAGGAGATTTCACGTTCACGCCGGAACAAGAAGCCGCTTTCCTTGTTGATGGTGGACATTGATCATTTCAAAAAACTGAATGATACCTATGGTCACCCCTTCGGAGATGCGGTGTTGGGTCAACTGGCAACAATCCTGGAACGTTCCCTCAGGCGTGAGGACTTCGCCGCTCGTTACGGGGGAGAAGAATTCGCTGTGGTTCTGCCGGATACCAGCCGGGAGGGGGCCCGACAATCGGCGGAACGGTTTCGAGCGGAGGTCGGGCGCAACGTCTTTACGTATGAGGGAAACTCGACGCAGCTCTCGATCAGTGGTGGAATTGCGACCTATCCCCGGGACGCCGCTTCCAAGGAGCAGCTCATCGAGAATGCCGACCGTGCCCTGTACGTGGCGAAGCGCACCGGACGCAATCGCATTGCCCAGTATCATGTGATTGAAACGATGCAGATGCCGATCGAATTTTCAAGTTGAGGGGGAAATTCCATGGGGCGCCCCCGGGGGGGACCGGTGATCTTGTCGTCGGTTTTTCCAAGTCGAGTGCTGGGGCCGTTTCGGGCTTTTGAATTAAAAGGGAATATCGGGTATGATAGGCGGTCAACCCGCTTAGACGGAAAGGGTTGAAGAGGGGCTTTAAGTGGAAACAGGCGATCTGGTCATTTATCCGGGGGAGTTTGCGGAGATCCGCGTCATTCTGGCTCAATTGGCGACAGAGGCGAGGGCCAAACTGGTCTTCCTGGTAGACCGCAACGGACAGCCCATCGCTTCGCATGGGGATAACGGGAGTGTGGATACGACCTCCTTGTCCTCGCTGGCTGCGGGCAATGTGGCGGCGACGGAAGGGCTGGCCAAGTTGCTGGGGGAGCGGGAATTTTCGGTCCTGTTCCACGAGGGGGAACGCGACAACATTCACTTCTCGATTGTGGCACACCGGGCGATTCTGGTGGTGATCTTCGACCACAGCACGCCCGTGGGCCTGGTCCGCCTGCGTGTCCGCAAAGCCAGCGTCCAGTTCGAAGATGTGTTTCAACGGATTGCCGCAAGGTTCCAGAAGGAATTGCAGCCCACCGGGGTCATCAGTGACTATCCATTTCCTGAAATCACGGATGATGACATTGATCGGCTCTTCAGCGAATAATCCATCCGAGGGATCCTAGTTGACCTTCATTAATTACGCTTCACGAGAAATCAACTGCAAGATTGTGTACTACGGTCCCGGGCTGGGGGGCAAGACCACCAACCTGAATTATATTTATCAAAAGATTCATCCAGCCAACAAGGGGAGGATGGTTTCGCTGGCCACCGACACCGAGCGGACCCTTTTCTTTGATTTCCTTCCGCTGGAGCTGGGATTGATCAACGGATTTAAGATCCGCTTTCATCTGTACACCGTGCCCGGACAGATATTTTATGATGCCAGCCGGAAGTTGATTTTGAAAGGGGTGGATGGGGTCGTGTTCGTCGCCGATTCCCAGGCGGAGCGCTTTGACGCCAACATCGAGAGCCTTTCCAACTTGCATGAACATCTCCACGAGCACGGATACGATTTTGCGACCATCCCCTACGTCCTGCAATTCAACAAGCGTGACTTGCCCAACATTTCCCCGTTCGAGGACTTGAAGAAGGAGCTCTGGAAGAAGAATGAGCCGATTTTTGAAGCCATCGCCTCCCGCGGGGTCGGCGTCTTCGACTCCCTCAAAGATGTTACCCGCCAGATGCTCAACGGGTTGAGAAAACGGTAGACCCTTCCAGGCTGAGAATTTCTTTATCAAACTGACCCCGAAGCCCTATTGCTTTTCAACTAACCCGGTCGGGACAGTTCACCAGAATTAGAAAAGCAACGCTCGCGATAATCCGCTCAGCTGCGAGATTTGCCAGAATGATGAGATTAAGGCTGGCTATGAGCCGCGCAGCGGCGAAATGGAGTAGCCTGGGGCGCAAGCCCCAGGAAACACGTCGCCCGGCATCTGATCAGCTCCCTAAGGGAGCGACATAGGCTTTTTCCCTGCCCATTCCCTGAATCGTGCCATATGGTGTACCGCAACGTCCCAAGATCACGAAATCAACCATGTTGGCCAGCCGGTCCATCCAGAGTCGAGAAGAGCGAGATGCTTGGGTAGCGTGGAGGTTTTGAATTGATTGACTGAGGATTGGCTCTTGAGGTCGCGATCGAATCTACAAGCCACCGCGGTGGATAAACAGCCGCCATTCCTTACGGAGTCACATTTTGGGGGGCGCAAAGCATTCTTAAAATTGGCTCCTGAGGTAGGACTCGAACCTACAACCCTTCGGTTAACAGCCGAATGCTCTACCATTGAGCTACTCAGGAGTGCTGGCAGAACAGCCCAAAGAAACGGCAACGATTATATCGGCGGGGGCTGGATTCGTCAAGAATGGATCAAGGGTGGAAAGGCTTGGATTTCTGCATTCTGCATTCCGCTTTGCGATGCCGCTCCGGAGTTCAGTTCGATGGAAGCTGAACTGCTGCTCGTTATGAGGTTTTGATTTGAACCCCTATCGCCAGAAGCGATTTGATCTCCTCGAATTTCAGAATGCGGAGATGCGATGCCTGAAATAAAAAGTCAGTTAATCACCCGTCCCTTCTCACGCTGTGCCCAATTTTGTGCCCCACCACGTTCAGAAATGGTGTCAGATGATACTAAATCGGGTGGGCAGAAAATCGTCGATAAGGCTATGAGGGAACAAGAACATTAGCACCAACCTCACGTATTGCGGGAATTCTCGCGCCGCAACTGCAAGCCGTGGTCAGGTTGCACCCGGTACAAATCGGAGTACTTCGCCGTCTGCCGGGATCATGACCCGCCCCGCGACTCCCGCGTTCGCGAGCGCCTGCTTAAGCGCCACCCGCGAAAGCTGGCAGTGATTCCAGATCTCGAAGTGGACCGCGACCAAGCGCGCCCAGGGTGCGGCGTCCATGACTGCACGGACATCCGGCACGTCCATCGTGATAGGCCCACCCGTGAGAAACTGTGCCGCCCCCGCGTTGACCACCACCACGTCCGGCCGCTCTGTGGCGAGTGTCCGCGCAACTGCCGGACACCACACCGTGTCACCCGCCACGTAAACGCTCAGCTCCTCCGGAGCGCGAAACACGAACCCCGAGACCGGGCCCATTCGTTCCCCGATCTTCCCGCGCCCATGCTCTCCGCCTGTGCGGATAACCTCCAGCCTGAGCCACTCGCAGCGATCTTCGACCGGGGTGACGGCGGTGAAGCCGGCCGCCCGGACCGCGTCCGCGTCCACGGGCGGGCAGGCAAGTGGCAGGTCGCACCTCAAGCGATCGCGGGCCGCCTGGTCCCAGTGATCCCGGTGCTGGTGCGTGACCAGGACGCCGTCGAGAGTCCCGAGGAGCGCGTCCAGCGCCGCCTCCGTCAGAGGGAGATCCGTGAGCGGGACCCGGCGGTCGTTGCCGGCGTTGGCGACAGGATCCATGGCACCCGCGGCGCTCAACATGGGGTCAACCAGGATGGTGCGGCCCGCCATCCGGAGAATCAGGGTCGCGTGACGAAGCAGCTCGATTTCCATAAAATCTCAGCAACAACCTAACAATCTGCGCTTCAGCTGCCAGGGCGTCCGGCGCAGCCGCTCGACCCCATAGAATAAGATACTCCGCGCGGCTGCGCCGCGGTTACGACTGGTCAGCTGCGAAATTCGGGACTGTCCCGAATTTCAAGGCGTCTCGCCTCCGCCACCGATATCACCAAACCGTCCGGATCGACATACTGCGCTACCCGCGCTCCGAAAGTCTCCGTTGGCTGTTGAGTACAAGCCACCTTGAACTCGATCATTCTTGCATGGAAGGAGTCGAGATCGGGGACACTGAACCCGGGACGACATCTTCCTGGAGGCTCTTGAGCTGGGGCGTCACCTCCAGGGTGGCTGACAGCGGTCGAGTGAAGAGCTAGCGTTGCGCCCTCCGTCGCGAGTTCTGACCAGCCCGGAGACTCGAACTTGAGCGGGATTCCCAGGACATCTCGATAGAAGGAGACCGCCCTCCTCATATCGGTCACGAAGACAATGGCGTAGTTGAGTTTCATGAGCGACCTCCTGGATCGACTCTCTGGGCCTAACCATCGCGGTGAGCAGCCGCCGAGGCACGCCGTGCCGAGGAAGCCGCAAATGCGTTTGCGGCGGTCTGCTCCACTGCGGGGTTATGCCCCTGATCGCGATTGCATTGCAGCGGTCTGACGCGGGGTCAGAATCGCCAACACGGCCGCGACGGCAATCAGAGCCAATACGTCCCCCCAAAGATGGCCGATATGCTCGAGATTGGCGACGGATTGAATCGACATAATCACGCCGTGTACGATACTCGACCAGACAGTGAACCAGATTAGACTTCTGTGTGCCATCGGATCCCGCGAGGCGATCATCAAAAACACGCCGAGCGTGGCATAGATGCCCAGGATCATCTCAAGATATTCCGAGCGACCTCCTGAATGCCAAGACCAGCCAGACGGCCAGAGGATAGTGAGCGGCCATATGCCGAATAGAAAGATTAGCCCTACGACCACGAGAGCGATGCGTAGATATTTGATGCGATCGGCTTCAGTCATTTTTTCTCCTCCTTCGGATCACCAGATGTAGCGGCCTTCCGTAAGTTCCTCTCGTGTGCTTGGAAGACGAGAGTCCTTGCGGCCTAACGTTGTGCCTCAGCGGCCGGCGCGAGCCGGTCCGTTGCAGGCACGGGTTAGGGCAACTGCTTCCCCTTACTCGTACTCCACGATAGCTTCTGGCTGCCCTTGCACGTGGTAGCCGTGATCGTGGCGGTTCCCACAATCGAGCCGTCGGCTTGCGTTTGTGCGGTGACACTTAGTCGAGCCTTGCCCCCGAGATCCCGGCTAACTTCGAACCCCTTCTCTCCCAGCGCGGGAGCAACCGTGGCGGGATCAATCCTTGTCTCACCCTGGCCCTTCAGGAGATCATACTCCTTCATGCTATATGGGAAGTGCAGGGTGTCGGTCCCGCCGAGGGCCGTCAACGCGATGGACGAACCGGGCGTCGTGGCGCAGGGCTCCTCAAGGGGTACAGTCCACCCAAGAGTGAAGGACTTAAGCACGCCGTCCTTAATCTCAAAGGAGATGACTTTGTCCTGCGACGTTTTTCCAGACCATACTCCGTCGCGAGCAGTTTCGCCGTAGACAACGAGTGTAGCAGCCAAGACAAGCACGCAGCCGACTTCTTTCATCCTCAGTTTCATTTATGCCTCCTTGCGCGAAACTCGAGAGAAGTGTTTCCTGGGTATCGGCCCTAACGCTCGGCTTCAGCGGGGGCGCGAAGCGCCGGCCGCTGCATGCCGTTGTTAGGCGGGTCACCAACCTTGATCGCGTACAGGCTTGAAGACGATCCGGCCGACATCTACGGTAGAGGCGTTCACATCATACTTGATGATCTCTATCTCGGATGACGTCAAGAGCCCGTTGAAGACACCGAGACCAAGCTCGCCGGCCTTGTACCCGGTGCAACCGTGAGCACAGTCGGGCGTCTCCTTGAAGAGGTTCCGCGGAACGTTCACAGAGAACGTCCCCTTTGCATCTGTAGTAGTCTGGGGGTTCAGCCGCGGTCCACGTGCGGCGTCACCTATGTCGTCACCCATTCTGTATGTGTATGTCCACTTACCGGTTTTGGGATTTCGGGCCCCTTCCACTCCAAGTGTCGCATCCACAGCAAAGGTACCCACGCCCACTTGGCGTTGCACTTGGCGCGTTACCGGTTTACCAAGTTCGGCAGAAATGGGGAACACGAGCAATATTTTGCCTATCAGTGGACCATTGGCATCGGAAACAACCCCTTTGATCAGGAAAGTCTCGGTAGGCGTGTTGGTTTGAGCTCGCACGGTCTTCAGCGGCAATAGACCTACGAGCATCAAGAGTGCGCAGCGTGTAATCGCGGATTGTCTCTTCGACATCTTCCCTCCTCCAATTGACCTCAATCCCGCCCAGGGTCTCCGAGGCGACGAACGCGAGCTCGACTTGAACTCTTCACTTCGACCGACCGACCATAGTCCTTGAGCGAGGCGTTGCTCTCCGCGATTGCCAGGACGCGCACGCGTGCCCTCTCCGAAAACCGATTCGTCCACCTAACGCTGCCAATCAGCGGGCGCGCGTGAGGGACAACGGGCCACTATGAAGTATAGGTCGCGCGCTCCGGTGCATTGGCTGGTTAGATGCCGTCAATGCTTTTATAACTGATCCATCGACACCGAATTTCCAAATGCCTAAGCTATCTTGAGCCGTGGGAACAGTGCAAGTGCGTTGTCGCGGCCGATAAGTTGGAGATCGGCTGCTGAAAAACCGACTTGCAACATGCCCTCGGCCGTCTCGGCGAGCGGAACGTACGGATTATCGCTCCCGAACAGAATACGTGTCGTTGGGACCAGACCTGTGAGTGCCGCAATCGCTGGACGATAGGCAGTACCAGCGATGTCGTAGTAGAGACGCTTGAGCTCATAGTCGATTCCGTTGGGTGCCTTTTCCGCGATATTTTTGGGCGCATATTGGTGCATGCGACCGAGCACCATCGGTACGTATCCACCCGCGTGGGTAAAGATGAAATGAATGTCCTTGAACCTCGCAAACGTACCGGTGAAAACCAGATTTATCACCGCGCGAGTGGTGTCTTGCGGAATCTCGGCGACTACGGGTGCTACATCGGGCAGCAATGTTCGACAGCACAACGGTGTATTAGGATGCACGAACACGACGGCCTTGCGGCGGTTGAGTTCCTCGAAAACGGGCTGGTACACAGCATCCCCCAACCACTTGTCGCCGTAACTGGTCAGTAGGCCAACCCCATCCGCCTTGAGGTCCCCAAGCGCGTACTCGATCTCACGCAGGCTGCCTTCGGTGTCCGGGAGAGGGATTGCGGCAAAGCGACCGAATCGGCCTGGGTGACCTCGGGCGAGATCGGCTGCATATTCGTTCACACGGCGTGCCGTCCGCGCTGCCGCTTGTGGGTTGCCGAACCAAACACCGGGGAAAGTGAGGGAGAGAACGGCCGTAGCGACGCTGTGTTCGTCCATCGCGGCAATCGCCTGTTCCGGCGTCCAGCCCAACCAAGCGGGATGAATCTGACCACCGCTTGAGATGGCTATCCGATCGCGATTTTCAGCGAGATAGAAAGGTGGGACGAAGTGATGATGCACATCGATCAGACCACTTTTCGCGAGGAGCGGTGTCTGGGCAAAGACCGAACTGAGGCGTCCGACACTTGGACAAGCTAGCGCGCCCAAGCCCACGGCGATCATCCCGGAGATAAAGCTTCGCCTGTCGCCGCTGATAAAAGCGGCTCCCGCATTGCTGCAAGAGAGACGCCTACAGGCAGATTGTTGCGTGGAATTATTGTGCACGATGCTCCTCCTTCGTGGCCAGCGAGGACGCGCCTCGGCGAACGTCCCTGCATAAGCATCTAACGCTCACGTTCAGCGGGGCCGCGAACGGCATTGCGTCTAACCATAAGAACCGCGCTGCGCGGCCTCCGCTGCAACGTGTTGTTCGACCACACACCCAAGTCAATAATATTCGAAAGAGCGATAGATCGTTTCCACCGGAACATACTTAAGTTGGCCATTCGACACGACGTGTTTGCTTTTGGTTTGCGTAATCCAATTGCCATTTGCGTCAATGCGATAAGTATATCTGTAGGCGTGTGTGATTCCATTCTTTGACGTAAAGAGAAATTCCTTTGCGATTCGTCCCCACGAATCATAGACGTAACGCGTCTTCGTTCGAAGAGTATTGTCGGCATTGAAAACCGTTTGGGATGTCGTTTGTCCTTTCCCATCGTATGTGTAAAGGATTCTGTGGGCCTGAAGTTCTGGATTCCAAACCCTGGAGTCTCTTGGATCGTAAGACGCAACTTGGGTGAGATGGTTTCCTTTATCGTAAGAGTAGCGAACCGTCTTCTCGACAGGGCCAAACCTTCGTGGGCCTTCATCCTTCACGACATCAAAGACACGTTGTAATGTTTTGTTATTGTGAGAATCGTAAGAGTAAACGACCCTGATCCCGTTGGATGATATTTCCTCAACTAGATTGCCTTTGGCGTCGTATGTGTATGTGGATTTGCCTTTCAGTTGGTCGGCTGAGTCGTACCATATCTCCTCGGTGACATTTCCATTATCGTCGTACGCAAAAAGGCTCCTCAGGGGTTTGCCGCTTCCCATGTAGCCATCCCACTCAGTTTTATTCCCCTTTTGGTCATAAGTCTCGACCGTCATTAGAACATGTCTGCTTTCAACGTTCTTTGTTGTCCATGTCTCTTCCGTGCGGACAATCTTGACGTTGCCAGCCAACTTATCCGTTCTTAGATTTGAGGCTGATTCTGCCTCGACGGAATTCGCAAGGGGCAACACCAATGTAGCAAGGATGAGGAGCCTGATTATCATAGTTGCAATTTAGCGATCGAACATTAATTAGGTTGATCCGCGTATTCTGCGGAATTTTGCTATTCGATCCGCCTAATCTGCCGTCGATTCCGCGAATACACCTGCGATAATGTTTTCAATATCATCCACTTGCGTTCCAGATTGCCTTTTATCATAGCGTCTTATGCGGATCGGTATAACATCCCCCTGTCTTATTTCAAAGCTCGTCAAACGGACGGCGAACTCCCTGCCACCCCGAGTCACAATATGAGCTTAGATCAAAGTCGTGGTCATATCCAGATGAATAAAGAGTTCTTGGACCATTCGAATGCCTTACCCTGATTCAAGCCGCCGTGTCTCAACAAAATGAGGAAATGCGTGGAATGCTCCACCCCAATGATCGCTACTTTCGCACTTCTTCTTTACCGGTTAGCTCGGGGAATGGGATCGTCTAATCGAAGGCCTCAGGTGGCAAGCCGGTCGCTACTTATTGTTCCGAGGGACCGATGTGGGGGGTCGGCTAGCCAGGGGAAAGTGTAAAACCTACCGGACACAAGTTCAAGAAGAAAGTGCCAATGGAGAGATATGCGATAAACAAAGGGGGCGGCGGTTCACGGCGCCGCTAGGAGGGATTTTCACACTGTA
>JAIQFY010000069.1 GCA_020072965.1 Terriglobia bacterium | reverse complement strand
GACGTCTGCCCCACAGCGCTCTTACTGCTTATATCTCTCCTTATAGAAATCCAGAATCTTCTGTAAATCCGCCGGACTGAATCCCTTTTTCCACTTGTGAAAGTCGCTGGCAAGAACCTTCTCGGTGATGCCAGGCTCCAGGCGTTCGGCCTCGGGAAGAAATTCGTTGTAGAAAGTCTTGGCCACTTCAAAAAAACCGTGCCACTGCGTGTAGTCCGGCCCCATCATGGCGGTGCCCATGCGGGCGCGGCGTCCCTGGTGATGCCAGAGCTCGTAATAAGTCCATTCGAGAGGCTCATCGAAGGGCGTCTTGGTCAATTTGCCATCCGCATACAACTTATCCATGATTCCCTTGGCCGGCTTGGCAAATTTTTCATTGTAGAGATCGACGGTGCTGTCGTATTGCTTGTAGAAATTTTCCACCCATCCGGTGGCATGGCAGTTGGAGCAGACCTCCTGCATGGATTCCCGGCGCTTCTGCCAGTTTTCCTGTTTGATGGAGATCACGGGTCGCAGCGTCCAGCTGATACGCGTCCCGATGTCATGCGTGACGGGCTGCGTCGCCGTAGCACTCATGTGGCACGTCGCGCAGGTGGGGGCCGCGGTGTAGTCCTTGCCCACCACCCATTTCTTCTTGTCGAGATTCATCTTCGCGATGTTGGCGCGAAACTGAATCCCGTGCTTTGATTCGTTATAGATCTCAATCTGGGGATGGTCAGGTCCCATGTGGCACTTTCCGCAATTTTCGGGCTGGCGCGCCACGGCCGATGCAAAGGAATGCCGTCCGTGGCAGGCCGCGCAGGAGCCTTTAGACCCATCGGGATTGATTCGGCCGATGCCGCTGTTCGGCCAGGTATCGGCATCAAACTTTCCTCCTCCTTTGTAGGAGACCGTCGACCCGTGGCATTGCTTACAACCGTTTACTGCGGCAGCCCCGCCTTCCACCACCTCACCCAAAACGTTATCCAGCGAACCGATGAAACTGGCGGCCATGGCGTGGTGCGACACTTCGAATTCCTTTACTTCTTGCTGGTGGCAGCGGTTGCAGTAGTTGGGTGTGACGATGACGGCGATCTTCTGGCCATAGTGGTCGAATGTGGCCGGATCGCCCTCGTTGGCCTTGTGGCAGGTGTAACAATCCACGCTTTTACGATAATGAGCGCTGGTCTTCCATTGTTCTACGACGCCCGGGGTCGAGCTGGCGTGACACTCCAAACAAGCCTTGCCTTCCTTGGAAATGGCAGGAGTGGCTTGAGTCTTGGTCACAGCGCCAAAACTGAGCGCCCCAAAAACAAAGGAGCCTCCGAGCAGGAGCAACAGATGCCAGAGAAATCTCTGGCGAATCATCTTGGATGTTTTATTCATAGTTGACCTCGCAGGGATAATTCAATTTGGAAGAGCGGGTTTTAAAAAGGGATCAATCAAAAGTCTCATAAAGCCCAGGAGATCCAAGTCAAAGGTTTGGCAGTAAGAATCTTAGGGCAGGTGGAAGACCGCAAACGGATGGGGCCTCTTTGCACAGGAGAACACCGGAATGCGCGAGAGTTCCGTTAAGCACGCACGATAAACCTCCAAGCGCCGGCCTCCAGGCGCTGGTTCCAGGAAACTTGAGACGAAGGTCGCAACCTATCCTCGCCAATTAGTGGGACCGACATTGTGACTTATGTCTCCGCAACTCAGCTCGGGGGATAATCCCCGCGCTCGTCTTGCACGGTCCAAAGCGATGATCTTATTCACTTATCAACAGAGCTTGCACCGTCACAGAAAAAAATTCGTCATTAGGAAACCAGGAATACAGGAAGTAAAAAACCTTCGGCCTAATTAGAATGTGATTGTCCCGACTCCGCAGCCCTGACATCAACAACTGATTCCCCGTTTTCCTGGCTTCCTAATAAAATCTGGTTCTGTTTGCGTCTCGTCCGGGTTAGGTTCTCTTCATTAATTGTCCCACCCCGATCGGACACCTCCCTTCCTGTTGTCACGCCGTCTGATTGGCTAGAGAGGGTTTACGGACAAAGAACGACGTGACAATGCCGAACAGTCCACCCACAGCAAGCGTAAAAGTGATCCAGAGGATAAGCTGCGGCAGGACAGCCCCATGCCAAAATTTTCCCACGAAGGTTGTGTAAGGGAATCCTCTGGGTGGAAAGGCGTTGTAGTGCGTGTTCCAGTTATTCCAAATCGCGAGGGCCATGACGATCACAACCGGGATGCGCGCTGCAAACCCATAGGCGAAAAGTGTTTTCGCAAGACCCCCCCAGGCCATTGCGAAAACGATCCAACTCACCATCATCAGGATGTAACCGGTGTATTCCCACCCCCGCACAAAACCCAGATAGATAGCCCCCGGAAATATGGCGATACCAAGTAACTGCAATCCGATGGCTTTACCCTTGCTTTCAGGACCACCCTCCTGCTGGGCAAGCTTCATTGCAAAATAGATTCCAAAAATCGGAACCAGCCAAACGATCCCGACGATCGCTCCCGGCCCACCGGGCTCGGGATTGAAGAACCTAGGCGACCAGTGTTGGAGTTCACCTATAAGCCGCAAGAGTGTGATAACCAGCGTGATTACCGCCGGGATCTGAATCATCTGCCACGTGCTTCTTGTTCCATTAGACATAGTCGATCTTCCTCCCAGACTGTTTTGGAATTAGGCAAGATTCCTGCAAGAGAGAGCTTGTGATATGAAGATAATGAACCTCAGAATAACAATTCGTTGTCCCCACTAGGCCTAAACGCAACGATGTCTGATTTGCAATAAGTCTACCCCACAAGGAATGCCAATTCCATAGAAATCAGGAAATCGGCGGCACAGACTTGGATATTCTTTTCCCCAATCGACCATGGTACCGGGGTCACAGATTCACCCTGGGAACAATCCCCCCAGCGGAAGCTGGGGGACCTTTCATTTACATCCTACCGAACGAATGCTCCCAAAGAGTAATCCCCCCCGATCCCGCCGAGCGCATACGCGTCAAGCAAAGAGTGGAGTAACGAGCGGTCCATAATCCCCCCGGCGGAAGCCGGGGGATGATTCAGCTACAGCCTACAGCAGCGATCCCATTTTCATTATCCCCCTCCCCCAACCCGCGAAGCGAGTTGGGGGAGGGGTAGTTTATTTTTAGAGCCTGTGTTTGTAGGCTGTACTTGAACTTTCCCCCAGCTTCCGCTGGGGGTGTTCTTCTGCGCGCGGAGAGGATGAGGACAAGGTGAGTTCAAGGGTGAATCTGTGCCCCTTGTCTCTGCCCCCACAGGCCGCCCTGTGGTACCATAGCGGGCTTTCAATAGGCTCCAATCCATCTTATTTCATTTCACCACTTGAACGTGGGGATAAAGGGGAAAAACCAGCAGGATGGACGCCGTCGATTCGAAGATATTGATGAGGGGAACGCCGGAGGCTACCCCTGAGAAACCTTTGTTTACGCCTCGATTTTTCCTGTTGGCCTCCTTCTCGTTCGTCACGTTTTTCACTGCCTTTCAACTCTATCCGACGATGCCTTTTCGAATCCTCGCCCTGGGCGGAAGCGAAGGGCAGGCTGGACTGTTCTTGGGGCTTCTTACTTTTGCCTCGGCATTTTCCGCTCCGTTTGGGGGAGCGGTTGCGGACCGACTGGGTCAACGTCATATCCTGATGGTCTCAAGCTCCGCCTTTTTTGGCTTCACCTTCATCTTCTCTTTTGCCCGGAGCTTCTGGATCATTCTGCCCTCGGCTTTTTTGTACGGGATTTTCTGGAGCGCCCTCCTGGTGGCCTCCTTTGCCCTGATGACAGACGTGATTCCTCCGGAGCGGCGCGCGGAAGGGATCGGCTACTGGGGTGTGGCCAGCACGCTGGCGATCGCCATTTCTCCATCGGTGGGATTGGCCACCTACAACGTTCTGGGATGGCACTGGCTGTGTGGAGGGATTGGAGTTCTCTCCCTGTTAATGCTGGGGATTTCGTTGTGGGTTCAGGACAAACCACACACTCATCCCGCCGGCCGGACGCTGAAAGGTTTTTTTTCTGAAGGGTTCTTCGAGCATCAAGTCTTTATTGTTTCTATTGCTCTGTTCATGTACTCCTTCGGGTATGGCGGGATCACCAGCTTCGTGGCACTCTATGCGAGAGTTTCCGGTACGCGGCCGGTGGGAATCTACTTCCTGGTCTTCGCGGCGACCATGGTGTGCACTCGGCCTTTTGCCGGGCGGATTGCAGACCGATGGGGGCGAAGAAAAATTCTGCTGCCATGCCTTGCTTTGATCGGAGTGGGCCTGAGCCTATTGGCCATTTCGGGGACTTTCTGGATGCTGGTGGCGTCGGCCATCATCTTCGGCCTCGGGTTTGGTTCCGCTTATCCCATCTTTGCTGCCATGATCCTCGATCGAATTGACTCCCACCGGCATGGAGCCGCCTTCGGATCCATTTTGCTCGCGTTCGATACCGGGATAGGTTCCGGTTCTGTCGTGACCGGCCTTCTGGTCCAGCACTATGGATTCCATGTCGCTTATGGGGTGGCCGCGATATTGGCCCTGTTTTCCATTCCCTATTTTCTGTTCGCGGAAAAATCGTTGGATGCGGAAACCGGCAAATCCTCTTGATCCACGGTCAGCTTGACCATGCCTTCCTGAATTGATATGAAATTGAGCCATCCGGTTCTATGCAGGCTTCGAGCCTTGGAGGGCTTATTTTCGGGTGTCGATGTTCAAAGTTCCAAGTTCAAGGTTCTGAAATCCCAGTTTAAAGTTCAAGGTTCAAAGTTCAAGGTCAAAAACCCCAAATTGACCATCAAACATGCTTCTCACTGTTTGTCCGACTTCTGACCTCCGACCTCGACTTCCGACCTCTGACCTCGACTTCCGACCTCTGACCTCGACTTCCGACCTCTGACCTCGACTTCCGACCTCTGACCTCGACTTCCGACTTCTGACCTCCGACTTCCGACTTCTGACCTCCGACTTCTGACCTCCGACTTCTGACCTCTGACTTCTGACCTCCGACTTCTGACCTCTGACCTCGACCTCCGACCTCCGGCTTCTTGCTTCCGGCCTCTGGCTTCAGGTTATTTCCTCTGACCGCTAACAACTGGCTACTGGCAACTGCTTTCCTGACACCTGACACCCGACACCTGACCCCTCTTCGAACACCCTTGCGACCCTCAGACCTTTTGAGTAGTATGAGGGTTTCTATTCAGACCGATGGGTGCGGCTGAGGCCCATAAGGTAAGCAGAGACAGACTTCATGGTGTCGATTGCACGAAAGAACCTGTTCCGCGACAAACTTCGGTTCGTCATCGCGCTGGTGGGAATCCAGTTTGCCGTGGTCCTTATCACCATCCAGGCAGGCGTTTTTCTCCGGTTTCTCGTCAATGCTTCGGTGCTGATTGACCATGCCCATGCCGATATCTGGATCACCGCGAGGAACCTGTCCAATTTTGAATTCGGCCGCGCCTATTCCGACAAAGTGTACTACCTGGCTCAGAAGGTGAACGGAGTCGACTGGGCGGAGAAATACATGCTTACCTTCTCGCTTTGGAAACGGCCCAGCGGTGGGCAGGAATCCGTGGAGTTGGTAGGCTTCGATCCGGAGACGATGAACGGGTCACCCTGGCAGGTCATCGAAGGAAGTCTTTATGATGTGAAGTACCTGGACCAGGTGATGGTGGATGAGGCGGACCTGGCGCGACTGGGCAATCCCCGGGTGGGGGATTACATTGAAGTCCGCGGCAAGAAAGCCCGCATCATCGGATTGACACGCGGGGCCAAGTCATTTACACAGACCCCCTTTGTGTTCACCTCTTTTGAAAACGCCATTCGCATGTCGTTCCTCAGTCGCGGGCAAACGGTCTATGTCCTGGTGAAAGTCGCGCCCGGATACACCGTTCCCGATGTCCAGCGCCGCCTGCAGGAAGTCCTGCCGGACAACGATGTGTATACTCGCCAGCAGTTTTCGAACAAATCGCGCCGGTACTGGATGGTTTCGACTGGTGCAGGACTTGCCCTGCTCGCCTCCGCACTGATGGGACTGGTGATTGGAACCATCATCGTGGGCCAGACGATCTACGCATCGACCATTGAGCATATCAAGGAGTTTGGAACGCTGAAGGCCATCGGGGCCTCCAATGCCGACATCTATCTCATCATCATTAAACAGGCGTTGATTAATTCGGTCATTGGATTCTCCACGGGCATGATTATCGCCCTGGGAGTGATTCGACTGATGCGCCAGGGCGGGCTCGATGTGTTGATGCCCTGGCAGATGATGATCGGGATTTTTGCGGTCACGGTCATGATGTGCATCAGCTCCTCATTCATTTCAATTTTCAAGATCACGCGGATTGATCCCGCGCTGGTCTTCAAGAGTTAGGGAAGGGTAGTGCCGACTTCAGTCGGGCTCTGGATGCGGCCTTTACGAACGGTTCACCGCAGAGACGCGGAGAGCGCAGAAACGAATTGAGTTCCAGTCGATCACACTTCTATGCCACCACTACTCGAACTCATCGACGTCACGCGGATTTATAATGAAGGCTCCTCCTCCGAGGTCATCGCCGTCAACCATGTCAACCTGCGAATCGATACAGGGCGGTTTGTCATCCTGATGGGGCCCTCCGGGAGCGGGAAAACGACGTTGCTGATGCTATTGGGCGGCTTGTTGAAACCAACTTCCGGGACGGTCTCGCTGCTCGGGACGGAGATCAGTCGGCTCAGTGAGAAGGAATTGCCCTACGTTCGACGCCGGCAGATCGGGTTCATCTTCCAGGGATTCAACCTGTTCCCGGCGCTGACGGCAGTCGAGAATGTGGAAGCTACTCTGAACGTCAAGGAAGTGCGGGGGCAGAAGGCGGAGCAGCAGGCTAAGGTCCTGCTCGAAAAGGTGGGGTTGACTGCCCGGATGCATCACCTGCCCGAAGACCTGAGCGGCGGAGAGAAGCAGCGGGTGGCGGTCGCACGGGCGCTGGCGGGAGAGCCTCCCATAATTCTCGCCGATGAACCCACGGCCGCACTGGATTCAAAAACGGGTCGCACCATCATCGGCCTGCTCAAGGAGCTTTCCCAGAGGGAAAATCGCCTGGTCTTCATGGTCAGTCACGACAATCGCATCCTCGATTACGCGGATGAGATCCTTTATATGAATGATGGGATGCTCTTGTCGCATGAGGATGAGGAAGCTTCGGACCGCCTCCGGAAACAAATCATGTCGTCTGTTCCGCCGCCGGTCCCGGGGTGGGCGGAGTAGAGGAAACAAACTCGACCGAGGATATTGAAGCATAGTGAAAGTGGCGAATGGCACCAAGTTAAGATCGCTGTTGGAACAAGAGGCTCCATCCCGCCGCGGCGGGATGTCTATATAAGCCCAGGGCATCACCCTGGGTTTGTGTCCCATCCTGGACTGGGCAGGAACCCTGAATGGGTTCTCTGGAAATTGACGGTTCGAGGTAAGCCCCCCAGAGCCGTCCCGGCGTCTGGCTCCGGCGAATGGCCGAGGGTTAATGCAAACCCCCCATTTGTACTGACTCCGCCTAAGCGGAATCTGACACCAGACGATGTTGTGGGGAGCCCTTTCAGGGTTCGAGGGGTTCAAGAAGGATTTCACACCCAGGGCGTTGCCCTGGGCTGATGAAGGAATCCCTTTCAGGGATTTGACTAATTCAGACTGACAGGGCCTTAACTTAGTGCCATTCGGGATAGTGGCGAGTCCAGATCCCAGCGAAGCTCGCGATGACTGGACCGACTTGAGTTTGCCCCTCTATGCCAAGGACGGAGACATTATCGTCAGTGAAGATCGGTTGCTCCGGAAAGCGATAAAGATGGTCGCCCCTGAAGGCCGGAGCGTCGTCAAAAACTGGAAAGAAATGCAATAGTGCATTAATATCAGCGTTCTCGTTCCAAAGATTGTCATCTGAATATCTTCAAACATGAGGAAGTACTACTACATCATCGGGGTCGTCGCCTTTGCGGTCATCGTAGTCATCGGATTTAAATATTCCAATGGCACGAGCAAAGCGGAGGGACTGCGGGAGGCCATAGTCACCCTGGGTGATATTAACGATCACATTGCGGCACGGGGCCGTGTGGAAGGGATCTCGGAAGAAATTAAGGTGACCTCGAAGCTGGCGGGCCGGTTGAAGGAGGTTCGCATTGAAGAGGGAGACCACCTCAAGCAGGGGGATGTCATTGCCGTCCTCGAGAATGACGACCTCCTGGCTGCAGTTCACGGCGCCGAGGCCCAACTGAAGGATGCCGAAGCTCGACTCGAGAAGGTCGTGAACGGAGCGCGCCCGCAGGAACGGGATGAGGCGCGGGCCTCGATGGAGGAAGCCCGCGCGGCGGAAGAAAACACCCGTTCCCTGTACGATCGGTGGTCGACACTTTACAAGCAGGGCGGGTACGTTTCCAAGGAGCGGGTTGAAGAGGTCGAAAGCAACTGGAAGATGGCCAAAGGAAGGTTCGATGCGGCCACGGAGCGCTACCGGCTGATCACCGCCCCTGCGCGACGCGAGGATGTGGATATGGCACGGGCGCAAACGGCGAACGCACGGGCGCAGCTCGAAGCCGGCCGGGTGAACTACGAAAACTCGTTTATCCGGGCTCCCATCGCCGGGGTGGTCTTGAAGAAGTATTTGAAACCGGGCGAATCAATCATTGCATTCGACCGTTCCAGCGCCCCGGTCATTTCGATGACCGATGATTCCGTGCTCCGCGTGCGCGCCGAGGTGGATGAAACCGATGTCAACAAGATCCGGCTGGGGCAGCGTGCAGCCATAACCGCCGATGCGTACGGGTCCAGGGTCTTTCAAGGCGTCGTTGTTCGAATCGGCAATTCAATCGGCAAGAAGAACATCCGGACTGACGACCCCACGGAAAAGGTCGACACAGAGATTCTGGAGACCCTCGTTCAACTGGATCCAAACGAGAGAATTCAGATTGGCTTGCGAGTGGATGTCCGCATCCAGGTGGCGAAGAAGGATCATGTCCTGCTCCTCCCGCGCACGGCAATCAGGGCCGATACGGGAGGACAGACTGTCGTTTCCCTCAAAGGCGATTCCGCTGCGGCGACCCATCGCGTCCAGGTGGGGGCGTGCGATGGGCTGAATTGCGAAGTCGTCAGCGGGTTGAAGGAAGGCGATAAGGTGCAGTACTGAAGGGCTGTTGCCCAAACTCGAACGCGCCCGGTGAGGGCACCGGGCCTACAACGTAACCCCATGATTCTGTGTTGTAGGCCGGGTCCCCCGACCCGGCGATTCGATTTTGGCAACAGCCCGTTGAGAGTTTGCCCGCTCAACAAGTCTGTATCGCAGCACCCATTCGCCGGGGGGTTTCCAAGGGGCAGATTGGACTGTCCGGTTTACCGGACATGATTCCGATTCGTCCCCCGTTGAGGCGCGAGGGGAGAGCATGAGTTTCCAGTATGGGGGTGGGCGCTAAAGCGCGTCGGTCGAGAGGACAAAGCGATCCGGTTGGCTGTGGTTCGCAGATATGCAGAGAACGCATGTCTGCGGCACCCGGCGCTCGGGTCGAGAGATTGAAGCCCCGTGAACGGGGCTGGGTTTTGTTTTCTACTCTTGAGGAAAATTGTTATCCTCAATTCCCGCCGGTAAACCAGCGGGCTGTACGGAATCAGGCCCCGTGGAACGGGGCCAAATGCGAACTCGCCATGAAAACACAAGTCTTGACGACGAGCGCCAGATTGTCGTCGAATCGCTTATCTCAATAATCGAGTAGGCCCCATGAAAAATCAACACTCCCTTTCCACTCTCGCCGTTCACGCAGGGGAGGAGCGCCGTGGCAAGTTCGCCCCGGTCGCGACTCCTATCGTTCAGAGCTCTACGTTTGTTTTTCCCAGCAGCCGCGAGGTACAGCGGTTCTCCGAGGGGAAGAGCAAAGCGTTCATGTACACGCGCTACGGGAATCCGACGCTCCAGGCGGCCGAGGTCAAAATGGCTGCCCTCGAAGGAGGAGAGGCGGCCCTGGTGGCTGCATCCGGCATGGCGGCCATTTCAACGGCGGTCCTGTCGTTTGTCCACTCGGGGGATGAGATCATCTCAAGCCGGAACATCTACGGGGGCACCTTTCATCTCTTCAGTCATGTCCTGCCGGATTTTAACATCCGGACGAATTTCTTTTCAGGCGACGAGCTGGATTCGGTGGAGCGTCTGGTGACTCCCCGATCGCGGCTCCTTTATATTGAAACCCCCGCCAACCCGGTCATGCAGATCATTGACTTGCGCCGTGCTGCCCACGTCGCCCGAAGACACCGCATGCTCCTGATGGTCGATTCCACCTTTGCCACCCCCATCCTGGAGCGCCCGCTTGAACTGGGAGCCGACGTGGTGATGCACAGCGTGACGAAATACCTGGGCGGTCACAGCGATATTATCGGTGGGGTGCTGGTGGGGAACAAGAAGGTGATTGGAAAGATCCGGGAGATGATGAAACGCCTCGGCGGGATCATGGATCCGGCCGCCGCGTTCCTGTTATTGCGGGGGCTGAAGACTCTGCCGGTCCGTGTTGAGCGGCAGTGTGATAGTGCCATGAAGATTGCCCGCTGGATGGAGAAGCATCCCCGGTTCTCAAAAGTCCACTATCCCGGGTTGAAGTCCAGTCCCTATCATGCTCTCGCAAAGAAACAGATGCACGGGCGGTTCGGGGGAATGATCGCCGCGGACCTGCGGGGTGGCCGTCCGGCGGCCATGCGATTTGCGGATCGTTTAAGGATCATCCAGAATGCCGCCAGCCTGGGTGGTGTGGAATCGCTGATTTCACTGCCGGTGTTGACCTCTCACTGGGGCTTCTCGCCGGAGCAACTTCGCTCTGTCGGCATCACGGAAGGGACCGTCCGGCTGTCAATTGGCCTGGAAGACGCGAGAGATTTGATTGAGGACATTGAGCAGGCGGCAGGGTGAAGGTGTCAGGTGCCAGGTGTCGGGTGTCAGGAAGAAGTTGCCAGGTGCCAGAAGAAGTTCCCAGTTGTCAGTTCTCGGTTCTCAGTTAAAAGCGATCAGCCTTCGGCTGTCAGCAATCAGCAAAGACGAAAGATTCGGGCAGGACTTGCTGTTCTTCAAATCGGTTGAAGAGAGATTTGTTCTCGGTTCCTAAAACAGGCATGAGTCAATGCGAATATGTTGATCGAGGACAACAGGCAACTTCTTTCTGGCAAGTGGGAACGTTTTGCTGACGGCTGAAAGCTGACTGCTGATCGCTTTCTACTGGCAACTGGCAACTTGCTCTTAACTGAGAACTGACAACTGAGAACCGACAACTGCCTTTCTCACCTAACTACAAAAGGCAGCCGCTGGTAAATGTGAGTGTCCGCGACGCGATCGGTCACGACAAGCTGCAGCGTGTACCGCCCCCGGGTCAACTGCGACAGCGGGACCGAGAAGTTGCAGTCCACCACATCCGATGAAGGTCCTTTGAATTGGGCGACCTCGTATTCCGGTGTTTCATAGATTTTCTTTCCATTCTTGAAAAAGAGCAATGCCAGATCGACGTGAGGTCTCTTCTTCTCGGGGTCGACGCCGGGCTGGTACACCTGGAAGAAGACGTAGAGGGTCTGTTTGGGCGAGAACACATGCCCGACATTCGGAACAATTTTCTTCTGGTCCTGGATGAGGGGATTAGGAATCTTATCTTGCTCCTGAAGCAGGGAGTCTCTGGCGTTCTTCCGGACCATCGATGCCTGCTGGTCGACGGGTTGTAACTGGCTGCTCAGAATGACGGAGCTCATCTTCAGGGTCTGTTTGCTGAGGTCAGGAACCGCCAGGCTCTGTTCGAACGAACCCATCTTCCCGGTCTGGTCCTCCCGGATCAGGAACTTCATCTTGTAGTTCCCCGGCCGCAGGTAAAAGCCCGTGTCGTACTGGATGGATCCCCCCGCGGCGATGCGTGAGTAGGTGGCATCGTCCAGCTTCAGATGAATGACATCCCTGACATAACTCACCATCGCGTCTCCGCGCGCCGGGTCCCGCACCTGCCCTACAAAATCAAAATCCGCTTCCTTGCGGTCCTTCTTCGCTGAAAAAGGGACATCGCTCGACGGGAGCCGCAAAGAGACGGGAACAAACATCTGGTTGTTCTTGGGATTCTGAGGATCTTCGGCCTTGAAGGAATAAGCGCCCAGGATGAAAGGAAGATCGGTGAACGGGCTGTCGGCATTGATGGCCTCATCCAGCTGATGTTCCCGTTCCGACTTGGTAAACTGGCCGAACTCTTTGGGGGCAAAATAACCGGGTCGGAACCGGAGCTTTGTGTCCGCTCCATCCACGCTGACCTTGATTTTCCTAAAGCGCCCGTCGTGCCGGGTGTTGTTGGAATAATATCCGAGCAAGTAATACGCGTTGGTGTCGTTCTGAACCTGGTCAAACACCTGCCCCAGGTCGTTGGTATCGAGAAAAGCCCGGCCTCCTGTGTCTTCGGAGAGTGTGGTTAACGTCTCCTGGGCTGCATCGATACTGCTGAGCCCGGAGCGCTGAGAGGCCCCGCTGAACATGGCCGTTCCCCCCGTGCCGCCATGACTGGCGTCCCCGCCCGCCGGGGTCGCGATCAGTCCCCGGGCGTCGACCGCATAGATCGACATGTTGGAGCGATTGGCCGCATTCACCGTCGCCACCAGCTGGGACTGATTTTCAATGCCCGTGGTTTGCAGGCCGCTTGAAAAATGGATCAGTGATTTCTTCTCCGGAAGATCTTTGAGCATGTTGGCCACGGACTCAATCGCCATGAGCTTGCGATCCGTATTGAAGATATTGAACTGGGTCTCGTCGAGGGCGTAGGCGTCGGAGGTGTCTTCATTGGTGTTTTCGGAGGTACCCGTAATGTCGTTTGAGGTCGTGTCAGTGGGGGCTTGCGCTGTCAGCTCCGAGCTCTGGCCGAGTTTCAGCTTGTTCAAGGCGGCGATCAATAGGTTTTGGTCGCTGGTAAAGTCCTGCGCCACGCGCAGGGTAGCGGCCATGACGACTATTGCGACCAGGTCCGCCGGCGAGATCTTTGTGTGAATGAATTCTTCCGCAGACTTGCGGGCAAAGATGGCATCCGGGATGTCCAAAGAGGACAGGTCGAACATCATCACGATCAGCCGGCGGTTGGAATACCGGGCCTCATCCGCCTTCTGGGATGCCAGGGTTTTCTGAACGGGTGGCGATGCAACGGCAGGGGCGGGAGGGGCTGGAGCGGGCTCCTTGGCCCGTTCGGCTTCGAACTGGGAGATATCCTCGAATCGAAAAATCTGAATCGACTGTTCGACGCCATCTTCAAAAACGTGAAAATCCTTTTTGGCCAGATTCCGGATGGGATTTCCCTTTTTGTCGTTGACCACCACATCGACAAGCACCAGGTCGCTGTAGACCTTGAACGTCGGACCCTGCTGCACCTGGGGCATCAAGGTCGCAGCGGGATTCAGCATTAGGGTGAGAATTAGGATAAGTAGGATGAGCTTGTGCATAGGCAGAGCTCTAATCTCCAGCCAATCGTATTTGCAATTAAGGGGGGTCTCTGACTTCGTTCAAAAAGCCCCGCTCTGGATTTTGAAGTCGGAAGTCAGAAGTCGAAGGTCAGATTGATGCTTCGGAGTTCGAGCAGTAAACACCAACGAGTCTGCCTCTCTTCCGACTTCCGACCTCGGACCTCCGACTTCTCACTTCTCGCCTCTTAGAATCGGAATCTCAAATTGAATTCCACGGTTCGCATTCCCCGCGTAGAGGTCAGACGTCCAAAGTTGGTCGAGTCCACGACTGTGTTCAGTCCGGTGAAGTTGGGATGATTGAACACATTTTGAACTTGAGTGCGAAATTCGATCCGCTTCCCCTCCCACCGGGTGCGAATGATCTTGTTCAGCGCCATGTTCAGATTCACCAGCCCGGGGCCGGGGATGATACTGCGCCCCGCATCTCCAAAACTCCCGGGCGGCGGACCCAGGAAGGCCAGTGTGTTGAAAAAATGATCGACCGTCTGCTGGTCGGACGGGAGTGAAATCGGAAGCCCGTTGTAATCGGACCGCTCCGACTGGTTGGCTCCCGTGCCGCTGTTGTTGATCGCACTGCCCAGGATGCGAGGTGTGAAATAATTGCCCGACTGAACGATGGCGTTTCCGCTGAGTTGCCAATCCCCGAGGATGCGGGCGAGGAAGCTTTCTTTGCTTAGCCAGCGCTTGCGATCCCCGAATGGAAATTCATAGGTGCCGTTGAGGATCACCCGGTGCCGGACGTCAAAGCTCGAGAGGCCGCGGTCGGCGCGCAGGTTGTTTTCATCCTGGATGACCGTGCCTCCACCTGCGCCGCCGATGGAGGAGGCGTCATCGATCGATTTTCCGAAGATATACATTCCCTGCACGGCCAATCCCCGCGTCATGCGCCGCTGGACGCGCACCTGAAGAGCATGGAAGATGGATGAGGCTCCGGAGGTGTCATACAAAAACCCTTCGGCGTTGCCGATCTGGAGACGGTCCTGGGTCGTCAGCGAAGACCCGGGAGCGGCCCGGTTGGGCGCCCGCAACATATCCAGCTTAGTCCCCTTGGTTCCAAGGTATCCCACCGAGACAACAAAAGTCCGGGTGAGCTCATGCTGGATGAGCAAATTCCACTGCTGCACGTATCCCACCTGGTAATTGGGATCCACCGCAAACGAATTTTGAATGGTCACGCCCGGATTGGGATCCGGCGGAAATCCATTCTCAAGGGTCAGCACGCGTTGCGGTGAGGTCAGGAGCTGGGACGTCACGGCAAAAGGGGGCTGGCTGGCCAGCTGCGGATAGATCTGGTTATAAATCGAGGGGACAAAAAAGATGCCGTAGCTGCCGCGCACCACGGTTCTCTTCTTGGGGAACGGACGGAAGGCAAATCCGAAGCGTGGAGACAGGTTGTTGTAATCGCCGTTGATCAGAGATCGCGGAAATACGCCGAAAAAAGGGCCGGTTTGCCCGGGCTGTACGGCCGCGGCATCGGTGAAGTTGGGAGCGATATCCAGATTCGAGATGTGGTCATATTTTTCTTCTAGAGGCGTAAAAATCTCGTAGCGCAGCCCCAGGCTGAGGGTCAGGCGGGGTTTTACGCGCCAATTGTCCTGAACATAGCCGGCGTAGACGTTGGAGCGAAAATAAACATTGTCGCCCCCAAACCGGCGCGTCGTCGATTGAGGCAGTCCCAGGAGAAAATCGGCGAGATCAAATCCCGTGTTGGCGAGGGCCCGGCCCTGGGCGTCAAAGTCGGCCGTCGTAAATCCGCTGAAAACAAAGTTTCCGCGGCCGTTGACCCCACCCGTGGTGTTGAGCTCGACGCGGCGAAACTCAAATCCAAACCGCAGACTGTGTTTTCCGCGAATGACGGTGAGATTGTCGGAAACGTGGGACGTCTGGTTCCGGCGGAGCACCGGGCTGGTGAGCGAGAGTGCTCCAAAATTGGTGAAGCTTACGGTGGGCGGGCCGAAGTCGATCGGGCTGCTCGAAGTGCCGGTGATCCCCAACTGGCCGGCCACATCATTGACGAAAGCAAAATTGTTAAGCACCGAAAAACGCAGACGATTGAACTGATAGCGGACCTCGTTGAGCAGTCGATTATTAATGGTATGGGTTTAGTAGGCGGAGAAGTTCTGTTCTCGAGTGGAGGTTGCAGAGGATAAATCGGGATAGCCCTGCGTGGACAACGCCTTGCTGCGGCGAAAATTGTAGCTGAAGGAAAGATTGTCCTTGTTGGTGAGCTTGTGGTCAATACGGCCGCTGAAATTGTCGGTGATGTCGGAAAGGCTTTGCTCGAAATGGAAGTTTAGAACCTGCCCGGGAAGGTTGGGCAACGGGATAAAGCTCAGCAGGCCCTGGGCCGCCGGATCAATGCGGGTCAAAGGGATCTGGTTGTTGGGGAACTGTTGATGGTTCTGTAGCGGGCTTTGAGGATCGAAAATAGGAATCATCTGCCCTGCATTGGGACCCGTGGTAAACACCGTCTGCGAGAAATCGCCGTTGCGCTCCGCCAGCGTCGGCACTGTCGTGGTGTTAGAGAACGGATCCTTGCTTCGTTGTGACTGCCAGTTGAAAAAGAACGAAGTGCGGTCACGGGATTTATACACATGCGGAATATTTAACGGGCCGCCGATGGAGCCGCCAAAGTTATTCCGGATATACGAAGGGCGCGATTGGTCGACCCCCTGAAAGGAATACGGTTTGGCGTCAAAGACGGAGTTGCGGTAGTTCATGAAGAAATTCCCCTGGATCTTATTGACGCGCGCGTTGCGTCCACCGAATCCACCGCGACCGCCTCCCCCGGGTCCACCCGGCCCACCCATCCGACCTCCTCCGCCAAAGCCCGGGCCACCCCCGAAACCGCCAAATCCGCCGGCGCCGGCCATCTGTTGAATGCGATCCAGCAACGCCGGATCGGCATTGCGCATGAATTCTCGCACCCGCTCCGTGCGGTCCGCATCCCCCATCTCTCCCGGTCCGTTTTGAGTGAGCTGGAAGGCTCCCGTGTTCACAGAGCCGTTGATGAGAAAGTTCTCTGCAACGTTTTGTCCCCCGGCATCAGGGCTCAGGCCCATTCCACCCATTTCACCTCCCCCTGCCGCCGGGGAGGATTGCGCTGCGTCGCCCGCTTCCGGATTCGAAAGCAACGTCAAATTTTGAAAGTTCGGAGGGAGCTGGCGTCGATTTGCAGTCGGGGCGCCCGAAGCCTGTGCGGACCCGGCGGTTGGAGAACCGGGGCGCTTCGATGCCGTGCCTCTGCCGGAGCCGGTACTTTCCGCTCCTGGCTTCGCGCCGGCACTGGGCGCTCCAGGCGTGGGCGATCCGTCTCTCTTCGGAGTCTCGACTTTGGGTGTCAGCTGAATGCGGCCCAGCACCAGGTCAACATGCATTTCTTGAAGGCTGACTACATTGATTCCGTCCTGGGCTGCCTTGGGGAGTGAGATGATCTCAGCCTCCAACCGGTAGGTTCCGCCGGGCAAGTTTTCAAACACGAACTGACCGTCGTCGTTTGAGTAGGTCTCAAATTTCATATCGGATTCGAGTTGAGTTGCGGTGACGGTGGCACCCGGGACCAGGGTCCCCTTGCCGTCCTTTACCGTGCCGGAAAGCTTGCCGGGAGGGCTCTGGGCAAGTAAGGATGACATCGCGCAGAAGATCAGCGTTGCCATGAAGATGTTTACAAGCTTGAGTGATATCTTCATACGAATAATCCAGTTAGCGGTCAGCTATCAGCCCTCAGCGGTCAGCAAGAAGTTCTCAGTTGTCCTCGATCAACTTATTCGCACTGACTCATGCTTGTCTTAGGGACCGAAGACAAATCTGTCTTCAACCAATTTGAAGACCAGCAAATCATGCCCGCATTTTTAGCTTTTGCTGACAGCTGACCGCTGATAGCTAAAACTGACAACTGGCAACTGAAAACTTCATGCTGACGGCTGATAGCTGATAGCAGACCGCTGATAGCTGACAGCTGACGGCTGATAGCTGCTCTCTAAACAACAAATCGAGCGGGAAGAGTGAATCGAAGAAATCGTGCTTTCCTCGAGCTCCTGCCCAGCTCGATTCAGTGTCAGACTTCGGACGTCAAGACGAAGTTTGAACGCGCCGGGTTACGAGAGTTTTGATCTCTAAGAATGGAGAACCCTAGTCCGAAGAGGGCCGCGGTCTGCCTCCACTCATCACCTGGTCCGCCATGAACTTTCCATCCTTCCGTTCCCCGTTGGCGCGAATGCGGTCGCCCACCTTGAAGTCCGTAAACTTGGCATCGTTTCCGTCCTTCTTGAATGCGGTCTTATCGGTGCAATAGATGGTGTCCTTGGTCGTATCTCCGGTCTGTCGATTGACCCGCTCCACCTCATAGGTCATGGCCTTGGCATCAATGGCCTTGATCTCTCCGCCCGTCATCTTGTTGGGATCAAACTGCATGCCGGGCCCACGTCCCTGTTGGGCGTAGGCAAAAGCGGAACACAGCATCAATGCCAAAGCGCAAACCATTAGTCCTTTGAACCACATTGTCTTCATTACGTATCCCTCCCAGGGAAAGAGTTTATATCATTGATAAAGGTATGGACGTTGGCATTCAGGTAAGGGTTACACACGGATGAGGAGACTTGTGAGAGGGTAGGGCGAAGGTGCTATTTTGAATTATTTCACAGCTTCTCAGCGGCGGGAGCAGGCGAGTTTGAGGAGGCACCCCGGTTCAACGGGGTTGGTTGGGAGTGGGTCGGTCGTTGGCGGCCGACCCGGATCGGAGGTCAGCCCCGATGAATCGCATATGCGTCAACCCAAGAGCGGAGTAACGAGCGTCCATAATCCCCCCGGCGGAAGCCGGGGGATGATTCAGCTACAACCTACAGCAGCGATCCCCGTTTTCATTATCTCCCCCCTCATCCCGCGAAGCGGGATGAGGGGGGCCGGTGTAGTTTATTTTTAGAGCTCGTGTTTGTAGGCTGTACTTGAACTTTCCCCCGGCTTCCGCCAGGGGGATTCGACAGAACCGTCCCCCTCCCCCTTTAAGATCAATCCTCCTTAGGTTGACGCGTATGCGATGAGTCGGGGTGAAAAGCCTAGGGGGCGTTTCCTTCCCCGCCGGTAAACCAGCGGGCTGTACCGAGCCAAGCCCGCCGAGGCAGGCTGTGATCCTGCGCAAAGGTCACGATGTCATTCCAGGAAGGAGAGGAGATTAATACAGTAGCTTATCAATTGGGAAAAAGTACCGTCCAGAGGTCTCAAGCAGGATGGGGTGGGGAACTCTTATTCTTACGGAATATCATAAAGCGGGCGGGACGCCCGCGCTCCCTCAGGTTATCTCCTTCTCGCTTCTCCGCGCTGGCGCCGCTCTTCGTCCATTTTTCTTAATATGTCCTCAAACTTGATTTTCTGTTCGTCGGTGAGCATTGCGCGGATCCTGTTACGCCCCTCCTGGCGGATGGCGTCGGCCTGAGGCTTGAAACTCTTGTGGAGTTCGCTGAATTTCTGTTCGTTTTCCGCAAAAATTGCATTGAGGCGCTGGGTTTGTTCGGAAGTCAGATTAAGTTCACGAGTAAACTTCTCGACAACCTCGCCGCGGTGACTGGTGCCCGGGGTGTTGCGGGTGGACGAGGCCAAAGCACCCTTTTCTTCGAGCAGACGGTAACCCAGGCTGCCCGTGATGGCTCCCAGCAGGAAGATCAAGATCAGCAATCCGACGATTTTCACTCGGGGTTCAGCCATGAGAATGACCTCGTGAGGTTATTGGTTAGGTGTCGGTTTTTGAGGTGTCTGAGAAGCCGGCATGGAGTTCTGCTGCCGGTCCCGCACCATCAGGTTCTTGAGCAATTCATCCCGGTTCGTGCTGACATCTCCGATGAGCACGTCGCGGAATGCATCAGGCGCCCCCGGGGCTTCGAGGTAATTATCAATGGCCAACTGGTTCTCGTTGGACCTCGGCCCGCCAATGGCGTTGACCGCCACCAGGAGGGCGATAATCAGCGCCACGCCGGCGACAAAGCGCATGGCGAGGGCGCGCACCACGACCCACGATAACGGCTTGGAGCGCTCGATCTCGATGGACTGCCAGAGTGTGGAGAAGAACTGGGGCGAAGCCTTCCACTCCTCGACGGGAAATGCAGCTCGAGCCACGGTGCGTCCCAAAGAGGCGTCCTCCACCAGGGTGCGGCAATCCGCACACTTCTGACAATGGGATTGGAACTCTTCGAGAAGAACTCCTTCCAACCGCTCATCGAGAAAATCTTCCAGGCTCACTCTGCACGTTTGGCAAGTCATGATCGACCTTCTCCCGAAGCTGTTCTCTTCAACGGGGCTACTCTGTCCTGCGACTTCTCATAAATGGCGCGCAATTTGTGCCGCGCCCGCATCAGCCGGATCTTCACATTACTTTCCGAGATCTTGAAAAGCCGGCTCAATTCCTGAACCGACGCCCCATCCACTTCCTTCAAAATCAAAAGGGCGCGGTCATTTTCATTCAATTCCCTTAACAGACGGGAGGCCGCCTGCCGCGAAATGGCGCCCTTTTCCGCGTCCGGAGTGTGCCGGGGGCGTGCCGGCTGGATCGTGACGTTAGCTTCCTCAGCGCTCATCGCGTCCAGCTCGATGGCGCCCTTGTGCCGCTTCTTCTGCCGCAGGTAATCGAAGCATTGATTCACCGCGACGCGCTCGACCCAGACGGCAAAGGCCCCCTGAAAATGATAAGAGCGAATCGAAAAGTAAATCTTCGAAAAAACATTCTGGGCGACATCTTCCACGTCGTCGCGGTTCCAGACCAAATGATACACAATCGAGAAGACCTTTGACTGGTATCGCCGGAACAATTCGTTGAAGGCGAGTTCGTGGCCCTGCTGGCAACGCTTGATAAGGTCGCGTTCTTCCGGATCCATGCCGCCGCTACATTATCAAGTTTCAAAATGAAAAAGAAGCCCTTCGTGTCAAAGAACGCCACTCAACCTCAACGGACGCTGATTCAGGGGTGGCGGTTACAGGAGGATGTTCTGCATGGACAGCGAAAAAGGAATGAAAGTGTTCAATCCGGATTTGGAAATTGAGGATTATAAAGGGAGCCAGGGGAGATCCGAATCCCGTTGCGGGCAAAGAACCGAGGGCGGACAGAAATTGCTTGCGATTAGGTCCGAACGGCAGATGCGCTGCAGCGCATTGCCCCATCTGAAGCACCGCTTAGGCCCGGAGGGCCATCAGATTGTAGCCCCACCTGAAGCACAGCGTTTTTTGCGGGGCGAGGGTGGGGTGTACGGGCCTATCAATAATAATCCAGGAGGCCCGTAGGGCCGACAGAAACATAGATCGGCGTCCATCTATTTTTCAGTGCCTGAATTAATCCGGATGAGTTGAGACATTGCCTCAGATCCGGTCTGATTCACGACTCGTCTCACTCTCCTGGTGGCGTTGTCGTTAGACTGGAACATCACGAACAATTGACCGTAAGACGATTCTTTCGCCCCGCAAGCGGGGCTCTCACGATTTCTCTCCTCGTTACCCCACCCTCGCTCTGCAAAAAGCGCAGAGCATCCTGAAACTGTGACAACACGGGCCTCACAGAGTGGAATACACTGATTGTGGTTGTCGAAAACACAATCGGTGAAACCACAAAGGAGACCCACGATGAAATATATCGGATTGGACCTTGGTCGTGCAACTACGGATGCGGT
>JAIQFY010000105.1 GCA_020072965.1 Terriglobia bacterium | reverse complement strand
CTTTTCCATCGCGATTTGCCCTCGCGATTCCTCTCTTGCACCTCGAAGTGTTCATCGTTGCTCTCAAAAGGAGTAGATCTCAGCTGATTTTTGCATTTCACAGGATTTCTCAAGTTTTCATGAATAAACCGGGCTAACACCTATCACCTAACCCATGGCTGATCTCAAACAACTTGCTGTCGAGCTGGTCCATCGTGCAATCGAGCGCCGGGCCGCGGCGGCGGATTGTTTAATTGTGGAAGGGGACGATTTTTCGGTGACCGTGCGCCGACAGCAAATCGAGACCCTGAAAGAGTCCGGTTCAAAGGGATTGGGGTTAAGGGTCTTCGTTCGGTCGGGCGATGGAGCGCGGTTACAGACAGCCACGTCGCACACCTCCGACCTTTCGGAAACCAGTCTGGCGCGTCTTCTCGAAGACACGGTGGCTCTGGCGCGGATCACTTCGCCGGATGAATGCGCTGGCCTCCCCGAGAAGGAATGGATTCATTCGCTCGCAGGAGAGCTCGGCATTTACAGTGATTCAATCGCGCTACTGGACACTGACCAGAAGATCCGCCTCGCGAGGGATTCAGAAAAATTTGCATTGGACTTTGATCCGCGGATTGTAAACTCCGATGGTTCCTCCTTCAGCAGTTCACTCCAGCGCGTCATCCTTGCCAATTCCAGCGGTTTTGCGGGTGAGTACCAAAGCTCGGGCTGTTCGCTGAATACAGTGTCCATTGCGGCTGAGAAAGCCCCCGACGGAAGCGGCGCGGGTTCGATGCAGCGGGATGGCTGGTACTCGAATGCGGTGGACTTCGCACGCCTCGAAACCCCGGAGGTCGTCGGAACCAACGCGGCCAAGCGCACGTTGAGCCGGTTGGGGGCCAGAAAGATTTCAACCTGTGAGGTCCCCGTCATCTTTGATCCGCTCACTGCACGCAGCTTGCTCGAAAACCTGGTCGATGCCGTGTCCGGAAACTCCATTTATCGTCACGCCTCTTTCCTGGTGGGAAGACTCGGGAACAAAGTAGCCAGCGAGTGCGTTTCAGTGATTGATGATGGCCTCATGTCCGCAGGACTCGGGACCTCGCCATTTGACGGCGAGGGAGTGCCTTCTCAGACCACTCCCATCATCGAACACGGCATTTTGAAGAATTATCTCTTGAATTGCTATGCCGCACGCAAACTCGGACTGCGCACCACAGCCAATGCGACTAGGGATGTGTCCGGATCACCCCGGGTCGGCCCGACGAATTTCTACCTCAAGGCGGGAACGCGTCCGCCTTCGGAACTGATTCAGTCTGTGGAGCGGGGCGTCTACGTGACCGATCTGATCGGTTTCGGGGTAAACGTCGTCACGGGAGACTATTCGAGAGGGGCGTCGGGCCTTTGGATTGAAAATGGAGAATTGACGTTTCCCTTTGAGGAGGTCACGATTGCAGGAAACCTCGCCGAAATGTTATTGTCCATCGAGGCGGTGGCGAATGACGAGGACTTCCGCGATGCCGTTGCTTCACCCAGCATCAAAATCTCCAAGATGATGGTCAGCGGAAGCTGAATAGACCCTCTGTGCCGGGTCGGCTTTGAAGCGAGCACGGAGGGGCCCTTTCGAAACAAGGAGGCATGTTCGCCCGCACCCCGTCTCATACTATCGGTTCCCATGTCCATGATGAATCCAATTCCGGACCGGCCAAAAGAAGGGGTGAACCTTCTTCGCATTGTCGGGGGAATTGTCGTCTTCTTCCTTCTCTTCGCCGTGGTGGCTTATCTGGCATCGCGAATTCAAGATCGCCGCCGGGTCGCAGCAGATGAGGAGATGATTCAATCGGCAGAGCAGTTCGGATCACAAATTGAAATTGGTCATGTATACTTCAACACCGGTGAAAACTTTCTCGGGGATCGAGTCCGCTACCTGAATGGCATCGTCACAAATCGTGATTCGCGTCCCTTGGAGCTGCTTGAGCTCACGTTCTATTTTTCTGACAAGCTGGGACAGACCGTCCTGCGCGAATCCAAACGACCCATCGATGAACATAAGGCCGCTCTGAAGCCCGGGGAATCCCGCGAGTTTGCCATTGGTTTCGAGGGGTTGCCTTCCGATTGGAATCACCAGCATCCTGCCATTAAAGTGACCCGTCTGAAGTTCGAGAGATAGCTATTAGCCATCAGCTCTCAGCTATCAGCAACAAATCATAATCCGTCATGCTTCGGCAACCAGTCGAGGTAATCAAATCTCCGAAGATAAATGCAGATGGGCTTCGGCCGGCCTGAGTCCTCACATTACGACAATCTTTTGTCTGCCGTGTTGAGGAATCAGATAATCAGAGCCTGTTGCGGACTTCTGAACTGACAACTGATGGCTGACAACTGATGGCTGATCGCTGAAAGCTGATAGCTGGCCGCTCGTCTACATTCGCTGTCTTAGAATCAAACAAAAGTAAAGCAAAAAGGCCATCTCAAATCCGTCCAGGAAGGAGATGATTCGCAGGGAGGTAAGCTGGATTCGGGAAGAAGGCCTTTGAACGTTGAACCGTGGAGTGTCTTGCTGGTTATGAGGGGCGTACTTTTCGCTGAGGACCAATCCGGCGGCGTGGTAGATAACAAGGAAGAACACGATTGCGACGGGAATTGTTCTTGGTCTCACAATGGCAAAGGCGGCAAGGAAGAGATAGTAGAAGAACTCCACCCGGACCACCCAGGGCAGTAGGGTACGGACGAAGAGGAGATCCCGCGGCGACGACGCCTTTCCCCGCGCCAACCGGAAATATCGCCGGAGACCTTCCCACCCCACAAAATTGACGAGTATGATCAGCAGGGTGGACAGCAAGAACAGTTTTTCAAGGGTCATGGGAATAGCGGTCAGTGGCCAGTTGCCAGTTGTCGGTTGTCAGTTCTCGGCCAGTGATCCTGATGTCGGTCCAATTGCGTACCGGACCCACAGTACTTTCCTCTTTTCGCAAGAGTTTCGAAGATAAAATGATCCGCCATGATTGCTCCATGGCCGTCTTGCATTACCCGACTTCTGCTAGGCCCCGCCATATTTGATGACCGGCTATCGTCAACCATGTGGGCTCAATCACTGGCAACTTGGAACCGGCAACTTCCCTCACGCTAACAATATCACCAAAACCGCAAACACAATCGAATGCACGGTCGAGATGATTCCGACCCGCTTAAGCTTTGCGGGACGATCCAAGCGGATCGTTCCGATAATGGCCTGAAGAAAGGTCGGCACAAAAGCGAGGATGATGAAGGGCGACAAGGATCCCACTCGCAGCGTGAGTAACACGAGCGATAATATCACGACATTCAGTCCCATGGTCCCTCCCGCGAATCGAAACCGGTCCGCAAGGGACCTGAGTCTGGACGCGCGGGGGAGGGCGTCTATCTTGAGCTGAACATAGAATACTCCTCCCAGGAAGAACAGGAAGTTTATCATCCACAGTTCCATGGCGAGATGATCGACGGTGCCCGCGGCAACGTAATAGGCAAGTGGCGCACTCATGGAAAGACCGGCAGAGGCCAGGATCTGTCCGGCCAACGAGCGATCCAGCTTCCGGATCACCAGGACCATGCTAATCGCGGTCAACACGAGGGCAACCCCCCCAAAGTAAACCAGGGCCTTTAGGTGGTAGACTGCAAGGAGCGGTACGACTGCGAGCGTCCCTAGTAAAGCAAACAGGATGAAGAGGACCTGGACGCGAACCAGCGCCCGCGGGTCGGGAGTGATGGCAAAACGCATTCGGAGCCGATTCATGATCTGCGCCTGGGCCAGAAAAAACATCAGCATCCCGGCGAGTAGGAGGAATTCTCTTTCACTCCATCGACGTGCGACACCGCAGCCCACCGCCCAAGGGATCAGAAGCATCGCCCACGTTCCATGCTCTTTTGGGAAAATCTGCTTTGCCGTCATAGAAAAACTAGTTCAAAGTTCCAAGTCCAAAGTCCAGGTCCAAATTCAAAGAACGGTTGAAAGTTCAAGGTTCAAAGTTGAAATTCAAGAGCCCCCAATTGACCATCAAGTATGGTTCTCAATTTTTGTCCGACCTCTGACTTCCGACTTCTGACTTCCGGCTTCCGAGCCATGAGTTCCAACTTCTGGCTTCTTGCCTCTGGCCTCACTCTTCGGATCCTTACCTCTAGCCCGGTTTATTCATGAAAACTTGAGAAATCCTGTGAAATGCAAAAATCAGCTGAGATCTACTCCTTTTGAGAGCAACGATGAACACTTCGAGGTGCAAGAGAGGAATCGCGAGGGCAAATCGCGATGGAAAAGAGC
>JAIQFY010000016.1 GCA_020072965.1 Terriglobia bacterium | reverse complement strand
AGCGACTGTTTTACCTCACGACAAGAACAGGAGTCGGAAAGGAGATCGGGATGCTGACTGTCTCCAGGCGGCCGCCGTAGCGGTCGGCGCCAGGCCACCACGTTGGCCTTGACATTGAATGCCTTCTCATGGAAGCCCCGTCTGAGCCCCGCGCTTTTTCTTCTTGCGGGGCGAGGGCGGGGTCAGGGTTCAAAAAAGACGTGAGCCCCGCAGGGGCGAAAGATTCTGCAGACATCGTCCGGGATAGACCGAGGAGAGGATTGTCTCGAAGTGAAACGGAGAGACCCGTTATCTTTCGCTCCTGACGGAGCTCCATGTCCAATGTCGAGCGGGGTTTCCATGGCTGCCGCCATGGGCCAAAGGTATAGCGCCCCGCAAGCGGGGCTGTGATGATGCCAGGGAACTGGAACCCCACCCTCGCTCCGCCCCGCAAAGAGCGGGGGTCGGAGCTCCCGCCACGGCGGATCTTCGACAGATGAGGGTATGCGCCACCCGTGCAATCATTCATGTCGAGCGTGACCTCTTTCATCTGCACAAATTTTCATCCCCGCATCCGCTTACTCCGTATCCGCCCGGCTACGCTCAGACCCACCCAAAATGCGATTGCAAACAAGAAGTATTGGTAAACAAGGAAGAATAGAAAAAACTGCGCCTCACCTTCGTAAGGTGTCTGAGCAGCCAAATACTGTGCAGGTTTCACTATCCAGTTCATCACGAAGACAAAAGCCTTACAGCAATGAGAGAGGGCAGCAAAAAATGACAAATTCACAAGCGCAGCAGAAAGCAGGATGGCATATAGAACCCTCTTGATAGCCGGATAGAATTTCATATCAGTTTGGGTTTTGGATTTTAGGTTTTGTTTGGAATTTGGAATTTGGATTTTATTTGGAATTTGGCGGTTTGGAATTTGGATTTTCTCTTAGCCTCACCACATCCTCACCCTCTCCCCCTGCTGTAGATACAGCTTCTGCCCCGCTTTCACGCCGAATGCGTCATACCAGGCGTCGATGTTGCGTACGGCATCGGCACGGTATTCGGCCGGTGCATGGCCGTCCGTCACGATCAGTTGCCGCAGCAATGGCTCCCGGAATTTTGCCCGCCAACTCTGGGCGAAACTGATGAAGAACTGCTGGTCGCCCGTTAGACCCTGGCGCGCGGGCGCCTGCTTGCCGCCGAACGACAGCTGGTAGCCGTCGTAGGCTACGGACAGTCCTGCCACATCAGCAATATTCTCGCTCAGCGTCAGCTGGCCATTGACCGCGAGGTCGGGGAAAGGGTGGTATCCATTGTATTGCGCAACCAGCCGGCCCGAAGCCTCTTTGAAGTGAGCGAAGTCTTCAGGTGTCCACCAGTTGGCCAACCGGCCCGAGGCGTCGAACTGGCTGCCCTGGTCGTCGAAGCTGTGGCTGATCTCGTGGCCGATCACCGCGCCGATGGCGCCGTAATTATTGGCTGCGTCGGCCTTCGGATCAAAGTACGGCGGCTGGAGGATGGCGGCGGGGAAGTTGAGCGCGTTTTGGATGGGCAGGTTCACCGCATTGACTGTCTGGGGCGTCATCCACCATTCAGAACGGTCCACCGGCTTGCCGAGCTTGGCGAGGTTGCGGTGGTAGTCATAAAGCTCGGCGTTGTAGGCGTTGCCGAGCGGGTTGTCACGCGAGATCTCCAGGCCCGAGTAATTGCGCCACACGTCGGGATAGCCGACCCCCACTTTGAGCGTCCTAAGCTTCTCCTTGGCTTTCTCCTTGGTCGGAGGTGACATCCAGGTCAGCTTGTCGATCCGCTGGCCAAACGCCTGCACCAGGTCCGCAACCATCGCCTGCGCCTTGGCCTTCGCCTCAGGCGGAAAGTAATGCTGGACGTAGAGACGACCGACGGCATCCCCCATTGCGAAGTTGGTGGACCCGACGGCCCGCTTCCAACGTTCACGGAGCTGCGGCGTGCCGGAGAGGACCTTGCCGTAAAAGGCGAAACTCTGCTCGACGAACGCCTTGGGCAGCAGGAACGACCAGCTATCGATGAGGTGGTAGGTCAGGTAATCCTTCCAGGTCTCTAGCGACTCGCGGCCCACAAGAGCGGCTTCCCCGGCGATCGCACTCGGCTGCCACACGATAATCATGGGCGCGCCATCAAGCCCGGAGTCTTTGAAAAAGGCCGGCCAATCGAGGCCCGGGGCCTTGGCCACGAAGTCTTTCGGTTTCCATGGATTGTTTGCCTTGTGCACTTCCTCGGAGTCTTCCCGGCTCCAGTGGACCTTCGCAATTTTGGATTCCAGCTCGAAGATCCGCGCCGCCTTGGCATCCGCATTGGCGATCTTCGCCAACTTCAGAACAGCCGCGATGTGCGACTTATACTGGGTTCGGATGTCGGCCATACGGGGCGAGCTGCTGAGGTAGTACTCGCGATCCGGCATGCCGATCCCGCCCTGAAGCAGATAAGGCGCGCAGCGCGTCGGCTCGTTAAAGTCCTGGGTAACCCACACCCCGAACAAGTGCTCCGTATGAAGGTTGGTGTTGTTCAGTGGATCGACATCGGCTCGAACGGTCTGGGCCAGCGCTTCCGCAAGCGCGCGCCGGTTGGAAATTGCAGCAATCCGGTCGAGCTGGCTGCGGAGCGGCTCGAGGCCTTTTGATTCGATCGTGGCTTCATCCATGAAAGCCGTGTAGTAGTCGCCGACTTTGCGTTCGTCCGAGCCTGCCGGCGCCGCGCTCTTCGCCGCATCTTCGAGCAGGTTGCGGGTGCGCAGGATAGCCTCTTCCTCGAGCATGGCGTCGGGGCCGTAGCTCGAGCGATCCGAGGGAATCTCGGTCGTCTTGACCCACGTGCCGTTGGTATAGCCGAAGAAATCGTCACCCGGCTTGACCGAGCGATCCATGCCGGCCAGATCGACACCCCCCGTGTTCACAGCGGATGCTGGGGCAGGAGCCTTGGATGCCGGCGGACTGGAGCAAGCGGTCAACGCCAATAAGGCGGCCAGGACAAGAGTTTTAGAAATTTCGCAGTAGGGTCGTCCGCCGAGGCGGACCTCCCAACGTTGAATCACGCCCAATTCTGCAATATTTTGAATGATGTTCGTATTAGCTTTGGCCATAATCTCTCCAGTGCAACCCTGAATGATCTTACCTTGGGAATGCGCGCCAAGAAAAGAGCTCTTCGGGAAATTGTGTGGGTCCCAAGAGGGTGCGACAACTTTTTCTGCCCTGAAAGGGCAACCTTCAATAGCCTAGGGCAACGCCCTAGGACTGGGCGACAATTATTACTTGTCGACTTGCCCTGAAAGGGCAATCTGGTCCTGAGCAAACCCACGATGGTGAAAATCGCTGGAACCCGGGTGCTGGTTGGGACGATGGCAGATTGGTGAAAGGGCGTGGTTCATAGGCCCTCGCTTCAGTCCGGGGTTATATCCGGGATCTAGAACACCATCCCCGGTGCGGAGCAGAATCGACGAATCGCGGCATCGCCGATGCGGGCCCCCCGTGGCTCTCGAGTGCGGCTCCATGACTCACGAAGGGAGAGATTCCTCCATGGTGGATTCGGAGGTGGCGCGGGAGGTGGTGTCCCAGGGCGTCGCCCTGGGCTATTGAAGGTTGCCCTTTCAGGGCAGGGGCGCCGTAATGAGTAATCTCTGAGCTCGCGTTCTTCATGAGAGCCAGTCGGGCGAGGGTATTGAATGATTGTAAAGGTGGCAGTCAAGTCCGAGTTTTGGATTGTGATCGTTTTTGATGAGAAAAGTTGAAAAGTTAGACTTGACCGTCAAAGACTGTGCTAGGCTGATTGCGGGGCTTTCTCTTTCAATTCTTTCGTCGTCTGCGCAGGTCTGAATTGGAGGCGGGCAGATGAGAATTATGTTCCTGGCGCTGTGGGTCACGAGTGTGTGGGCCATCGGCGTGAAAATCATAGGCCGCCTTTTTGGGTTTCACTCCACCGCTGGAATTTGCTCGTATTCACAGTGGGCTCTTGAGGTCGCTCCCGATGAAGGACGAAGGGCATTCCAGTCGATTTTCAATCCTGCGAAAGGATCACCGCCGTGTACGGTCCAATAGAGACACAACCGTTGAAAGGAAGTCCGTCCTTGGAGCCGGCGTGAGCCATGATGTCATAGCTCGGGTGATTGCCAAAATCCGCACTGTAGCCACTCCAATCGCTGTTGAACCGCACCCTCCACGAACCTTCACGCGGCAAACCCAGGTTGTAGCAATCATACGAACGATTGGCGAAATTTGCGACAACGATCACGTCATCGTGGGGCCCGCCATTGCCCCAGCGGTGGAACGCAATGAGCTTGTCCGAATTGTTTATGTGGAAAACGTTGATCGATTGGCTGCGCAACCCCCGGGTGTTGTCGAACCAGTTGCGGCGTAAGTGAATCAGGTCGCGATAGAGATTCAGGATGCCCGCATGCTTCCACTCCTTGCTCCAGTCGAGCGCTTTGCTGTCTTGAAACCACCCATCTTCCAGAAACTCCTGGCCTTGAAAGATCATCGGGATGGCAGGTGCGGTAAACACCAACGTTGCCGCCAAGGTGGAGCGCTTCTTTGAGTACCAACTTCCGGCATTGCCCGGCCAGATGTCTTCGGGCACGCGAGCTCTCCCGTTCATGACCTCGTCATGGGACTCCGAATAGATGACCCTTTCGAATACGTCCCAGTTATAACGATGCATGAGCGCATTGGCGATGCTGTTCATGTCGCGGTCTTCGTCGCGTGGGGTGATGACGGATTGCCGGACGGAATGAACGAAGGACGCATCCCACTGGGAGTCGAAGCCTGCTCCTCCGTCGCGAGTGTGTTTTGTGAGCCACTCGTTGTCCTTCATATCTTCAGCAATACTGATTTTCATGTTCCACAGTGGCTGCGCCGCCAGCGAATCGTTGATCTCCTGCATCAGTTTCCAGCCATCAGCCAAATCATGATCGGGATCGTTGTTTTTCGCGTAGACATTGCGGATTGTGTTTGTGGCATCCCAACGCAGTCCATCCACGTACCGTGTGTCGCACCAGCGTTGCGCGTTCTCTTGGATGTATTGCCTCACCTCGGGCCGACCGTAATCCGGACGCGGCCCCCACTCGGTCACGTAACGCCAATCATTGTAAAAGTAAATCCCGTCCCCGTTGTTCTCCGACCAGCCATCAAAGCGGCGGAGGCCGCCGTCCAGATCGGAGGGGCCGAAGTGGTTGTAGACCACATCCAGGATGACCGCGATTCCGTATTGATGAGCTGCGTCAATGAGCTGACGAAAGCCGTTTGGGCCTCCGTACGAGCTTTCAATCGCGAATGGGTACGCCACGTTGTAGCCCAACGATACGTCCGTTGGAAACTCGCCGGAAGGCATCACTTCGATGGCATTTATACCCAGGTCTCGCAGATAGGGCAGCTTGGTCGCGAGACTGCGAAATGTTCCTCTTTTGATTGGGGTGCTCTGATCCACAGTGAATGATCCCACGTGTATTTCGTAGACAACCATCTCATTCCAAGGCGGAGTCACGAAGTCCGTGGCTGTCCAGCTAAAGTCGGGATCCGCCACGACGCTATTTCCCGCAGAGTTCGTAACCTCGCGGGCGTACGTGTCGTTTTTCTCGAGAACTTCTCCGGTATCTCGGTTCACAACCACGAATTTGTATTCATCGCCCAACTGTGCGTTTGGCACAATTGTCGACCAGTACCCATTTCCCTCGCTGTTGAGTGCAGTGGCAGTTTTCGACCAGCTATTGAAATCGCCTTCCACATAGACTTGGCTCGCGAAGGGGGCCCAGGCCCGAAAGCTGACACCCTGCTGGGCAGGGAACGCTCCCCTAGGAAGACGGGCAGTAGCCATATGCAACCTCCTCTACAGATCTTGCGTCTTGTCTCTCGCAAAACCACACTCTCGGAACTTTTCGGGTCAGACTGGGGAGATGTTTCCCTTGGTAGAAAGATCTCCCCCGGTCCACCCGCTGACTCCATCGAAGCAGCCCGTCGAAAAAGGACAGCCTGGATTATCCCGCAAGGTCGAATTCATGACAACGCAGGATCACATCCGAGCCAAGGATGACCGGGTGGGATTGCTCTCTGTACCACGGGTCCCTGATTTGTCGAATGTCGCAGCCTGACCCCTCTTGCTGTGTGACCCCTCTTGCTGTGGACTGACCCCCGAGATTGTCGAGTCGCCGCTCCATGCCGACTGAGCTCCGCATCTTCTTCGATACCAACGTCATTGTCAACGCATTGCTGATCAAGGAATAATTCCCGGCCTGAGTTTTTGAGTTTTCCTATTGTTTTGCCATCTTCCAATCGATCAATCATGCGTTTACTCTCGTTCAATTTGAGAATTGAGAAGGCCTGACCACACGAGCCATACTCATTGATTCTCGACCGTTACTTTTGTTTGGAACCTGGATTTTATTTGGAAACGTGGTGGTCAGGTCTAACTTTTGAATTGTGATCGTTTCGAATGAGAAAAATTGAAAATTTAGACTTGACCCTCAAAAATTGTTCTTGCCTCGGAACTAAAAGTTCGGCGTGATCCTAAAACTAATCAATTGCAGTTTGCGACAGAGCAAATGAAGAACTACGTGATCGGAATCGTTTCTGGCGGACTAGGCCCATCGGGGCTTACCTCAGTCTATAGCGCAGATTATATACAAGAATTGCTTGACCTGATTCTAAAGCAAGACGCGAAAAAATAGAGCCGGTCTTGCTTTATCCAAAGTATGTCCAAGAATTGCATCAAGCGGAGCGCGGCGAGGAATTGTCGAACGGTTCCATCAGTGTTACGCGTCGAATAACGAGGGGGGCCTGGTCTCAAAATTCAACAGGTTCGAATGTTGTTTTTTGAGACCTGGCCTTACGCGCTTGCTCCCGAGTCCACTCAGCATGACCCCATGCCCGTGTCCTCTTTGTGACAGACAGAAAATTATCGCAATGTATACTTCGTCTAAGCACAGAGCGCACGAAAGCAAGTCCGAGGGAAGAGTTGTATCAAACAGGTGCCGGTTCCCAGCTCATGGCGGGGTCAGGTACATCGCGAGAAAGGAGTGTGCTACCGTGATTAGAAAACTAGCCGTTACGCTGTATTTGGAAAGCTGGCAGAAGAGAATGTTGAAGGACTTCTCCAAGGTGGAAGGGATCGACAAGATCACCAGGGTCACGATCAAACCCGGGAAAGGTGGCTGCCTGACGTCCTACAAAATTCCGCCTTTGGGCATGCGGAAAGATGATTGGCTGATCTACCTGACGGATCAACAGGTACTTCAGGTGAAGGAACATCTCCAACTGCGCACGGCGATATCGAGTGTGAACATCACAGCGGATGCCATGCAAAGGGGTGCCATTGTTTTCAGTTAGGCGAAAACACCAATCACGACTGCAAATCGGCTTGCCTCTGTAATTCGAGGGTGAGGAGTGTCGAGTGAGCGTGGATGCCCAGAATGGCCACTACCCGCTGCGTGCCTGTCTCTGGGAACTCACACTGAAGTGTAACATGCACTGCATGCATTGCGGTTCCGTAGCGGGGCGGGCTCGCAGCCGCGAACTGACGCTCGATGAATGCTTCGCCGTGGCCGACGAACTTGTCGGGCTTGGGTGTAAAGAGCTGGCCCTCATCGGAGGGGAAGTCTTCCTCTACAAAGGATGGGAGCAGATCGCACGGTATGCATCGGACCGGGGGATTCTCGTGAACATTATGACGAACGCCTACGGCATAGGCGAGGAGGAGGTCAGACAGATCCAGTACGGCCGCCTAAGCAATGTCGGCATTTCGGTCGACGGACTGGAGGAGAACCACAATCGGATTCGGGGGAGAAAGAACTCGTTCGGTCAAATCATCAAGGTGTTTGACCTGCTGAACCGGGAGGATGTGCCGATTGCGGTTGTAACCTCTCTACTGGACTTCAACTTTCCTGATCTGGAAGAGCTATATGAGTTCCTGCTGAGCCATGGTGTTCAGATCTGGCAGCTTCAGCTGGTGAACCCAATGGGGAACATGGCCGGCAGAAGGAACCTGATCCTCAATCCCGACAAGCTCCCATGGCTGATCGAGTTCATCCGCGAAAAGAATAGCGAGAGAAGGATGATCGTTGTCGCCGCGGACAGTATCGGCTACTACCATGACGACTCGGAAGGATGCATTCGCGGCAGAAGAGAGCCGATCTGCTACTGGGAAGGCTGTCAGGCCGGGATTACATCCTTTTTTATTGACAGCGTGGGCAATGTCAAGGGCTGTGGAGCCCTTTACGACGATGCGTTCATTGAAGGGAACGTGAGAGAGCAACCCTTAAGCGAGATCTGGCGCGACGAGCACAAGTTCAGCTACAACCGGGCATTCGACCTGCAATTGCTGACGGGACGGTGCAGGGACTGCGATGTGGCGGACGTCTGCAAAGGGGGATGTCGCGCATCCAATTACTTCACGGCCGGCACCCTGTACGAGAACGCTTTCTGTCCTCACAATCAGAATCCCCGAGAACCCACGGCGGTTTCCATGACAGGGCCCGAGCAAGCTAAGTTGTTGTAATAACAAAAGTGGGTCAGACCAAGCTAAGTTTTTTTAGCAAGAGAGGATAATATAAAAAACGGGGGCTTTTTTGAGGCTTAAACGGCCCTTTTCTCCCTCAATATTGTCCCTGTAGGCGCTTCGTGCTAGCCGATCCAAGTTGATAAATGGTAGAGGATTTCGGGGCAAGATCGAGCTTCCAAAGCTCAAACCCTACCTTTATTGGCACCCATGCACCGGAGTTTCAATGAGATGGTTCTGTCCGACCCGCTCGTTCGGAACGAGTCGGTGCGCAGCCTGTTCGAATACCGCTTAGGGAATTCGGGGGATCGTTCGGGTCCGGCCTATCTTTAACCTTCCGCCCCCGCAAGTGGTGCTCTTTTTTGAGGGCGAGCTGACCCAGGGCTCCGCGATCCCGCCGTGCGGGATCGCTTCACCCTGGGCTACAATCTGTCGGCCCTTCGGGCCTGGGCTCGGGTGGCAGCCCCAATAGATCGGGGCGGACCGTGCGGCTTGCAGACAAGTGCCCGGGATCCCAATGAACGGGATCCCGGCTACCCAAGCTACCCCCCCAACTGCCGTCGAGGGCATTGGTCTGGACGGGAAATTTGTTTTCACCAAGTTGAGGGTCAGGTCCAAATTTTCAATTCATCTTCTCGAGAAATATCACAATTGAGAATTTAGACTTGACCCTCACAAACTTGACCCTCACAAACTTCGGGACATGGCTCTGCTTTTTGAAAACTGTCCTTATTATTCATGTCTGAGTTTTGGGGTCCACTCCACAGGACTGTCCCCGAGATTTCTGCAACTTTGCTTTCGGGGAAGCGTATAGGGACTACCGGCGGGGCACTGGGTTCCCGGGGGAATAGATTAGCCTTGGAGCTGGGAGATTAAGAATGAATATTCGAAGACTTGCGCTGTGTGTCATCGCGCTCATTGTCTGTGTTGTGTGTGCGCTTGTTCTGATTCCACGAAAACCTAAGTATCTTGGCCAGGTGAAGACGGAAGCAATGATCAACGGTAAGAATGTCTCGATTCTTTACGGACAACCGGCCTTGGACGGCCCGGCGATTCGCGGGCGCGATCCACTTTCAGTGGCACCTGTCGGGTTCGTTTGGAGATTCGGCCGCAACGAGGCCACCCTTATCGAATCGGCCGGTCGGATGGTGGTGGATGGAAAAGAATTGGCGGCGGGGAGATACACGTTATGGGCCAGGAGACTGGGCGAAGACAAGTGGGTCATCTCCTTCCATCCAAAAACAAAGGAATGGTACGGCAGGCCGTTATGGGGCGATGTCATGGGGGGCGCTGCAAGGCTACAAAACGGATTTATCGCCGATATGCCGTTAACCACTGAAAAAGTCAGCGATAGGGCGGAACTCCTGAATATCAAGCTCAGTGAAGACAAGGGCAAAGCAGTGGTCACCATTCACTTCGGCAATGTCGTTCAGACGGGAACCTTCGCCGTGAACTAGCGCGCCCCTGCGGCCTGTAGGCGAACAAGGTTGTTAGGGTCACGTCTAAATTTTCGATTTTTCTCCTCCACAAATATCACCATTGAAAATTTAGGCTTGACCCCAATTTCATCTTCGCGTGTTTCTATTCTTTCGCCCCGCAAGCGGGGCTGTATTATGAGGGGGGGCTGACCCAGGGCTCCGCGCTCCCGCGGTGCGGGATCGCTTCACCCTGGGCTACAATCTGTCGGCCCTTCGGGCCTGCGCCGGGCGTTGCCCAAGACATGGCAATAGGGGTACGATCGCAACCATGAGCATGGACAGCAAGCCGAGATCAACGCTCGACATCGAGCCCTTCTCGATCCGCATAGAGGACGAGGTTTTATCCGACCTCCAGATGCGCATTGGCAGGACGCGCTGGCCCGATCAAGTGCCGGGCGTGGCCTGGGAGCAGGGCACCGAACTCCAGTACTTGAAACAGCTGCTTGCTTACTGGGCCGACAGCTTCGACTGGCGCGGGCAGGAGCGCAAGCTGAACGCCTTCCGCCAATTCCGCGCCAAACTGGGCGACGTCCGGATCCACTTCGTCCATGAACGCGCGCGAAACGGACGCGGGATACCCCTGATCTTGACCCATGGCTGGCCCAGCGCCTTCGTCGAACTGCTTCCGCTCGTGCCGCTCTTAACCGAGCCGGAGGCCCACGGAATCGACGGCCCTGCCTTCGACGTTGTCATCCCTTCGCTGCCGGGATATGCCTTCTCGACCCGGCCCCCCCGGGCGAACTGCAGGGACGTCGCCGTGCTCTGGCACCAGCTCATGCGCGGCCTGGGCTACGAACGCTATGGAGCAGGCGGGGGGGACTTCGGCTCCAGCGTTGCCACCTTCATGGCGCTGGATGATCCCTCACCCCTGATCGGTCTCCACCTGACCAACCTGGACATCTCGCCCTATACCGGCGAAGGTTCGCGCCCCCTTTCGGAGGCGGAACGCATCTACCTCACGCATCGCAACCAGTGGGATGCGGTGGAACGTGGCTATAGCGCGATCCAGTCGACCAAACCGCAGACGCTCGGATACGCGCTTAATGACTCGCCCGCCGGGCTGGCCGCATGGATCCTCGAGAAGTGGCGGACGTGGGCTGACTCCGGGGGCGATCTCGACGGCCGCTTTTCGCGCGACTTCTTGCTGACAGTGGTAACGCTCTACTGGGTCACACAGACGATCACAACCTCGATACGGGACTACTTCGACGAACGCTGGCAAGGAGCTGCGATTGGGCCAGAGGACTTTGTCCATGTGCCGACCGCGATCGCCAACTTTGTGAGTAATTTTGTCTTTGAAGGAGATCCTCCGCGGGAGTGGGCCGAGAGGCTATACAACGTTCGTCGCTGGACAGCAATGCCGCGCGGTGGTCATTTTGCCCCCGCTGAAGAGCCGGAACTCGTCGCGCGTGACATTGCAGCTTTCTTCGGTGAGCTCTAAACCCAAAATTCTCATGAGCACCGGGAGAACCGGGGACAGCCACCTACTTCTCGCCAAAAACAGGTGGCTGTCCCATGGTTATTACTCTCTCTGATTCTGTGCCGGGCTCTTTCTGACTTTTGTATTCCGCCCCGTTCGCATTCTTGCGCCCTGTGCGGATCCTAAGCCAGCAATTTTGTGAGCGGGATGCACAGAACCGACAGTTGTGCGGGCCATGAGGGGAAAGGCCCCCGCCGGCAGAAAGCGCCGGCGGGGTTACCAGAGCATCGCGATGGGGAGAGTTTTGGTAGCCTCCCCGCGGTTTCTTGCGGGGGGGCATTTGCGGGCGGGATGCACAGAACCGACAGTTGTGCCCGTAATGAATGAAGAGCCCCCGCCGGCAGAAAGCGCCAGCGGGGCTACCAAAGCGTTGCGATGGGGAGAGTTTTGGTAGCCTCCCCGCGGTTTCTTGCGGGGGGGGCGTTTGCGGGCGGGATGCACAGAACCGACAGTTGTGCGGGCCATGAGGGGAAAGGCCCCCGCCGGCAGAAAGCGCCGGCGAGGTTACCAGAGCATCGCGATGGGGAGAGTTTTGGTAGGCTCCCCGCGCTTTCTTGCGGGGGGGGGATTTGCGGGCGGGATGCACAGAACCGACAGTTGTGCGGGCCATGAGGGGAAAGGCCCCCGCCGGCAGAGGACGCCAGCGGGGCTACAAAACCGTTGCGATGGGGAGAGTTTTGGTAGCCTCCCCGCGGTTTCTTGCGGGGGGGGCATTTGCGGGCGGGATGCACAAAACCCACAATCGTGCGGGCCATGAGGGGAAAGGCCCCCGCCGGCAGAAAGCGCCGGCGAGGCTACCAGAGCATCGCGATGGGGAGAGTTTTGGTAGCCTCCCCGCGGTTTCTTGCGGGGGGGGCATTTGCGGGCGGGATGCACAGAACCGACAGTTGTGTGCGCCACCCGTCCCCGTCCGCATTCCCGCGCTCCGCGCAGAACTTAAGCCAGCAGTTTTTCGAGCGGCTCCCAATAGTGAGCCTTCCATCCCGCCGCCAGGTGTTCCGCCTCCCCCTTGGGGAAGCCGGTATGGTCAAAGACGATCCTGGTTCCGGCGCCCTGCTCCGTGAGCTCGAACCTCGCAATCGAGTAGATGCCAGGATCCCAGCTGCCCGCTCGCCACGCTTGGACGATTCGCTCGTTCGGAACGAGTTCGATGTGCCGTCCCGTGACATACCCGCCGAAGAGTGCGAACGCGCCTCCCGCTTCACGACTGATCTCGGTGGGCTTGTTGGCCGCGGGCATGGACTTCATGACTCCGCTGAGCTGGATGACCTTGTCGAACTGTTGGGCGTTGGTGAGGGCTTCGTAGACGCGCTTCCGGCTCGCTTTGAAAACAGTCTCCTGGTGAATGGATTCCGCCGTACGAGAAATCTCCTCTGCGGCTGCGGCCCAGACCTCGGTTGAGCCCAGGGCCAGTCCACCGAATGCGACCGCCACACTGACGATCGCTTGCCGCCGCGTGGGCCCCAGGGACAGCACTTCCCGTTTCGTTCTGTCGCTCATCATCGTCCTCCCGAATTTTTGTGTTCAACTTTCCCGGCATAAGAACACCGCACTAAAATATGTTCAAGATAATATTTTCCTGGCAGGTAAACCGCCTTCGAGGCATACTTCAGCACCCAAGAAACAAGGAGGTCTCATGCCTTACCCCGCAGGTCATCGAGCGGCAGTAAAAAAGAACATCATTGACAGTGCCCGCCGGCTGTTTAATCGCCATGGTTTTGAGAATGTCTCTCTGAACCAGATCATGCGCGGTGCGGGTCTGACGCACGGTGGGTTCTATAGCTATTTCAAGAGCAAGAGCGATCTCTACGCCGCGGTACTGGGGTGCTTCTTCACCGACCCGGAGTGGAAAAGCTGCTGGGAAGGGGTGCATGTTGACCTCTCATCGACCGACGTCGGGCCGCAAGTCGTCCGGGCGTATCTCTCGCGCCAGCATTTCGAGGACGTCGAGAACTCCTGCCCCATGGTCGCGTTGCCCACCGACGTCGCGCGCAGCGGCGTCAGTGCGAAGCGCGCTTTCGAGACCGTCTTCAAAGCCATGGTGAGCGTGCTCGAGCGGAGCTTGATTGAGAAAAGCCGCTTCCGCCGCACCACGGCACAGAGTATCGCGGCCCTGGCCATCGGAGGCATGGTCGTGGCCCGGACCCTGGTCGACCGCGCTCTTGCGGATGAATTGCGCGCCGCCTGCACGGCGGTCGCCCTCAATCTCGGCGGCTGGGACAAGAAAAGCACATCCAAAAACAGAAGATCCAAGCGATCCCAACGGCTCCGCGTCGCAGCACCCTAGGTGTAGCGCGCCATGAGGGGAAGGGCCCCCGCTGGCAGAAAGCGCCGGCGGGGCTACCAAAGCATGTCGATGGGGAGAGTTTGGGTAGCCTCCCCGCGGTTTCTTGCGGGGGGGGCATTTGCGTGCGGGATGCACGAAACCAGCCATTATGCACGAAATGAATGGAAAAGCCCTCGCTCCGATCCATCGGAGCGAGGCTACCAAAGGATTGCTCGGGTCGGGTTTGAACTTTTATACAGCTGAACAGTTGCAGCAGGCCCCATCCTCATTCGCCCACACAGTAAAGAAAGGCGAAGTCAATTTGTACAGAAGTTCGGATCTGACCCGAATGGCGCTCTTTGTCGATGACCTGCAGCGATGATCAGTTTTGGATAATGGGTAACTCTTTCAGGCGACAAGTAAGAGTTCAAAATGAAAATCGGCCCAGAGGCTTGAACTCTTCGTGGAAGTAAAATTGCGGTGTGATAAGTTGCACAATGTCCCATAATCATTGACTTCCCCTGTCGTCCAACTAGAATGGGATTGCTCACACACATTCCCTTTTAGCGGGACCCTCATCATCCCCGGAATCTCCGTTTGAATTAAACCGACCGAGACTGCCAACAATGTCGGAAACCGATTCTATTCCTGGGCCTGCTCCTGAGATTCTTACCCAATTGGAATGCGGTTCTCACGGAACTAGTACAACCGTGTTTGAAGATGAAAGACTCGCGACGCTTGCACTGTATGCTCTCACGAAGCGGAGGTTTGACATGAAGGACAAAAGATTCGGTTATGAACCCAGGTGGAGGCGGAAAGGCCGGGCAGGGACCCCTTGGGTGATCTGCGCCATGGCGACGCTGGCTCTGGTTGGGGTGCTGCGCACCGGCTCCTCTCAGGCGCAGGTTGAGACTGCACAATCACTCGCGGAGCGCTCGGCCATTGTGGTCCGCGGCACGGTAGTGCGACTCAACGCCAGTGAAGAGCCGCTGCAGGCGGCCTCAGCCGGCACCGTGGTGATTAAGGTCTCGCGCATGTACGCCGGCGCCGAGATCGCCGGCGATCAGACCGGACGGAACGCGACGGTCATCCTCAGCCGGCCCGGCGAACTCAAGGCCGGCGCGGAGGCGATGTTTTTTGGCAATCCGCGCTTCGTCGGCAAGTCGCTGACCATCGTGGACGTAGGCGAGATCCTTTCGAGCGCCCCACCCGAGGCCACCGCCGGGTTGGAAGTTGGCCTGCAGGCGCGCCGCGACCTGCCGGTTCGCGAGCGTCTCGCCGCCGCCAGCCTGGTGTTTCGTGGCAAAGTCGAAAGTGAAGGCCCCCTTGTGCCTGAGCGGAAGTATAAATCGCCGCCCAGCGAACACGATCCGGACTGGCACGTCGCCCAGGTGCGGATCATTACGCCCCTCAGAGGCGGTGATCAAGGCGCGCTGGTCATAGTGATCTTCCCCGCCAGCCGCGACATCATGTGGGCGAATTCGCCGAAGCTGGAACCGGGCCTGGACGCCATCTTCATCGCGCACAAGCCGGAAAGAGAGTTCGCCCAGCTGTATCGCACCACCGGTGTCACAGAATTTCTCCAGAAGCAACCCGCGGAACTGGTGACTCACCCGTTCGACGTGCTGCCGGGGTCAGACGACGCGCGCGTTCGTCGGCTCCTGAAGGAGGTGCAGTAATGTGCAAATCTATCCTTTGCTTTGCCCTCGCCGGAACACTCGCACTGGTCGCGCTGGCGTTTCCCGCGGCCGCACAGAATCGCCTGGTGAACATGGTGCCGAACAATCGCAGCGGTGAGACCAATCAGGACGCGGAGCCCACGATTACAGTCGATCCCAACGACTACACCCGGATCGTCGGTTCAGCCTTCACCTGGGACAATCTCACGGCCGGTCCGATGGTCACGGCCACGGCGCCCATCTATGTGTCGGTCGATGGCGGGGCCACCTGGACGCTTGCCTTCATCGTTCCCAGCAAGCTCGGGAACGGATTCCCAACCGGGGACATCAACATCAGTTTCGGCTCGACCCTCAGCGGCGCTGTGGCGCACGAGACGAGCTGGCTGTATGGCGGAACCCTGAGTGCGGTTAGTGCGGGTTACCCGATGACGGTGCTGCGCGCGCAGGATCCGTTCAGCGCCACGCTCATGGCCACGCTTAGCACACGCACCGGCAACGTCGATCAGCCGCACGCGAAGTCGCTGAGTTCTCTCCTGACGGGCGAGGACAAGCTCTATGTGGGTTTCAACAACGGTTATGGTTGCGGGGTCCCCAACGGCCGCACTTCCACCCTGGACACCACTCAGGATGGAAAGGTGGCCGTTCCGACAATGACGTTGAACCTCATCGAGGCACGTGACACGCCATGCCAGGATGGGTTCGCGCAGGTCCCCGGGCCCCATCTGGACGGGACCGTCTACGCCGCGTTCATTCACGACTGGTCGGGTTCGCCGCGGGTGGTGGTAGTGCGGGATGACAACTGGGGCCTGGGCGGGTTCACGGCGCTCACCGATCCCAGCGACAGTGTCGCGGGCCGTTTCGTGACCGGAACGCTCACCCTGCAGTCCGGCATCATGGGGCAGCAGCGCTTGGGAGCGAGCAACCTCAGCATCGCCGTTGACCCCCGCGACAGCGATCGTGTTTATGTCGCCTGGGGCGACAGCGGCGGCGTTAATAGCGAAACCATTCATGTGCGACGTTCCACCGATCGAGGCAGCACCTGGTCAGCCACCGATCTGCTCAATGTCACCAATGCGATGAACCCGCAGATCGCAATCAATGCCCTGGGAACGGTCGGCGTGCTGTATCAGCGCGTGGTTTCCGGCCACTGGGAGACACACCTGGTGAGGACCACCGACCTGGCCGGGACCACCTTTGACACCCCCGGGGTCCTCCTGGCCAACCAGAGCTCAACCACCCCGGTGGGCACAATCGCCAGCAACGTTTACGTCGGAGACTATGCCTCGCTGGTCAGCGCCGGCAAAAATTTTATCGGGATGTTTTCGACCAGCAACTATCCTGACACCGCGAACTTCCTGGCCGGCGTCCAGTTTCAGCGCGAGGTCAATTGGGGGACGCACAAGCTCTACACGGATGCCACCCACACGACCGAGGTCAACCCGACCATCGATCCGTTCTTCTTCAAGATCGAAACGGTTTCATCCCAGAACGATTTCTACGTGCGCGACTGGACCACCGACGCCACCCACGCCGATAATGGCGCGGAGCCGTCGACCCACGGCAATTTTTACTCCTTCAGCGACGTGTGGAATCGCCGGGGCACCACGCCCGGGCCAATTGTCAACGATCAGCCGACCAATGAGGACGCCGGCAATGGCGACCTCAATGTCGGCGACAACTGGGCCTTCGCCAGGGTCCGGCGCAATGCCACTGGCCCGGTCACCTCCGTGACCGCTCACTTCCTGGTTTCGCGTCTCGGCACCGGCAGCAACTACGTGGACTCCACCACGGGCATTCCCGCCGTCACGTTTCCCGACCCGGATCCGGTCATCACCACCGATGGAACGGCCGGCCCGTGGATCTCCAGTGCCTATCACTGGCACCTTGACGCCACGGCCGGCAACCACCTGTGTTTAGCCGTGCAGATATCCGCGACCGGCGATCCCTTCATTCCTCCCTCGCTGGTGGGGAACACACCGGGCTGGAGCACCGGCACTGACCTGCGCATTATCAACGACAACAACAAAGCGCAGCGCAATATGCACCTGAGCACGACCCCGGCAAGCGGCGGCGTCGGATCATTAAGCGAGTGGGCCATCGTCCATAATCCGGGCTTCCTGAAACGCGATATTCCGCTGCGCATCAGCATCGAAGGAGTCTCGCGGCGCTACCTGCGCGATGTGACCGTGCAGACCATGGAGGGAGACCGGCGGGTCACGTTAAAGGCTCAGGATGGCACCGGGTTTGTGCTGGGCGGCGTCCAGCCGGGCGAAAACCGCTGGGTGGCCATCAATGTGCAAACGGCCGGGCTTCCTACGGGCGCCACGGCCTTTGTGGGCGTGGACGAACTGGCGGGGGATAAAGCCGCGAGCGGGTTTGCGCTCGGCGTGCGCTCGGCTTTGCTGCCGCAGGCGATGAAGGACAGTCTGTTTGCGCAGCGCGTCGAGCTGAGACGCCTGGAGTCCGCTTTTGCGAAGGAAAACAGAAAGCTTGATGACCAATACTTCAAAGCGGCCGCATCGTCTCCGTCAAACTTTGTTAACTTTGTGCGAGGGCGCCTGCTGCCCCGGCTTAAGACAGGGATGGAAAAGGTGGGCGCACCGGTCGCAGGCGATCCCTTCAATCTCACGGCCTCCCTCGCCGCTGTGGAGAAAGAAAAAACCGCGCCGGCGATCATAATCCCGCTCGCGAGCCTGCTCAACGGCCTCGATGCGCAGTTAACCCAGTTGGAATTGGAGAAGGGCGATCCGGCCGATATCATGCAGATGGTGCACTGGCAAAAACAACTCTTCCGGCAAAAACCGAAGCTCGCGGAGCTGAAGTGCTCGCCTCAGGTTGTGGAGGCGTCCACGGAGTTTCTTCGTGGTCGCGAGAGTGGGCATCTGACGAATCTGGCTTATCCAAAGTTGCTTGATGGGGTCGGGGGATGCTTGCGCGAGGCGGCCGGTACGCTCGGCAGTCTTACGGGTTCGGACCTCGCCGCGTTAGAGAAAGAGCACCGCGCCTATCTGCTCGCGCTCTCGAAATAGTCGAATGACAGGTAATGAATCCTGGGGTCAGGGGTTTTCGGGACGTTGCTCAAACCCGAGAGCGCCCGGGGGGGCACCGGGCCTACAACATACCCACACGATTCTGCGTTGTAGGCCGTCCACCTGGGCGGACTGACTCGGCGATTTCATTTGGCAACAGCCCATGAAGATCCGATCCAGCTGCGCCTGCGGTCTACTCATACCGCAGCGCCACCATCGGGTCGACCTGGGCGGCGCGTCGAGCCGGGATGTAGGACGCCAGTAAAGACACGGCGGTCAGAAGCAGCGGCGCGGCCACAAGGACGACGGGATCCATCGGGCTCACCTCATAGAGCAGGCTGGCGAGGAGCCGTCCGGTCAACAGGGCCAGTGCCAAACCCAACCCGGCCCCGATCAAGGTCAGCCACAGCCCTTCTTTCACTACCATCCACTGCGTGTCCTGCATGGTGGCGCCCAGCGCCATTCGAATGCCAATCTCGCGCGTGCGGCGAGCGACGGTATAGGCTTTCAGACCATAGACTCCGACAACGGCCAGAAACAGGGCCAGTCCACCCAGCAGCGAGAACATTCTAGCCCCTGTGCTGAACAGCCACATGTCCATGCTCTGATCCAGCTGGGTGCGCATTGTTTTCAAGCTCAGGATCGGAAGATGTTCGTCCGCGAGGTGAATTTCGCGCCGAATGTCGCGCATGAGGGAAGCTTCAGCACTCGGGCTGGGCGCCAACAATCTGAGGTGGAAATTAATGTTGGATTGGTAAAGCTGTCCGAAGGGGACATAAACATGCGGACCGTTTTTAACGCCCAGCAAGGAGTCCGTGAGCGTGGGCACCACACCCACTACCTCCATCACGGGGTTCTCCTTTCGCATGTCCTCACTCTGGAACGCGATACGCTTGCCCAGTGGATCTTCGCCCGGCCAGAGTTTTTTCGCGAGCGCCTCGTCAACGAGGGCGACCGGCGTCTTTGATCCCGGTTCTTCTTCCACCGCAGAGAAGGTTCTCCCGCGAAGCAGGGGCACGCCCAGGGAGTGGAGGTAATCGGCTCCAATGATGTTGAAGCGGGCGGAGACGGTTTTGACCTGGTTGCGATCCTCCGCCCGGGTGCGCGCAGCGTCTTCCGCCTTCAGAACACTGCGACCTAATGAAATCATGCCAAACGGGACGGTCGCCGCCGCACTGACCGATTCAACCCCCGGGAGAGCCGCCAGCCTTTCCTCGACACGGCGGTAGAGCTGCCGCCCCCGGGCTTCATCGTACCCCACGAGCCCGGCATCGAGCTCAACGACAACGCCATTGTCCAGGCTGTATCCCGGATTCACATGGCCGGCCTTAAGCGCCCCGCGCACGAACAGTCCCGCGATGGTCAACAGCATCAACGATAAGGCGAGCTGTCCCACGACCAGCAGATTGCGCGATGAAAAAATACGGTGCCCGCGTCCCGCGCCTGCCTCCTCTCCTGTGCACTCTTTAAGAGAACCCACTACATCCGGCCGCGCGGCTTTCAACGCGGGTCCGAAACTGAAGATGACGGTGCTGAATAGACAGAATCCGAGCATGGCGGCAAACACGCGGATGTCGGGGGTGGTGTGGAGAAGAATGGTGATGGGGGAGATGGAGTTCAAGGAGTACACCAGAAGACGGGTGGCCCAAACGGCGAACAACAAGCCCACAGCGGCCCCCAGCAGGGAGAGAAGGAAACCCTCGGTGAGCAACTGGGCAAGAATGCGACGACGACTGCAGCCCAGTGCCAGCCGAATGGCAAATTCTTTCCGCCGGGAGGTCCCGCGCGCGAGCATCATGTTGGCCAGGTTAAAACATGCAATCAGGAGGACCAGGGCGGCCAGTGCAGCCAGCAAGATGGAAAGCCCTCTCAATTCGGTTTCATCCTGCGGGTCGGTGCTGATGGAAAACCGGCTGAGGCGGTGCGTGATAATGGTCTGATGGGCATTTTCCTGCGGATAGGTTTTTTCGAGTTGTGCGGAAAGCAGGGCCAGTTGACTGTCGGCCTGGGCGTTGGTGATGCCGGGCTTCAAACGTCCCACCAGAAACACACTGTAGTTGCTGCGATCCGCCAGCGGGCGCCTCACCCCTTCAAAGTCGTTGACCGCGGTTTCATACATTCCCAGCGGCAGCCACACCCCCGACGACGCAACCATCGTCCTACCCGTAAAACCCTCTCGGGCAATGCCGATGATGGTGTGGGCGCGGCCATTGATCCACAGGCTCTTGCCGACGAAATCCGGGTCCTGTCCCGCCCGCCGCCAATATTCGTAGCTGACGATGACCACCGGGATGGCAGCCCCGGGCTTTTCTTCGGCCGGAGTAAACGGGCCTCCTTTCCAAAGACTCACCCCCAGGGTAGTGAAGTAATTGGCCGCAACGATCTCCGAAAACACCCGGCGCGTGGCGTCTCCTTCCGTGATGCCGACAATGGCGACCGAATGCGCGGTCAAGTCCGTGAACACCCCGTTGCTGTCCCGGATGTCGACGTAGTTGGGATAAGAAAACTCGCGGAAGGTGTTGGGAGTCTGCGTGTCCTTGCTGAAACAACCCACCAGTTGCTCCGGCTTTTCAAAGGGCATCGGCCGCAGGATGAGGTTGTTGATCAACGTGAAGATGGCGGTGTTGGCCCCGATTCCCAAAGCCAGCACGAGGACCGCCAGGGCCGCAAAGCCAGGATTGCGAAAAATCAGACGAACACTGTGCCGAAGGTCCTGCCACAGATTCTGCATGAAATCTCCCCCGCGATGGAATGCCGTCAGCGTGTTGCTTTAGATACGTAGAGAGTCCTGACGGGGTTCAGATTTTCTTGCCCGGTGTGCCGCAGGCATGGGCTTATTTCATGCCTGCGAACGATGCCGGTCGATCAAGAGAGGTTTCTGATGGGAAGGAGGATGGGCAAATGTATTCCCAAGCAACCCCGATGAATGGGAGTGAAGGGAATTCTGTATGGCTTGCTGTGCCTGCGCCAACGGCGCAGCGAAATGGAGCCCAGTGTTAGCCGCCTTGCGGCTTACGCTGGGTCAACGTCGCCCCCCGGCCACAACCCCATCGGGGTTGTGAAAACATGGTGGGTCCGGATTCCCAACGTAGGCCGCAAGGCGGCCACCGTTGGGCTTTAGCCGCGGCGCCTTGGCGCAGCGATGTCCCTCGATGAAGGGGAGCCGAGGTGCTGCAGGCATGGGTTCTTTTCATGCCTGCGAATGATGGCGGTCAATGAAGGAAGGTTCTTGGTGGGAAACGCAGGGATGCAAAGAGGGTATGCCTGCGGCACCCTCTGCGTGTTATACTTCAAGCCCATCCCATCGCAAGTAAAACTCAGGTCAGTTGACCCAAGGAGAAATCGCGTGAATTATTATGGACCCAAAGAGTTAGCCGAGAGTTTTCGAACCGTCCGCAAGAATACGATAACCATCGCTCAGGACATTCCTGAAGAGAAATATGGTTTTCGACCTGCCCCAGCCGCGCGCAGCGTCGCTGAGTTGCTGGCACATATTTCGCTAGCATACAGTGCCCAGTATCAAATTCACGCCCAGGAACACCGAAGTTCGATCGAAGGATTCGGCTTTCCATCGCTGCACGAGCGGTTGACGGCCGAAGAGAAGAAGCCTCGAAGCAAGGAGGAGGTGCTTGAGATGCTCCGCAGTTCCGGCGAGAAATGGTCGGGTTGGCTCGAAGGATTGACGGAAAGCTTCCTGGCCGAGCGCGTCGAGATGCGCCGGGGGATGACTCCTCCCTTCAAGAGCCGCTTCGAAATGGTTCTTTCGGTCAAGGAACATGAAATGCACCACCGGGGACAACTGATGCTCATCGAGCGGATGGTGGGCCTCGTGCCGCATCTCACGCGCGAAATTCAGGCCCGCCTGGCTGCACAAAGAAGCTGACGGCTCAAAGGCTCACAAAGAGTTTTTTTCTTCAGGTTCCGAAGAGATTCGAAAAGAGTAAGCCGCTTTGCAGCTCCGCCGCGGCGGACGGTAAGCCTTTGGCTCACCGTCACCAGTCCTTTGTTTCTTTCTTCAATAGGATGCTGGGGCCCGCCCCGATCCATCGGTGCGGGCCCCAGCCTAAGAAATAGGGGAAAAGAATGGGCCCCCTCGGAAAGGCCGAGCCTTTCCGTCCGCCTGCGGCGGAAGCGGCAAAGCCGCGCATCAAGACTCTCGATCCCCATGGCGGCGACATCGTTCGCAGATAGCAGAATGAGGTAGCCGCCCCGCCTGATCACGGATCGATTACCTGACTTCGGCGATCATCTCGATCTCTACGGAGGAACCAAAAGGAATCTGTGAAGCGCCGAACGCGCTCCGGGCATGGTCGCCCGTATCTCCGAAGAGCTGTCCGATCAATTCGGAGGCCCCATCCGCCACCAGGTGCTGTTCGGTGAATGCGGGGGCGCTGTTCACCAGAACCATCAGCTTGACAATTCGCCGGATGCGGCCCAAATCTCCCGTAGCCGCCTGCAAGGTCCCTATCAGATCGATCGCGACGGCGCGGGCTGCTAGCTGCGCTTCGGCCACCGTGATTTCAGAGCCTACCTTTCCACTCCACGGCTTTCCATCTTTTTTCGCAATATGACCGGAAAGAAACAAAAGATTTCCGGCCTGCACAAACGGCACAAAGGCCGCCACAGGCGCTGAAAGCGGGGGAAGCGTAATATTCATCTCTTTCAGCTTCTCGTAAACCGACATGGTGTCCTCCTGCTACTTTAAAAAGAGGGACAGACACCTGCTTTGCTGCCATTCTACGAAGTTGCTTAAGAGAAGGTGTCTGTCCCTAACCCTCCAGAAACTTCGAAGGGGTTTTCGGGTCGCGCGCCCTTATGTGCTGGTGCGGTCTCCTCGCCTCAATGGGCTGTGAACCTCTCCTGGTGCATGATCAGCGGGCACCACCGGGCGATGGGAATCGAACGGCATCCGTGTTTCCGCCGCAAATGACCATCCCGACCCGTTCTCCGGGCTCAGGCGAGTATCGGCCGGACACCAATGCCGCGAGCACGGCAGCGCCGCCGGGTTCCGCGACGATCCTCACATGATCCCAGAGCACCTGCTGCGCCCGCACAATGGATTCATCGGAGACGAGCACGACGCTCTGGACGTACTTCTGGGCGATCGGGAACATGAGTTCACCGACTCGCTTCGGGGCGAGCGAGTCGGCGGCAATGCCTCCGGCCGGGGCATCCACCGGACGGCCCGCCTTGAGGGCCCACTCCAGGGTAGGCGCTTCCTCCGGTTCCACCGCGATCAGCTTGATGCCCCCCGCATACCATGCAGCGATACCACCGATCAGCCCGCCACCCCCGACCGCCACGAGGAGTGAATCAAGGCTCGAATCCTGCTGCTGAAACTCCAGCCCCAGCGTGCCCTGTCCCAGCAGCGTCTCGCGTTGGTCATAGGCGTGGATCGCCAGGGCCCCCGAATTCTTCACCCACTCTTCACTGGCGGCCAGCGCATCGGCGTAACGCTCCCCCGTCACCACCAGATCGGCCCCGAGGGCCCGGATGAGCTTCTGTTTTGAGGGCGAAGCCACCTCGGGAACAAAGATCCTTGCCGGCTTGCCGAGCTTCATCGCGGCGTAAGCCACCGCCACGCCATGATTTCCTCCCGAGGCGGCAACAACTCCTGCCGGAGGGACCTCGCGCCGCAGCATGTTGGTAAAAGCTCCGCGCACCTTGAAGGATCCGGTGTGTTGAAAGAGCTCGAGCTTGAGAACCACCGGATTGGGCGCCAAACCCACTTCCGCTCCGGAGATTTCCATTGCTGGTGTGCGGCGAATGTGCGGTCGAATCAAGTGCTCCACGCTGCGGATTTCTTCCTGTTCTATCGCCCGTGGGGTCATGGAGGCTCTGCTTTCTGCTGCTTTTGGGAATCATCCCGCCGCGGCGTTTTTGATGTTGCGTTGTCCCGGGGGAAGGCATTATACTTAGGCAGTTGGCTAATTGTCTATATGAAATTTGAACTTTCCAGTAAAGTATCGGGCATCGCGCTCTCACTGTTTGGATGACCGGGTGGATGGAGGTGGGATAAGATTTTTCGATGTCAATTTTTCCTGCGTTCCCTTGAATCTGACTCCCGAAGTGGGAGCTGCTCTCTGAACTGAGCCCGGGGAAGCCTTCACGATCTCCTCTCTGTTTTCCCGGTGGAGTGATCCGGGACGCGAGTTGAAGGTCGCAGCGCCGTTTTGGCCCCCTTCGCCGGGGCTGTTCGTCTGTTCCATCTCCGGTCAGTTCCCGATCTCAAATTTGAAATTTCAGATCTTGTGAACCGAACGGAGCAAGACCTCGGCCGCCGGGATCGTCGCGTGCTGTTGTCCGGCCGCCCAAACTTTCCACAGTCTCAGCGTCCAGATTTTCGACAACACCCCGATTTCGCAAGGGTTCTTCGAATCGGCCGGCGAAACTGGATGGAAACCAATTCCTAAGCTGTGGAATCTCTTCGGGTCTTAATTGGACAGTACTGATATGAAATTTGAACTCATCCTGCGAGCCCTGGCGAACCGGCGGCGGCTCCAGATTCTGGAGTGGCTCAAGGAGCCGGCAGCTAACTTTCCACCGCAGCGGGATGGCGATCTGGTGAAAGACGGGGTGTGCGGCGTGTTGATTGCGCAAAAGCTCGGCGTGAGCCAGCCCACCGCGAGTGAACATCTGAAGATCCTGTCGCATGCCGGCTTTCTCAAATCCAAGCGGATCAAGCAGTGGACGTTTTACCGGCGCCATGAGCCGGCCATCCAGGCCATCAAACGGCAGCTTTCCGCCAAGGTCTGAGATTGCGGATCCCGAAGCGAAAAAAATGGAGTCGCATCCTCCCCTGTTCCATCCGCCGAATCAGGGCGATTGAAGCGAATCCTTTCCCCGGACAGGCCCCCTTTTTCGACACTTCATTCTCTCCTGATGCTACCGCTGCCGATTTGGATAATGGAAAGGATGCGAGCAGGATACCTCTCTCCACCGGAGTGCCCCGCCCCACCGGATTCCCATTCCCCTTGCTTACCGAGGGGAGTTCATGTATCCTGCGCTCGGTAACCGAGGAGAGTGTATGAGCAAACCGCCCGATCTGGTCCAGGGTACCCTGGACTTGCTTCTCTTGAAGATCCTCGCTCTGGAGCCCCTCAACGGGTTTGCGATCAGCCAGCGTCTCAAGCAGGTGTCGCGAGACGTCTTGCAGGTCAGCGATGGATCGCTCTATCCCGCCCTGCACAAGCTGGAGCAGGAGGGCTGGATCGATTCCGAGTGGAAGGCCAGCGAGAACAACCGGCGCGCCAAGTATTATTCCCTCACCCGCCTCGGCCGAAGGCAGCTCGAGCGCGAAGCGCACCAATGGAACCGCCTCTCTGCCGCCATCTCGATGGTGGTGAAAATGAAGCAGGTGTAAGCGCAGTCGGCGCCCGGGGGAGTCCTCATGCGATTAGAACACTGGTGGTACACCGTGCCATTGAGGTTGCGTTCGCTTTTCCGCCGGCGCCAGGTCGAACAGGAACTGGACGACGAACTCCACTATCACATCGAGCTGAAAACCGAGGAGTACCTCTCCCGGGGCATGTCCGCTGAAGAGGCGCGCCACGCCGCGATGCGAGCCATGGGCGGCGTGGAACAGCGGAAAGAGGAGTGCCGCGACACGCGGCGGGTACGGTATCTCGAAGAACTGATCCTGGATTTTCGTTACGCTGGCCGCTCCCTTCGACACAGCCCGTCTTTCGCCCTCACGACTATCCTGACGTTGGCCGTCGGCGTCATCGGCACGACGCTGGTGATTACGGCGTACAACGCGCTCGCCCTGCGGTCACTTCCTGTCAAAGATCCGAATGGCCTGGTTGTTCTCAAGCGAGAGGCGCGCAAAGGGGGCACGGGCACGGCCTTCTCAAACGCTGAATTCCGGCATCTCAGTGAGCACAACGCGGTGTTTGAGGGGGTGGTGGCGGAGGCCGAATACAGTACCGTCCTGGCCCAACTCCCCGACCTCGACCGGGCCAGGCACGGAGAGCCCCGGCAGATCCTCACCAAGCTGGTGTCCGAGAATTACTTTTCTGTGCTCGGTATCGAAGCGATTGCAGGCCGAACATTCACCCCGCAGGAATCACCCGGTGGAAACCCGGTCGCCGTCCTCAGTTTCTCCTCGTGGCAGCGCCGCTTTCAGGCGGACCCCGGGGTGCTGGGGCAGACTGTGCTGTTGTATGGCACGCACGTCACGATCATAGGGATCGCGCCCGCCGATTTCGTCGGAACCGGCCTGCCTCCTGTGCCGCCTGACCTGTGGGTTCCGTTGCGGATGGAGGCGATGGTCGAGCCGGGCCGCGACCGGGCTGCACATTCAGAGGAGCCCCGGTTCCGGCTGGTGGGCCGGCTGAAGCCCGGCATCCGACCTCAGCGGGCCCAGGCCGGGCTGACGGTCCTGGTGCAGCAGCTCGAAACACGAGAGCGATTGGAACCCCTCACCGCAGCCGTAAAGGGCGATCCCCCGGCGTATTTTATCGAGCCCAACAATCCTCAATTCCGGGCCCTCTCCTTACTGCTCATGGGGTGCTTCAGCATGGTCCTGCTGATTGCTTGCGCCAATCTTGCCAATTTGTTCCTTGCCCGTTCCGCGGCTCGTCGCAAGGAACTGGCCGTACGAGCCGCGCTGGGGGCAAGTCGCGGCAGGCTGGTGAGACAACTGCTGACAGAGGGCGTGCTGCTCGGCCTGGCCGCGGGCTCCCTGGCGCTGATGGTCTCTCCATGGCTGTGCGACTTCATTTGGATGGAGATTCAAGAACGCATCATTTTCAGGTTCACCGACCTTTATGTGTTCACATTCCGGTTCACGCCGGATCTCCGGGTGCTCGCAGGCACTTTTGCGGTGTCGGTCGTGGCGGGCGTCCTGTTCAGCGTAATGGCAGCGGTTGCCTCCTCGCGCGTTGATTTTCGCGATGCGCTGCAAGATCACGTCGCGCAGTGGACAACGAACCGGCGCTGGTTGCGGGTCAGCGGGCGCGATGCGCTGATCACGGCGCAGGTGCTGTTCAGCCTGGTGCTGCTGGTCAATGCCGGCCTGCTGGCGCGGGGGATGGTGCGTGGGCAGGCCGCCCTTCCCGGACTGGAGACACATCATGTCGTCGACATTGAATTCTCCGGCATCGAGAATCTCGGGTTTGACGGGGAGCATGCGGCCGCCTTACGTGAACAGCTTGCTGAGAAGCTCTCCGCGCTTCCCGCAGTGACAGGAGTTGCCTTTGCCGACCACGTGCCGCTGTTGGGCGCCGGCACCAACACGATTTCGGTCGCTGAAGGATCCACGGAGCGCGCCTTTGATAACCACATATCACCCGGGTTTCTTTCGGTCTTCGGGATCGACCTGGTTCAAGGACGCGATTTCACTGCGGCGGATCTGGCCCGGCATATGTCGGTCCTGATCATCACAGAATCGACGGCGCGGCACCTCTGGCCCGACGAGAATCCACTGGGAAAAATCGTTTTGGTGGGTAAGACGCGAGCCCCCATGGAAGTGATCGGCGTGGCGCGGGACGCATGCACAGTTGCCTTGGGACGCGTGGAACCATTTTATCTGTATCTACCGGCCGCGCCGGATGCGCCCCTCGCTGATGTGTTCGTTCGGACAAGGGGGGAAGCCACTTCCTCCATTCCGCTGATCCTGGGGACGGCCGCATCCATTGACAAGAACCTCACTTCGCTGGCGTCGGTGCACAGCATGGATGATGCGCTCTGGTTTCAGCGGCTTCCTTCGAAAATTGCGACATTGTTTGCGCTTTGCGTCGGAAGCCTCGCCATGTTCCTGGCGAGCGTCGGCATCTACGGGACCATTGCTTACGCCGTCACCCAGCGGACCCGTGAGGTTGGGATTCGCATCGCCCTCGGCGCCACACCGATTTCCGTTCTCGGGTTGATCCTGGGACGCATCATGAAGCTGGTGGGCTTCGCCACGGGAATCGGCCTGGCTGCAGCGGCCCTGGTTTCGCATGTGCTGACAACGCTCCCATTCGGGCTGAGTTCGGTTCTGCTCTTCGGCATAAGCCCGAAGGACCCGCTCGCCTTTGCAGCCATCGCGTTCTTCCTGGCGCTGATGGCCCTCTCCGCCGGCTACCTGCCGGCCCGCCGCGCAACCCGGATAAATCCGATGGAGGCACTGAGGTACGAGTAGCGGGATGTGATCGTTTACGCGGTTGCGAATACCAGCGGTTCATGCTTTTTGAGCGACACACCAGCTGCTCTAGGCCCGGAGGGCCCTTGCGCCGCGACAGGTCGCCCGACTTGTTTGGCCCGGAGGGTCCGCCTGGGCGAATAGCCCCACCAGTCGAAGATCCGCCGTGGCGGAAAGCTCCGTCCCGCGTTCTGGGCGGGACGGAGCGAGGGTGGGGTAAGCATGCGGGAAAAAGAATTCAGAGCCCCGTCAGGGGCGAGAGATTTTTCACTTTATGCGCAGGATTGTAGAGTTTTCTCTCCTTGAAAAGGCCAGAGACAAGAAATCTTCGCTCCTTGCGGAGCTCGATTGCTTTTCGCCGATGCGCTCCCCATGGCCAGCGCCAGAAAAAAGGGACAGACACCTGCCTTTGAGCATTATGGGGAGGGTCCTCAGAGAGAGGTGTCTGTCCCGAATGGCACTAAGTTAAGGCCCTGTCAGTCTGAATTAGTCAAATCCCTGAAAGGGATTCCTTCATCAGCCCAGGGCAACGCCCTGGGTTCAACACCCCTGTTCAATCCCCCGAACCCTGAAAGGGTTCCACAAGACATAGCCTGTTGTCTGACCCCGCCGGGCGGGGTCACTTAGATTCTTCGATTCTTAGAGAACCCCTTCAGGGTTCTTGACCAATCCAAGAGGGAACACTAACCCAGGGCGATGCCCTGGGCTGATATAGACATCCCTTTCAGGGATGGAGCCCCTGTTCCCGCAGCGGTCTTAACTTAGTGCCATTCGTGGCTGTCCCTGTTTTCAATGGCTCACGCCATGGGCCAAATCCGCCTGAGGCGGACCGCAAGCGGGGCTGTGGCTCTTTTCCGCATTCTTACCCCACCCTCGCTCTGCCCCGCTAAATGCACGGGGTCTCCGCTCCGCTACGACAAAGAACGAGGAGCTTCAGGTGGGGCTACATGCTGAGGGCCCTCCGGGCCTGAAGGGACAGCTGCCTTACTCGAACTGCCTCCGCCATTGGGAATCGAGCCTTCCCCCAAGGCTGATCACGGCGTTCAACTTCGGAATTCGGGCTAAAAGATGTTGACCCTCCACCACCACCTTTGTACAATCTGTCTCATACAAGGGACGGCATATTTCCTGCTTGCAAGGGGTTTTTGGAGTTCCTTGCGGGGGGGAATTGTGTCGCCTTCATTGATCTTGGACCGTTTGCATTGAGAATTCTTAAACGTAAGAATTCTGTGGCATACTTCAACGAAACTTACAGATCACCTTAACCACGGCGGTAGTTAGTGGGGATGGTATTCGGCTGCTATCGTTTCGCTCCTGCGAATTTCTACCCCGCCGCATTCAAGTTAAGATAGCGGAGCATTTTGGAAGAGCCAAAAGTACCGCGGCAGGCAATGTCAAAGGGGGTCGGCAATGCCACGGGACCGGAAGTCGACTTTCAATACGAATACATTCCTCATCGAATTCGGTGACGAGAAGAGTGTATTGGAATGCCGGCGGAGCAAATCATTTTTGCGCAGGGAGACCCCGGAGATGCGGTTTATTATATTCAAAAAGGGAAAGTGAAACTGACGGTCATCTCTGGTGATGGGAAGGAGGGAGTCGTAGGGCTACTGGGGAAGGACGACTTTTTTGGAGAGGGATGCCTGGTCGGACAAACCAGTCACATCGCAACGGCGAGTGCCCTCGAGAGTTCAGAAATCATACGACTCCCCAGGGAATCGATGTTGCGTATGCTCAACACCAAGCCGGAGTTCTCAGGGATCTTCATTCACTACCTGGTGTCCCGCAATGCTCGAATTCAAGAAAATCTGGCCGATCTCCTGTTTAATTCCAGCGAGAAGCGACTGGCCCGGGCCTTGTTGTTTCTTTCGCACCTTGGTAACGGTGAAAAGTATGATCTGGTGATTCCAAAGATCAGCCATGAGATGCTGGCGGAAATGATCGGGACCACTCGATCGAGGGTCACTTACTTCATGAATAAATTCAGAAAGATGGGGTTCATTGATTACAACGGTGGCTTGAAAGTTCACGGCTCAATCATCAACATTCTTCTTCACGATCCCGCAGCGCGTAAGTCCCACCCCCCGAACCGTTGACTGACAGCATCCGCACGACACATTCGCTAAGTGTGCTATATTGAACAGATTTTTGATTTTGAGCCTGCTACGCTAAAAACGTACGCCATCGTAGATCGTCCCTCAACGGACCTTCGCGGGGAGAGTTGTTCGGGCCGAGCCCGCAGCGAAGGTGGATGACAAGGCCGCGCGGAAACTCAGAAAAGGCAAGAGACTTTCGCCCTGAAGGGTGGAAAGGAGGCGGGCAAATGGGTCTCAAACGAAGCAGGGCTTTTAATGCAAAGGCATTTCTTGCCGAAGTGGGTGAAGGAAAAAGTGTTACGCCTTACCGGCGGAAGGAAGTGATCTTCTCTCAGGGTGATCCCGGGGATGCCGTTTTCTATGTCCAGAAGGGGAAAGTGAAGCTGACGGTTTTCTCGCCCCGTGGGAAGGAAGCCGTGATCGCCCTCCTGGGCGAGGAAGGATTTTTTGGCGAGGCCTGCCTGAATGGGCAGCATAAGCGCATGGAGACGGCCACCGCCATTGAAGAATCCGCCATTGTGCGCATCCCCAAGGAGTCGATGCTGCGCATGCTTCAAAGGGAGAACAAGTTCTCCGAGGTTTTCATTCATTACCTGTTGACGCGCAACATTCGAATTCAAGAAGACCTCGTTGATCAACTATTCAATTCCAGCGAAAGACGGCTGGCCCGGATCCTGCTGTTGCTGGCTCAGTTCGGCAAGGTCGATACGTCTGAGGTGTTGATTCCTAAGGTCAGTCAGGAGACCCTGGCGGACATGATCGGGACCACCCGGTCGAGGGTCAGTTATTTCATGAACAAATTCAGGAAGCTGGGGTTCATTGAATACAACGGGGGATTAAAAGTCCACAACTCGCTCCTCAACATCGTCCTTCACGATTAGGCCCCCACATCATTCACGACCCACCCGCCCGCGGCTCGTGTAGCCGTCGTATGAATAAAGATGCGGTTTGAGCAATATTGAACAGATATGCACCTCCGGGCCTGCTAAGCTTATTGTGCAATATATTGTGAAGACCTTCACGGGCCGATCAGGAGAGGCACAGGGAAGTGAGGCCAGGATGGGTAGCGGCCTGACTGCCTGAATGAAGAAAGCGCCTTTGGTTAAAGGCCGAGCCGGTATTTGTCGGAACTGGAGTCTGGGCAGTAACCCGACCAGCGGGTTCAGCGAAATTCGAACAGTGAAATCCCCCCGGCGAATCGCTGAACCGAAGGAACCCCCAAGATGTCCTCGCATTTACGCCTACTTATCGTCGATGACTCCGTGTCTTTCCGGGATGCCATGTCCACTATTTTGATCTCGGAGGGTTACAGGGTTTTGACGGCAGAAGATGGCTCAGAGGCATTAAAGCTCCTGGTAGAGCCATTGCCCGATGTGATCATCTCGGACTTGCACATGCCCCGGATGTCGGGATACGAGTTTCTGACGGAGGTTCGCCGACGATTTCCAGGTATTCCAGTGATCGTAATCAGTTCCAGCTTCAAGAGAGATGAGTTGTTGCCCGAAATATTTGCCGATGCCTTTTTGCACAAAGGGGACTTTACGATCGACCAGCTGTGTTTCAAGATCATTGAACTCCTGACGGCGCCTCCCCTTAGAGCGAAGCCCTCTGAGACCAAGACGGAGTGGGCTTGGGTGTCGAGGGACGTCGGGGGAAATCTGTTGCTTTTGTGCACGAGCTGCCAGGGCTCTTTCAAACTGGCCGCGATCGGACTGGATGGCGGCAGGCTCAGTGCGAAGTGTCCCGCCTGTAAGGCCGTTGTGGAATTTCAGATTGATCATTCGAAGGAAGGGCTTCCGGGCGGGGACTCTTGATCAGGGGCTGGAAACGCCTTTTCAGAATTCCACCCGCGGCCGACGCCTCATAAATAAATTATTAGCAGAAAGAGAAGAGGGGCATTCACCTGTTTCCGGCCGGACAGGTGAGTGTCCTTTTTTATTTTGGGGTGCCGGTATCCTGACAATATCTTTATTCCGAACTCCGAAGTTGAAGACCGTGAGCAGTGCCGGGGGAAGATTCGATTCCCATGGGTGGATGCCATTTGAGCAGGGCTTCTGTCCCTTTAAGCCCGGAGCAAGGTTTTTGTCCCTTTTGGCCCGGAGGGCCGCCAGCCTGTAGCCCCATCCGACGCTCCGTCCGCCGTAGGCGGAGAGCGAGGGTGGGGTAAAGACGAGGAAAGAGAATTTGGTTCAGGCCCGGAGAATGTCGGTGCCTGACTCTTTTTGATCCGAATCCCCCCAGCGGAAGCTGGGGGATGATTCAATTCCTGCCTACCACAAGAGGCTCATTCGCTTTAGGACCTATCCCACCGATCCCGCAAGCGGGATCGGTGGGATCTTCGTCTCGGGGAGGGCCTGTTGTGTAGGTCGTATCTGAACGGTCCCCGCATCCGCCCAGGCGGAAGGGGGGACTCTTCCTCACACCATCTGCTCCCTGGGTCCGTCATCGGTCCAAAATATTCAATTGTCTTAAATCGGACTCTCCGTCGAAATCGTCATCGTCCCTGGTCGTGTGGAACAGTCACCGTCACAGCCTTGCTCGAGGAGAGAGGCAACGAGTCTATGCAGTTGATTGTGACAGTGTAGACGCGCCCACCGCCGGTCCCCGCGCGCTCAGCACGCAAGTCGACGGCATGGGCGTTCACGACCTGCGAATCAGGTGAAGTATTGCCACTTCCGCCTCCGTCCCCCTCGTTGCTGCTGACACTGAGCGAACAAACAGGGGCCGCGTCGCAGTCGTCACTGACCGTGTAGTTGATCGCGACGGGGACCAGTTTGTGGTTGGGCGGCCAGAGAACGCTTGGCGTGGCCGAAGCACTGCTGATGATCGGCCCATGACACGTGGCAAGGCTGCCAAATAGGCCATGAGCCTCATTCTCGATGCCGGCGGAGAAAAACAGCACTTTGGGGTTACCGGCGTTCCCCCCGTTGCCGAAGATCAACGACCAGAGACCGTCGATTGCGAGCGGGGCGCCATCGGTACCCTTCAGGAGTCCGAGGAATTCGCCGGTACTCGCATTGAAGGCGTTGATATGCCCGGGGCCGTTGGCTGGGTCGCCATGATTGAAGTTCCCGACCAGCAGGGCATTGCTGAACGCGCCGAAATCAGGTGGCGCGACAACCATGCCCCATGGACTGATAAGTGTTCCGCCGGTGGCAAACCGCTTGACGAAATTTCCATCCGTGTCGAAGACATTGACCACACCGGTCGGCCCGCTATAGCTGACAAACAGGCTGCCGCCGAGGTTGACGATATTGAACGGGGTGTTCCCGGCAGGAAGACTGGGGTCGGTGAAGGTGCCCGGAACGATGGTCTGGGCGAAATTCTTGTCAAATACGTCAATCCGTCCCGCCGCGACATTCGCGGCATAGAGGAACTGACCGGCGCCCCGCACTCCTGCGGCAATTCCCGTATAGACAGCGGGGGGAGGAGCACCGGTGGCTGCCAGGGTCGCTTGAGTCGAGGGGGGCGGAGGGGGCACACCCGGGTTCCAGCCGGAAATCGTTCCGTTCAGTCCCGCAAAGATGAAAGCCGCCGGGCCAGAGGCACCACCCGAAGAAACAACGAAATCAAGGGTGCCGTTAAATAAATTGCCCGAAGGGGGGGCTGGGATATTGACGGTCAGCGCGACCTTCGTCACCACGCCGGTCGTGGGGTTGACGGAGTAGAGAGTGGCCACATTCGCGCCGGCGTCGGAAACCCAAAATGGACTGGTGGCACTGTGCGACACGCCCCAGGGGTTAATCAACTGCGGGTCCGTAATCGCGGCCGTACCGGAAATATCGGAAACTAGTTTTGTTTCCCTGTAAAACTGTGCGCTGACAGGTGATGTCAGTACGATCGCCATCACGAGTGTTCCTGTGACCAATAAAACTTTTCGAAAGTTGATGTTCATAGATTCCCCCTTGTCCTATGTTCGTGTGTTCTTGGTGAATGTAATTCGAGCCGATCTGAACTACTCCCTCCTCTACTCTCCCTTACGAAGCGCATCTTGCTGCGGACAGGCGACGATTATCCGCCGCGTTCGGAGGGTTCTCCCGCTGCTTACGCCAAGCTGGTCATACCAAGCAGTATCATGGCGATGAAACTCTGCCCCATAGAGGCCCACGGGGTGATAAGGAGGAGCTTTCGCTGTAACCGATGCTGCCCTCTATCCCGAGGAGCCCGGATCCAGCTCAACGTGTGATATCCAATGTAGCGTAATAGTACCACAGAGCCGTAAGATGGGGAATCAAGATGATGCTCGGCTTGGCGGACTTGAGCACCAGCGGAATGCTGGGGGAATTCTTCCTTCACGCTATCTGCTCCCATGGTCCGTCATTTCTGCCCAATCTAAGATCCCGGACCGTCCCGAATTTCCATTTACTTTCCTTCCGGGTATTCGGTCAATGGCTCTCATTCCGCTTTTCCCGCACTGTTACCGTGACGTGCATCCAGGGATGAATACAGCACTGGAACTTAGTCTCTCCCTCTGGGAGATCTGCACTTCCAGCGACGGGACCCTGCCTGGTGGTCCCGGCTTTCACGAACACATTAGTCGCGCTGGGCGGCTGTGGGGCGAGGTTCCCATTCCCGAGATCTTGGGCACACTCCGGCCGAGGGGCGAGATTTCCTGCCAGCGTGTTGAGTTGAGGGACGAAACCGCCACCGAACTCCGCGACCTTGGTAAATGTATGAGTCTCACCGCCCCGGTTATCCAGAACAATTGCATCGCCGGGCCTGACCTTGGATCTATCGGGGGTGTATCTCCAATCGTCCACCTTCATATCTGCTGTGAGTTCCTGGATGAACTCGGCGAATGTGGTATCTCCGTTGCCGATACAGGCATTGGGGTCATTCAGGACGAGGTTGAAAGTGGCAGGATCACAGTCATCGCGTATCTTGAGGATCCGCACATCGTCGGATGCGCGGCCGCTGACGGCGATAGAGAGCATCAAGACCAACGTCAGCAACGAACCGGTGACTATTCGCAGAAATGTGCTTCTAGACATGCGCTTTTCTCCTTTTTCGATGGTTGAATCAATTGAAAGGGACGGACACCTCAGTCTGAAGTCCCTGAATACCGGACCCAAGACCGGTGTCAGTCCCTTTCGCCCCATTCTTCATAATGAAAAGAGGCCAGGTGAATTTGTTTTTTGCTCACCTGAATAGGCGAGAATTTGCACGAATTCAGCCCACCCCGCTCAGATTTATTTTTAACACCACTCAATTCGCCATTCGGGCCAGGCTTGAATGGCACCCAGTTCAAGGCGCTACCAGGGGCCAGTGAGCAGTACCTGTAGGGCTGGTTGCTGGGGTCATGTCTTCGCGGGCTGTTGCTCAAATCATTTCGCCGGGTCAGTCCGCCGAGGCGGACGGCCTACAACGCAGAATCATGCGGTTATATTGTAGGCCTCCCCGATGAGTCATCGGGGCCTCACGGGTGCTATCGTGTTTGAGCAACGGCCTGTTCGCATTTTTCATTTCCATGATTTCTAGGCCCGGAGGGCAAACCCGCCGCGGCGGTCGGCGCCAGGCCACCACGTTGGCCTTGACATTGAATGCCTTCTCATGGAAGCCCCATCCGACGCCCCGCGCTCTTGGCGGGGCAAGGGTGGGGTAGGGACGCGGGAGAAGAATTTGGTTCAGGCCCGGAGGGCGGAAGGACTGTAGCCCAATGTTCTTTCATCTCGGAGGCCCGCGTTTGGAAATTTCATTTCGAACAAACGTTATATTTGCGCGTGTGCCTAATCTGTCGCCCCGCAAGCGGGGCTCTGCCGTCTTTTTCTCGTCCTTCCCCCACCCTTGCCCCGCGAAAAACGCGGAGCATCGGATGGGGCTACACTCTGACGGCCCTCCGGGCCTAATCCGGTTCTTTTCCCATCTTGGCGCCACTTTCGCCCTGTCATCGGGGCGGGGTTTTCGTTGCCGGTCGCAAGAGCCCGTGATCCCGTCCGCCGCGTCGGACGGGATCACGGCTACCAAAGCGTACCACTTCGCAGGATGCTGTCATGCGTCACAATAATTCATCATCCTCAATAATCTCGAACGATGATCGGGCCGTTTTTTCAGTCTCTCCTCGGGTCGCAGGGAATAGGTTGCTTCGATCTTTCCCCATTCAATCCCCACTGACCCTACGAATTCTTTTCCCCTTGCACTTCTACAGGAGGATGTGTATCCTCTCCTGTCGAAGTGAAAGGGGAATGAGATGATCGTTAAACGAATCGATCTTCCGCAGGGAACCCTGGACCTGCTCATCCTGAAAACGCTGGCGCTCGAGCCCCAGCACGGCTGGGCGATTTCGGAGCGCATCCATCAGATCTCCAGCAAGGTCCTCCAGGTTCAGCAAGGCTCGTTGTATCCGGCCCTGCACCGATTGGAACGCCGCGGCTGGATCAAGGCGCGGTGGGGGGCGTCAGAAAACAACCGCCGGGCGAAGTATTACGAACTGACACGAAAGGGACATCAACAACTCGAGGCCGGGGAGAGCGCCTGGAAGAAGCTGACCGCAGCCGTCGGCCAAGTGCTGGAAACCGCTTGAGAATTTCGAGGTCCAATAGATTTCGGAAGATGGACTCGTGAAGAATTTGGTCAATTCACACCCAAATTAAAGATTCTTGCTGCAGCCCACAGGGAGGGCGACATGTTGAGCGATCTTCTGATTCGTGTCCGGTCGCTGTTTCGACGCGACAGAGTCGAGACGGAAATGGATGACGAACTGCACTTTCATTTTGAGCGTCAGGTCGAGAAATACATTCAGACCGGCCTGACGCGGGAGGAAGCAAGGCGCCGGGCCCGGCTCGATTTCGGCGGGCTTGAGCGAGTCCGGGAGGAGTGCCGCGAGGCGCGCGGAGTGAACCTCATCGACAACCTGTTCCAGGATGTGCGGTATGGTTTTCGGATACTCAAGAAATCTCCCGGCTTCACGGCCGTGGCGGTCCTCACGCTCGCTCTCGGTATCGGCGCGAATAGCGCCATATTCAGCGTAGTCAACGCCATGCTGATCCGGCCGCTCCCATTTCCGCAGCCCGACCGTTTAGTGCGTCTATGGGAGGCGTCCCCCAGCAATGGCTACCACCGCAACGTGGTCAATCCGTTCAATTTTCTGGACTGGCGCGAGCAGGCCCGCAGTTTTGAAGACATGGCCGCCGTGATGGGAACGGAGGTCAACATCGTCGGCGCGGGCGACCCGGTGGCGCTTCCCGGACTCTCGGTGTCTGCCCCCTACTTTTCCATTCTTGGAGTTCCGGCCTATCTCGGGCGAACTTTTATGGCCGAAGACGAAGCGCCGGGCCACGACCGCAATGCCATCATCAGTTATGGATTGTGGCGTGAGCGCTTTGGAGGCGATCCCAACATCTTGGGCAAAACAGTCACGGTCAACGCGGTCCCTCGCCTCATTATCGGGGTAATGCCGCCCGGGTTCACTGTCCCGAATGCGCGGGCCCAAGTCTGGACACCGCTGAGCATCACCCGCTCCGCCGAGTGGAGGAGGGGCCGTTACCTGACGGTGCTGGCGCGGCTCAAGCCGGGTGTGAGCCTGCCGCAGGCCCAGCAAGATATCGAGGCGGCCGCCGGGATCGCGGCGGCGTTGCGGCCGGATTTTAACCGGAACTGGAGTGCAGAGGTTGCGCCGCTTCTGCGGGATGTGACCGGCGACCTGCGGCGTCCTCTCCTGGTGCTGCTGGCTGCGGTGGGATTCCTGCTGTTGATCGCTTGCGCCAATGTAGCCAACCTGCTCCTCATGCGCGGCACCGGCCGTTGTCGGGAGATTGCCTTGCGCCAGGCACTGGGCGCAACTCGCGGACGCATCGTGCAGCAACTTCTGGCCGAGGGTCTCTTACTGGCGCTCGCAGGTCTGGCCGCAGGGATGGTATTCGCACGATTCGGCCTGGAGGGACTGCTGTCCATCATCCCTCAGAGCTCGCCGCTCCCCCGCAGCGAACCGGTCACGATCGATGGGGGAGTGTTCGTCTTTGCGTTGCTGGTCTCGGTTCTGACGGTAGCGCTATTCGCACTCATCCCTTCGCTTCGACTCTCAAGGGTGGAGGCGCAGAGCGGGCTCAAGCAGGGCACCTTGCAGAGCCTGGGCAGCAGCAACCGCATGTTGCGGCGGGCGCTGGTGGTGGTGGAGATCTCTCTGGCGATCCTGCTTTCCATCGGCGCAGGTCTGATGTGGCGAAGCTTTCAGCGGTTGACATCGGTGGACCCTGGATTCGATCCGGAACACGTCGTCTCTATGCGAATTTTTGTCTCGCCGGGGAAATACGACACTCCACAGAAACGCTCGCAGTACGTTGACAACCTGCTCGCCGAATTAAGGACGACGCCGGGTGTGGAAGCAGCCGGCAGTGTCCATTTTCTTCCATTGCGCGGTCAGATCTCCGCATCCTGCTTCGCCCCGGGCAATTCGACTGAAGAGCCGGTTCCCGCCCGATCCCTCTCGGCGCAGTTCCTGATCATCAATGCCGGATACCTCCGGGCGATGGGGATGCGCTTGGTTGCAGGGCGTGATTTCGGCGAGCAGGATCACTTTGGGTCGCCCAGCGTGATGATGGTCAACCAGGCATTTGTGAACCGCTACCTGGACGGCGAGGATCCGGTGGGCAAGCCCTATAGCGTCTGCTGGACCGTTCCCAATCCCGCTCGGGTCGTGGGAGTAGTGGCCGACGCACGGCAGGCCGGACTCGAAGAGGCACCCGTGCCTACCATCTATCTCTCCAACTCCCAGGCACCCATGTATTTTGCCTCCCTGGTGGTGCGCGCCCGGGGCGATGTGCGTCAGATCACGGAGTCCGCGGTGCGAACGGTACGGCATGTGGACCCGGAGCAGGCGGTCTCGGGTGTCGAGACCATGGACAGCGTGCTGAGCAATTCAGTCTCGCAGCCGCGTTTTCAAATGTTGTTGCTGCTGATTTTTGCGGGCCTGGCGCTGGGGCTCGCCAGCATGGGTGTGTACGGCGTGATTTCCTACTCCGTCGAACAGAGGACCCAGGAAATTGGAATTCGCGTGGCGCTCGGCGCGGGGCGTCTCCAGATTGCCGCCCTGGTGATGAAGGAAGCCCTCATGCTCTCGGCCGCGGGTTTACTGGTCGGACTGGCGGTGGCACTGGCCTTGACTCGCCTCTTGCAAACTCTCCTTTTCGAGGTAAAACCTACCGATCCGGCGACGTTGCTCTCCGTCAGTGCACTCATGATGGTGGTCTCGGTCTGGGCGTCGTGGATGCCGGTGCGAAAGGCTACCCGGTTGAATCCCACGGAAGCACTGCGCTATGAATGAGCGACAGGTTTGAAGTTGTCTGGGTGCCGCAGGCATGTGCTTTTTGCAGGGGTGCCGCACGCATGCGCTTTTTGCATGCATGCGAATCAATGGCAGGATTGTCAAGAATTGGCGCACTTAGGAGAAGATGGGGGAAGGCAGGGCTTCAGTCAGTATGGTTCGCAGGCATGCCCAAAACGCATGCCTGCGGCACCCGAGATGCCTACGGCACCCCGCCGCGGCATACCTGCGGTACCCGGCGGGTTCAGAGCTTCTCCCGAAGGGATTGCAGGTTTTGAAATTTCAAATTTGAGATCTCGGATTGCTTTGCGACCGCTTACATTTAGAACCCTGGATAAGATCTGGAATCAAACATGGCAGGTCCCAATTAGGGACTCATTGGAGACCAACGCCGGCCATCGACCCGGCGTTCTTGAGATGCAAGGAGGGCACTGTGTTTCATCATCTCTTGTTCCTGCTTCGCGGGCTGTTCCGGCGGAATGCCGTGGAAGCAGAGATGGACGACGAATTAGGGTTTCATTTTGAGCGGCAGGTCGAACGCTACACCCGGTCCGGGCTGAGGCCCGAGGAAGCACGTCGCCGCGCGCGACTTGATTTCGGCGGGCTCGACCGGGTGAAAGAGGAATGTCGCGACGCCCGCGGCACCGTGTTCCTTGAAACCCTGTTCCAGGATGTGCGCTATGGCCTGCGGCTGCTGTTCAAATCCCCCGGTTTCACTGCCGTGGCCGTCCTGACCCTGGCGCTTGGAATCGGCGCGAACACGGCGATCTTTAGTGTCGTTCAGGCGGTGCTGTTGAAACCGCTGCCGTATCCCGACGCAAACCGGCTCGCCATAATCTGGACGGGTCTTGGCAACGAAACCCGCACCCCCGCCACGGGGACTGAGGTGTTTCAAATCCGCGAGCGAAGCCGCCTGTTCGAACAGATCGGAGGTATCTGGGTTACCAATGGCACGCTGGTCGGGGATGGCGAGCCCGAGCAGATCAAACTGGCCCAGGTGACTGCCAACTTCCTCCCGCTCCTTTGCACGCGGCCTGAGGCGGGTCGATTCTTCACTGCGGACGAGCAACAGACCGGCCCGGCGACCGTCGCGGTCATTTCGTACGGCCTTTGGAACCGCCGTTATGGTGCGAACCCAAAACTAATCGGCCAGACGATACGTGCGGCCGGCGGTTCCGCCACCGTGATCGGTGTGCTTCCCCGGGATTTTAGGCTGATCTTCCCGGAGGACTCGAGCGTCCCGTCCAACGTCGATTTGTATATCCCCCTGCCCAACGATCTGAGGAAGACCGGCAGTTCCGGCTTCATTCGAATGATCGGTCGCATCGTCGCACATACAAACATCGTGCAGGCGCAAACCGAAGTGGATGGTATCGCCGCTCAACTTCGCCGACTGGATAAGGATTTTGGCGAACAGAATCTCCGGCTGCGCGTCGTCTCGTTGCAGGATGATAACGTGCGAAGCATCCGCACTGCGCTCCTGGTGCTGTTTGGGGCAGTGGGACTGGTACTGTTAATCGCATGCGCGAACGCCGCCAATCTGCTGCTGGCGCGGGCATCCCGGCGGGAACGCGAGATGACCCTTCGGGCCGCGTTAGGCGGAACCCGAGGGCGACTTATTCGACAGCTCTTGACGGAGAGTATTTTACTCGGGTGCCTGGGCGGGGGCGCGGCCGTCGCGGTGGGCTGGGCCGTGCTCAAGGGTCTCCTCGGGTTGCGCCCGCAATCGCTCGCTCGTCTGGTTTTCATTCATTTGGATTCCGAGGTTCTGGGATTCACTCTGGCTGTCGCAATTCTGACCGGGATCCTTGTCGGACTGGCGCCGGCGTTTGGAGCGACCCGCATTGATCTCTTAGAAGGGCTCAAGGAAGGAGGTCGCACCCTGAGCTTCAGCCACGGACGCTCCAGGAATATTCTGATCGCCACCGAGCTCGCACTCAGTTTTGCGTTGTTGATCGGCACGGGTTTAATGCTTCGCACATTCGTCAACACTTTGAATGTCGATCCGGGTTTTCGCGCCGACAACGTTCTCAGCTTCCAGGTCTCCGAGATGAACTACAATTTCCTCCATCAATTGCAACAAAACCTTTCCGCGTTGCCGGATGTTCAATCGGCCTCGGCGGTGTCTCACCTCCCGTTGGATGACAGCTACCCGAACTGGTACAGCTACTATTGGCCCGAAGGAACTCCACCGGACCAACAGAACACCCTGATGGCGGATCACCGCTCGATTCTGCCGGGCTACTTCAACACGATCGGGGCCACTCTTCTTGAAGGCCGCGATTTTACGGATTCGGATGACGCTTCACATCAGCCGGTCGTAATCATTGACGATGGACTGGCGCAGCAAACATGGCCGGGCCAGGACCCCATCGGAAAGAAATTGAGTGTTGAGGATTCGCCCAAGGGTCCGTACGCATTCGAGCGGGAATGGGCCGTCGTCATCGGAGTCGTGAAGCACGTTCAATATCACTCACTCACGGTTTCAGTGCGCCCACAGATCTACTTTCCATTTCCCTTGGCGCCGCGGCCCATGTTCGTGGTCGTGCGCACTTCCCGTCCACCGGCTGGGCTGGCATCGGCTGCCCGCCTGGAAGTCGCCAGGCTGAACAAGAACGCGGCGGTGTCGAAAGTTGCTGTTTTGTCGGAGTATGTTGCGCAGGCCCGCTCCCAAACCCGGTTCGTTACCTTCTTATCGGGAGGGCTTGCGGGGCTGGCCCTGCTGCTGGCCTGCATTGGAGTTTATAGCGTCACCGCTTACACGGTCTCGCAGCGCACGGGCGAAATCGGCGTTCGGATGACATTGGGGGCTCAACCCCTCGGTATTCTGAAGATGGTGTTTCGCCAGGGGATCCCGCCGATTGCCTGGGGCCTGGCCGCAGGATTCACGGTCTCGCTGGTGCTGACGCCGCTGCTGCGGGGGCTGCTGTTTGGCGTCAGTCTTGTTGACCCGCTTACCTTTGCGGCTGTATTCATTCTGCTTGCTTGCATGAGTGTTTTTGCGTGTTACATTCCGGCGCGGCGGGCCACGAAAGTGGATCCCATAATCGCTCTGCGATATGAGTGAGAAGTACAATCAGATCTCAGGGGCATGGAGTGCGATTCGCCGTGGTGGACCGCTTTCTACAATCCAGCCAGTATCCCTGATTAACCCTCGCTGGCTGCAACTCTAAATTCCGAGGGAGAGTGCAGTAAGCCCGAATACCGAAGTTGAAGGTCATATTGGGGGGATGAAATTTGATAAGTACCTCAGGGGAAAACGGTGGCAAAGGTCTCGGGGTGGAAGCTTCAACGTTTTCGCCGCTGTTTCAGGACGGCATGATTCGCCAATTGAATTCCCGGTGTAGGAGCATTTTGGAGGTCCCGCGAAGCGCATCCGCGTCAACCTAAGACCGGAGTAACGAACGTCCATAATCCCCCCGGCGGAAGCGGGGGATGATTCAGCTACAACCTACAGCAGCGATCCCATTTTCATTATCTTATCTTACCTCCCCCATCCTGCTTCGCGGGATGGGGGGGGGGGTGTAGTTTATTTTTGGAGCCTGTGTTTGTGGGCTGGACTTGAACTTTCCCCCAGCTTCCGCTGGGGGGGATTCGACAGAACCGTCCCCCTCCCCCTTTAAAATCAATCCTCTTTAGGTTGACGCATATGCGCGAAGCGGGATTACGTATGTTAACTCAGGGGAAAGTTCCTGATCTCAAATTGGAAATTTCAAATTAAAAGGGCAGACTCCTTGCTCTTAACTCATCGACCGATGGAACCGAGTCAGTCGTCCGTCCCATTCAGTTTAGGCCCTCTTATGGCGGAACAGTTTCATACTTCCTTCGTTCAATCGCAATGGATTTTTATGGAAGAACCTAACGCCCGGTTGACGCCCTTAAAATCAAAATTCGGGCCAAAATTAGACAGAGCATATGGCAGAGAGCTTCCCTTCCACTTGTTATCGAATCGTTTGCCACGGTATCCTCCCCTTGCGGAGGTAAATACGGATTCATTATTTCGAAACCTTCGGTTCACTGAACGCGTCTTGAATTAAAGAGGCTTTTTGACTCACTGGGAGTTCCACTGATTTTCTTTCATTGGGGAGGCGAGTGATGGGGGCTTTCCTGCAAGATATTCGCTTTGGACTCCGTGTTCTCAGCAAACATCCTGGTGTAACTTTGGTCGCGATTCTCTCGTTAGCCCTTGGGATCGGCGCCAATTCCGCCGTTTTCAGTATCGTCGACGGATTCTTCCTGCGGCCGCTGCCCGTGAAGAACCCCGCCGAACTGGTCGAGATCTCCTCCCGTGATGCCCGGGGGGAAGATCACCTGTGTTCTTATTCGGACTTTCTTGATCTTCGGAATCAGAACACGGTGTTTACTGACCTCTTCGCCTTTGGGAATCGCGGCGCTTTCATCAAGACTGACGAGGCTGATGGATTCGTGTTCGTGAGTGTCGTCTCGGAAAATTACTTCTCGGTTCTCGGGGTCAAGCCAGCCGTCGGCAGGACCTTTTCAACCGACCTGAAATCGAGCGAAGAAGGTGAACCGGGCGTGGTCATCAGCCACGCGGCCTGGCTGAAGTACTTCAACGGAAACTCCACGATCATTGGCCAATCCATTTCCGTGGACGGCCAAAGTCTTCCGCTGATGGGTGTGGCGCCCCGCGAGTTTCGCGGATTGGACCGCACGGGATCGATCGACCTTTGGATCACTCCCCGCACGTGGAGTGTGATGATGTCCGGCGCCCGCCAGGAGTTTGAATCGCGCGGATCGCGCTGGTTTACTCTATGTGGCCGTACCAAACCCGGGGTGGCGAGAGAGGAGATTGCGGCCCAGTTGAGGTTGGTAGGGCAGCGTTTGGAGGCGGCTTATCCGGAGACCAATAAGGGCCACGAATTCAGCGGCCGGACGGAGGGAGAGCGCCTCCGAAAAGTGATGCCGCTCAGCATCTTTATTCTGGCGATGGTTGGGCTCGTTCTTCTTATCGCCTGCGCCAATGTGGCCAATTTAATTCTTGCTCAACAGGAAGGACGCCACCGGGAGATCGCGGTCCGGCTCGCGGTGGGAGCGTCCCGGGCAAGACTCCTACGACAATGGCTGACCGAAGGAGTTCTTCTGGCAATCCTGGGAGGCGCCGCGGGCCTGCTGTTGCTCCAATGGTTCATGCAAGCCGTGATTGCGATCATTCCCCCTTCATACCTTGCCTCGGGTCCCGACATTCGGATCGATACCCGCGTGGTATTGTTCACCACCTTTGCGTCCTTGTTCACCATACTGCTGTTCGGACTCATCCCCGGCTGGCAGGCCACGCGCTGCGAAGTGGCACCGGTCCTAAAGGGAGATACTCTCCCCTCGACGGGGCGACTCCGATTTTTCTCTTTAAAGAACAGCTTGACCATCGCGGAAATTGCCCTCTCGGTCGTCCTGCTGATTGCGGCCGGACTGCTGGTCAAGAGTCTGCTGTTGACCCTTCAAATAAGGCCGGGTTTTGATCCCAACAAAAACATCCTGATCGTGGATGTGGGCTTGCCGGAATTTTTCGGGTACAACGCTGCACAATCGATGGCACTTTTTGAGAGGATCCAGGAACGAGTCCGCGCCGTGCCGGGGGTGCGGCAAGCGAGCATCGCGCGTCGGCCGCTTCTGGATTCAAATGAAGCCGGTGAGAAGGAGAGAGTGGAAATTCCGGGCTATGTTTCCCCTGATCCGGAAAAAGGAGTCAAGGTTCGCTATAACATTGTCGGCCTGAACTTCTTCTCCACGCTGGGAACGCGAATTCTGCACGGCCGCGATTTTGGCCCTCAGGATTCACCCACCAGCACCCGCAGCATTATCATCAATGAGGCGATGGCGAAACGTTATTGGCCGGGCTCAGAACCGCTGGGCCGGTGGCTGCGGATTCGAGACCGGGATTATCAGATCATCGGGATCGTCGAGGATGGCCGGTATCTCACGATCCATGAAGAGACTCAACCCTACCTCTTCTTCCCATTTCCACAAAGGTACTCGGCGGAGGCTGCTCTCTTCATCGAAATGAACGGAGACCCCCGATCCATGTCCGAACCCGTTATTCGCGAAGCTCGCAACGCGGCTGGGAAAGTTCCGATTGTGGAGGCCAGGACTCTCCACGAGCACATGCGGGTGGCTTTGTTCGACGATTGGTCGGCGACGATGTTGCTGGCGGGCCTGGGAATTCTGGGCCTCTTTCTGGCGTCCACCGGCCTATTCAGCGTCGTATCCTTCCTGGTGAGCCGCCGCTCGCGTGAGATGGGGATCCGTGTAGCGTTGGGCGCCCGGCCCCGCGAAATCCAATCCCTCGTGCTTGGCGATTCGCTCCGCCTCTCACTGATCGGGGTCGCCATCGGTTTTGGAGTGGCGCTGGGGGTCATGCGCCTGATGTCAAGTTGGCTGTTTGGCGTGAAGGCTCATGACCCGAGCGTCTATCTGGCAAGCTCGCTGCTGGCGATCGCCATCACGCTGGCCGCATCCTGGTATCCGGCCCATAAAGCCTCTCGAGTCGATCCCATGCAGGTTCTCCACCATCAATAAGGAAAGATTGGTCAGCCGCAGCGGGCCATACTCCAAAATAAAGGTAATGCAGGACAGAAGTTGTGAGCTGGTAACCGGGATTGATTGGAGCCTTGCCTCTGGAGGAAGTGCGGGGCTATAATAACTGTCGGAAGTGAGGAGTGCTTTACTTAGTCATCCCTTGTATTTGTTCCTTCGGCCCCCTCTGTCCCTTTTAAGATCCGGTTGAAAGTAAGCCATTTTTTTCTCTAATGCTGTGGAAATGTCTTCTCCTCAGGCCCGAGCATCGAGGCCTTCATTTGATTTCCAATGCTGTCGACATTCGTTTTTTCAAGACATCCTGCGGATCTGGCTGGCACGGGACTCTCATTCGATGGCTTCTTTCCCTGAAGAAGGATTGATCGGCCGAGTTGAGTGATGTGGGTCACTAATGACCAATGGTCGGTTGTGGTTCCATTGGCTTGATTTGCTGAGACCGGTTCCTAGGAGCAGTGAATCTGGAATCGGCTTTTTGGAGGCTTTCAATGCGTTTCTTTCCCCAACAGAATCCCACTAGAACTGTGTTCATTTTCAATGTAATGATAAGCATTCTCTTCGTTGCCGTGGGACTTCAACCCTTTCTTCTGCGCGCTTCAGATAGAACAGGATCCCTCACCACCCCGTCCCCCCTGGCAGCCTGTCTCTCACCCGGCTTTGGAGTGCAATCCGTCTACCCTGTGGACACCTCGCCGACCGCCGTCGCCTCAGGCGATTTTAACGGTGACGGAAAAGTGGACCTCGTGGTCGCGAACAAGGGTTCGAAGTCCTTTTCGATCCTTTTGGGAAACGGCGATGGGACCTTTCAAGCGGCTGTGACGACACCCATCCCGGGTCTGCGTAATTCCGGTCCCCTGTCTGTGGCCGCAGGGGATTTCGATGGAGATGGGAAGGCGGACATTGCATTCGCCAGTGGGACATCTGAAAAAGTCTCTATTTTACTCGGGAACGGCAATGGGACGTTCACGGATGCAGTCATCTCCCCCATGGCACCCGAAGGGGATTCCGTGGCGACAGGAGAATTCAATGGAGACGGAAAGCTGGATTTGGCGTTTGTCAGTCATTCCAATGTTGCCCTGATCTTCGCGAACGGGGACAGGACGTTCCGAACAACATCCATCAGTCCCTACGGTAAGTCCATCGTCGCTGGAGATTTCACTGGGGACGGCAAACTGGACCTGGCGATTTCTACGTATACAAGCAAGGTTAGTATCCTCGGGGGGAGAGGGGACGGTTCCTTTTATACACTCCCTCAATTTGATTTTCTGGTAGGAGGCGATCCTGTTGCTCTTGCAACAGGGGATTTCAATGGAGACGGAAGATTGGATATTGCTGTTGCCAATTACTCTACTGGAACCGTTTCGATTCTTCTTGGCGGAGGGAGTGTGATCTTTCAACCGGTGGTTAGTTATCCGGCTGGAAGTAAACTCAAGTCAGTGGTGGCGGCAGACTTCAACGGAGATGGCTTTTTGGATCTTGCAGTGACCGACAATAACACCAATGAGGCCTTGGTCTTGCAGGGCAACGGCGACGGTACTTTCAAAGCGCCTACTCATTTCGGCGTGGGCGTCCTTCCCATTGGCATTCTGGCCGTGGACGTCAACGGCGACGGGAAGAAGGACCTCGTTGTGACGAATTCCGGTTCGAATACGGTTTCGGTCCTGCTCAACACCTGCATCTCTTCCTGCGGTTCTATCACGCTTTCACCCGATACGATCCCCAGTGCTTCGCAGGGGGTTGCGTACAGCCAGGCCCTTTCTGCCACCGGCGGGACCGGGCCTTATACTTTTTCAGTCGTCGCAGGGGCATTGCCTCAGGGGCTGGTTCTATCCACTTCAGGAGTTATATCGGGGACACCGGTGGTGAGTGGGATAAATTTCATATTCACGATCGCCGTCACCGATTCGAACGGCTGCCAGGCGAGCCGTGCTTATCAGGTGGATGTTGCGGGTGTCCCATTTGCCACCAGCAATGCGGTCGCAAATGTGACCGCCAATTCCGCGACCTTTAGCGGGACCGTGAATCCAAACCGTCTGGACACCACAGCCTACTTCCAGTACGGAACGACAGCCTCCTACGGGAGCACAACGCCGTCCCGATCGATTAGCGGCCTGAGCAATTCACTTTACATTGCAGCGGAGTTGAGTTCGCTGATGCCGAACACGCTCTATCATTATCGCATCGTTGCTTCGAACAGCTCCGGAATAACCAATGGTTTGGACGGAACCTTCACGACGTTGGCAGGCGGCTGCAGCATGCCTGCCTTCGTCTTGAAGCCCAGTGTCACTGTAGAGTCGACGAATCATAACAACTCGGGTTCGACCATCTATGCCGTGGCGGTAGGAGACCTCAATGGAGATGGGAAGGCGGACCTGGCCATGGCCGGGATTGCCGGTTTGGCTGTTTCAATGGGGAACGGGGACGGCACCTTCGGACCGGTCACGAAATATGACGCCGGGACAGAGCCGCAATCCGTTTCCATCGGAGACCTCAACGGGGATGGAAAGCTCGACGTGGTCGTGCCTACCAGGGATGACGTCAGGGTCTTTTTGGGCAATGGGGACGGCACATTTCAGACAGGGGTGAGCTACAGTGTGCGTTATGGACCGTTCTCTGTTGATTTAGGTGATTTCAATGGCGACGGGAAGGTGGATCTGGCCGTGGCGAGCTACAGGCCGGCGCCAACTTCCTCTATTGTGTCGATTTTGCTTGGAAATGGGAATGGGACGTTCCAAACGGCAGTGACTTATTCCGTCTCCGGGAGCGGTCCCATAGCCGTGGTCGCACGAGATTTCAATCGGGATGGGAAGCTGGATCTCGCCACCGTCAATGAGGATTCCAATGATGTCTCGATCCTCCTGGGGAATGGGGATGGGACGCTTCGAACCGACGTCCCTTACGCTGTTGGAAGCTACCCCCTGACCTTGGCCGCGGGTGATTTTGATGGCGATGGAAAGATTGATTTGGCGGTTGTCAACTCAAGCGACGACACCATTTCAATCCTGCGGGGCAATGGGGATGGAACATTTCGGGCCAAGGTGGACTACCCTGTGGGACAAGCCCCGGCTGGCATCGCCGCACTCGACTTTAACGGAGATGGTCGGGTGGACCTGGCTGTGCTGAATTATCTTCTAAGAACGGTATCGCTGCTGACTGGCAATGGCAACGGAACGTTTCAATCTCCAATAGATTACGGGATAACGTTCACCATCCCGCAATCCATCACCGCCGGTGATCTCGACGGAGACGGAAAACCCGACCTGGCGGTGGCTTATAGTGGTGCCGCCATTCTGCTCAATGTGAGATCGAGTTCTTGCACCGTCGCGACAAAGAGTTTGACCGTGTCTTCCGTGAACCCGGATTACGGGGTCACGGTCACGGTGACTCCCATTGACAACAGCGGTCTGGGAACCGGAGGCACTCGGTTCACCCGCACATACAATCCCAACACCCAAGTGACGTTGACCGCCCCGGCAACAGCCAGTGGAAACAACTTCCAGAAATGGCAGCGCAATGGGGCGGACTATTCAACCAGTGCCACCATCACCTTTGGGATGGATGCCGATTACACCGCCACGGCAATTTACGGCTCCACTGGAAATGATCCGGGAGCCACCTCGTCGCTGGTGCTCGTGGGAGGATCCCTCGCAGGACAAACCCTATCGCCGTCAAACCGGACGGTAACGGTCGCGGCAGGGACATCGTTGTCGGGCCAGGTCACGGTCCAGCTTAATTCGGCATGGCCGGCAAATACGACCATGGCGATGGGAGTCACCCCGAACTGGGGGACTCATTCAACAAGCTTCGTGGACCCGGGTGGATTCACAACGCCCGTTTCGGGGCTGAACCGGAACATTCCTGTGAATCTGACCGCCCCCTCCCTCCCGGGAACCTATTACATCACCACCGCCTTCGGAGGCGAAGCATCTGCCGCCTACCTGATGTCGTGCACCAGCGGGTCGAATCCTAATGGTCCCGTTTGGAACAATGGCGACGATGTTGCCGACTGGTCCGCCCCTACGATCGCAACCGCGAACGCCAATGGGACAGTCCAGGTGAACTATCTCACGGCGGGAGGCATTTCGCAGTATTACGTTCCAGCGACCGCCATCATCGTTATAGTCCAGACACAAACCAACACAAGCGTTTCTATCCCCATCCAGAGTGGGGGATCCGGCACCGCATCGACTGCGGGAGCGTCAGGCACGGTAAAGGCTGGATACGCGACCGTAGGTTCTAATTCCGGTCCTTCGCCTTACGGAATTGCCGTGTTCAGTTTTGAGCAAAACAATGTCGTTGCGACGGAGGCGGGCGTTCCCGCCTCTCCCCCGACAAAAAGAGCACGCATCTTTATTGACTACCGGACGGGAGTCACTGCGAAAACGGATCATCAGGAAGTCGGGACGATCAGCACCAATACTGGATTCGCGGTAGTGAATCAGGGAACCGCGCAAGCCAACATCACACTCACGCTTCGTGATCGGAGCGGAAGAACCGTGGCGGCAGGTCAAGGGTTGCTCGGACATGGGGTGCACCGGGCCCTGTTCATTAATGAATTGAATCAGTGGGCTGCGGATTTCAATCTTCCCTCTGATTTTCCCTCCGTAACCCAGTTCGGATCCCTCGATTTCGAGAGCGACCAACCCCTGTCGATCGTCGCCCTACGATTGACAACCAACCAGCGCGGAGAAACCCTGCTCACTACCACACCGGTCGCGGATCTGACCCAGGCCCCGAATTATGCTCCGATCTATTTTCCGCAGTTTGCGGATGGGGGTGGGTACCGGTCGTCCTTCTTTCTGTTGAACACCTCCGGGTCGGTGCAAACCGGCACGGTTAAAACCTTCGATAACAGAGGGAGTGAGTTGACTACACGATCGGTCGCCGGCTCACAAGCCCAATCAGAATTCATTTACCAGATCGAACCGAATGGGTTCTACACCCTGTTGACCGATGGAACCCCTGCGGGAGTGAATGTCGGATCGGTCCAGGTGATCCCGGATTCCGGATCGTCGACCCCCGTCGGCGCTGGTGTATTTAGTTACTCTTTGAGCGGGGGCGGTCCATCAGGCACGAGCTCCGTTGTGAGCGAATCGGGCATCCCCTCGGCAATTCCCTCGACTCATGCCCGGATCTTCATTGACCGCTCCGCAGGACACAACACGGGCGTGGCCATCGCGGCCGTTAACGCCTCGCCGGTGCACTTGTATCTGACGGCCTATCAGATGGATGGGACCACGGCGGTCGGCAATGGGACTACGGGACTGGATTTGGTGGGGAACGGCCACGATGCCAAGTTCATCAGTGAATTCATCCCATCTTTCCTGGACGGTTTCACCGGGGTACTGGATTTGTCGTCTACCTCGCCGTTTGTGGCGCTCACGTTGCGATCGCTCACGAATGCCCGTGGTGATTTTCTCATGACGACGTTTCCGATTGCGGACTATGGCCAGTTGGCTCCTTCGCCCGTCATCTTTCCTCAAATTGTCGATGGGGGCGGATACAAGACACAGTTCATTTTGTTAGGCACCAGTGGGTCAGTCAACACCACGCTAAGCTTCTTCGATGATGACGGATCGCCCATGGGTGTGGGGAAGTTGCGAAGGTAGAAAGCGACAGCGCATAGCCGGCCCTCTGTGTAAAATGTTGGTGCCGAACTTCGAAGGACAGTCCCTCAACCTTGTTGTGCGGACCGCCGCGGCGGTCCGCTTTCTCCGATCCATCCTGTATTCCGTTCGTCTCTTGCTGTCTCGAACTCCACAAAGCGGCTGCTCCCCGCCGGGCAACACTCCAGATAAGCCAAATTCCAAGAAGGAACTGTCCCTAGGGTGGACAGCCCCTCAAAATTCACTGGCTACAAATCATGAAGGCGGTCCCTTCGCGGGGGCCACACTCCAAAGACAGATCACTTTCGTATTCTAGAGAAGCAACGTTTTGCCGGCTTCCTACTCTAATGGGGTAAGACGGGTGTGTTTCTTTATTATTTTCCGGCTGACATTGTCAAAGGCGCCTGGCGGCGTGAGGTGAATCGATGGATACCCTCTGGCAGGACATCAAATTTGGTTTCCGGGTGCTGGCCAAGAATCCGGCCTTCACTCTGGTGTCGGTGCTGACATTGGGGTTGGGAATTGGCGCCAATACAGGAATCTTCAGCGTAGTACGGGCTGTCCTGCTGCGTCCCTTGCCCTATCGACAACCCGAGGCCGTCATGCAACTCTGGGAGACCAAGGTCGTTCCCCGGTGGGATCGTCGCTTTATCGCCGTTGGCAATTTCATGGCGTGGCGAGAGCAGAACCACGTGTTTGAGCAGATGGCGTTGCTGGAACCTGATCAAATCAACTTAACCGGATCGGGCAATCCCGATAACGTCAGCGGGTTGAAAACCTCGGCGAATGTGTTCTCGCTGCTTGGCGTCTCGCCGGTGCTGGGCCGCGGTTTCTTGACAGAAGACGAGACCGAACAACGTCACGTGGTTGTGCTGAGCGACAGCTTATGGCGTCGACTGGGTGCCTCCCCGAACATTATCGGGCAGGTCATCCACCTGGACGAAGTCCCGTACACGGTCATCGGAGTCCTGCCGGGAGGTTTCTATCTTCCAGAGCCTGGCGACCCTGCGCAGTTGTGGGTTCCGCTGAAGCTGGAACCGCAAGAACTCTCCAATCATCGTGACCACGGCTATCTCGCTGTGGCGCGGTTAAAGCCGGGGGTCTCGCTGGGTCAGGCCCAGGCCGAGATGGACGGCATTGCCCGCCGGCTGGAGACGGAATCAGTCCAGTGGAACACGGGATCAGGCATCCGGGTTCTATCGATGAGAGAACAACTCGCCGGCCGGATCCGGCCCGCCCTTATGATCCTGATGGGTGCGGTGGGCTTTGTGTTACTGATTGCGTGCGCCAATGTTGCCAATCTCCTGCTGGCCAGCGGCACTGCCCGGAAAAAAGAAATGGTGATGCGAGCGGCATTGGGTGCTCCCCGACACAGACTCGTGCGCCAGCTCTTGACGGAGAGCACGGTGCTGGCCACGATGGGAGCTTGCGCAGGCATCGCGCTCTCCAAACTGCTGGTTGAAGCCCTTCCCCGCCTGCTTCCGCCCGACCTTCTGCTGGAGATCCGCGGGGTCGAAATGGACGCCAGTGTTCTGGGTTTCACCGTGATCCTGTCCCTGTTGACCGTGGTGATTTTCGGCTTGGCTCCCTCGTGGCTAGCGACCCGCACTGAAATCAATGAATCCTTGAAGTTCTCCGATGCCCATGTCTCTCCGGGGGGAAGGCATTTTCTCTACTGGATGCAGGTCGGGCAGGTCGCCGTCACCTTGACCCTGTTGGCTGGTGCGGGATTGTTGATCAAGAGTCTGTGGCGACTCGAACAGGTGAATCCGGGATTTGACGCCGGCGGCGTCCTCACGGCCGATCTCTTTCTTCCTGAGACCCGTTACACGCAAGGGGGACAGATTGCCCGTTTCCAGGACGAGCTAATGAAAAAGATCGAGGGATTGCCCGGAGTAAGGTTCGCGGCATTGACGAACGTCCTGCCGCTGGCAGGACGAGGCGGAATCAGCTTTTCGATCGAAGGGCATCCGGAGCCTCCCCACGGGACCTACATCGCCAACGAACAGCGCTTTGTCACTGCGGACTACTTCAAGACTCTTCAAATTCCGCTGCTGCGGGGACGCACTTTCACGGATCAGGATACGTCGCAGTCACCGCTGGTGACGATCATCAATGAAACCATCGCCAGACAATTCTTCGCCAATGAAGATCCGATCGGGAAGCGGATCAAATGGAGCCGCCTGGACGACCAGAACTTCCCGTGGTGGTTCACCATCATCGGTGTGGTGGGGGATACCCGCGAGATCGCTCTCGAATCGCCCCCCCTGCCCGAGCTCTATATGTTCACTCCGCAAATCCAGGGCTCAATGATACCGTGGGGTCACCGGATCGGTCTGCAGGCGTTCCTGATTACACGGACTGAGAACGATCCTGTTTTGCTTTCCACTGTCATGCCGAAGCTGATCTGGGGCCTGGACCGGGACGTGCCCATCACGCACTTCCAGGCCTACAAACAGGTTGTGGAGACTTCCGTGGCGCAACCTCGAATGATCACGCTGCTGCTAACACTGTTTTCGGGGCTGGCCCTGGTCATCAGCATCACCGGATTGTACGGAGTCATCTCCTATGCGGTGAGTCAGCGGACGCGGGAAATCGGAATCCGTATCGCCATAGGGGCACAGCCGGGCGCCGTATTGAATTTGTTCCTGCGGTCCGGCTTGAGAATGGCGTTTGCAGGCGTCTCCCTGGGATTGTTGGGAACCTGGGCCGGATTAAGATTCATGAGCGGTTTCCTGTATGCTGTCAGCCCGACCGACAAGGTTATCCTGGGGCTAGTGTGCGCAGTGCTCATCCTGGTCTCCGCCCTCGCATCTCTTATACCTGCGCGCCGCGCAACAAAGATCGATCCCATCGCGGTGTTGCGCTGTGAATAGCTTGATGGCGGGGTTGGAATAGCACAGGAAGATGGGCATCAACGAGTTTACCCGCCTCGTTCATTGAGCGATCATTACCCCTCTCTTTATATCCCCCTTACACAATAATTCCCGCCCATCCGCTGCAGTGGATGGGTGTCGGTCCCCACGCGAGAATTGGCGGGTTCGGAGGTTTGACGGGGAACCCGGGATGATATATACTATGATATATATCATCCGGAGGTGTGCCCATGGAAACCGCAAAACTATTCAGGAACGGACGCAGCCAGGCGGTCCGCTTGCCTAAGGAATTTGCGTTTGCCGGGAAGGAGGTGTTCATCAAGAAGATTAGTGGTGTTGTCGTGCTCATTCCGAAGAGCGATCCATGGAGACCCTTCCTCGAGAGCTTGGAACGATTCAGCGGTGATTTTATGGGATCGGGGCGTTACCAGGGAGCCTTCGAGAAGAGACGGCGGATGAAGTGAAGTACCTCTTCGACACCAACATTTGCATTGATGTCATCCGGAGACGTCCTGTTTCCCTCCTGCAAAGAATGCTAGGAGCTGACCTCGAGGAAATCGGGATATCGACGATTACCTTGGCGGAACTTCAGTTTGGAGCAGCAAAAAGCGCTTTTCCCGAGAGAAATAGAATCGCGCTGATCGAATTTCTAACCCCCTTCGAGATCCTCGATTTCGATCAGGCGGCGGCCGGCGACTACGGCAAGATTCGCGCGGACCTGGAAAGACGGGGATCCGTCATTGGACCGATGGATATGCTCATTGCCGCACAGGCTCGATCGCGAGATCTCATTCTGGTGACCAACAACACCAGAGAGTTTCGGCGAATTCACGATCTTAAAGTGGAGAATTGGGTAAGAGGGTAAAATTCAGAAATCAATGAGCCTGGCGGGTCAGGCCCTGTCGGCCCGTTGCTCAAATGCAGGATACCCCTTGAGTCCGCCTCGAGGGGTACCGTCAAGTAATCGGTACCAGATATTTCTTTGCGACCTTCGCGCCTCCATGGCGGTCTTTGCGGTTAGACGGGCATTCTGAAATCCCACGGACCCACGCCCTTTCAGTGTCTTCCCTGCTTGGAATGGAATCAGAGCGAAGCTTTCAGTTGCCCTTGTCCTTCAGCTCATCAAACAGATGGCGGTTGCTGGGTCCGGGATGGCAGATGATACAGGATTGCTGGCCCCGGCCCTCAAGATCGGAGACCTGGGCATAAGTCAGCCCCTTATCCTCCCAGGTGAGGACCTTCAGGCCCTGGACGGTGCGAAAGTGGAAGGTCAGGCCATGCGATTTGATCTCCTCACCCCCCCTGGGAGTCGCCAGCTGTTCGGTGGTGACGATGAGAGAAATAGGGCGTCCCCCCATCGCGTAACCGATATAGGCAGCAAATTCGTTTCTAAACTCAACGAGGCGCGCTCCTTGGAGTTCGTACGGTTTCTGCTCGCCGGGATCGGTCTGGTAATTCGGCAGGGAGAGCCGGAAAGGGACCTTGCCGATATACCAGTCGGAAACCGCCTGTGGCGATTCACTCGAAATCTCCATCGGCAACTGCCCGCTCAGCCTTTTCAGATGGGTCTCGGAGGCGAATCGTTCAAAGTCGGCGGCGGAGGCAGTTTGAAGCCGATAGATGGAAAAGGCGACCGCGATGATTACCAGTAGCGCCGCCACGACCACACGGGGTCGAAGAAGAGTTCCGACATGCGGGCGAGGGAGATTTTCACTTTGGAGCCGATCATTCAATCGGGTGCGAAGCCCGTCGGGCAGCCGGTGCGTGGGCTTGGCGGAGCGAACGATATCGATAAAGTCGCGCTCCTCGTCCAACGCCTGGCGGCAGCTGGTGCAACCGGCAAGATGCGTTTCAAACTCCTCCAGTTCAGCGCCCTGCAGTTCTCCATCAAGTAAATAAGCAAATTGTTGTCGAGCCTGATCACAATCGCTCATTCGACACGGGTCCGCCCTTCCTTTGATTCAAATGTTGGAGTCGCTTTCGCAACTCCGACCGGGCGCGGTTGAGCCGCGACATCACGGTGCCGATTGGAACCCCCACGATCTTGGCAATCTCCTTGTAATCAAAACCTTCGAAATCTCTCAGCAGCACGACCTCACGATGCCCCGGCGACAACGCTTCCACTGCGGCTTGAACCTCGTGCCGTAACCAGGCGTGTTCTGAAGACATGTCGCCATTGGGAAGATCCCCCCTCAACTTAGGCGAACCCCAAAGGTCCTCCACCGATATGCTCAAAGAAGAGAATTCCACGGCATGCTGCCGACGATGACACTCATTAATCCAGGCGTTTCGCTGGATAGTAAACAGCCACGCCTTCAGGTTGCTGTGTGCCTGCCAGCTTTCTGCATTCTTAATGGCGCGCAGAACGGTTTCCTGAACCAAATCCTGCGCCGACGCAATGTCCTTCGTCAAAGCGATGGCATACCCGAAGAGGCTCTCAAGGTGCTCCAATATTTGCACCCCGAAGTCCTGGGATTCCGCAGGCTCGATCCCGGCATTCTGGTTCTTCCATCTTTTTCTAAAAACCGTCCTCATCAGATGTCCAGGACCTGCTGTAGGAATAACCCAATGTCAAGGCAGGAAATTCCCTCAATCAATAACCTCAGTTCAATGGAATAAAAGGGGTGTCCCATTTGTTATGCTAATGAACAACCCGCGTGAACAGTGGTACGAGTTGGGCAATTGAAGAGAATCCTTCCGATTACCTTGACCCAAGGTCTTGCTTCGTGGCTCATTTTCAGTGGTGTGTAAACTATGACGCGACACGGGTCTGCTATCTTACGGAGGTGTGAATGCCTCGTCAAGAAAACCTGAGATGGATCGCCTCTCTTGGTCTTATCGGTGTGTGGATGGTTGGCCTGGTGCTCGGCAGCGCCCCTGGATTGTTCGGGCCTGGCGGGGCATTCAGCGGGGCCGGCATGCTTTTTGCACAAGCAGCGGAGTCGACCTCCTTCCAGCCAAAATTTCCTCTCGGGATTCCAGGCGATCTGTGGTCAATCCTGGTGCCTGCTGAGAATCCGATGACTTCCGCCAAGGTGGAGTTGGGGCGAAAACTCTATTTCGACAAAAGGCTTTCGGCTGACAACACGGTGGCCTGTTCCACCTGCCACGATGCCGCGTTTGCATTTGCTGACGAAGAGAGGGTGGCGGTAGGGATCAAGCACCAGAAGGGCGCCCGAAATTCGCCCACCGTGCTCAATGCAGTTTTCAATGAGTTTCAATTCTGGGATGGGAGGGCCCCGACCCTGGAAGAGCAAGCCAAGCAGCCTCTCACCAATCCTGTTGAGATGGGCATGCCATCGCACGATGCCGTGGTGAGCAAGTTGAAAGGGGTTCCCGAATACGTCAAGGCCTTCAAAGATGTTTTCGGGGGTGAGATTACGATCGATCGCGCGGTTCAGGCGATTGCCGCTTTCGAGCGGACGCTCGTAGCAGGCGATTCATCGTTCGACCGGTTTGTGGCAGGTGACCAGACGGCCCTGTCGGACTCTGCCAAGCGGGGTTGGAACCTTTTCCAGAACAAGGGGCGGTGCATCTCCTGTCACGCATTCAATTCGACCTCCCCGTTCTTTACTGACAACAAGTTTCACAACATCGGCGTGGCCATGAACGCCAAATCCTTCGACGCGCTCGCCCGGAAGGCAGCCACCCTCTCCGGAGGCAGTCTCTCCACGCTGGCTCATGATGAGGCCTACGCCGAACTGGGCCGCTTCCTGGTGAGCCGGCAGCCGAAGGATATCGGCGCGTTCAAGACGCCGGGGCTGCGCAACGTGGCGCTGACCCCTCCCTACCTGCATGACGGCAGCCAGGCGACCCTGGCCGATGTCGTTGACTTCTACGACAAGGGGGGCGAGCCCAATCCCAATCTCGATGGCGGGATTGTCAAGCTTAACCTGACAGCCGAAGAGAAGGGTGATCTAGTGGAATTTATGAAGGCACTCACGAGCGATGACATCGCTCGGGAAGCCAAGTCAAGGGTTGCCGAGCAGAAGAAGTGAGCGAGAGGGATCCATCGAACCGAGATCCCGGGACGAACCGACGAGTCTAAAAGCCAAGGAGGAACCATGGGACCAAAAGAAGCACAGCATCAGGAATACTTGACTGCGCGAGAAAGCTACCTGAAGCAGCTCACCTCGCTCTCGCGTCGCGGCTTCTTGCGAGTGGCCGGCATTGCCGCCGCTACAGTGGCTGCCACGGGAAAGATTGCAGCCCACTCCTTTCAACCGATCGAATTTGATTTTGGAGGGGAGGGCGGGGCGTCGGGCGGCGCCGCGGCGGCTCCCGAGGCGCCGAAGTCGTTCACCATCGCCTATGTTTCCGATTCCCACCTTTATGAAAAGAAGCTCAACGAGCGCTTTGTTCGGGCGGCTATAAAAGCCGTGGCCGATGTCAATGCCCTGGATCCTCAGCCTGACTTCGTTCTTTTTGGTGGAGATCTGGCGCAACTGGGCGCACCTGGCGAGCTGGCGCTGGGAAAACAGATCCTGGATGAGCTGAAACCCAAACGCTATATGATGGTGGGCGAGCATGATTGGTATTTCGACATGGGTGAAAAATGGCGGGAGTTGTTCGGCAAAGAAACCTACTCCTTTGATCACAAGGGCGTTCATTTCGTCGTCCTTCAAAGCGTCGTCGTTGAAGACTACTGGACCAAGCCGAACCTGACCCCACTCCAGCGCATGCAGGCCATGGCGCAACTCGACAATCCGCACGGCCGGCCGTTCACGGTCGGGGAAGCGCAGCGCGAGTGGCTCAAGAACGACCTGGCGGCAGTCCCAAAAACCACTCCGCTGGTCGTCTTTTCCCATTCCCCGCTTTACAAGTATTACAAGGCGTGGAATTTCTGGACCGACGACGCGGAACAGGTTCAAGCGCTTTTGGCGCCATTCAAGACCGTCACCGTCATCCACGGTCACACCCACCAGATGTTGTCCAACCGCATCGGGAATATTTCCTTTCACGGAATGCTCTCCACGGCGTGGCCGTGGCCCTATGCGCCGCACGGCCTCCCGAAACTGACGGTCCAAATGAACCGTGCCGATCCCTTTGATGAATTCGACGGCTGCGGGGACGGCTCCATGGATGTGCTCAAGAGCGGTGAAGTGAATGCGCGCTACAATCTCTGGTCGCGGAATCCGGTCACGATTACCGCCCGCTACCTGGACAGCGGCGGAAAGGTGGATCAACCGCCACTCGCTGTGGATTCGACGTATTGAAGGAGCAGGGGCGGGAAACCGCTAGACCTTGACTCTACGATTGGAAAGGCAGAAATCCAAGAGATGGTCAGCAGATAAGGAGAAGCGGGTATGCAAACAAATAGGGAAAGGAAACTCCTTTGGGGAATCCTGGCGAGTGTGCTGATATCAACGGTAGCGATGTTCCTTTTCTCCCAGCGGGCTTCGGCGGGCACGCCGCAGGATCGGACGGATAGGGTCCAGCATGTCCAGGTGACCCCGTGTGACGGCGTGGCCAACGCCGGCCTCGATGTCCCGTCCTCACATGATCCCAACAATCGGGAACAGTCACTGAAAATGGCCCGCGTGATTTTGGCCGCGTGGATGGAAAGGAATCCGCAACGCGTTGGGTCCTGGAGACAGGAGGAAGCCCTGGCGATGGCCTCCCATCCCGTGACGGGTGCGGAGCAGCAAACTATACCGGCCGCTTCAGCGCCTGAGAAACAGCCGGTGAAGTTTACGGATCGCGACAAATTGATCTGGAATCTCGAGTTGAAGAAGATGGTTGATGAGGGATACCGGTTGTTCCATAGCTCAACAGGGCTCGGCGGCACCATCGGTATTTCCTGCGACATGTGCCATCCCGACTCGTCCAATACGCACCCCGAAACTTATCCCAAGTTCCAGGTGCAATTGAAAAAGGTGGCGTTGCTGCGGGATATGATCAACTGGTGCATCGAGAATCCCGAAAAAGGGAAGCCGCTGCCTCAGGACGATGAAAAGTTGCGAGCCGTGGAAGCCTACATCCTCTCCCAGGGCAAGGGCCGGTCGCTCGAGGTCGGCAAACATTAATCCTGCCGCCGAAGGCAAGCCGGGACAGGATTATTTACACCCTTACGAAGGAGGGACGCGCTGCCTTCTTTATCGGAGGTGCGGGCTCCTGACGGTTGAGCAATCCCCAACTCCGTGAGGAGTGGCCTCTGTGTAGCCGAATCCTCAGACGCCGTTCCCCCATGAACCCCGTCAGGGGCGACATCTGAGTTGCAGAAATCAATTCTTCAGGTCAATACCGTGCGGCCCAAACTTTAACGCCCCGAGATGCCACCCCTCACGGGGTTCCACTTCTACGAGCGGGAGCCTTGCCGTTACTACAAAGATGCCACTCCTCACGGAGTTGGGACTTGGAGCGTCCCGGGGGCAGCAGGCCCTCTCGGAGCGAGGTTTCTGAGGGCAGCACTCCAGGGTCAATGATTCCAAGCCGTGTCATGCCCGATGCCGATGAATCCGCGCCCCACTCCTATTCCACATTCCTCAATCCGAAATCCGAAATCCGCAATCCCAGCGCCTACGGCTGTGCTACCTGGTCCCAATTCTGCCAGTTCTGATCGAAGACCCGGCTGAGCGATTCAACGCCGCGCACTTCGTTGTCAAAGAGGGGAATCAGCGCGCGCACACTGCCATCGAAGTCGCGCCAGATCTCGTCCATGTACGACTGTTGCATTTTAACGCGGTTCTTCACGAACTCGGGGGCGCCGGGCTGGACCTGTGCTTTCTGGATGAGCATGTTGACGATCACGCCGCCCACAGGAATTCCAAAATCGTGAAACCAGTTGATGAACCGCTTGATCACCGCGATGGGCAAGGCTTCGGGCAGGGTCACAAAGAAGAAAGAGGTCTTTTCGGGGTCGGTCAGAAGCTCCCGCGCGTGTCCCATCCGGTCGCGAAACGAAACGAGATAGTCCATCAACGGGTCTTCTTCTTTTTTCTTAGTAAACGAAAGCAGCTGGCGAAGTGACTGAGCCTCTCCGCGCGACTTGAGCATTTTGTTGACCCACAGCGAGTACACCTTGCTCATCCCGAGCAGCCGGCGCGCGTTGGCCGTAGGGGCCGTGTCAAAAACGTAAACGTCGTATTCGTCTTTGAACATGAGGTCGACCATGTTCTCAAACATGGCCGATTCTTCGAACGCCGGATTCATGGTGGCGCTTTCGACGAAGGCGTCGGCCTGCGTCGAAATCTCAGCGAACTTCAAAAACCACTGGATCTTTTGCTTGATATCGAGTTTCAGTCGACCAATCGTTTCGTGGGTGTCAATCTCATAAGCCCAGAGATTCGAGGTTCCATTAACGGCGGTCGGCTTGCCGTAAACGTCCTGACCCAGGAGGCCCGAAAGGCTATGCACGGGATTGGTTGAAGCGAGCAAGGTCCGCCGGCCCTGTCCTGCAAACCACAGGGCACTCGCCCCCGCCATCACCGTCTTGCCGACCCCGCCTTTTCCGCCATAGAAGATGTATTTCAGGGAGGGGTGTTTCTGAATGTAATCGGTCAATGATTCCTGAATATCGTGCATCGCTATGTCCCTTTCAGTCTCCATACATGATTTTGGCAAGTTTTTCGATCATTGGGAGGCCGGTCACATCGCGTTCCAGTTCCGGCACGTAGCCGACTACTTTGTCGCCGAAGGTCTGGCGGCTTTTGTCCAGGTAGTGCGCCTGCATCTTGATCCGATTCTTGAGGTAAGGCGGAATATCCTGGGTGGCCAGTTCCTCCGGGAGGACGCGATTGACGACATAGCCCACGATCGGCACGTCGAACTTGGCAAAGAGTTCCGCGGCATTCTTGGTATCAATGATAATCATTTCCTCGGGCACGAGGACGAAGAAGAAGGCGGTCTTGTCCCGGTCGGTCAGAATGGCTGAAGACAGATTGATTCGTTTCTTGATGTATTGAAGCTCGTGAAGGATCTGGTCCTCTTCGGCCACCTTCTCCCGTTTGATCCGTGCCACCATCTCCTCATATTCACGCATCTCCTCCCGCAGCTTGGTGATGCGGTTGATCCACTCATCATAAACTTTGGCCATCGAGAGATAGTAGAGCGCGTGCCCCAGCGGCACCAGGTCGTAGATGTAATAGTCATAGTCGCCTTTGACCACGATATCCACCACTGCGTCGAAGATGGCGGACTCTTCCATGGCGGGTTCGGCGGAGGCCGCCTGGATGTAGTTTTCGATTTCTTCAGGAATCTGCTCGAAGCCATACATGTCGAGGATCTTCTTGCGGATCTCGTTCTGGTATTCCCGGATGTGGGAATCGGCGTCAATCTCCTGGGCGTAAAGGTTGTCCATGATCTTGACCGCGCCCTTGCCGAAGATGTCCTGTTGAAAGATGTCGCTCAAGGAGGCTTGCGGGTCCACTGAAAAGACAAGCACCTTGTGACCCTGCTTCGCCAGCCAGTAAGCGGTTGCCGCCGAGAAGGTGGTCTTGCCGAGGCCGCCCTTTCCGCCGAACATGATATAGCGACGTTCCTTGTTGCGTTCGAAAGTCTCTTTTAATGACATTGTGATCCGCTCGATTTGAATTTTATGATTTGACAGGTAAGCGATGGGTAAGGCATGACGATCACTTGAAAAGGCCGGTGATGGATGGCTGACCCGCTCAGAACATGGCGTCCGAAACGTCCTTCTCGCGAAGCATGCGCCGTTTCCAGGTGGCTATGTTGGGAACGACATAGGGGAGCAACCGCAGTGAGTAATAGGGAGGCAGGATGGGAATGCCAATCAGGTCGCCCATGGTGATGAGGATGAAGAGGTGCTCCATGCTGGAGCGGGTGCGCAGCGCATACCGCGACATATCATGCGCGGCCATCCCATACATGACCTCTTTCATCTTATGAAAGAATCCAGCTTTCTCTTTTTCTTTTACCTTCTCTGTTTCCTTGGCCTTCTCTTTTTCTTCCGGCATTTTTTCCTCTTTTGATATTTCGATTTTGACGCCAGCGCTCAGGCGCCGTGGAGGTGAAATTCTTCGCTATCCGAAAATTCGCGTTCGCGCGCCATACGACGTTTCCAGGTCTCTATGCCGGGAACAACGTACGGCAGGATTCGAAGCGAGTAAATCGGCGGGATGATGGGAAGTCCCAGCATGTCGCCGAGCGTGACGGCCATGAAGATCGTCTCCAGCGCCCCGCGCATCTCGAGCCCCTGGCGTTCAAACTCCAGCCCGGTCATTCCGTAAAAGAACTCACGGATCCTGGCTCGAAATCCGCCCAAACGCCCCGGTTCCCGCTCTCCCACAGGATCACTCACTTTCCAACTCAAAGGCCCTTCCGCGGCTTTCACTCGCGGCAAGACCCCTTGAAGCTATGATACTACGAGGGAGCGTCATTTGAAATCAGGAACTCGAGCGAGGGGGTTGGACGTTTTGGCCTGTTCTGTGAAGCCGTAGCAAGAATCTAACGCGTCAAACAACTGCGATTTGTTTTCAAGCGCAGGCTCATGCGGGCCTCTGATTGGAGATAGACGAGTGTTTTCTGGCTGCATTTGAATGAGCCTCATCTCGCAAGCGGCCCAGCCAACGTCTGCGATGAGCCGCAGTGCAAGAGGGCCGATGCGCCGTCGGCTCCATCGCGAGGTTAGACCGCTGCTCACCGCCCATGATGTTTCGCGATCTCCGTGTCACTGAACCGCAGAAATCGAGCAGCGTTGTTGTACAAGATGTCACGTCGCTGCGCGGCGGTCAGGAATGGCGCAGATTCAATTGCCTCGATGGCTCGCTCGATCGCCGCGGGCCACACCATCTGGTCCGAACCGAACATGACTCGCTTGCTGAAGCCTGCTTCCACAATACGTTGCAGAAACCGATCGAACTCCGCGCGAGGAAGAGCGTAGCTGATGACTCCGACATCAACGTACACTTGAGGATGAGTCCACAATAGCGCGAGGAGATCGTCGATCATCGGCCAGCCGGCATGCATCACATAGAGGCGCAGCTTGGGATGACGAAGGAGCGCCTCCTCCAGCAGCAGGGGGCTATGCAACGCCGCCCGATAACGGTCGGTCCCGAGGTAGGGCGCCCCCGGTGGACCTGGTCCAATATGGATCCCAACGGGGATGTCACGTTGCTCGGCGAGAGCGAGATAGGGCTCGAAAGCGGAATCGCTCGGTGAAATGCCGATGTACTGGTTGGTCACTTCGCCAAGGACCGCGATCTCTCCTCGCTCATGCAGGTCCCGGATGGCATCCGGCGATAGCTGTTGCGGGCCTAGCTGAAACATCAAGCCGGGGATCACGCGGTCTGGCGCCGCCGCCCGCCACCGTCGCACGAGTTCGAGGGGGCCACTGGCGACCCCAATGATGTTGCGACGCTTGAGAATCTCGAGTGTCTGCGTCATGACCTCCTCATCCGAGGTCGGCGACCACATCGGATCCGGGCACTGTGGATTCTTCAGAAATGCGCCGAACACACGGGGCCATTCGTCCTTTGCGTCGCGCATCGGGATGTCGCGAAAGGGGACACACAGGGCCAGCGGTGGCGGACCCTGGGAATTCGCCGGCAGGGCGTGCAAATGCATATCGATAACCGGCGGGGGTGGCTGCTGGGCCATGATGACCGTGGCGGTGAGTTCAATGATGAGCACTGTGATGAGGGTTCGCATCTTTCCCTCCTAAGAATGATTTTGTGATCTTACGAATCGCGCCTTAGGGGCGGGCGACTGGCCCGCCAACCACACAACACCTGCAATACCTCAGGTCAGCTCACCAGCCAAGCGACCCTAGAGCCTCAAGGGCCCGCCCACCGCAAGCGCTGGTTAGGCCGCGAGTCCAAGCCGTAACAGCCAGATGATCGCCACTGCCAGCAGCAGCGCTCCTGCGGCGAAGACGAGGCCGATAATCAACGATGGCGGACCCCAGACAAGCGAGGAGACGCCAGCCGCTGCCGTCAGGGAGATGGCCCAAGCGCCACGGACCGCGGGACCCCATCGGCGCCACCGGAAACATGTGAGCACGCTCAGGGCGCTGAGAAGCCCGCACGCGAGCTGCACCGTGGTCTCGACTCGCTGACTCAGCGTGCGAGATCGAGGGAGTTGGCGGAGCCCGCCCGAAAGCGTCATCCAGGCCATTGCAATTAAGAGCAGCGTGGCGCTAGCCAAGAGGACGCGTCGCACGATCGGCCGAAGTCTCAAGCGTTCCCCCCTCGCGGTCTAACGTCTGGCGCGTCACCAGTCCGGCACACTTTTGCACTTGCGCCGGCTGTGTAAACGCGCAGGTTGGACCGCACTGCTCCTTCCGGGTGTCTTCAGCGCCGTGCCGGTGCGCGACAGCACCGAAGCACTCAGGAACAGGCCAAGGACCAGCGTGAACTGCCAGACCTCTGCGCGGTCAACCGCACCCGCGAACGCTCCGAACGCTCCCATGACGGCATTGGAACCGAAAGTGAGCCAGCGCAGGCCCCGAGCAGTTGCTCCGTACGCGTAGTTCGCCAAGTTCATCGCCCCCGCGAGCGCGAGTCCACCACTGACGAACCACACCGCGCGCGACGTGAGTTCTCGAGTTATCGACGACGACGATCTCCACCATAGCATCGGCTCAAGTCGTGAGATGACGTTCGGCGATACGGAGGCGCTCTCGCGTCTCAGGAAGGTAGCGCGCCTCGTTGAATGCAGGGATGATCACGGAGATCGAAGGGAGCGCAAGCCGGGTTTCGTCAGGCTCCCGAGTGAACGTCGCGCCGGTCGCGTTGTTGCTCATCCCCCGGCCCAGTCCCTTCATGGTCCGTCTAACGCCCAGCATCAGCGGCGCGAGGTACAAGCGTCCGCCTGAATGCGATTGTTAGCGTCACCCATATTTCCAATCTCTCTGATGCTTGAACAGTACTTTGTTACGTCTTCATCCGTATGAATATGATACTCGTATCCAAGCTGCGTACCAACTTCTATTGCGAGCTTTCTGAACAGATTAACCATTCGGAAGAATGCTTCCCAGTTCTCTTCGATCTCCGAACCCGCATATGTGGATTCGAGTTCTGACCACGTTTCTGCATCGAGATAGCGCTTAAACCCCTTTCCGTAGAGAAATGTCGTAGTCAGAGAGAAAGTCAGTTTTCGTCTTAGGATCAACTCGTGAGCCAGTCAAAATTGCAGCTCGGATCAAGTCGTTTCCTTGAGCCCATTTGGCAATCTGCGATAGAACTTCGCTCTCGGTTCGCAATGACGGCTACCTTTCCTTGAAGCCTCACTAACGTCCCCTCCTGATTGTCCCGATTACGAACGAACGACAGGATTCTGCGCGTTTGCGGAACGCGAATCGTGTAGCAGGTCCGCTGCAGCCCTTGGTTCGACAGTCATTTCTTGAGTTCAAACGTCACTCCAACATTTGCCCGGATTGATATCTTTCCGAGAGCGATGGTTTCGCTCATTTCTCCTGAGCCACCTTGCACGTTCTGAACGACGTTTTGGGACATGCTCTGGCCTCGACCGTATCCCCATCCGGACCAACTTGACCAGTACCACCAAGGCGACCCACTGTAGCTCTCGCCGATGTTAATAGGTGCGCCGACTGACTGACCAAGGACAGCCGCCATCTTATCTGCCTTCTCCTTGGCGGCCTTGAGTGCAAGTTCGCGCGCCTGCTCACGGTATTTCTTGAACTCGGTAGTCTGAAAATCAACGCCGTGAATGTAGTTGACTCCGGCCTGCAGAACCCTGGTGACCAGTTCTTCGACTTTCGCCAGGTCTGTGACCGTCACTACAATGGTATTTCGGACGAAGTATCCGATGAAGCCTTCATTGCGGTATTCGTTCTTCCATCTCGGCTCAATGGACAAGTAGTCCGTCTGTATCTCCTTTTCCGCTACGCCCAATTCCTTCATCACCGCCGTAGCCTTCTTCAGGATCTCGTTGTTCCTCTGCTTGGCGACAATGATGTTGGCATCCGATGTCTCGATCCCAAGGCTGATCACGATCTTGTCCGGCTTTACATTCACGACCGCTTCTCCGTTCACTGCGATCTTGGGGCGGTCGTCATAGAGGTAGGTCTGTTGCCCCCAAGCCGCGCCGCACATCATGAGCACTGCAACGCCTACCATAACCCACGATCTGTTCATGTCATCTCCTTTTGTCGGCCTGACGACGGGGCTGAGGGGCGCGGTTTTCCGCATCGCCTCGAGCCGATGGTTCGGCAGGCTTCTCTGTGAGTGATCCACTCTCCAACTCGATGGTGAAGACCTTTCCGCTTACTCCTTCGACCTCGTATACATAGCTGTTTCCCTTCAGCCATCGGAAACCAAGATATCGCTGAAAGATGGTGTAGTGGGAAACGCTCGCGGACACCCCGCTCCCTAACCTCTCCATTTCCCCCGTGGAATATTCTCTAATACTTTTCCCGTTGCGGTATATCCCCACGGCGAGATGGTCCTTTTGTGGTTTCCGTCCTCGCTGCCAAGGGCCAAAACGAATCAATGTGTTCTCGCCAGCTCCTCCGATAAAGATTGTGTTCGCGTACCATCTCGGTCCAGGTTGCCCCCCGTTGAACTTTGCAACTTGACAATATGTCAGTTGTGACATATTCTCGTTCTGGCATGGAGCACCCAACCAAGCCGCTGGTGTGGTTGCAGGGAGAAATCAAGACACCACTCTTTTCCAGACTGGCACGGCTGGAGGCGGGCTTCTTGTTGAGGCAGCTCCAGAATGGCGAGCACCTAACCATGCCCGCGTCCCGACCCATGGCTTCGATTGGGCCCCGTTGCCATGAACTGCGAATCAACGATGAAAACATGACTTGGCGGATCCTTTACAGAATTGATAACGATGCGATCCTCATTCTGGATGTGTTTCAGAAGAAGACTCACTCCACGCCTCGTTCCATAATCGATGCCTGCAAGCGCAGGCTCCGCCAGTATGAGGAATGATGGAGAGAAACACCCATGGAGACAACAAAGAGAAAGCGCCTCGAACGGAAGGGCTGGAAAGTCGGCACCGTTCAGGAATTTCTGGGTCTTTCCAATGAAGAAACCGCCTACATTGAAGTGAAGCTCGCTCTAAGTAAGACGTTTCAGCGGCGCCGACGGGAGAAGAGACTCACCCAACAACAAGCCGCCAGGCTTCTCAAGTCCAGCCAGTCCAGGGTCGCAAAGATGGAGGCTGGTGACCCGTCCGTCTCTCTCGACCTCCTTGTTCGCTCCTTACTCGCCTTGGGAACTCCGAAACGAGCGCTCGGTCGAATCCTTTCCTCCTCCTAGCTCATGGGTCAACCTAACGTATGAGTTCAGCGGCTGCCGAAGGCAGTCCGCTGGAACGAAGGGTTAGGCGGCTCGTTTGTGGTCGTAGGCTAGCCGTTCGTATTGGTCGCTACTCCAAAGCAATGGGAGTAGCCGTCATCATCCGTGACAGAGAATTCGGTCTGTCCGTAGTCGCGATTCACTATCTCGGACACTGAATAACCGTGTTGCAAAAGGCGGTCTCTGAGCGCCTTAATGTCATCCGGCGCCCAGTAGAGTCGTATGCCCTCGTAATTCTCCGGCTTGATCGGAGAACCAGCGCGTTGATTGAGCCAGAAATACAGCCGCTCGTTATGAACCATGCATCCGACGAGGCGACCATCCCGTCGCATGGCACGATCCATAAACAACCCAAGCCCGTCCACCCAGAAGCGCAAACTCTTCTCCAGATCGGCGCTGGGTATGACCGGTATGCATGATTGAACAAGCATCTATGCCTCCGTGCCGCCTAACATTAAGAGGAAATGCGCGGAATGCTCCACCCCAATGATCTCTACTTTCGCACTTCTTCTTTACCGTTCAGTTCGCGGAATGGGATCGTGTAATCGAATGCCTCAGTTGGCAAGCCGGTCGCCGCTTTTTTGTTTCGAGGGGCCGATGTGGGGGGTCGGCTAGCCGGAAGAAAGATTAAAACTTACCGGACACAAGTTCAATAAGAAACTGCCGGTGGAGAGATGTGGGATATATTCAATACGTGTCATTAACGAATGATCGCCCTACAACTCCATTTTTAATGCGGTCTCATGGAACAAAAGCGCTATGCCGCCCGCCAAGGGGGGCTGCTTGGTCGATGAGGGTGCTCTTCCTGGGGCTCACGCCCCGCCTCGCGCCCCGCCTCGCGCATAGGCGTCAACCCAAAGAGGACTGATTTTAAAGGGGGAGGGGGACGGTTCTGTCGAATCCTCCCAGCGGAAGCTGGGGGAAGGTTCAAGTACAGCCCACAAACACAGGCTCCAAGAATAGAATTCCCTCCTCCCGTCCCGCTTCGCGGGACGGGAGGAGGGGAGATAATGAAAATGGAATCGCTGCTGTAGGCTGTAGCTGAATCATCCCCCGGCTTCCGCTGGGGGGATTATGGACCGCTCGTTACTCCGGTCTTAGGTTGATGCGGATACGCCTCACGGGACTACTGTATTTCGCCGCTGCGCGGCTTTAAAAGGGAATCGATCTCGAAATCTGGCATAACGGGCGGCAAAGTCAATCGCATTCCTAGAGCTCCTGTCGCCCATCACTTACTTGATCGTCCTCAATAAGTGGCTTTAACGACTGATATGCCCATTCCTCCTTCCCCAATGCAGTCTCGTTGTAATACTATGGGGACGCCAAAGCACAAGGCAAACAAACCGCTGCCGGTAGCTCCATTACCAAATCTTCTTTCTGCGGGGAACACCCTTTATGTCTAACACCGTCGGCCTGAGCGTGTTCATCCTTGCGGTGATCCTCTTTCTGGGCTGGTTTGCGGTTGGCACTCAGCTCAACATCCGAAAAGGAGAGCGGATATTGCGCTGGCTGCAGGACGGGCTGCGTCTGGCCGGTGAAAAAGCGACACTGCGGTGGCTGGGTTCCTCCGCAGTGGAGCTGAAGGTACAAAAACCAAAGGCCCCGTTTCACCACTTGGAAATCTTCATTGTGCTTGAACCGCGAGATGTCCCGTTTATCCGATGGTTCTTTCGCGCTCGCGGACGTCGCGACCTGCTCATCGTTCGCATCGATTCGAGTGACGCGCCGAGGTTCGAGCTTGAAGTAATGGATGAAGGGGCGTGGTCGACCCGTGACGCCCGCGCCGAGGTGCGGCGCAAGCACTGGGCGTGGTCGCAGATCGAAACCGGCCCCGGATCAGCTTTGACCGCCTATGCGCAGGGTGTGGGGGCAGCAGAGGCCACCCCCAGGCTGCTCGGTCTGGCGACACTTCCGGGTTGCACGATGGTGCGGCTGGCCGTCCATAGCGCCACCCCTCATCTGGAAGTGCAGTGGCACCTCGACGGTCTGGAAAAGCTCCCGTCGCAACAAATCTTCGAGAAGCTACATCAGATGGCCGAGCTGTTGTAAGGAAGTCCCCGAAAGAACCTCCCCCCTTACTTCGACGCAAGAGCAGGCGCAGGAGCCGCCGCTGTTGGTGAAGCGCTCATACGGCGCCACGCCTTCCAGGCGTCCCAGGCGATGAAAAGGGCGGCGATAAAGAGCAGTGCGGCGACCGCGATCATAGCAATGGCGCCGACAGTATTGATCGGCTCCTTTGCGACATTGGGATTCGACAGCACGCTGGCATACAGGTTGTAAGCCGTCACCAAAGTCGCTGCCATCGTGGTGACATACATAAACAGCATCGGATACATCGCGTAAGCCGGATTACGTCCGGTCGAACGCAGCCACAGTGTCACGATCAGCAGGCTGAGGGCCGCCATCAACTGGTTCGACGCACCGAACAATTGCCACAGGTAGATCCACGTTCCGCTCAGCACCAGCAACAGGGCCAGCAGCATGGAAACGATCGCGGTGACGTGCGGGTTCTTGAATCCCACCCACCACTCGCCCAGCCACTCTCCCAGTGTCACCCGCATCAGCCGGAAGACAAGCTGGACGACCGTCAACACGATAATCACGAAAGTTCCGAACCCGAGTGCGGTCCCATAGGCCTGAGGAATCGCCCCAAAGGAAACGAGGTTGAGTAGTTTGCCCACGCCGGAAGCGAAAGCCCCGCCCCCCACGCCGCCCGCTATGGAGACGGCAATGAGCGACAACATGGCCAGTGCGTTCTCGCTGAACATCGCCCCGCCTCCTACCGGCAAGGCGTCAGTCTCATATTCGAGCTGGCGCGCCGTCCCCACCGATCCAATCAGCACGTGCCAGCCGGAAATGGCCCCACATGCGATGGTCACAAAGAGCATGGGCCAGAACGGCTGAATCGCCGCTAGGGTCTGCCCCGCGGCTTTGGTCATGGGCATCCAGGTGGTAAAGACCTTCGTGGTGAATGTCACCGCCTGGAGCTTGTCGACGTACCCGAACAGGCCGAGCGCCCCTCCCAGCAGCGCCCCCAGTGCAGAAAGCACAATGGTGAGGGAGGTCACCCAGAAGCCGATGTAATTCACCGGCTGAGCAAATCGCCAGATTGGCAGCAGCGTCCCCAGGTAACAGAATCCGAACAGGAACAGGCACCAGAAGACGAACGACGGGAGCATGCGGATCTCGCCGCTCGGGTCCTTGTACTTGGGAGTGACTTTGCCCTGATCGTCAATCATCATGGCGCCCAGCCGTGGATCCGCGCCGGTGGGGTCCACCACCTTGTACATGGCCTGGCCGCCGGTGATCCGGTTGATGGCGTTGTCCAGGCGATTGACGGCGGAGTTGATGGGCCCCACAAATGCCAGGGCGGTGGCGGGCTTGCCGTTCGGACCGGTCCCTTGCTTGGGCAATGCACCCCAAGCGCCAATGGCCATCGAGCCCAGCGTAATGACCACAGCCACCAGCGTGACCAGGATGAGGTCCATCTTCCAGCGGTAAAGCATCTGTCCGGCCAGCAGTCCCATGATCGCCAGCATCAGGATGCCGAACGGAACGTCGGCGCGGGGATCGAGGATACCTGCCAGGATGCCGACAAAGGCCCCCGCCAGAAGCAGCAGATAGAAGAAAATGAAGACGAAGAGAATGACGCGGGCCCGGGGGGCAATCAACCGGTGGGCAATGGCCGACAGCGAGTTGCCGTCGTTGCGCACCGCCACCATAATGGCGGAATAATCGCTGGCCCAACCCAGGAAGGTCACCCCGATAATGAGCCAGAGGATGGAAGGAAACCATCCCCACAGGTTGACGGCCGTGATGACGCCGACGATGGGTCCGGCCGCCGCGATGGATTTGAAGTGATAGCCGTAAAGCACACCCCGGCTGGTGGGCATGAAATCGACGCCGTCCATGTACATCTTCGCAGGCGTCGCTTTCTTGGCATCGGGCTTGATGATATCGCGATCGATGCGCCGCGCATAGAGGTTGTAGGCGAGATAGATCATAAACCCGCCCAACAACGCTATGATCGCGGCATTCATCGATTTGCCTAAGAGAGGAACGCCCCCGGCCACCACGACCGGTATTGCGATGAGGATCAGAATCGCCGTCCAGATTTTCATCACGAGCCTCCAAATTTTGGAATGGTGAGTTACGTCTCGCAACCATGCACCGGAGCGGAGGGCCGGAGGGTTGGAAACTTATGTTTGTTGCAGAAGAGTACCGGTCTGAAATGCAGCCGGCTTGCGATTAATGGCCGAACCGGGCAGCGACTTGCCGGCCAATCACCGGATTGGCGCGATTCAAATCGCAGCCGGTTATTTTGTCCTTGCAGTTGACAATGATTGCCGGGTACCTGTGCACCCCGTAGCGGAGTGATTTGAGAAAGCCTTCGATCGAGCCCACATCAATGATTTTGAAAACAACGCGATCCTCAAATGCCTTGGCTGTCCGGATCACCCACTCTGAAACATCCTGGTATTGTTTTTTCAAATCATCAGGGAGGGATGAATCGATCTGCTCCTGGCGGACACTTCGGGTTGAGCCGGTCTGCTGCAAGACGAACTCGCAATGCCGGCAATTGAGAAAAACTGTGGGCGTGTGGATGAGCACTTCGACCTGAACCGGTTTCGGCCCACCCATAACTCCTCCTTAACTCAGCTTTTATCATGGAAGAAAGACAGAAGTCAAATACCGGGGAACGGGAAAACGATGCCATCGCGACAGGCAGGATCACATCTCCCCCTCCACAGACTGTCCGGTTCTGGGATGATGAGATTTCGCTTTCGGACACCCGGGTCTAGCGATACGATTCTCCCCCTTGCCACAACCCATTAGAATTCAATCGGAAAACGACCCCGGTGAATTGGCAGAGAAGGTGCTCTCCAGTAGTTCGACACCGAACCTTAGTAGTAATGACTTTAGTCGTTCACTAATCTTGGGCTCAATATTCTTCGAACCGGCGCACACAGGCGTGGGAGGGAGACCGATGGATTTTCTGGTTAAAGATCTCCGGTTTGCTCTACGGATGCTCCTGAAAAATCCGGGATTTACCGCGATCGCGGTCCTGACATTGGCATTGGGCATCGGTGCGAATGCCGCGATTTTCAGCGTCGTCAATGCGGTTCTGTTGAGACCCTTGCCCTATCCTGATCCGGACCACTTGGTCCCTGTGTGGCGGACCACTTTGCACGACGACACCAACCTCGTCTCGGCGCCGAACTATTTCGATTGGCGGCGACAAACTCGCGTGTTTGAAGACATGGCGCAGTTCGACTCCGCTGGGAGCGGTTACAACCTCTCCGAAGGGAATGAGCCGGAGCGAATTTCCGGGGTCCGCGTGGTGTGGAGTGCACAGTCCCGTGACGTGCTTCAGCTGATGGTCCGGGGAAGCATGGTGTGGGCCACTGGCGCGTGTGGTTGTGGGAATTGCAGGTGCGGTGGGAGTGATGCGGTACCTGTCCGCTCTGCTTTATGCCGTCCGGCCGACCGATCCTTGGGTCTTCGGCGCAGTCTCTCTCTTGCTCGCTGGCTTTGCCCTCCTGGCGAGTTACATCCCGGATCGACGGGCCCCCCGGGTCGATCCGATCGTCGCCTGGCGCTATGAATAGCCCCTCGGGACAGGCCGGGTCACTGAACTCCCCTGCAACCCTGTCCTGCATTATTCTCTTGACATACTATGTCGTCAGTCGATATAGTGCGCGGCGACATAATAATTCCATGATGTCCGGAGAGAAGGGTCTATGAACCCGAAAGATGAAACGATCGAGGTGCCCTCGCCTTTGACGGCGGCCATGTTTCAGGTGCTGCTGTCGCTGGCTGACGGGGAGAAGCACGGCTATGCCATCCTGAAGGACGTGGCCGAACAGACCCACGGCGAAGTCAAACTCAGTACCGGAACACTGTACGGGATCATCAAGCGCCTGCTCGCCGAGGGAATGGTCCTGGAGTGCCGGCGCCGGCCGGCGCGCGAACACGACGACGCCCGCCGCCGCTATTACCAGCTGACCGACTGGGGACGCCAGGTCGCGATCTCCGAGGCGGAGCGGATGGAAAAACTGATCATGATGGCCCGCGTAAGACACCTGTTGAAGAAGCCGAAACCTGCCTAAGAAGGGAGCATGGATATGAGCCCGAAAGATCAATCGTTCTCCCAACGTGCTTTTCGCATGTTGCTCCGTGTCTTCCCCATGGATTTTCGGGAAAACTTTGGAGGGGAGATGGAGGCCGTCTTTTGTGAGCAACGCCATGATGTGGACCGCGAAGGAGGGGTGATGGGGCTGGCTCGGCTGTGGTGGGAGACCCTTGTGGGAATCTTTACGACGGCGCCGCGGGAGCATCTCTCCATGTTGCGACAGGATGTGAAATACGCGTTTCGGATGATGCGGAGCAACCCCGGATTCACCCTGGTCGCGGTCGCCACCCTGGCCCTCGGCATCGGCGCCAACACCGCCATCTACAGCGTCATCCACGCCATTCTCCTGAAGCCATTGCCGTATTCCCAGGGGAACCAGCTGGTCATGATCCAGCAGGAGGCCCCCAAGCTCGGAGATTCGAACGTCCCGTTTTCAGTTGCCGAGGTCAAGGACTACCGCGACCAAAACAGCACCCTGAGTGGACTCGTGGAGTATCACAGCATGACCTTCACCCTGCTGGGTCACGGAGAGGCGCGAAGAGTCCGAACGGGGGTGGTGTCCGCGGGCTTTTTCGATCTCTTTGGAGTCCGGCCGACCCTTGGGAGAACCTTTCGGGATTCCGATGAAGAGCACGGCGCGCCCGCCGTCCTGGTGCTCAGCTATGAGTACTGGCAGCGGTTCCTGGGTGGGGATCCCGATATCGTTGGAAAGACGTTCGAGATGAACGACAGAGTCCACACGGTTGTGGGGGTCTTGCCGCCGGTCCCCCAATATCCCAACGAGAATGATGTGTACATGCCGACCTCCGCGTGCCCGTATCGCTCATCACCGGCCATGACCGAGCACCGGGACCAGCGCATGATGCGGGTCTTTGGGCGGCTGAAGCCGGGGGTCAGCTTGGACCAGTCCCGCGCCGACGTGGCATCGATCGCGTCGCGGCTGGGAAAAGCATACCCCGAATTTTATCCCGCCAACTCGGGCTATACCTCGATCACCTCCTCGTTGCGAGAAGAACTGACTCATCAGGCCCGGCCGACGCTGCTGGTCCTGCTCGGCGCGGCGGGTTTCGTCCTCCTCATCGCGTGCGCCAACGTCGCCAACATGACGCTCGCCCGCATGGCGAAGCGGGAGCGTGAACTGGTGGTTCGTTCCGCGCTGGGAGCCAACATGAGCCGGCTGCTGCGCCAACTGGTCACCGAGAGTTCACTCATCGGCCTGCTGGCTGCCGGCCTGGGATTGCTGATGGCCAGCGGAAGCCTCAAACTCCTGGTGGAGTTTGCGGCCCGGCTGACTCCGCGAGCCCGCGAGATCCGCATCGATGGCCCGGTCCTGCTCTTCACCATGCTGGCGGCCTTCGGTACCAGCGTCTTTTTTGGTTCTGTCTCGGCGTTTTCCTCGCGGGACGACATTGCATCGAGATTGAAAGAAGGGAGCAGTCAGTCGACCGGGGGGAGGGGTCGAAAGCGGGCGCGGAGTGTGCTGATTGTTTTACAGGTGGCCTTCTCGATTATGTTACTCGTGGGCGCAGGGCTCCTGATGCGAAGCTTAATGAAGCTCCAAAGAGTGGATCCGGGCTTCGTCCCCCAAAATGTGCTGAGCCTGGGGTTCAACCTGAACTGGTCGAAGTACCAGAAACCGGAGCAGTACCTTGATTACGCCCGGCGACTTCTCCAGAAGGTGCAGACCCAGCCGGGGATGGTGTCCGTTGCGGTCTCATCAGGATTTCCCATGGACCCCGACGGCATCCTGGCGCGGGGTCCGGGATCAAATCGATTCCTGGTGGAGGGAAGTCCCTCCCTGCAGGAGGAAGTTAATCCCGTGTCCGCCATCCGTGCCGTCACCCCGGACTACTTCAAAACCCTCGGCATCCCGCTGGTCAAAGGGAGAGCGATTGCGGAAACGGACAGTGAGAAAGCCCCGGCGGTAGCGGTCATCAACCAGTCCCTGGCCCATCATCACTGGAGAGACGGAGACCCCCTCGACAAACGGATTTCTTTCGACAAGGGAAAAACCTGGATGAATATCATCGGTGTGGTGGGAGACGTGAAGGAGTTCGGGCTCAATAAAGAAGCGGCCGATGAGCTTTACCTTCCAATGGCTCAGAATCCCGCAGTCGGCAGTTTGATCGTGCGGGCCAACGGCGATCCGATGAATCTTGCGGCCCAGCTGCGCCGGACGATTCACGTACTCGACCCCGAGACGGCCATCACCAATGTGATGACGCTGGAGCAAGCACGCAGTGACACCCTGGCCTCACCGCGGGTGATGACGAATCTTCTCGGTCTGTTTGCCGCCCTGGCCCTTGTGATCGCAGGAGGCGGCATTGGGGGCATCCTGGCCCTTACGGTCAGCCAGCGCGTCCATGAAATCGGCATCCGCATGGCCCTGGGGGCAAAGACCTCCGATGTGCTCAGAATGGTGGTCGGCCAGGGCTTTTGGGTGGTTATGCTGGGCGTAGGAATGGGACTGGTGGGGGCCTTGGCTTTGACTGACCTTCTCAGATCGTTGCTCTTTGAAGTGACTCCCACAGATCCTCTGACCTTCGTTGCAGCCGCCGCTTTATTGGTGATCGCAGCTCTGGTCGCGTGTTATCTGCCGGCACGCCGGGCGACTCGGGTCGATCCCCTGGTGGCACTTCATTATGAATAAAAAGATTCAGAGTAATTGCTGGGGAAATTTTCCATCGGATGACCGGACCGGGATATTACTTACCAGGGTTGCCAAGGAGAAATGGCATGAGAAAAGCGATCTTGTTTTTTACATTACTGAGCATGGGGATGATCAGAGGATTCGCTCAATGTGATCCGGCTACCCCGGTCACCATGAATAATGAAGGAGGATCCTCAAGAGAATCCTCCGACAGAAGCTCTCTTCTGGTCTCAACGACCTGGCTGGCAGACCATTTAAAAGATCCGTCCCTGGTGCTCATCCAAATCGGCCCGAAAGAGGGTTATGAAGCCGGCCACATAGCAGGCGCGCGATTCCTTTCTTTAATGGACATTTCAACCCCCTCCGGGAAGGGCCTCACGCTCGAGCTTCCAAAGGTTGATGAGCTTAAATCAACGCTGGAAGGACTCGGAATCTCCAACAATTCGCGGATTGTTCTTTACTATGGTACCGACTGGGTGTCGCCCACCACGAGGGTGTTTTTTACACTCGATTATTTAGGGTTGGGCGATCGGACCTCGATTCTGGATGGCGGGCTCCCGGTCTGGCGCGCCGAAGGTCATCCTGTCACCAAAGAGCTCCCCAAGGTCCAGCAAGGCTCGCTGACCCCCCATCCCAGGCCCTCTGTGGTCGTCGACGCCGCCTGGGTAAGCTCCAATCTGAATAACCACTCAGTGGCGATCATCGATGCAAGAGCGCCGGAGTACTATTCCGGAACCAGTGCGGGCAAAATCAGGCGGGCCGGTCATATCCCCGGCGCAATGAATGTCCCGTATTCAAGCCTCTTGGATGACTCCAACAAACTCAAGACGCCGGATGAGCTCCGGGCAGCATTCCTGGCCGCTAACATCAAACCGGACAGTCACATTGTTTCCTACTGCCACATTGGACAGCAGGCCACGGTGGTTTATTTTGTAGCGAGATACCTGGGATACGAGCCCAGTCTTTATGACGGATCATTTGAGGATTGGAGCGCGCGCACGGAATTGCCGGTCACGACAGCGGGGTCGGGCGAGAGCGGCCGAAAATGAAGAGCGAGTGTGGCTGATGTCTCAAAGCCAAGAACTAGGACGAAGATCGCGATAGTCCTTCCAAAAGTGAAAGCTCCATGCGAGTCAGCGGGAATTAATGAGAATGAGAGAATATAGTGACAGCAAAGAGTCCAAACTTGGGAAGGATTTTGACTCGCGGCTCTGCCGCCCACTATTGCAGTGAGCCTCTGGCTTACCGTGCTGAGCCTTCATTCTCTTTATTCGATGCATCGCTAAAGCCCGCCGTCCCGCGAGGCGCATACGCGTCAACCTAAGATCGATGTAACGAGCGGTCCATAATTCCCCCGGCGGAAGCCGGGGGATGATTCAGCTACAGCCTACAGCAGCGATCCCATTTTCATTATCTCCCCCCTCATCCCGCGAAGCGGGATGAGGGGGGGGTAGTATATTTTTGGAGCCTGTGTTTGTGGGCTGTACTTGAACTTTCCCCCAGCTTCCGCTGGGGGGATTCGACAGAACCGTCCCCCTCCCCCTTTAAAATCAATCCTCTTTAGGTTGACGCGTATGCGCGAGGCGGGACGGCGGGCTTTAGCGACTCAAACGGGGATGAAAGGGCTTGGGTGAGCTGGAAAGGCGGAGCCTTTCCGCAATAGTGAGCGGCAGAGCCGCACATCAGCAATGGCCTCCTCTTCGCCAGATTCTGTCATGCGTCCCTGTAATTCATCATCCTCAATAATTGTTATTCCACTGCCTCCGCGGGCGCTACGGCCTCGAGCCCTGTCGCCACTTCAGCGCTACTGAGGCACACCTCACGGGCATGGACCACGCACGTCTCTGTCGGCTCGTGAGGATCCCGCCGGACCGACTTCAATTTCATCAGGGCTCCCGTGGCGATCGCCTTTCCTAAAACCGGTTCCAACTCCGGCTCGCGCACGCTCGAGCAGGAATAGATTGCCACAAAGGTGACAATATCGGCGGTGTAGCCGCCGCGCTCGCGGACGATCTTTGCCATGATGCCCTGGCCTAGCCCCGTGGTGCCCCGCGCGACCGTGATGGGGAGGATCATGCGACCGCCCGGGCGTAACCGCTCAAGCCAGGGTGGATGTGGGTGTGTCACTCCGGCATTAATCAGCATGGCGTCGCAGGGGCCTGGGTCGAGGGTTGCGCCGTCCCCGGCGTGCACCGTCACATTGGGATAGTCAGCCAGGTTTTCCCTGGCGCGAGCCGCCAGGCCGGCGTCCACCTCAATAGCCACGACACTGCCGCCCGCTCCCACCACTTCGGCCATGATTGCCGTGTAATAGCCGACGCCACAGCCCATGTGAAAGACGCGATCCCCTGCCTTCAGGTTGAGGGCATTGATCCAGTGCGCCAGCGAGCCGGGTTGTCCGTTGCTTAGGTTGCGCGCCGCGTCGAGGGAGATCAATACATTGTGATAAAGATGGCGAGGGTCGTCGATGGTCGTGTGGACGGCTCCGCCTCGCGCCAGGTCGGGGAACGCGATCTGCCAGGGCCCGGGGCCAAGAAATTTTTCACGCGGCACACGGGCAAAAGCCTCGACGAGCGCAGGCGAATTGACATTGGCTGCAAAACGGATTTCCTCGGCGTAGAAACGCCGATAGTCGTCTAGTGTCATAGGAGGCGGAGTATACCATGAGCGTAGGACGCTCGGGGAACTCAAGCTTGCACAGGGATTGCGCCCATCGCCTCCGCCAAATCGGACTCTGTGCGCCCTTCGCCCTTCCTACACTTTCAACCATTTGAAAAACAGTTGACAAGACGTGCCGGGGCGTCTATATTCAACCATATGGTTGAATATAGAAACACGACTCTGGATCGTGTCTTCTCCGCCGTGGCCGATCCCACGCGCCGCGCCATCCTGAAAAGCCTCAGGCAGGGGCCCGCCACGGTGACCGAGATTGCGCGCTCATTTCCGGTGTCGCTGAACGCCGTTTCGAAACACCTCATGGTGCTGGAACGAGCGGGCCTCGTGAGACGCAAGGTTCAAGGCCGGGTGCACCATTGCCGGCTCGTCGCCAAGCCGCTGCGACAAGCCACCGCGTGGCTGGACCATTACCGCAGGTTCTGGGAAATCCGGCTGGATGCGCTGGAAGAGCACCTTGCTCAAAAGAAGCGGCACACTCACTGATCAAGGAGAATATTATGGCTACCGCATCCCCTGAAACCACAAAACGGCTCGTAGTCCGGAGGCTCATTCGCGCCACGCGCGAGGAGGTGTTTGCGGCCTGGACAGATCCGGACAGCATGGCGCAATGGATGTGCCCGGGCGGAATCCAAACAGCCGAGGCGCAGCTGGATGTCCGCGTCGGAGGCAAGTTCCGGATCGTCATGAAGGAGGGCAAGAAGGAATACGATCACACCGGGGAATACCAGGTGGTTGAGCCCCCTTCGAAGCTGGTATTCACGTGGATTTCCAAAGGAACGGACAACCGGCCCACGCTGGTCACCGTCGAACTTCAGGATCTTGACCCCTTCTGCCAGCTCACCTTGACCCACGAAAGATTTGTCACGCCTGAGGCCGTTCGACAACACGAGGGGGGATGGACGGATATCGTGAGCAAGCTCGCCACCTCATTTGAGAAGACGGCGGCAAAAAAACCTGAAGAGAACACCGACTTTTTTATGAACCTGAAGTATGCAGTTCCTGCTCGGACACTTTATCAGCAATTCTCCACGGCGGAAGGCATCCGGCGCTGGTGGACGGGTGACTGCGAGATGGAGGAGCGAGCGGGAGGCAAGGCCACGTTTCGATTCCCGAAGGCAGGTTTTCACGCCGTGGTCAGAATCACGCGGCTGGAACCGGACCGGTGTGTGGAATGGAACTGTATCGATTCGAAGCATCCCGAAGAATCAGGGTTCAATGATCTGCGGGATTGGGTCGGGACGACTCTCCGGTTCGAATTCGAGACCGTGGATGAGTCTCATTCCCGGCTGAAATTCACCCACGCCGGACTCGCCCCGCTCGAGTGTTTTGGAGTGTGTTCGAACTCCTGGTCCTTTTATCTGAATGACAGCTTGCGCGCCTATCTCGAGGGAGGCGTTGGAAAACCTTACCAGGATGATTCTGCAACGTGACGATCAAGATAGCTTAGAAAAAATGGTGCTTCCGGAAAGGGTGTGCGTAAAAAGCGAACCCGCCGCGCGGCGGGTTCGCGGAGCAAGCGCCAAGAACGCCGAGCCAACATGTATCAAATTCCCAACACCCCGGGTGACTGGTCCGGCGCCCATGCCCTGAAAGGGCAATCTTCAAAAGCCCAGGGCACCGCCCTGGGGCGACACCCCCCATCGGCCACCCGAACCCGCCGAGGCGGGTTCTCTAAATTCGCCAGCGAGGAAAGACCATTCGAGGACCAGGGACGTGATTGGTTGAAACTCCTCAGTCCCACAGATACCGTTCATCGTAGTTGACCCCGTGCTTCTTAAGGATTCGTCGAAATTCTTGCTCAAACGTGATCCGCCGATGATGTTGCTCCTGGTTTCGAATATAGCGTCGGACGGCCGCCACCTGCGAGGGACCCACCGAGAACGCCCCGTACCCGCTTTGCCAATAAAACTTGGTATAGAGGCCGCCTTTCGCCTTGATCCATTTCGAGGAGGCCTTCTTGACGTCCTTGATCAGTTCGGCGACCGAAAGTGTCTTCGAAAGCGAACACAAGGCATGGATATGATCAGCGGGCCCCCCACCTCGAGCGACGGCGACTTATAGGTCCGAAACACCGTGGTGAGATAGGCGTGTCCGCCGTGGCATCTATGACAACTCAAAAGTCAAGACAAACTTCTCCTGGGCGACCCGGAGCGGTGCTCTTGCTTTTGAAGGGCCACGTTGGGAACGGCATAAGATCTCCGGACCATCGGGGTTCGTTGTTTCGGCCGAACAGGAACCGGA
>JAIQFY010000068.1 GCA_020072965.1 Terriglobia bacterium | reverse complement strand
CTGATGGATCAACTGACCTTCGAAGCCGGAGCGTTTTACCTGCTCGATCGGGGCTATCTCGACTTTGCTCGATTGTACCGGATTCATCAATCGCTGGCCTTCTTCGTGACTCGCGCCAAGAGCAACTTTCAGTTCCGGCGGCTCTGCTCTCACCGCGTCGACAAGTCCAGGGGCTTGCAGTGCGATCAGACCATTGGGCTCACCGGACCCCACGTCCGAAAAGATTATCTCCAACCGCTTCGACGGATCCGCTACTTCGACCCCGAGCACCAGCAACGTCTCGTCTTCCTGACCAACAACTTCTTGCTTCCGGCCCTCACCATTACCGAGTTGTATCGCTGCCGGTGGCAAGTGGAATTATTCTTCCGCTGGATCAAACAGCATCTGCGGATCAAAGCCTTTTACGGCACCTCGCTCAACGCCGTGCGCACTCAAATCTGGGTGGCCCTCTCCGTTTACGTGCTCATGGCCATCGTCAAGAAGCGGCTCCAACTCGATCACAGCCTCTACACAATGTTACAAATCTTAAGCGTTCGACTCTTCGAAAAGACCCCGATTTTACAGGCTTTTTCATCAATCGACGCTACCGAACAAGAACTGACTGCCACCAAGCAGTTGAATCTATTCGACTAACGTTGGGACAGCATTGATCGGGCTTCTCTAATGACTTCGACAACAATATCTCGCATCTTGTGCATCACCCTCGGCAACTATGGCGGAGACATTCTCTCCCGAATGCCGGGGTCAGCTTTTCGGATCGACTGTGCCGGGAATAATTGCATTAAAGTCCTGCTTTAGAGAGTCGAGTCGGGCAGCTTCAGGGAACTCAACGGAATCCTGAGTATAAGCAAGTTCGAATGAAATCAGGAGGGCGAGACAAACGTCCGGCGTATAGAAGAGTGCGTTTTCACTCAATTGATGATCGAAAGCCGCTGCAAGGCGGTCGACGAACTCCCCGCTCATTTGGTAACTCGAAAATCTCATGCGGAATGCTGTACTGTGTGCGCCAATATTTGACAGGGTTCCCCAAAGACGGATGATACGGGAACCAAAACCTCCCAATATGAATGATGCTCGTTTGAAATTGTATTTTGACAGTTTCTTCCTGAATTCTGCGCAGAGAACCGCATATTCCCGTGTCTGCACAACGGCAGCCGAAATAGCAGTGCTTTCCAAGGCCGATCTCAACAGTGCTACGCTCTCCGGGAGATTACCCCAAAGCCCAACGCGAACACTGGTCACAATGCTGGACAGGCAGTCGGTTCCGAGCACGCGGAGAACATGTTGCTTGTAATTCGAGAACTTCATTGAGGTCAGGACGATCGCGCTCAAGGCGATGGCTTCCCGGACAAGCCGTAATCTTTCTTGAACGGTGACCGAGTGAACTGTATTGTGCTCTAGTGCCTCGTCTTGGAAGTGAAAGAGACGATCTAAGGTAATGTTGTCGGCCATTTTAGATCTTCCTATCAGCCTAACGGTCGGCTTTAGTCCCATTGTCCAACGTAGAGGATCAGAATCCATTCCCTCGTTGAATGGCGCTTTTGTTCAGAGTTCATTGCCTTCATGACGGGGTCGGACCAAGCCAAGTTGTTTTAACGAGGGGGGATAATTTCAAAAAACGGATGTTTTTAGGGCTTAAATGGGCCTTTTCGCCCTCAAAATTGTCCCCGTAGGCCCCTTCGTCCTAGCCGATCCAAGTTGCTAAATGGTGGAGGATTTCGGGTGCAAAACCGAGCTTCCAAGGCTCAAATCCAGCCTTTTATGGCACCGATCCAACGGAGTCTCAGCACCGAATCTGAATGAGCCCTCAATCCGCCACAGCGGATTGAGGGCATTCAATGTGAAAGCCGATGCGCCCGGTAGGCTGGAGCGGAACGATCCTCTCCGCCCCGGCGGGTGTATTCGTTGGGTCGGTCGTTAACCGCCGACCGCAATCAGATGTCAACCGCGATGAATCGGGGTAGGGAGCAATGGGGGCGGGCTTCCCCGCCGGTAAACCGGCAGGCTGTACGTAATCAAGCCCGCTGAAGTGGGCTGCGCATACAGGCCGTGAGGGTTCCAAACATACGACCCTGTTCATTTCCTATTCATTCTCTCAGACAAAATTCGACGTCTTGTAGAAGCCTTTCAGGGTTCTCGCGGTTCCAGAAGGATTTCAGACTCAGGGCGTTGCCCTGGGCTGATGAATGAATCCCTTTCAGGGATTTGGCAAAGTCGGATTGACAGACCCAGTCAGCGCGCAGGGTGGCGCTGGAGGAGGTGTCTTTGATCCTACTGGGGCGGGATCGAACCCAGATCCCCAGGGGGAAGGAACCCCTTCAGGGTTCCTTCTTCTCTTAGGGTGATCGCCACCCAGGGTAGGCCGCAAGGCGGCCAACCCTGGGCTATTGAAGACTTCCCCTTCGGGGAAGCATGAAAAGAGGATGATGGTGCCAAGTCTCAAAATTCAAAAAGTGGGCTCGTGGATTGTTGACACCAGGCCCCGAACATTCGCGGACCTTCTAATGGTACCCCAATAAAGGGGGTGGATGTTCGGGCGCGAATGAAACCCCATTACAAGATCCCCAGGGACATCCCCGCCCGCGAAGGACCTCGCGAAGGGCACGGCAATGAATTAGTCCTTTTGTTGACTCCAGGGCTCGGATTTGGTAGAGTTCGCCCTTCCTAATCCGATGAAACCGGGCCCTCTGAAAAGACTCGTGGCTATTATGCTGCTGCTTTATGGCGCTGCGGACTTGCTGATCCCTGGGTTCTGTCCGTATGAAGTTCATCTTATTGCCACCGGTTCTCCCATCGGGACAAACTCAAATCTGTCGAGTGAGCGCCCTTCGACCCAGGTGTCTGCGCTTGATCCCTCGGACCCCGACGAGGATTGTTATTGCTGCAGCACAAGAATTCGTCCTCAAAGTCCACCTTCTCTGGCCATTTTGGATTCCGTTAGGATCCCAGCGGCTCCCGTAAGGTTCGAAGCCCTGGCCGGCTTTACCCCTCATCCTTATCACCCTCCCCGACTTTCTTAGTCGCATTCTTGATTTTCATCGCATATTAAGAAACGATTGTGCCGGAGCCCGTTCGATTTCACATGACCCGTCGGCGTGTGCACTTGGACTGCCCCGGCCTCGTGCCAAAGCGCAGGACCTCAATCCTGCAAATTCGACGCAAGGATCTTTCCATATGAAGCGATTCTATGTGTTGCTCGTCTTTTTCTGGGCATCGTTATCGATGGGCCAGAGCACTCAGCCTGGGGCAGTTTCTGTTCCCAACGAACTGAGCTTTCAAAAAGCGCTGGAGTTGGGACTGACAAACAATCCTTCCTTGGCGGCGGAGCAAGTGGGCCGACAAATTGCCAGGGCAGATGAAATCACTGCGGGTTTGCGTCCAAATCCCGTATTCCTGCTGAACTCCGAAAGTTATCCGATCTTCACATCCCATCCAGGCTCATTCTTCAATAACCAGGAGCTGGTTACCAACGTGGCGCAGGAGATCGAAACAGCGGGGAAACGAAGACATAGGATCGAAGTAGCAAAGTCGGCCGTCAACGTCTCCGACGGGGAATCGGAGGATGCCAGACGCCGTTTCAGACTGCTTCTCGCCCAAAGCTACTTCCAGGCGGTCTGGACGAAGGCGGATCTCGAGGTCGCCCGCCATATTCTTTCAGATTTTGACCAGATTCTAAAGCTTATGCAGGAACGATATCGAGCGGGCGAAATCTCTGGACTTGACCTGCAACGGGTCGAAGTCGAACGTTTGAGGTCGCTGGATGAGGAAGTCAACGCAGAAATCGCACTGAAGAATGTAAAGGTACAGGTACTTTCCTTAATCAGCCCTGCTCCGATCATCCCTGAATTTGATGTCACGGATTCGCTCGAAGTCCAGCCCATTTCCATATCTATGGAACATCTCCAGCAAGAAGCGTTTGCTACACGGGCTGATTGGATCGCCCAACAGTCGCGACTTGTTCAAGCCGAAGCTTCCATCCATTTGGAGGAAGCTCAGCGCACACCCAACCTCTCGCCCTTCTTTGGCTATAAACGCGATGTGGGTGTGAACACAGCGTCATTTGGCGTACAGATCGCCCTTCCCCTGTTCAACCGCAACCAGGGTGGAATTGCCCGCGCCATGGCTGAAAAGACCCGGCAGCAATTTGTAGCCGCTCAACTGCGCAATACAATTCAGGCTGAGGTGCAACAAGCCTACAACAATTTCGAAGGAAATCGAAACCGGGTCGCCCTCCTGGAGAAAGAGTACCTTCCCAAGGCACGTCATACCCTGGACATCGTCCGACAGACCAATCAGCTCGGCGCAGTGGACCTGACCACCTTTCTCGATGCACAGCGCGTTTATCGGGATGTCACCCGCCTTTATAACCGGGTGCTGTTCGAAACGGTTGCCAGTCGATACCAGCTTGAAGCCGCCGTGGGAAAGGAGTTTTAAGCCATGAAAAAATGGATTCCCGTTCTTGTGGTGGTTATCGCGCTGACGGCTTTTTTGACTGTGTTGCGCTACCGGGGGAGAACAAAACCTGCTGAACCGGTGGAGACCGTCAATCCGAATGTCGCGGAATTGAGCGTTGAAGCTCAACAAAACGCGGGGATCGTTTCCGAGCAAATCAGGCCGGTTCCCATTGCGAACACCTTGAAGACAACCGGCGTTGTTTCCGTCGACCAAGCCCGCATCGCGCACATTCTTCCACTCGCCCGAGGCGTGGTTGAGAAATTGTATGTCCATCTGGGCGACCGGGTCAAAGCAGGACAAGCCCTCGTTAAGTACGACAACATCGAACTCGGCGAAGTTCTTGGCGAATACAGGCGGCTTCGCAGCGGACTCGTGAAACTTAAAGCACAGGAACGGACGGCTGAACAGTCCTTCGGGCGCGCGAAAACCCTGATTCAGGTCCGGGCGATTTCCCAACGCGAATTCGAGCTTCGAGACGCGGAGTGGGAAGAGGCAAAGGCTGCCGTGGGCGGACAGATTGCAGAGCTTGAACAGGTTGGAATGAAATTGCGTCGTTTTGGGGTCGAGACAGAGAAACTCGAATCGATGACCGGTTCCCAGGGAATGCGACCGGAGGGGTCCGCCTCTACGATTCATGCACCTTTTGGTGGGGTGATTACACAGTGCAGTGCATCGGATGGAACGGTTGTCGATCGCGATCGGGAGATTCTTACTCTGGCTGACATCAGCTCGGTGTGGGTCTTAGCCGACGTTTATGAGAAAGACCTGGGATTGGTAAGAACCGGCAGCAAGTGTCATGTGAGCGTCTCCTCGTACCCGAATGAGGTATTCCCGGGATCCCTCACCAATGTCAGTGATTCCATCGATCCGGCATCACGCACGGCCAAGGCCCGGTGTGTCGTCGCCAATCCGGATGGACGTCTGAAACTGGAGATGTTTGCCTCGGTGGAGATTCCGACGGAACAGGCGCGAACAGCCCTGGCGATCCCGATCGAGGCCTTACAGGAAATCAATGGAGAGGCCGTCGCCTTTGTTCAGTCAAATGAGACTACCTTTGAAAAGCGTCCCCTTCGCCTGGGCACGAGAACATCTCAGTGGGTCGAAATCATCGAGGGCGTGAAAGCGGGGGAAAAGGTTGTGTCAAAAGGGAGCTTCTATCTGAAATCGACAATCCTGAGAGGCCAGATATCGAGCGAGTAGTCCCTGGAGGGGAGGCAGATCGCCATGATCGAACGCATTCTTCGGTTCAGCATTCAGTGGCGCATTCTAATTCTTATTCTTGGCCTGGCGACCATTGGGATCGGGCTCTACACGGGCCGTTCCCTGCCCATTGATGCGGTACCTGACATTACATCCAACCAAGTCCAAATCAATACGGTCGCCCCGGCGTTTGCCCCGCTGGAGATGGAGAAGTATGTGACGTTGCCCCTGGAAGTGGGCTTGAGCAGCCTTCCCCGGAAGGAGGGAATCCGATCTGTTTCCCAGTTTGGCTTGTCCCAGGTGACCGTTACGTTTCATGACAACGTGGACATTTACTGGGCGCGTCAATTGGTGCTGGAGCGGCTGATTGAAGCACAACGCGCGCTCCCTCCGGGAGTGGTCCCCGAACTCGCTCCCATCAGCACCGGCCTGGGGGAAATCTACCAGTTCACGCTCGAGTCAGAGGCACACCATTCCCCTATGGAGTTGCGCACCCTTTTGGACTGGTTCATCAAACCTCAACTACGCACCGTGCCCGGGGTGATCGAGGTCAACAGCTTCGGTGGATTGCAAAAGCAATATGAAGTTCTGATCGACCCGAACAAGCTGGTCGGTTACGGCCTCTCCGTGCATCAGGTGATCTCGGCGCTTGAACAAAACAACATGAACGCGGGCGGCGGATACCTGGAACGCGGGTCGGAACAACAACTCCTCCGGGGGATCGGCCTGATCCAGAACATCGACGACATCGAAAATGTCGTGGTGGCCAGCCCCCGGGGTATCCCGGTTTACATAAGAGACCTGGCCACAGTGGGCTTGGGATCGCCCGTCCGTCAGGGAGCCGCCACGCGGAATGGAAACGGGGAGACCGTGATGGGGATCGCGATGCTGCTCAAAGGGGAGAACAGTCGAGCCGTCGCCCAGGCCATCGCAGATAAAATCGCCTCCCTGCAGAAGGCTTTGCCGCCCGGCGTTAAAATTCTCACCTATTACGATCGCACGAAACTTGTCAACAGGACCATTCGCACGGCGGTGACGAACCTGATCGAGGGTGGAATCCTGGTTGTTTTCATCCTGCTTCTGTTCCTGCTGCAGGCCCGGGCCGGATTAATCGTCTCCTCTGTCATTCCGATTGCGATGTTGATGGCGATCATTGGGATGAGAGTTTTCGGGATTTCGGCCAACCTCATGAGCCTGGGCGCCATTGACTTCGGGTTGATCGTGGATGCGGCCGTCATCATTGTCGAGAATTGCGTTCGACGGCTTGCGGAACAACGCTCCGCAATGTCCCGCCCGCTGAGTAAGGAAGAACGCCTCCACACGATCCTCGGGGCCAGTTCCGAGGTTCGACGGGCAAGCCAGTTTGGCGAGCTTATAATCATCGTGGCCTATATCCCCGTCCTTTCGCTCGTCGGCATCGAGGGAAAAATGTTCCAGCCGATGGCCTTGACTGTAATTTTCGCCCTGTCAGGTGCCCTCTTGCTCAGCTTGACCCTGGTTCCGGCTTTGTGTGCGGTGTTTTTGAAGGAAAGCGACGGGGATCGCGAAAACAGGCTCGTAGCCTCTCTCAAGCAATCCTACCGCCAGCTCCTGCAAAAGACGATCCCCCGTCGGAAAGCTACTGTGGTCTTTGCCGCCGCTCTCGTGATTCTCTGTTCCGGACTGTTTTTCCTGCTCGGGATGGAATTCCTCCCCGAGCTGGATGAGGGAGCGATTGCAATCAATCACGTCCGCCTTAAAAGCGTCTCGCTCTCCGAGGCGGTGCGACAAACAACCCGGATTGAAAATGCCATCAAACGGTTCCCGGAGGTGGAAACCATTGTGAGCCGTATTGGCCGGCCTGAAATCGCCACTGACCCCATGGGGCCGGACATGGCCGACACCTATGTTTTCCTGAAACCGAAATCGGAGTGGACCACAGTGAAGACCAAGGAGGAGTTGGTCCGCAAGATCCATGATGAATTGGAAAAGATACCGGGTGCAGCCTACTCATTCTCTCAGCCTATTAAATTCCGAATGATGGAACTGATTGAAGGGGTGGGATCGCGTTCCGATTTGGCCATCAAGATCTATGGAGACGATTTGGATACTCTCCGGCAAGAGGCCAATGCGGTTGGCCGGATGATCTCGTCAGTGAGTGGAGCCGAGGATGTAAAGGTCCAGCAGGTAACCGGGTTGCCGACACTTGAGATCAGAATCAAGCGGGAAGCGATCGCGCGTTATGGCATCAACATCTCTGATGTCCAGCAGATCATCCAAACGGCCATTGCAGGGACAACAGCTACGACTGTACTCGAAGGCTCAATGCGGTTTGACCTGGCAGTACGTTTCCCGGAATGGGCGAGAACTGATCCCCTCGCGATCGCAAAACTCCTTGTGGTCGCCCCCAATGGGCAAAGGATCCCTTTAGACCAGGTCGCGGAAATTCGAAGCGAAGAGGGCCCTTCCGAGGTGAGCCGGGAAAACGGCCGGCGTCGCATTTCCGTGGAGGCGAATGTGCGCGCCCGCGATATCGGATCATTTGTCGCGGAGGCCCGGAGGATCGTGGACCAGAAGGTCAAGCTGCCACCCGGCTACATGATCGAGTGGGGCGGAATGTGGGAGCACCTGGAAAGCGGCCGCAATCGGCTTCTGCTGGCGATTCCCGTGACCTTCTTTATCATCCTTCTGCTTCTCTTCATCACTTTCAATTCACTTCGGCACGCCGCCCTGGTTTTCACGGGGATTCCCTTTGCGGTGACTGGTGGCGTTCTTGCTCTGTTGTTGAGAGGGATGAACTTCTCGATGAGTGCCGGAGTCGGATTTATTGCCGTTTCCGGTGTTGCCGTTCTGAACGGAATTGTCATGTTGGCTTGCATCAACCAACTCCGGCAGGAGGGAGTGACGCGAGATGCCGCGGTTATGCAAGGCGCTCTGACCCGCTTGCGCCCGGTGCTGATGACCGCCCTGGTGGCCAGCCTGGGGTTTGTCCCGATGGCATTGGCCACCGGCACCGGCGCGGAAGTTCAACGACCCTTGGCCACGGTAGTGATCGGCGGGTTGATGACTTCCACATTGCTCACCCTGATCGTGCTTCCGAGCCTTTATTGCTGGTTCGAAAAAGATACCGCGAACCCCGGAACGCATCCCTGATATTAGGACCGCACCGGGAGGGCATCCGGGAACCACAATGGTCTTTAGCTAGGACCAGCCAAACAAGCGATCTCTCAGTACGGGGCCTCCACGGGCTGTTGACGAAATCGAATCGCCGGGTCGGCCCCGCAGAGCGCCCGCCGCGGCGGGCGCCAACCTAAAGAGGATTGATTTTAAAGCGGGAGGAGGACGGTTCTGTCGAATCCCCCCAGCGGAAGCTGGGGGAAAGTTCAAGTACAGCCTACAAACACAGGCTCCAAAAATAAACCACACCCCCCATCCCGCTTCGCGGGATGGGGGGGAGATAATGAAAATGGGATCGCTGCTGTAGGCTGTACCTGAATCATCCCCCGGCTTCCGCCGGAGGGATTATGGACCGCTCGTTACTCCGGTCTCAGGTTGACGCCCGCCGCGGCGGGCGCAGAGCGGGACGGCCTACAACGCAGAATCATCGGGCTAAGTTGTAGGCCCCCCCGATGAGTCATCGGGGCCTCACCGGGCGGTCTCGGCTTTGGGCAACAGCCCGTCCAGATTTACCGCAGCCCGACGGCGCGCGGCGCTCACGCACAAGACCTGCGCTTCTCTCGGCTCTGCTTCCTCTTGCATCGCCACCTTCATTCTTGTACTCTCCGATGGGCAGAAGCGCTCTCGGCACGACAAACCCCAAAAACCGGAGAAAAGTATTGTGGGAGGGGCTGTTTGTCGGAGCGCCAGGCCGCTTCATCGAACAGCCCACAAGCAATCCCATGGATCTCTTCTCGAATCTGGATTCAACCACCCCCGATGAGGATCGGACTATCGACCGTTCCCGTCCGCTGGCGGACCGGATGCGCCCTCGCACCTTTGATGAACTGGTCGGGCAGGAACACCTCATTGGACCGGGCAAACCGCTCCGCGTTCAGATCGAAAGCGACCGCCTCTCTTCAATGATTTTCTGGGGCCCTCCCGGGGTCGGGAAGACTACCCTTGCGCGGATCATTGCCCGGATGACCCATTCCACTTTCGTCACCTACAGCGCTGTTCTTGCGGGCATTAAGGAAATCAAGGAAGTGATGTCCAAGGCCGAGCAGGCACGCCAGTACGGCTCGCGAACCATTTTGTTCATTGATGAAATTCATCGGTTCAACAAAGCGCAGCAGGACGCGTTTCTGCCCCACGTCGAGAAGGGCAACATCATTTTGATCGGCGCCACCACGGAGAACCCTTCCTTTGAAGTCATCGCGGCACTGCTGTCCCGATGCCGGGTCTATGTGCTTCATCCGCTGACTCTCGACGAAATTATTAAACTGATCAGGCGGGCGTTTGCCGACCCGGAACGAGGATTGGGCCGGGAAAGAATTGAAACGAACGAGAAGGTCTTCGAGCGCATCGCCCTTTTTGCAAACGGCGACGCGCGAATGGCCTATAACGCGATTGAGGCCGCGCTGGCCGGGGTCCGTCCCGATGCACAGGGAATCAAGTGGATTACCGAAACAGAGATGGAAGCGGTACTGCAAAAAAAGGCACTGTTGTATGACAAGGCGGGAGAAGAACACTACAACATCATCTCCGCGCTGCACAAATCTGTGCGCAATAGTGATCCCGATGCCGCCCTCTACTGGCTGGCGCGCATGCTGGAGTCGGGAGAAGATCCCCTCTATGTCGCACGGCGCCTGGTCCGGATGGCCACCGAGGACATCGGTCTCGCGGATCCCCGCGCCCTCACGCTGACCATGGATGCGATGAGGGCGGTGGAGTTCATTGGTATGCCCGAAGGGAACCTGGCGCTTGCCGAAGCAGCGGTATACCTCTCTCTGGCCCCCAAATCCAATGCCGTTTACGAGGCCTATTCATCCGCGCACCGGGATGCTAACGAAACCCTGGCCGAGCCGGTTCCTCTCCACCTGCGAAACGCCCCCACCCGCCTGATGAAGGATCTGGGATACGGAGACGGTTACAAGTATGCCCACAACTACGACGACCGCATCACCGACATGGACTGCTTACCGGAAAACCTGAAAGATCGCGAATACTATCGACCCACAGACCAGGGATTGGAAAAAAGTCTAAAGGAAAAACTGAACTGGGCGCGCCAACATGGCCGCAAGAAATAAAGCCCGCGTCCTTTGATTCCGAATTTCTCCTCAGGAATCCCAGGGGACTGTCCCTGGGGACAGTCCCTTTCCCCGCTAGAGCGGTTGGTTCAAGATTCGTCGGCGGCCTGTGAAATCAACGCGTTGGTAGTGGGCTAAGACCAAATGGAATAAATGAAATTGAATTCGAGAAATCCGACTCAAACCCCTTACTCCTGCTAATCCAAACAGTTACAGTGAAATACCTGGAGATTTATCGGACAGGATCAAGTTCTCCTCTCAAATAGTTTGCCAAGCGGTTGGAAAATAGATACACTAATGCCAATCATGCTCAGGATATCGAGCAAATTAGGCAGTTCCATTTCGTATCGATTCCACGTCCCACTGATTGACTCGTTTGTGCTGATGTCATACCGCTCGAGGATGCAAGGTCTTCAATTGCAACATCTTGGATCATAGCTCTTCTCGTATTTCCTGTTCTCATGGGGGGGTGGCGTGGGCGGGATTCTCTTAATCTTAATCAGTCTTGTAGTGCCTTGATGTTCGCTTCTCTTGCTTGCCTCTGGACGGCCCTTTTCCGCGATTGCGATGGGCAAACCCCTCCACATTGCGGGAAACGCCAGCACGAATCAGCACAAGTGTTGACCGGAGATTTGTCAGCATCATGACCAAATTCAAATCCGGTGTCCATAACCCATTCAGGTGCTTCGTGATGCATGCCGGTTGAACACGAGGCGCCTGCCGGCAGATTGTCAATCGCGATACGGGTCCATTTGATCGGCCTATTGTTCATTGAGGTGACTCATGGCAAAGAAGAAAGACCCTAAGGCGTCGAGTAAGGGCGGGACGAAATCTAAGAAGAACTCCAAAGCTCATCGACCGCCGGCAAGAAGCCTTACCCGCTTGAGGACGGTCGGAGATAAGCCCGGATGGATGGGTATAGAAGGCTTACACTTGACATTTACAACCAAGGAGCCTCATGTCGTTGCTAACTTCTACAGGGATTCACTTGGCTTCCCCGATGCCAGTGCCCAGCGCCCGACCTCCACTCTCAAACCCGGTTACGCCCGGAATGAAGAAATCCGTGGGAGTTTGTGCCTTCGAACCACCCGCGACACTCTGATCGAGTTCCAGGATTACAATATGGCGTATCACTGGGTCGCCCAACTGGGAGGCCGGCCACCAGAAGAGCCTCTTTCGGGCCAGATCTATTTGTTGGTTCGCGACGTGGATCGCGTCTATGAGCGAATGTCGAAGAAGGGGGTGCAGTTTTTCAGTCCGCCCCGGGAGATGCCATGGGGACACCGTATCGTTGAATGCTCTGACCCGGAGGGCCGGCGCGTCACCTTCGCGGAGGTCGTAAAGAAGAAGAAGTGAAGCTCAGAGCCATATGAAGTTCATCAAGAAGTAGTTGACTCGAGTGTTCGTTGAGGTTTTGATAAAACAGAATGCTTCACTTATGGCGATGAGTGCGATAGTACGTGAGTGCTCCCCCTACCTTGCAAAACCCACAGGTATCGAGTAGTATTTCAGACGTCCTTTGGACGTGGGCCGCTAGCTCAGTTTGGGAGAGCGCATCGTTCGCAACGATGAGGTCGTGGGTTCGAGCCCCATGCGGTCCACCATCAATATCCCCCAATCCGCAGATTACACAGATGACGCAGACTCCTAAAGAACGGGGTGATCCGAGATCTTACGCAGTGATCGGTGCAGCCATGGAAGTCCATCGGCACCTGGGTTGTGGGTTCCTTGAAGCTGTTTACCAGGAAGCGATGGAGTCGGAACTAACTGCACGCGGGATCCCTCATAATCGCCAAGTTGAATTACCTGTCTTTTACAAGGGTGTAAGATTACGGACCAACTATCGGGCAGACTTCATCTGTTTTGATTCTATCATCGTGGAGCTGAAGGCATTGGCAAGCCTTGGCGGAGTGGAGGAATCCCAATTGATTAACTATCTAAAGGTGACCGAGATGAAATTCGGACTCCTTCTTAACTTTGGGGCCCGTTCTTTGGAATATAAGCGCTTCATTTACTCTGGAGCTAAAACAACTCTATCTGCGAAATCAGCGTAATCGGTGGATAGCTCTCCTTTCGATTTTTTTCCATATCAAGTAAAAGATCGTTACCGCCAACAGCCAGGGCCCGGCACTCCACACCAGAGGTTGCATTTCAGGCACCCACCCTGCTGATCCCGTGATGGCAATCAGTGCCGTCAAAGCCGCCATCCCACTCCACGGAAAAAATGGAAGCCGGAGGGGCAAGCTCCGCACGGTCTCGGCGCTAACCCGTCTCCGGAAAAAAAAGTGAGTGATCAAGATGATCATCCACGCGAAGATGCCGCCGAATAACGCCACGCCGACCATTGCAAGATAAGCTCTCTGCGGGAAGAAGAGGGCCATCAGGACAGCCCCGAAGAGACCTCCCGTGGAAGCGAGCAAGGCATTGCGCGGAGCTCCTGCGTGAGTTACTTTTCCAAAAACCCGGGGGGCAAAGCCGCTTCGGGAGAGAGAGAACAGCATGCGGGAGGTGAGATACAGGTTCGCATTCATGGATGACAACGCCGCGGTCAGCACCACAAAATTCATCAATCCTCCGGCATAGGGCACGCCCACAGTCCGGAACACTGTCACGAACGGACTCTCTCGTATCCCAATGTTCTCATGGGGGACGATCATGATGAGGATGAAGATGGCACCTACGTAGAACAGAACCAATCGCCCCACCGTTCCCTTCATCGCTTTGGGAATGCTCAGGGCGGGATCTTTTGCTTCCCCCGAGGTCACCGCTACGATCTCGACCCCCAGGAAACTGAATAGAACAAGGCTTGAAGCGAACCAGACTCCCGACCATCCGTGTGGCAGCATTTTGGAGTGATCCAAAAAATCGTGAAACGAGAGTGCTACGCCTTGCCTCCCCCCAAAGATCAACCCGGCTCCGACCCCCAGGAAAGCGATGATTGTGACCACCTTGATCATCGCAAACCAGTACTCAAACTCGCCAAACCTTGAAACCGTGTGAGAGTTCACGTAAACCATCGTAGCGGAAAACAGGACGATCCAGATCCATTGGGGAACGGACGGGAACCAGTAGCGGCAGTAGATTGAGGCCGCGACGACTTCGCTTCCAATCGCGATGACTTGCGCCAGCCAGTAGGAGTACCGAACCGAGAACCCGGCCCAGGGGTGCAGGAACTCATCGGCATGGACGCCAAATGAACCCGCTACAGGACGCACCACAGTCATCTCGGCCAGCGCCAGGGTGACGATTAACGCGATGACGGCGCCGACCCCATAGGTCACCAGGACTCCGGGCCCGGCCAGCTGCACCGCGACTCCGCTGCCGAGAAACAGCCCCGTGCCGATGGCTCCCCCAATCGCAATCATGGTCAACTGGCGCCCGGATAGCCGGCGTTGAAGGCCATGCTGCTGGGAAGAAAGGTCTTGCAGTGGGTTGGGTTCGGAAGGCGATTGTTGATTCGTAATCATACGATTAAACTTGTCGGGGCGCTCCGACACGTCGGAGCGCCCCTGTCAAATTCATCTGAGTATTACATGCCTCGCAAGCCGTCACCCGCCCAATTCTGATATCAGTCCCTGAATCTCATTGGCCGCCTTCCCGTTCCCGACTTTTTGGGCAGCTTCCAGACCCAGGGCCAATATCTCGCGCGCTTCCGGGGAACGCCCAAGCCTCATCAAGAGCTGTCCGCACATTTGAAAAGCCGGAACGTACGAGGGATCAAAGCCGATTAATCTCCTGTACGTGACAAGAGAGTCCTCAAACCGTCCCGCCTTTTCATACTCCAGGGCGAGGGCATAGTGCGCAAAAGAATCCGTGGGGGAGTTCCTGATTGTTTCTTCGAAGATTTCAAGACGGGATTTTTCCATGGCAGCGTTCACCTTCCAGTCCCGCAAGACTCGGTTCTATTGGTCTCTGGAGCGAATCACGATTTTCCTGGTGTGCCTGGTCGGACGGCATGATACCCCAGGTTTTCTAGCCTGCAGTGCTGACCCGGCCAACCAAGCGCGGCACTGGAACCTGGGTTCTCAGTTCAAGTTTTCCATCGGAGAGATCGCTCCACGGCCCGTTTCCATTCGGCATAAGCGGCTTCTCGAACCACGGGTCTAAGGTGCGGCTCAAACTTCCTGCCGAGTCTCCAATGAGAGGAGATTTCCTTCTGATCCTTCCAGAAGCCGACCGCCAGGCCTGCCAGATAGGCGGCACCCAGGGCTGTGGTCTCCGTGATGGAGGGACGGAGTACGGGCACACCCAGGATATCGGCTTGAAATTGACAGAGGAAATTATTGACCACGGCACCCCCGTCCACGCGCAATTCACGCATGCGGGTCCCTGCATCACGCTGCATTGCCTCCGCCACGTCGCGGGTCTGAAATGCCATCGATTCAAGGGCCGCGCGGACGATGTGGGCTCGCTCCGTTCCCCGAGTGATTCCGATCAGGGTTCCACGCGCCTGCATATCCCAGTAAGGCGCCCCCAGTCCCACGAATGCGGGAACAAAATAAACTCCTCCCGAATCCTTTACCGAGGTGGCGAGCGTTTCACTTTGACTGGCTTGTTCAATGATCTTGAGTCCATCGCGCAGCCACTGGATCGCTGCCCCTGCGATGAAGACACTTCCTTCCAGCGCGTAAGTGATCACTTCAGCAGGGTCATCGCTTCCTCCTGAGGCGGCCTCCCGCCCGGGTGACTTCCTGCGGTCGGAAGGGCGGATGCCCCACCCGATCGTCGTCAGCAGGCCGTTCCTTGACGACACAGCACGCTCCCCTGTATTGAGCAGAAGAAAGCACCCCGTGCCGTAAGTATTCTTCACCATCCCCACATCGAAGCATGCCTGCCCGTACAGGGCAGCCTGCTGATCTCCGGCATTTCCCGCAATGGGGATTGCCGTACCCAACCATTCAGGGGAGGCTTCCCCAAACACACCACTGGAAGGTAGCACTTTGGGCAGCATGATCTTCGGGATCTCGAACCGATCGAGGATTTCCTGGTCCCACCGCTTCCGATGGATGTTAAACAGCAGGGTGCGGGAGGCATTGGAAAAATCCGTGGCGTGAACGCTTCCCCCGGTGAGCCTGTAAATAAGCCAGGAGTCCACGGTCCCGAACAAGAGATCTCCGTCGCGCGCCCGGGCGCGTGCTTCGGGAATGTGGTCAAGCAACCATCTAACTTTCGTCCCTGAGAAATAGGCGTCGGTCACCAGGCCGGTCTTCCTCAGGATCTTCCGGTCGAACCCCTCCTCTTTCAGCTCATCGCAGAAATCGGCGGTTCGACGGCATTGCCATACGATGGCATTGTGGATAGGCCGACCCGTTGTTCTTTCCCAGACGATGCTGGTTTCCCGCTGGTTGGTAATGCCAATCGCCGCAATTTCCTTTGCCGAAACGCCGGCCTGATCCAAGACCTCCCGCGCGGTCAGAAGTTGAGATTGCCAGATCTCCTCCGGATCATGTTCCACCCAGCCCGATCGGGGATAAATCTGTCGAAGCTCCCTCTGGCTGACGCAAGCCAGGTTCGAATCATGATCAAACAGAATGGCACGCGAGGACGTGGTCCCCTGATCCAGCGCAAGAATGAACCTTTTGGAGGCGGTCCCAGACTTTACCATTACTGAATCAGATTTTTGACAACTTCCGGTCGATTGGTGATGATCCCATCAACGTCTGCCTCCTGCAGCCTCTTGATCTCGGTGGGGTCGTCGACCGTCCAAACAGTCACCTTCAGCCCCGCCTCGTGGGCCCGGCGAACGAGTGGCCCCGTGACCGACTCGTGGTTGGGCGCAATCTCCGAAGCGGAAATCTGTTTTGCCAGGAGGATCGTTTCATCAGTCAAACGCTCCACCAGCAAGGCGGTTTTCAGATTCGGGTTGATGGCCTTCATCCTCTTGAGGGATTCCACGTCAAACGACTCGACCACCACTAATGAATCAACTCCCTCTTCGTCCAAAACCTCTTCCTCCTTCTGCTCAAAATCCTTGCGTGCCGACTTGACCGTTTTGGTTTCAATATACAACTTGATGGGGGCGGACTTTGCAAAATCAACGACGGCCCGGAGGGTGGGAACCCTTTCCCTCGAAAACTGCGGCCTTGCCCTCTCGGGAATCTTCTTGTTGAACCATGAGCCGGCATCCAGCTGCTCAATTTGAGCCCGGGTCATCTCGCTGACTTTGCCTTTTCCGTTGGTCGTACGATCCACCGTGTCATCGTGGATGACCATGATTTCGCCATCGCGCGTGATGTGGAGGTCAAGTTCCAGATAGTCCACCCCGCCCAGGCTCACAGTTTCCCGAAAAGCCGACATGGTATTTTCAGGGGCATTCCATGAGCCTCCCCGATGAGCATAAATCAGGACCTTCTCGCGATTCCCTTCCGCCCAGGAACTATTGCTTATCAAGAGAGCAAGGGAGAGGAAAAATAGAATGTGCTTCAGCACGGTCGAGCCTCCTTTGTGACCCCCCAGGACACTTCTTTGCTGAGTCTTTGAGGATCCTATTTAAGCTCCTCCCCAACACAATCCAGCCGCAGCGAATTTATTGGGGGCAACCGGAGATCCTAGAAATACACGCCTTCTTCAAAAATATTCCGGATGTCCTCGATCGAGCTGGTTTTCCCCAAAGCCAGGATCAGCTTGATCCTGGCCTTTTGTCCCGGCAGGTTTCCGCCGAAGATAGCGCCTAACCGGCGCGCCTGCTTTCCGGCGCCCTCATAGCCATAAGTGTCCAGCACGCGTCCCCGAACCGACCGCGAGCAGATCACCACGGGAAGCGGCATCTCCAAGGCCCTCTTCACGGCCGTGAAAGCGGCAGGCGGAGTGTTGCCTCGTCCCATGGACTCGATCACAAGGCCCTGGGCACCCGTGTCGAGGGCGTAGTGGATGAGCCGAGGATCAAATCCCGCATAGGTCTTGAACATATCCACGCGGGTTTCGATGCGATCCGTTTGGATAATTTTCCGCCAGAATTTACCCCGGACCCACATGATACGGTCCCTGTCCACTAGTCCGATGGGGCCGAACTCCGGTGACTTGAAGGCATCATAGGCCTCCGTGTGAGTCTTCGTGACCTCGCGCGCCGTGCAGATCTCGTCGTTCATGACAACCATGACGCCTCGGTCGGTGGCAGCGGGGTCCAGTACGACTCGGGCGGCAGACACCAGGTTGGTCGCGCCATCCCAGCCAAGCTCCCCGCTGTGGCGCATGGCGCCGATCACGGCGACGGGCTTGTAAGAATCGACCGTCAACTCCAGGAAATAAGCGGTCTCTTCGAGCGCGTCCGTTCCATGGGTGACCACCGCTCCCGCGATCTCGTCGCGTCGCAATTGTTCATTCAGCAGTTTCGAGAGCTCAAACATCTTTTCCGGCGTCATGTGCGGCCCCGGAATTCTGGCAAAATCGATGAGGTCGTACTGGCAGATCGACTCCAGGTGGGGCACCATGGCGAGGACTTCCTTCCCGGAATAGGCCGGCACCGCGGCCCCAATTTCGGGGTCGAATTTCATCGACATCGTTCCGCCTGTGAAAACAAATAAAACCTTGGGAGAAGTCATAGAAGATCAACAATCCATGTTCAAACGATTTCGATCGAAAGAGACGCGACCCGTGTTTCACCTCTCAATCACTTGGAGATTTGAAACATGAAGTTCTCAATGGCGACATGGAGGATTCAACGATCTCGGGCGACAGCACATCCTCCCACGTTTTGTGTCCTTTGCGCCTTCTCTGCGTGCTTTGCGGTTACGCTTTTCCGGCCTATCAAATTGAGGTCAATTGCTTCTCCGCAAATTCAAGCAAAGGCATGACTGCCGAAGGGTCTTCAAGCGAGCCCTGCGCGAGGTTTTTCGAGCCGCCTCCCCGGAGGGAAAACGCTTGCCCACACACCTTAAAGAGCTGGCCCGCATCCACTCCGGAATCAGCAGAAGCCGCGATCAACAGCTGTGGTTTTTCACCAGTCAGCACAAAGAAGGCCACCACTTTCGACTCCGCGATTGCATGCAGTGCCAGCATCTTCACATAATCGAGTCCCTCGTTTCGAAAGGTCTCCGACAGGAGACGCAGGTCTCCACAGGATTTCGCGTTCTGGAGTAGACTCATTGCCTTGAATGACGCCAATTCATCCAGTAAATGAGACCGCTCACGACGGGATGATCTCGACTCCTCAATTTGTTTCTCAATGAGGGCTGGAATCTGATCAATAGGTGACGAGAGAAGCTTCGACGCCTGGGCCAGGGTGCCGTAATCATCCCGTGACCGCTGCAGGGCGCGACCCCCGCATACAAACTCGACGCGCCACCCCTGTTTATACCGCTCCACCTTGCGTGTGGCAATAAGACCGATCTGACCGGTGCGAGCCACATGGGTACCCCCGCACGGCGTGCGATCGAACCCGGTCACATCGATGATCCGGAAGATACCTTCACGGTCCGATTCTTTGCGCAGATGCATCGCATCGGCTTCTCCACGCGAAACGTTTAAGACGGCGACCTCGCGGTCTTCGAACACGACCTGATTGGCCAGATTCACAACCTCCTCAAGGCGCCCCGAAATTGAAGTGCTCGTTCGCAAATCAATGGTGGATGTCTCTAGACCCAGATGAAACCCGACGGTGGCCGCATCGCACAGCTGAACAAACGCCGCCGAAAGGATGTGCTGTCCGGTGTGCTGCTGCATATGGTCGAAACGGCGCGGCCAATCGACTTTTCCCTTGGCCTGCTCACCCTCCACGGCTGAGGAGGTTACATGAATCACTTCCGCGGTGTCTTCCTGTTCAAACACATCGACAACCTCAACGCCGTTGAGCGTCCCCCGATCGTTCGGTTGTCCGCCGCCGGTGGGATAAAACGCTGTTCGGTCGAGGAGAACGTGGAACTGACCCTTCATCTCACGCAGGTCCAGAATCTGGGCCTCGAAGGAACGCAAGAAAGAGTCGCCGTAATACAATCGTTCGGTTGGCATGGGTAACCAAGCAACTAGACTTGTCGGAGGGACCGCTGTAGTGGAGCTCCTGACAATCGATCAATCTTTGCCTGTCGATGATGATTTAGTACCGTGACATTCTCCAAAGGCAACGAGCAAGCAAGCGGCTTTGCCGCACATTATTGCGGAATGGCTTCGCCTTTCCGAGCAAGCTCGATCTTTTCTTTTTATTTATTTTCGGTTTGAGCCCGACGCCTGTGGCGTCGGGCTCAAACACACCAATCACAATAAACGGAAGATCCGGCGACGGTAAGCCAGAGGCTTACCACAATAATGCGCGGCCAAGCCGCCAAGTCTACTGCCCTCCCATTCGACCTGCTTCCATGCCTCTTTAACTCCTTATCCCTGGTACCTTTAATCCCCCAGCACATCCAGGTACTTCAGCCCCGAACCCGTATTGAACATGACAACACGGTCCTCGGGGCGGATGGATCCATCACTTTGCAGCTTCCTGACCGCCGGCCAGCAAGCTGCTCCTTCAGGGGCGCAGAAAATCCCCTCATGCTTTCCAATATCGGTGACCGCCGCCTTCAGCTCTTCGTCGCTGACCATCACGGCAGTCCCACCACTCTTGCGGAGCACATCGAGCATAATGAAATCCCCAATAGCTCCGGGCACGCGCAATCCGGCAGCAATGGTCCGCGCGTCGGGCCAGGAGGTCGCCTTCGTTGCGCCTTCGTGGAAGGCCTTGACAATCGGCGCGCAGCCGCTCGCCTGGACTGTCACCATCCTGGGCCGCTTCGAGTCGATCCATCCCATGGCTTCCATTTCCTCAAAAGCCTTCCACATCCCGATGAGGCCGGTGCCTCCACCGGTGGGATAAACAATCCAGTCGGGAAGCCGCCAATCCAATTGTTCGGCCAGTTCGTAACCCATCGTCTTTTTGCCCTCGATCCGGTACGGTTCCTTGAGCGTCGAGACGTCAAACCAACCTTCCTTATCTTTGCGCTCCGCGACCAGACGCCCGCAATCGCTGATCAGCCCGTCAACCAGCGTTACCCGGGCGCCGAACGAGGTGCACTCCACGTAGTTGGCCCGAGGGACGTCCTTCGGCATGAAGATATGAGCCTCCATACCGGCTTGTGCTGCATAGGCCGCCATCGCACTGGCCGCGTTTCCTGCCGAAGGCACCACCACCTTTTGGATCCCTAATTCCTTGGCCATTGAGATCGCTGCGGCCATCCCGCGCGCCTTGAATGAGGCGGTCGGATTCGGCGATTCGTCCTTGATCATGAGGTTTTCGAGACCCGCCACCCTTCCGAGCTTTCTGGCCGGCAGGAGGGGAGTGTATCCTTCGCCCAGCGAAACAATATTCGCGTCATCAACTACCGGCATGACTTCTCGGTAGCGCCACATATCCTTTCGACGCGAATTCAGTTTTTCGCGAATGAGCTGTTCCTTCGCGGCTTTGAGATCATATCGAACCAGGAGGGGCATCTTGCATTCCGGACAGAGGTTGTAAATCTTCCGAGCAGCCCAGTGCTTCCCACACGAGGAACACTCTAAATGCGAAACGTTATTCATGAATGATGATTCCCTTCGAACTGAGTTTAGAAACGGAAAGTATAGCAGACCGTCACGCCCTTACAAGAAAGGATATTGGAACGAGGGGGAGTGAAGGGGAGGTCACCGCAAAGGCGCAAAACGCGCAAAGAAAATCATACTTTAGTTTGAATCGCGGGGGTCAGATCCTATGAACGGTCGGGATGACCCGAAAGAGCGGGTCGTTTTTTGGTAAGCTCCTTGGCAGCAGAGACAATTTTTTCAAAGGAGCCTACGATGAGTAAACCAACGACCCGCAGCAAGAAGTATATCAACA
>JAIQFY010000067.1 GCA_020072965.1 Terriglobia bacterium | reverse complement strand
ACGGAGCAAAGAACCGGGTTCTTTGGTGCACTGAGGGGAAAAGCCCCCGCCGGCAGAACGCGCCGGCGAGGCTACCAAAGCATGGCAGCGAGGAAAGGTTTGGTAGCCTCCCCGCGGCTTCATGCGGGGGGGGGGCGTTTGCAAGCACGGAGCAAAGAACCGGGTTCTTTGGTGCACTGAGGGGAAAAGCCCCCGCCGGCAGAACGCGCCGGCGAGGCTACCAAAGCATGGCAGCGAGGAAAGGTTTGGTAGCCTCCCCGCGGCTTCATGCGGGGGGGGCACTTGCGAGCGGGATGCAAAGAACCAGGTTCATTGTCGCCCGGAGGAAAAAGCCCCCGCCGGCAAAGAGCGCAGGCGGGGCTACCAAACCATGGCGGGGAAGAATGTCTTGGTAGCCCCGCCACGGGGTGTGTGCCGGGGGAAAATTCCTTCAATTACACTTCAGGAGTTGCAATAACTCGCCAAGTTCTGTCAGAATTCTTGGGATCACCCTTCCCCTTTAACTCACCCCCGCAGAGGCCTCTCCATGTCGAATCTTAGTCGTTTGCGTTTGACTGATCGTATCTTCTTTATCACATCCAACCTCCTTCGACATCACCGATTCATGGGTCCCTCCGAATTTGAGATTCTCATTGAAGTCTTCGAAGAGACTCGTCGAAAGTTGGGATTTGCTTTGTGCGGATATGTTTTTATGCCGGATCATTGGCACGCCCTGATCTGGCCGCGCGCTCCACTAACCATCTCGCAGGTCCTGGAGCGGTTGAAAAAAGAATCCTCCACCAGAATCAGTGAGTATCGTGGAGTAGAGGGCCATTTTTGGCAGCATCGATTTTGGGATCGGTTTGTGAGAAACAAACGCGAGTTTAACGAACGCCTGGAGTACATGCACAACAATCCGGTTCGAGGGGGGTTGGTCCTGTCGCCCGAACTGTGGCACTGGTCGAGCTACAACAATTTCTCGCTGGATCGATCAGTCGTAACAGCCTGTCCTATTGAGATCGATTATGTGCATTTGTCAGATGATTATCGCGGATGAGATGTTCTGGTCGCCCCGCCAATTTCTTGCGGTTGGGGCATTTTGCAGCAGTGAGGAAAGTTCTGGTAGCCCCGCCACGGTTTTAGTGGCGGGGGCGTTTGTCAGCAGAATGCAGAAAACCAGGTTCATTGTCGCCCGGAGGAAAAAGCCCCCGCCGGCAAAGAACGCAGGCGGGGCTACCAAACCATGGCGGGGAAGAATGTTCTGGTAGCCCCGCCACGGTTTTAGTGGCGGGGGCGTTTGTCAGCAGGATGCAGAGAACCAGGTTCATTGTCGCCCGGAGGGAAAAAGCCCCCGCCGGCAAAGAGCGCAGGCGGGGCTACCAAAGCGTCGCGGGGAAGAATGTTTTGGTAGCCCCGCCACGGTTTTAGTGGCGGGGGCGTTTGTCAGCAGGATGCAAAGAACCAGGTTCATTGTCGCCCGGAGGGAAAAGCCCCCGCCGGCAGAAAGCGCAGGCGGGGCTACCAAAGCGTCGCGGGGAAGAATGTTCTGGTAGCCCCGCCACGGTTTTAGTGGCGGGGGCGTTTGTCAGCAGGATGCAAAGAACCAGGTTCTTTGGCGCACGAAGAGGAAAAGCCCCCGCTCCGATAGATCGGAGCGAGGCGCCTAGGGCATGGAGAGGGTCTCAGATCAAACATCTCAAATAGAATAACTTATATTAATTATTAATAATATTTAAAATATAACTTGACAATATTAATAAAATCAATATATATATTAACTATATTAACAAAATGGAATGTTATTTATTGAATTTATGACACTCGAAAACAAGGCATGTAAAGATTGGCAGGAATTGACGCGGTTGACGCAAGGCGGGCCGATTGTGGTCGAGCGGGTCCGAATGACGGAGAAGAACATTGTCATTGAGGGGTGTTTTGAACTTCCCGAAATGGCACGGTTGAATGTTGAAGACCAGGTCTTCATCACGGCCTTTGTCCGCTGTCATGGATCCATCAAGGAGATGGAGCGCATTTTCGGGGTCAGTTACCCCACCATTAAATCCCGGCTCAATCGGATCGCGGAAAAACTTCAATTCGTCGACACCAATCCCACGCCGTCGCGGACTGAGGTTTTGGATCGACTGCAGCGCGGTGAGATCACCGCACAGGATGCCATCCGGGAGTTAGAGGAGGTGAAATGATCTTCCAAATCGCCACGATCAACATTCGCCACAACCGAGGCGGCGACTTCCATCTGCGAATCCCGCTTCTCCTCGTGTGGCTGCTGCTTCTGCCGGTCGCGCTCCTGCTCTTGCCGGCGATTCTGATCGCCTGCTTGGTTCGCCGGGTGAATCCCTTCCGGGCGCTGGTGACATTCGTCCGGATCCTCGCTGCCCTGAGGGGAACGCATGTGGAAGTCGGCGAGGGCGAACGCTCTGTTTTAGTCGACATATCTTAGGAGGACACCATGAATGAAAACCGCTTGAAGATCCTGCAAATGCTTTCCGCGGGCCAGATCACCGCCGATGAAGCCGAACGGCTGATTGCGGCCCTGGAAAAAGAGTCGCCGGCATCTCCCCCGCCCTCCGGTTTCGAATCAAATCCGAAGGCGAAAACCAAGTACCTTCGCGTCGTGGTGGACCCGGAGAAGGAAGGTCAGGGCGGCCCGCGCGGTCCCAAGGTGAATATCCGCGTGCCCGTCCAGTTGCTCCGGGCAGGAGTGAAACTGGGAAGTCTGATTCCGGAACAAGCCCGCATTCACGTCAACGAGGCCCTGCACGGGCATGGCATGCAATTTGACTTGACCCAGATCAAGCCCGAGAATCTCGAGGAACTGATCGACCACCTCAACGACCTCACCATCGATGTCGATGACAAGGACATCAAGGTGCGAGTCTTTTGCGAGTAGAAAGCGGTTCCCAAGCAGGACAGGATGAAGGCGGGATCACCGGGCCTTTTCAGCCCCGCGAGGGGCGCTATATCTTTGGCTCATGGCGTCAGTCGTGGGAGGTCCATGCTTTTGATGCAACACAGCCTCGTCAGGGGCGAAAGATTTTTCATTTCATACTCGCGTCTGACATTGAAAACATCTTCTGGCTGGTAACTTGGATGACAAAAGCTCCTTCGCTCCTATCGGAGCTCAACTCTTAGAGGATCATCGCTCTCCCCACGGCTGGCGCCGTGGGCGAAAGGTCCTGCGCCCCCTTCGGGGACTGAATACATTGATGCCTGAAGAAGGCCGGCGAAACCTTGACCTCACCACTTTGGACTTTAGAGTTTGGACTTTAGAGTTTGGACTTTGGACTTTGGACTTTGGATTTTGGACCTTGGACTTTGGACCTTGGACCTTGGACTTTGGACTTTGGACTTTGGACCTTGGACTTCTTCCCCCGACACCTGGAACCTGCTCCCCAAGTGACTACTTCCAGCGTGGCAAGGTCAACCGCATCAAGCTGGCGGGATTGAGATACGCGCCCTCCCAGCGCACCCCGAGGTGCAGGTGGGGGCCCGTGGCCCGTCCAGTCGATCCGCTCAGGCCGATCTGCTGGCCTTTCTTCACCCTCTCTCCTTCGGCTACATCAATCTTTGACAAATGCATGTAGAGCGTCATGAAGTGCTGGCCGTGGTCGATGACCACGCAGTTGCCTTCATAAAACAGCTCGCGCGCCAGCACTACCTCGCCCGCATTCGCCGCGTGTACCGGTGTTCCCGTCTTGGCGTGATAGTCCAGCCCGCGATGAATGCTGGCCAGCTGGCCGTTGAACGTCCGTCGTGTCCCGAACGTTTCCGACAAGGTGGACTTCAGCGGGGCCACAAAGCTCCCCGACCATTCCGGCGCTGGAGCCTGGTGAGCGAATGCCTGTTTCTTGATTTCTTTTTCGGCTTCAACCCGGCGCAGCGTTTCGGGATCCGGTTGCACAAACTTGTCCGGCACTCGGATCCTGACCGTTCTGTAGGGGGAAGGTGACACACGAATCGGCTGAACCGAGCGGAGGATCCTGCCATCGGGCAGCATGGCTTCCAGGGTAAGATCGTACTCTCCCGGCTTGGCCTCAACATCCACCCCGGCCAGCCCGTACCACACAGGACCGTCGCCCCCCTGGAAGAACGCAACGTCACGGTCCATCCATTTGCCATGGAGCGCCGACGGCGCACCAGCAAATTCGACCGTAAATAAGCAGGCGGAGCCGCTCTGAAGTTGTGCAGGCTTCCACACGACGCTCTTAAACGCCCCCGTATCCCCTGCCAAGGCAAATGAAACTGCTGCCAGGGTGAGGACGACCGCAAGAAGATTGTAGCGAGAGAACATCATTTCGTGGGGTGCCACATTTGGAGTGCGCAAGCTTGCTTGCGCTTTGATTCGGTGCAGCTTGCTGCCCTGGGCGAATGCGCGCAAAGCAGGCTCCACGCTGTGAAAGCAGCCCGCCGCGGCGGGCCGCACTCCAGACAGCGTCTGCCGTGGGAAGTCCTTGAGGTAAACGCAATACAGCGCCATCAACGGCGACGGATCCTATATTCACATATACACGTCTAGGATGGAAAACATTTTCGGCGGGGGCGCTTAGTACACTGACGCATTTGGAGTGCGCAAGCTTGCTTGCACTGTGGTTCGGCGCAGCTAGCTGGGTCGAGGGAACGCGCGCGAAGCAATGTCCGCGCTATGAAAGCGGCAGCAAGCGACCGCACTCCAAAATCGCTCCCCTCTTCCTCCTTGACAGGGAAGCTAATACAATCTAATTTATAGACTGTTATAAGGAACAACCATGGAAGACTTGAATCTAAAATTAAAGCAGGCAAGTGCCGTCCTGCAAATTCCATCCAAGGAGTTGCAGAACCTGGTCCAGTTTGGGGTGGTGAGACCCAAACGACGTGACGGGACCTATCGGTTCAACGCAGATGATCTCCTTTCGGCCAAGGTGGCAGTGTGCCTGAAAGACTCCTTGGGCGCCCGTACCGAGGTTCTCGCCCGCCTCATGAAGGTGTTTCTGGCCTCGAAGGAGAGCTTGGCGCGCAGGAACCCTCGGTACATCTTGTTTATGTTTCGACGTCCCCAGGAAAAGGATTCGATCAAAATCGGCGTGCCATTTCGTGCGCTGAGTGAAGAGCTCCGCCAAGGCCTCACGCGGGTTGACCTTTATAGAGACCTCCCCAGGGGAAGAAAACGTCGGGGTTGGAGAAACCAACTTCTAAGATCCCTTTCCGACGCAGCAAAAGACCTCGGCCCCATCTCTGAGGATGAAATCCTACATACGATCCGTGAGTATCGGAGGGAGAAACGACCCCCGGAGATTACCGTTGCCGTGGAAGGCTAAGAAAAGACCTCGAGCCGTCGTCGATACAAGCGTGCTCGTGGCTGGAATAGCCGGATTCAGGAAGCCGTTCATCCCGGGAAAGAATCCCAGTGCAGACGTATTGCACCGATGGACTGAAAGACAGAATTTCGAATGGCTATTGGCCGATGATATCCTGGATGAATATAAAGACGTATTGAGTCGCTGTGGAGCCCGCCCACAAGTCATCGGCCGAGTTATTAATCTGATACGCGAAGAAGCTAAGTGGCTGGATATCCGGACTCCAGTAGAGTTTTCCCCCGACCCGAAAGACAATCCGTTTTGCGCTTGTGCCGAGGCCGGGAAAGCAGATTTCATCGTCACGTTGAATCCCAAAGACTTCCCGCAGAAACGGCTGAATGCGAAGGTTGTCTCTCCCGGCCAGTTCCTTAAATAATGTGTGCCTTTGTACCCGTGACATTGAACTCCTCTCTCCTGTCACCTATGTTTCACAGCCACTTTTCCGGAGCCGCATCGAATCGTTCTTTGTGTGCGGGCATGCAAAAATAATAATTCTTTCCTTTAAAGACAGACTTGGAAGCGGAACCCGGATCCACATCCATCCCGCACACCGGGCAAAGGGGGTGCTCGTCCGTTGAGATGAGTGCCTTGGCATAAACCTCGTTCGAATCCGGGTTCATCCAGCCTTGGCCCTGGTATTCCATCTGGTAGGCTGTGGCCCGGGCCGCCTCGCGGCCGTAATAGCGCTCGACAACGCGGAGTGCGAGATCGATGCCGGAGGAAAGGCCGCCCGCAGTGGCGAGATTGCCGTCTTCAACGAACCGGGCTCCACGCTTGAGGCGGATATCCGGAAAATCCATTGCAAACGTTTTGTACGAACCATGATGTGTGGTCGCGGATTTCCCGGACAACAAGCCGGTGGCCGCCAATTGATATGCACCGGTGCAAACCGACATCGTGACATCAGTGGTTTTTGTTGCCTTCCGAATCCATTCCATCGTGGCTTCGCTTTTCCCGCTTTGAGCGGGGATGACAAGCACCTTGGGTGCGGGGGCGGCTTCAAAGGTGTAGTCCGGGATGATTTGCATCCCGCCGCTTGCGTGGATAGGCTTCATCGTTTCGGCAACGGTGTAGAGTTGGAACGGCATGGTCATCGCCGGTCCGGGAAGCATGGCATCCTGGAAAACTTCCCACGGCCCGCAGAAGTCGATGATGACGGCGCCGTCTGAAACGAGAAAGGCAACGGGAATAGTGCCTTGGGCGGGAGGCTTGAGGGGATTGGGTCTGGCGGTTGGTGTGCTCACATCCGGATTACCCGCAGCTTCGACCGGGCCTGAACCCGCGGAAAGCTTTCCAAAAGTCGTATACGGCATTGAAGCCACGAACCCTAATGCGGCTGCTCTCTTAAGCAATTCTCTTCTTTTCATCGTGTTTGTCCTTCTTTCACAGAGATGCGCCGGTCGAAACCGGCAGGGTTAACGGTTCATGAGACTCTAAAGTGTCAAGTCTTTGTAAAAATAATTCGACAGTGGGTGACGATGTGATCGAAGCCATCCACCGCGGCAGAAGAAGTCAGAGGTCGGAGGTCAGAAGTCAGAAGGCAAGCGCATCCTCTGTCGTGGAATCTTCGAACCAAGGGGTTAAAAACTTGATTTCTCATGTCCGACTTCTGACTTCAGTATCCAGAACAAGATTTCTTCGACTGAGCCACAGAAAACACGATTTCGAAGATTCTTGGTTGGCCACGGATCTACTGCTGTGCCTTCAATTTATTCACCGCCTCGATCCCACCCGGGCTGTCGAGTTACAGCACGACAGACCTGCACCAGGATGACATCGCCATGCTTGTCTATGCCGGTTGACGACAACACCCGCTGAGACAGGACAGAATCCGGCAGTAGAGGCGGCCCAGCCTTCTCTTCATGCAGATCCATGAAGTCCGCTCTTCAGTGCTTGATGAATAATTATATCGTAACACACTATAGCGAGCCACGACATAGTGTGTCAAGAGGAAACTAACGCTTTCGGCTGGTGGATGTGAGAAATGGCAAATCGAGATCAGGCCCAAGACCATTCAGTCATGGAAACCCGGACCGGAATTCCCCATTCGATTAGGCACTTCTTAAGACGAAACGCTGGTGAAGTGAACCGCATTAAAGTCAGGCCATGTCAGCAAAGAGCGGGATATGTGCGCCACCCAGTCCCAGCCCACTCTGCATGAGATTCGGCTTTTGAACTTTGAACTTGAAACTTTGAACTGCCTTTCCCTATTCCCTATGACCTCTCCCCCTGACACCCGGCACCCGACACCTGCTCTTCCGCCCCCAAAACTTTCCACGAGCACCTTTCTTCCAGTTGTGGTATACTGCTTTTGCGCTTAATACCGCGGTTGTGTTGTGCGGTTCCTCTGGTTCTGCTAGTGATCTGAGAATACCCGCCCTCAGTCTCCTCCGTACGTCTTCAAGCGTAATTCAAAAAAGACTGGCAACGCATGTCGTCATGCCCGCCTCGAAGTTCCTGTGCGTGCGGCGATTGCGCCAGCAAGAAAGCAAAATGCAGAATTTTTCAGAACTTCCGATTTCTCCTTATGTGAAAGAGCGGCTGTCGTCCGCTCATTTCTCGACACCCACGCCGGTTCAGGCTGCGGCGATCCCGCAAGCACTTGAAGGCAAAGATGTTATCGCGACCGCGCAAACCGGCACGGGCAAGACCCTGGCGTTCCTGGTTCCGGTGGCCGAGAGGCTCCTCCGGCGAAACAAGCCGGGAATCGTAGCGCTGGTGCTCGTCCCCACGCGCGAACTTGCCATGCAGGTCGTGGATCAGTACAACGCCATACGGGGCAAACAACTCGCCCCGGCGGCCCTGATTGTCGGCGGGCTCTCCGAAATTGACCAACTCAACGCCGTTCGCAAGGGAGTCGGGCTGGTCGTGGCCACCCCCGGGCGGCTGGAAGACCTTCTTGACCGCAGACTCATTCAATTTCGCGAGCTGCAAATCCTCGTGCTTGATGAGGCGGACCGCATGTTGGACATGGGGTTTCTTCCCGCGGTTCGCAGGATTGCTTCGGTCCTGCCCAAAGAGCGTCAAACGATGTGTTTTTCCGCAACCATGGAAGGCGATATGGCGGACCTCGTAAAAGACTACACCCGAAACCCGGTGCGTCTCGCTTTCGGGTCCACGATGAAGCCGGTGGAAACGGTGCGACTTCAGGCATTTGAGGTGGCCGTTGACGGCAAGCAGGGAATGCTGCAGCACCTGCTCACAAAAGAGAGCGGCCGGTGCCTTGTGTTTTCGCGCACCAAGCGCGGCACCGAGCGAATTGCCAAATGCCTGAATCGCGAAGGCATCAATGCGGCCATGATCCACGGTGACCGTTCTCAATCGCAGCGTACGGCAGCGCTTGAGGGATTTCAGCGGGGACGCTACCGCGTCCTGGTGGCGACCGACCTGGCTTCGCGCGGGATTCACGTTCAGGATATTGCTCACGTCATCAACTATGACCTGCCGGAATGGGCAGAAAACTTCATTCACCGGGTTGGACGCACCGGGCGTGCCGGCAAACAGGGCCTCGCCTCTACCCTCTTTGTGAGGGAGCAACGCTCGGATTTGTTTGAATTGGAGCGTACGCTCGGCATTCGAATGGAGAGGATGGAAGTCGATGCCGATCTCTCGGGAAAGAGGGATGGGACCCGGGGTGGCATTGATCCCCTGCGATCATCGGCCAGGTCCAAGATGGTCCAACTTCCAGGGGAAGTCCTGCAGGCGCTGATGGAGGGGTAACGTAGCCCCTACCCTGCACGGCATGAGGATTTCGCGTCCGCAGACCGCCGCGATTGCTGGCGCAACGGCCGATGATGGTCTCGAGATCGCGGCAGGGCATGATTCTGTTGATGACCCTCCGCAACTGTTTATCAACAGTTTTAGACGAAAAGCTGGTAGAATAGACTCGAACTCTGTCACAAGACGTACCGTACCGCCCGAGGGGACCGGGATTATCAGAGTCCAACTCATACGGGGCAGCGTGAAACATGGTAACTCACGGCTGCCTTTCGTACCGGGTTTGTCCTGCGGGCGCTATGGAGATTTTCCTATGGAGACAGGGCGGTTTTGAGGAGTGCCCGGCCAATTCCGGCAGGGATTCATGGGAGGACCTCTGTTGCTGGCGAAACAGGAAAAGCACGACCAAGTCCGCAATCTCATGCACCTCGGTGAGGAACGCGGCTATCTGCTCTCTGACGAGGTGAACGACATCCTTCCGGTTGAGGAGCATACGGGCGAAGAGATCGACAGGCTGTTTACCGCTTTCGAGCGCGACGGCGTCGACATTTTCGAAGACGGTGCAGCGGCGAAGGCAGTGCGTCCATTGATCGAAGTCGACACGCCCACCGGAATCGATCACGACGGTGCAGTCCACAGCGAAGAACCCGCGCCCGACCGGACGGCGGGGATGTGGGTAAAGTCCGACGATCCGGTTCGCATGTATCTCCGGCAGATGGGCGTCGTGCCCCTGTTGACCCGCGAGCGCGAGGTGGCCATCGCCAAGCGTATGGAGCGCGGGCAGAGGCTCGTGCTCAAGACAATCTCGCGCTCCCCGATTGTGCTCAAGGAGCTGATGGCCATGGGCACTGAGCTTCGCAAAGGGGTCCGGTCGATCAAGGAAGTCGTCCGGTTCGACGAGGAAGAGCTGACCGAGGAAAAAGTTGAGGCCAAGAGCCGCGAAACGATGCGAATCATCACTCAAATCGGGCGGCTTCACGCGGCAGGGCTCCGTCAGGCGGCCCGGCTGGAGAACATCGCGAGATCAAACAAGCGCGAGTCTCTGCGGGCCCGATACCGGTTGGCGCGGACCCGGGTCGCGATGTCGCGGCTGGTCTGCTCAATTGATTTCAAGGAACGCGAGAGGAAGCGTCTGATTGACATGACGCGGCACCTGGCGGAGCGGTTGAATTCGCTGGAACGCGAAGCCGTCCGGCTGGAACGCCGCGCCGGCGCCACCCGTGGCGAGACCGCCGCCGTAGCGCGCAAGGCACTTCGAGCGTGTCGCTCCGAGCTCAGAGCGATCCGTGATTCGATCGAGGTCCAGCCTTCCAGCCTGAAGCAGTCTCTCACCCTGATTCATCGCGGCGAGGCTGAAGCCGGACAAGCGAAGAAAGAACTCACCGAGGCCAACCTGCGTCTTGTCGTCTCGATCGCCAAGAAATACACCAACCGCGGGCTGCATTTTCTCGACCTGATCCAGGAGGGCAATATGGGCCTCATGAGAGGGGCCGACAAGTTCGAGTGGCGGCGCGGGTACAAGTTCTCCACTTACGCCACGTGGTGGATTCGCCAGGCGATTACCCGGGCCATCGCCGACCAGGCCCGCACAATCCGTGTTCCCGTCCACATGATCGAGACGATCAACCAGCAGGTGCGCACCAGCCGGCAACTGACGCAGGAGCTTGGCTGCGAGCCGACCTCCGAGGAAATCGCCGCGCGGATGGATATTCCTGTCGAGGCGGTGCGCAGGACCAAGAAGATTGCCCAGCAACCCGTGTCCTTTGAAACGCCCATTGGAGAGGGCCAGGAAACTCACCTCGGCGACTTCGTCGAGGATAAGGGTGCGGTGTCTCCGCTGGAGGCGGCCATCCGCCTCAGCCTGAAGGAGCGAATGGCGTCCATGCTGAAGACGCTCACCCCGCGCGAAGAGAGGATCATCAAGATGCGATTTGGGCTGGAGGATGGCAGCCAGCACACGCTCGAGGAAGTGGGCCAGGTTTTCGCCGTGACTCGCGAACGTATCCGCCAGATCGAAGTCAAGGCGCTCAGAAAACTGCGTCATCCCTCTCGCTCGGGCCAGTTCCGGGTCTTTCTAGAGAACGCGTTCTGACAGATGTTTCAATCGCAGCACCGGCCGATGCTCGAATCACTCGCGCCTCCGTCGCGGCACAACCATAAGGAGAAGAAACATGAAGAATCTATTTGTAGGAAACATCAGCTTTCAAACCACCGAAAGCGAACTGACCGCCCTGTTCCAGCCGTTCGGGCAGGTTGGCCGCGTCCACGTGGTCACAGACCGGGAAACGGGCCGGGCCCGGGGATTTGCCTTTGTGGAAATGCCCAATGACGACGAGGCCGTCAAGGCCATCGCAGCACTCGACGGAAAAGAGTTGGGAGGACGCAACCTCAAGGTGAACGAAGCACGGCCCAAGACGGAGAGGAGTGCCCCGCGAATGAGCGGCGGGCGCGGCCGGAGTAGTTTTTCGAACGAGGATTATAGCGAAGCCGTACGACGGCCGCGCGAACCTCGCTGGTAGCCTCATGGACACCCCTTGCGGCAGTGTCAGCGACCTCGGCAATTTTAAGGAGACCCGATGCCAACCACATTCCAAAAGCGTCAGAAGGAAATGAAGAGACTGGAAAAGCAACGCGAGAAGGCGGAGCGCCGCGCTCAGAAGAAACTCGCGAAACGCGCGGAAAACGAGGCCCCGAGAGAAGACGACGCCTTGAGAGAGAACGAAACCTCCACAGAAAACGAACTCACGCCCGTTCAGTCAGCACCCGGGGACTGAACTTCGGGGCGCCCCGCCGGCATGCGGTCCTTGCATGTCTGCGAACCATGATGTATCACATGTCTACTTCGACTGGCCTCCTTGCCAGGGATGTTCCCCCTCCGCCTAGCCTCGCAAATTTCGCGAACCCCTCTGACCTGCTAACATACTCATGCGTTGGAGACGCACCGGGCACCTCTGACGCGCCCGAGTGCATGAGAATCTCAGGATGCGCCTGAGTCCAGGCCCGTCCGGGCCGGAAGATTGTGGCCCCACCCGTCAGGGTGGGGTAGGGCACGAGAATAAACACCGAGCCCCCTTGGGGGCGACAGAAACCCCTTTCCTGAAAAACCCCTCCCTGATTCTGATTCAGTCCGGAATTTCATAGTCTTTTCTATAGGCAGGAAAGCCAGTAGGCCGGACTCCAAAGAACAGGGAGCAGTCCCGGATTCATTCGCCATGAGGCGCATGCCCTTATAGATCGCCGCTTGCGGCCCCCAAACAAAACTCAACCCCCCAAGAAACCCGTGACTTCGCTCTTAGGTTTTGGCCCTTGGACTTTGAACTTGGAACTTGGAACTTGGAACTTGGAACTTTGAACTTTGGAACTTTGGAACTTTGAACTTTGAACCTTGGCCTTTGAACCTTGGACTTTGGACTTTATTGACTTCTAGGCCGTTTCACGTGGCTGGCGAGACCCACTGTTTCCAGGGCGTAGATGAAGTACCATCCGATGTCCGTCTGCCACCAGCGGAGGCCGAGTCGCGCAGAGCCGGCGTTGGAGTGATGGTTCTTGTGCCAATTCTCACCCCAGGCGGTCAGTTGAAGTGGCCCCAGCCACCAGACGTTAATGCTGGAATCTCCCTCATCAGCGTGACCCAGGTGCGTGAGACTGTTCACCAGGCACTGCATGTGCAGCGAATACATCAAGCGAATGGCCCCCGCCCAGAAGAAGCCCTGCCAACCGAGCACCAAGCCGAAGCAGAGTGACAGCAGGATCACCGGGCCTTCCGCAACAGTCCAAAGCCGGTATGCGCCCCGATTGAGCTCCGGGCACCACCTCTGGCGATCGGCCCGGGCTGACTGGTAGAGCCAGCGCAGGTGCGCCCACCAGAAGCCGCCTTGCTTGGGGCTGGAAATGTCTTCGGGCGTATCGGCGCGGAAATGATGTTGGCGGTGGTAAGCCACCCAGCTTGCCGGGGCCCCCGAGCCGTTGAACATGGCCCAGAAAATCAGCAGGTGCTCGACCGCCTTGTTTGCCTTCAGAGTGCGGTGAGCGAGCATGCGGTGGTAACAGACGGTCGTCCCCAGACCACCCAGAGCCGTGAGAACTAGCGCCATGCCCAGGACCTTCAGGCTGGGGAGCGGAAACAAGATGAGACCGACGATCGCGAGGACGTGGATCAGGATCAAATAAGAGAGAACCGCACCTTTGCCCCGGACCGGCTTCCAAAAAGGCCGTTCCCAGGGACGAATATCCTTAATGGCAGTCTCGCTCATCAAAGCTCCTCTTTCTGCACTGCCTGCAGCCGCAAAAAAAAAAGGGGGCTGCAAGTCTGGACTTGCTGCCCCTTAATCGAGTCCAAAGGATTTACAAGAACGGCAAATACACTCTCATTATCTCACAGTTTGATCATTGTGGAAATCACACGACCCTTCTGTTCTTCTAAACTTTGAACCTTGACCTTGGAACTTTGAACTGATTCCTCCTATCCCCTACCCGCCTCGTTAGAGCCCGAAGGCCCTGACCAGAAACACTGCCATTTGCCCGCGCGTCAATACCGAACCAGGGCAGTACATTCGCGGATTTATTGCACAGCCTGCTGTGATTCCGCGCGCGAAGAAATCCTCGATGAAGGGGAAACTGGGAAGGCCCGCCGGCACGTCCGTAAAGGTCTGCTGCGAAGGTACCGGGGGATTAAAGACACCCAGTGCTTTCTCGACCGACACAGCCATCTGCTCCCTGGTGACGGGTGAAGCAGGACAGTACATGGCTGGTTTCAAGGAGCAACCCGGTGTAATCCCCCGGCGAAAAAGATCCTCGATGAAGGGATAACTGAAGTTCCCCGGTCCAACGTCGGTAAAGGTCGGCTTCGCGGGCACGGGGGGATTGGTGATGCCCATCGCTCTTTCCAGGAAGAGCGCCATTTGCTCACGAGTCACAAGACTATCCGGACAGAAATTTGAATTTCCGCACCCCACAGAAATCCCCCTTGCCGAGAACTTCCCGATAAACGTAAAGAAGGGGTGATTTGGCGGAACGTCATTGAATTGTGCACCCTGCACCATGGTAAAGGTCTGGTTTGAAATCGAGAGGGTTCCGGCGAGCGGATTAGAACTGGAGTTCGCTGCGACCGAGAAATTGACCGTCCCATTGCCGGTGCCGCTGCTGCCCGAGAGAATGGTGATCGAGGGGGAGTTGCTCGCGACCGTCCACAGACAACCCATTGGAGCCGTCACCGTTACATTGCCCGTTCCTCCGCCTGACGCAAAAGACTCATTCGTCGGGGAAATCGAGACGGTGCAGGTCGGAGTAGCGGCAGCAATCCGCTCGACCGTTCCCCCCAACCCGACAACATAAATCTCTCCACCCTCGTCTTCGCCAAAGGATGAGACGTTCACGCCGCTATTGAGCAGCACGGTCTGCACGCCGCCGCTCAACATGACGATTTCGCCGGAACAGAAGTCGGAAAAGACGTAGGTCCCCATGGGAAGGCTTCCCCTGGTCCCCCGATACACATATCCCCCGGTGATCGAACAGCGGGCCGCGACGGCCGGCGACGTCTGAGCGTGCGGGTATTCGGCGATCGGAAAGGTGAAACCGCTTGTGTTGGCGCACAAGGCCGGATCATTGTTCGTGCAGTGATTTCCCTCAAAAATGCGCCACCCGTAATTTCCGCCCAGGGTCACAATGTCCACTTCCTCCCAGGCGCCCTGCCCGACATCACCCACATAGAGTTGCCCCGTCCCGCGGTCAAATGAGAACCGGAAGGGATTCCGCATGCCAATCGCATAGATTTCGGGCTGCCCCCCGCCTGAGAAGAAGGGATTGGTGGGAGGTGAAGAGTAGGGGACCGCGCCGTTGGGATGGTCGACGTCAATGCGCAATATCTTGCCGAGGAGCACACTGGTGTTCTGGGCCCGGTTCCCCGGATCATTGCCGGAGCCGCCGTCGCCCATGCCGATGTAAAGAAAACCGTCCGGGCCAAATTCGACCATGCCCCCATTATGGTTGACGAATGGCTGTGGAATCGTCAGCAAAATGGTTTCAGTGGGATCCGCCAGATTGGGATTTGTGGCTGAGACGTGATATTCGGCGATGACGGTGGCGCCATCGCCTGCGCGCGTGTAGTCCACATAAAAGCTCGGGTTCATGGTGAACTGGGGGTGAAAAGCAAGCCCCAGTAAACCCTGCTCTCCGCCGAAAACCACCCTGGAGGAAATATCAAGAAAAACAGTAGGAGTGGAAGCCCCCGGCTGGAGCACTTTGATCATCCCGCCTTGCTCGACCACAAACAGCCGGTTGCTGCTATCATGCGCGCTGGTGACGTACAAGGGGCTTGATAAGCCCGTCAGCACGGGTTGGAGCTGGATTGACACGGCTGCAGCGCACAGGGCAGGAACGAGAAGACATGTCAATGCACAACAAAGTAGCAAACTGGTGTGTCGCTTGTTCATGGGATACGCCTCCACGCAGGGGACATTCTTCATGAAGCCTTAAACGTTCGAGTCCACGGCTCTTTGAAGAATCGAGGCCTCAGGGCATCCCCTGTTGAAAAATTCTGGCACCCTTGCCAATCCTTGAAAATAGGTTGAGGTTTAGATATCGACGGGGGGATTATAGCGCCTTTTGATTTTTGGTGCGATGTAAAGTATGGGGATTAGAGATCTAAAGGATAGACGGGTCTTTGCGGCTCGGCGGTAAATCCCCGTTGTTCCTTAAAACGCGATCGGCTTTCCCACCTTGAGCGATGCCTTCACTAATTTTTCCAGCTTGGACAAAAACTCATTCAGTCCCTCAATGTCCTTCACTCTTGCCTTTTCCAGGTCCTTCGACCGAAGAAACCTGATCTCCTTTTCAAGCCTTCGGACATCTTTCAGAGGAAGATAGTCGCCCGTGTGAGTGCCGCAATAGATGACGTGGTCACGCAGAACTGGAAACTTCTTCCTCCACTTTCGTGAAACCCGATTGATTTCGGTCCAGAGCTCACTGATCCAGGCGCCGTTTCCAAGCCAGTCGCCTGCCAGCATGCATTGCTCGTGCCGGCACGCCCGTTTCTCCATCCAGCGATCATGCCGCTCCTGTTTCTTGGGATCCGTTGTTTCGACGTCCGGTGAACCATTTGGCAGAATGACGAGCAGTTCAGGAAACGGGTGCCGGGTTTTCAAGCGTTTCTTTTCAACGCAATCACAAAACACAAACGCATCAAGTCCCATAATTCACCTTGGAGTGCGTCACTTCAAGTGACGCTTTGTTTTGGCTGGGTGCCGCCGGTATGCAAGAAACAAATCTCTGTGGCACACGGAAATAAATGAGGGCCTATCCCTCGGAGTTAGCTCTGCTTGGCGGAGCGCAGGATCTTTAGCCCAGGGCTTCAGCCCTGGGTAAACAATCCTAAGGGATCAAGAGCCCCGTCAGGGACGAAAGAAAATCCGCACCTTCTCAAATTAAGCCCATCTTCTTTTTCAACTGGACGGTTCTTGAAAATCCTTCGCCCCTGGCGGGGCTCGAGCCAAATCGAATCGCCTTCACCCACGGCTTCGCCGTGGGCTAAAGATCCTACGCCCCGATAAACGGGGCTGAACCTTGTCTCCCCCCGCCACCAAGGTGCTGGCGTTGTCAATTCGCACCCACACCGGAGGGCTGCAGGCATGCGCTCTGTGCCTGCCTGTGCTTCAATTCCCACGAATGCCAAACCCCGAGACCTCTTGTCCCTCCCAGCGCAGACATGCACACCCCGCATGTCTGCGGCACCCGGCTTATTCAGACCTTGGACTTTGAACTTTGGGCTTGAAACTTTGAACTGCCTTTCCCTAACCCCTAATACCTATCACCTATAACCTATTGTCCGCCGACGGGTTTCCAGCTTGGATCAGGGTCGAATTCAGCTATTGCGCCGGCGATCTTCGCCGTGTCACGGCCGAGATTCTTCTGATAGACGCGCCCCTGTTGATTCACGATGAAGGTCATCACGCCGGAATTTCCCCACTTGGCGGGATAAGCGAGCAAGCCGTAGCCGGCAATCATGTTTCCATTGATGATGTAACTGTATTTTCCTCCCGGGGCATGCGACCCTTGTCGGGTAAGGATCTTAAAGAAGTATCCGTGATAGGGGGAATGTGCGGGCTTCTGGCCCTCTTCCTTCGCTTGGGCCTGGGTCTGGCCCTTCAGCCCGTAACCTTCGGCGCGAGCAGCTGCAACCAGTTCTCCCAGCGGGCTTGGCTTGTCACCCTCAGCGGTGTCCCAGAACAATCCATCATGCTGCCCTGGCGTACTTCTGAATTTTTGCGCGTAGGCGGCCACGCCATCATGCGCCAGGTGGCCTTCGGTGAAGTATTCCCACTGCGCCAGGACATAAGCGCGACAGGTGGTGACGGTCGAGAACTCGTTCTCCCCGATCCGACGATTCAAAATCTCATCAATCCCTGCCGCGGTATCGAAGATCAAATGGTCCCCCTGCTTCACAATCGGGATGGGAAGAGGATAATTGTTCTTGCCGACGACTATGGTGTACTTGATATCGCCCTCTTTCTTGAGTTGGGCAGACTCTGAAACAGCAGCTGCAAAGCTCTCAAGGTCCTTATTGTCTTCGACGGGATCTCCTGAAAGCAACTCATCGTCGTCGGGCCCGAAAATTCTCCTGAGTGCAGCGCGATCTTTTGCCTTCGCCGCTTCGACAAGGGCTTGCATTGCCTCTTCGGGCGTCGAAAAATTGGTTTGCTGTACCGCCTGCGGTTTTGTCTTCGCCGCTCCTTGCGTCTGCGCGTAAACGACCGGCTTGCCGTCGAACGCGCTCGCCAACAGCACGAACAAAAGTGCCAGGGTGAAAGGCATCCGGCGTTGGATATCGAGTAAAGTTAATGGCTTCTTCACCATATGTTTCAGCCCTTTCTTGTTGGAGTTCCCTTCTTTAATATCGTCCACAGGCATCGGGAGCACCGGCCCGAAGGATGGCGCTCACACGGCTTGAGTGACACGGGTATCTTCTCACTTCCGCTTCTCGGAAGATTTTTCCGAACGACCTTTCTCAGATTTAGCCTCAGGAGCCCGGTTTGGAGTCGCAGGCCGGATCGCTTCCGAACGACCCTTCTGAGGTTGAGCCTGAGGGGTCGGGTTTGGAGCTACCGGCCGGGCCGCTTCCACGCGGCTGGCCTGCCCGCGCTGACTGGCAGCGTGAGGATCGAATTTCGATTCATTCGTTCCGAAAGCATGCGGCTCGGATCGGGGAGGGGGTGTCGCTGAAGGCCGCGCATTGGACTGCGGTGGGGGCGCCGGCGTAGTGGGCCGCGCATCGGATTGTCGTGGGGGCGCCGGTGTAGGCCGCGCATTGGGCTGCGCCGGGGGTGGCGGCGTGGGGGGGGCTGAGGAGCCCGGCGTCGGTCTTCCTTGGACTTGCCGGCCACGATAGTCGTTCAAGCGCTGATCGTTGGTGTTGATATTGCGATTAATGATCTCATTGTTGGGTCGATTGTTCGTGTTGGGGACCCGGTTGTCATTGCGGTTGTCATTGCGGTTCACATTGCGGGACAGGTTGTTGTAGGTCACGTCGCGATGCACGCTGTTGTAGCGGTTGATGTTGGTGTAATTCACGTTCCGGTTGACAACGGTCCGGTTGACATAGACGTTCGTGTAGCGGTTGTTGACGTACACATTCGTCACGTGAACAAAGGGGCGACTTCGGGCGATCCAGCCCCCGCCTGACCACCCGGTATAATAAATTCGATGGCCGCGCCAGTCGAAGTCATGGTTCAGCCACGACCCAATAAGGAACCCCGCCGTGAAGGAGAAGACCCCGACGGCCCAGGCCCCTCCAAAATAAGCGTGCCGAAAGAAGATGACACTCGGTTCATAAACCGGCACATAGATGTATTGAGGGGATGCGGGGACGATCTGGATGTACCCGCCCTCATTAATGACCTCCTGCTGCGGGGTCGTGAACAGGTTGCCCTGCGAACGAGCCATCTGGCGCAAGCGCTGGACGGCCAGCATCACGTCGGTCGACTGGTTGACGTAGGCCTGTCCCACCGTCGTCGTCCAATCCAGCTTGCCATCCATCATGTAAAGGACCGTCGGGTAATAGGAGACCGCCTTGACACTGACGTCCCAGGGTTGGTTGTCGATTCCATAGGAACCACTCGCGCGCACCCACCGCGCCGCCTCATCGATCTGGTCGGGGAAGGTCGAGGCCAGCAGGACCTGCGACAGCAGCGGGTCCGGATAAAGCGCAATGGGAGCCAGCAGATTGTCCAGTTGCTCTGGTGAGAAGGATTCAAAAGGCGGATAGTCCTGGGGCGGATAATCCTGGGGCGAAGCCGCGGCTCGAACGTAAGTTCCTGAGGTCGTTGCAAACTCGACGAGCGGAGTATAGGTGAGGCACAGTACAAGGAAGAAAGATACGGCTTTTCTCATAACCACATTCTCCTTTTGGGCCGTTCGGCTTGGGGCCAGCTTAAAATCATGGGAACCAAATGGATTTACCGCGCCGGTGCGGCCAATTCACAACGAAAACAACCTGTGAGGATGACCCCATTATATCAGCTTTCCCCTCCCCGAGGTAGCGCTTCGAACTTTCGGCGCGCGGCCTTAGGTTTGTAGTGCGGTCCTCCACGGCGGACCGCTTCATTCTTTGAATTGCTTTGTTTCCTATCCCACCCTGTCTGTTTGGAGTGCGGTCCTCGGCGGCGGGTTGCTTTGCCTTTGTAGTGCGGTCCGCCCCGGCGGAGCGCTTTGCTCTTGTAGTGCGGCACTTCAGTGCCGCTTTGTTTTGGCATTCGGCATCAGCCGTTCACATCGAGCCCCGCTGGCGGGGCGCCTCGGGCGGATGGCCCACGGCGTCTGTCTTCCCTCGGCTGAAAATGCGCAACGTGCGTTTTTGGCTTGGAAATTTGAACTTGGAACTTTGAACTCTTGCTTCTTGAACTTTTGCTTTTCGACTTTGAACTTGAAACCTTGAACTTTGAACTGCTTCTCCCTATCCTCTATTACCTATCACCAAATGCTTGTTAACGCTCCTCACGTCCTCATCGTCTTTTACTCCGAGGCACACACATGACTCTTCGCGCATTCGTTTGGCTTTTCCTGTTGGCATCGCTCCTCCCCACCAGGGCGAGCGCGTCTGATCAAGCCCGGTGGGTTCTTCTTCTTGCCGGGCGTTCAGGCGTGATCGAGACCGTAGACCCGGCCACGCTGGAAACGATTGGCACGATCCACACGGGATCCATGAACGGCTGGGTCGCTTCGCTGCCCGATGGCCGGACGCTCCTGGTGGCGCTTCCCAAGCCCCCTGAATCGCAGACCTGCTGTGCGATCTACATGCTTGACCTGGAATCTGGCAGGATGGTTCCGCTGATTTTTCCGGCCCTGCACGGCGTTCTCTCGATGAATGGGCACCAACTCTATGCGCAGCGAGGCAACGTCGGCATCGACATCGTCGATTTGCTGACGCTCCAGCGCGGGCGGGCTATGGGACCACTCGGAAAGACCTATCTTCTGCAGCCATCGTCCTACCGGCGCTGGCTTTTTGGTGTGACTTACACACCTTCGTCTTCCCTGGACATGTTCGACCTCAAGACCAACACCCTCGCCCGGTCCATTTCAATCCCCGGCGGCCAAAGTCTCACCGGCGTTTGGTCCGGCGAGAAGTACTACCTTCTCGGTTACGGCAAGGGCAAAGGCACGCTCTGGAGCGTGACCCCGGAGACTCAGAAGTTAGCGGATGGCAAAGCGATTGATCTCCACGAGTTGGGCGGAGATTGTCGCTTGCCAGGAAGCAAGGTGACGGAGCCTTTTATGCTTCAGCCGCCGGTTGCCGCGGGCGGCCGTCTCGTGGTGTACGAAGGCTTCGGGGGCAAATTCGACCGGCGGGAGTGTGCCTCACCACCCAGCGGTGGCGTATACGTCATTGATCCCGCGTCCGGCGCGGTCGTTGCGCACCTCGCGCCATCGCTCTATTTCACGCGTGTCGTGGCCAGTCGCGACGGCGCCGAACTCTTCGGCCTCGAGGTAGGCCCCACATTGGCGAAATACTCCGAGCGCCTGATACGCCTCGACCCAGACACGGGCAAGATCCTCGCCTCGCGAGAGCTCAACGGCGGAATGGCGGTCCACCTGTCGCTCGCGCTCCTCTTTGACTCGGTGATTCCACACGGGGAGGTCCAAGCTGCTCTGAGCTCGACGCCATCCTGGATGGCGGCGTGCCCGGTGACGAAACCTCTGCTCGACGAGCCGCCGAGCGATCCGAAGGCCAGCCCGTTCGGCTTCGGCGAATGGTACATCAGCGAGAACCGTGCCATCTGGTTTCCCCGCCAGGGGTGGCGCGCGGGAACCGATAACAAGGTGATTCTGATTCGTCCGGCGGGCGTGCGGCTTGCGATTTCCGGCCGGCGCCTGGATGGTTCGGCCCCACCCCTGAAACTGAGTGACAGCGTCAGCGATTATCCGGGAAGCACGTTTGAGGTCATTGCGCTGACGTTTCCGGTAGAGGGCTGCTGGGAGGTGACTGCGAAGGCGGGAGGCGATGTGTTGCGGTTCGTCACTACCGTGGCGCCAGCAAAGAAGCCCTGGTAGCCTCCCCGCGGTTTCTTGCGGGGGGGGCTTGTGCGTGCAGATTTCAGAATGTTGACTTGTGCCCGGTTTGGTAGCCTCCCCGCGGTTTCTTGCGGGGGGGGCTTGTGCGTGCAGATTTCAGAATGTTGACTTGTGCCCGGTTTGGTAGCCTNNTGTGCGTGCAGATTTCAGAATGTCGACTTGTGCCCGGTTTGGTAGCCTCCCCGCGGTTTCTTGCGGCGGGGGCTTGTGCGTGCAGCGAACACAAAATCAGTAGCTCTGCCATCCTCTCGCAAAAGCCCCCCCCGCATGAAGCCGCGGGGAGGCTACCAGACCTTTTGCGTCTCCGCGGTGATCCCAGATGTTCCCTGTGCAGTTCTGGACTGTCCCGAGTTTCATAACCACTTCATCTTTCTAAAGTAAATCAACATTGAAATTCCCGTGGTCACCATAAAGATAAGCAGCAGCGGAAAACCCCACCGGGACTCGAGTCCTGGCATGTATCTGAAGTTCATCCCGTAAACGCCGGCGGCAAAGCTGAGCGGCATGAAGATGGTCGTAATGATCGTCAACACTTTCATCACGGCGTTCAACCGGTTGCTGATACTCGAAAGATAAATGTCCAGCATCCCGGAGAGGATGTCTCGATAGGTCTCGATCGTATCAATCACCTGGATCGTATGATCGTAAACATCCCGCAGGTAAATGCCGGTGGACGGTTGGATCAGCGGAGACTCTGCGCGCTGCAAGCCTCCAATAACCTCCCGTAACGGCCATACCGCCTTGCGAAGATAAATCATTTCCCTCTTGAGATTCTGGATGGAGTTCAGGGTCACAGGCCCCGGTTCCTCGACCAGCTGTTCTTCCAGGAGCTCGATATCCTCGGACAATTTCTCCAGAACCACGAAGTAGTTGTCGACGATGGCATCAATCAGTGCATGGGCCAGATAATCCGAGGCGTTCTTTGTAATTCGCCCCTTGGCATTTCGAATGCGCTCCCGGATCGGATTGAACACATCGCCAGTCATCCCCTCCTGGAACGAAAGCACGAAGTTCGAACCCACAATGAGACTGACTTGTTCAGCAACGGTCTCGCCCTCCCTATCAGGCTGGTGAAGCATCTTGAGCACGATAAAAAGATACTCGCCAAAATCCTCCATCTTGGGACGCTGGTGGGTGTTGAGGATATCTTCCACGGTCAAAGGATGCAGTTTGAAGCATTCCCCTATTTTCGCCAGGAGCTCGACCTCATGGATTCCTTCGACGTTCACCCAGGTGACGCTGGGGCTGTCTCTCAGGGGAAAAAGATCTTCTACCGCCTTGACTTCTTTCTCGAGACAATGGGTTTCATCGTAATCAATCACCGTGATCGTGACTTCTTCAACTTTCTTCTCACCGATATGAATCAATGTTCCCGGTGGAAGACCGGCTTTTTCAGATCTCTTCTTGGCTGTCCATAACATGGGAAATCACCTGTCAGAGGAGTGAATTGAACGACGCTTATCAATCGATTTCGGATATGAAAGAATTCAGAAAGCCCTCCGTCGAACTGAGCGAGGGATCGGGAATGTGCCTGGCTGCATCAGTTCTGAATCAGAATCTCAGGCCCGGAGGGCCGCGGAGAATGTAGCCCCGGATGATGCCCCGCGCTCTTTGCGGGGCGAGCCCGGGGTAACCCAATCATACGCAAGTAAGCCCCGGAGGTGCGAAAGAATTCGTTCCAGAAATTAATTATGATTCAAACCTCCGATTGTATTCCCCCGCGCGAGTGGCGGTCAGTTCAATTCCAACCTACATGCTGCAGATCAACTCTCTCCGGATCCCCCCGCCGGAAGTCGGTGCAGGGTTCCAGGTTCCGCCTTCCCCTAAAGGCTGGATTTGAATAATCCCCCACCTGCCGGTTGTGGGATTGGAATCCTGCTCGTCGTCTGGATGTAGGCTGAAACTGAAACGTTCACCAGCTGCCGCAGGTGGGATGACGGCCAGCCGATCCAAACTTTTCCAGGCCCGGGCCGGTACAATTGTAGCCCGTCCCGCGCCTTTTTGCGGGGCGCTAGATCTTTGGCCCACGGCGACAGTCGTGGGAACGCACATCAACAAGGGCAACCAGCCCCGTCAGGGGCGAAAGATTCTTCCGTCCTTTTTTCCTTACGCCTGCTCTGGTAGCCGGGATGCTCCGCACTTTGGAGCGTCCCGGGAATGCTGGAGATCACAATATTCCCGGTCCTGAACCAACAAAAACAGCCCGGGATTCGCCATGGCGTGCAGATTTCCGTGATTCGAGCCCCGCAAGCTTTGGTAGCCTCCCGCCGCGGCGGGTCCTTTGCCCGGCGGGGGCTTGTGCGCGCAGATTTCAAAAGATCAGCGGTACTGCTCCGCTTTGGTAGCCTCCCCGCGGTTTCTTGCGGGGGGGGCTTGTGCGTGCAGATTTCAGTGGTTTGAGTCCCGCAAGTTTTGGTAGCCTCCCCGCGGTTTTTGCGGGGGGGGCTCGTGCCGGCGGATGTCTAACGGATGAATTACCAGAACCCACAGAAGTCGCCGGCCGATCTCAAATCTCCAATTTCCAATCTCAGATCACCAACCTTTTTGCACACCTCCCCGAAAAGCCCCCCCCCGCAAAAACCGCGGGGAGGCTACCAAAACTT
>JAIQFY010000015.1 GCA_020072965.1 Terriglobia bacterium | reverse complement strand
CGAAGGTGAAAAACGGTTCAAAGACCTTTGACATGATCTCTTCGGGAATTCCCTTGCCTGTATCGGTAAATTCTATTTCGACATACTCATTCACCTTCCGGGTGTGGACGGTAAGCGAGCCTCCATCGGGCATGGCGTCGGCGGCATTGATCGTAATATTATAGACGATGCGGAGCATTTTCTCTACATCGAGCGCAATGTCGCCGGTGTACTCGAGGTTCTGGATGAGAACAATCTTTCCTTTCTGGAGGTCCGTCTGGATCATCCGGAGGGCGGTGTTCACTACATCACCAAGCTGCGCAGTCTCGATTTTCAGCTCACTTACTCCACGTGAGAAATCAAGAACCTCCTGGGTCATCTTCACGAAGCGGTCCACCTGCCGGATCATCTGGTCGGCCATCTCTATTGCTTCGCTGGATTCGGACCTCCTTTTGATAATCTGCGCATAGGTATGCAGAGTTGCCATGGGGTTCTTGATGTCATGGATGATGGTGGCTGCCATCCTTCCAACGGCCGAGAGTCTCTCGCTGCGCACCATTTCTCGTGCCATGCGCGGTTGATCGTAACCCCCGCCGTCTGATTTGAAACCTGCAAGCATGTCGACCCATACCGCATCGTCACATACTCGAATTCCGACGCGACCGAGGAATCTCCGCTGACGGGCGAAACATTGACTCCCACCCAATCGCCTGCCCCTGGGGTGCTGCTGCTGCCATCCCCGTTGGTGTCTCCGCCCACCGTATCATCCTTCAGCGAGGTGAACACAATGGGCTGATCCACCGTCCCCTGCGCAATGATGTTTCCGTAGACTCGCAAGTATCCGGCAAGCCCACTCAACTTGACGATCACGCCGGGTTGGATTGTCAACGTGGCCCCGGCGTTGATTGTGACCGAGTTGGTAATCACATGGGGATTGCCCGCAGGTGTCCATATTGTGCCCTGATTAATTGTGCCTGGCGTGAACGTTGCATCCAAGCCATTAACAATACCCTTCGTATTGTTTCCAACGACCCGATAGTGATAAGTGGTCCCCGATGAAAGCCCGCTCTGATTCCATGATACCTTGACACTGCTCGTTCCGCTGCCGACCGACTGTGAAGGGGTCGTGTTTCCGTAAGCTGTGCTGGTGCCCCATTCGAAATACGCCGTGGTCGCAAAGCCTCCGGGATTGACTGTCCCATTGAACCTAGCAGAATTCGCCGTCACATCGGTGGCTACTCCTGTCGTTGCGGTAGTGATCTCAGCCGTCAAGGACACTGAAAACGAAATGGTGTCTCCCGCGACACTCACATTCGAAACATTCAATCCTCCTGGGTTGCCATCCGAAAGGAAGCTCGATGGGTTTGTGCTGTCGTTGAAGACTGTTCTGCCAACGCTGCTATTGAAATTTGCCTGGGACGGGTTACCATTGGCAGACCCCGTTCCGTCGGGCCGGTAAACATACAATTCATCGGGCGGGCCGTTAGCGTTCCCCTGTCCGTCCAGTGAAGTATTGATTCTGTAAACGATCAACCCTTCATCCGGTAGAGAATTCTCGAACGTACCCGTTCTTTTCCTGTATTCAACTACGAAGTGCTCTGCAGCGGAGTTTGGGGAAACGATCTCGCGGGCGTTATTGGAAGATGCGGTAAGTGGATTAAGGGTGACCACGCCCGAAGTGAGTATAGTCGGGATTTCCGCTAGCCATTTGCCGTACCTCATCTTCATATACGCAGTCATGTGCTGCGGGGGATTGAGAGGAACATCCATCAGATCCCATCGAAACGCGGGCTGAAGGACGCCTTGATTGACATAATGATACAGATCGGGCGCCCCCAGCGAGTGGAACGTCTCATGGGCCAAGATGCCAACTCCTCTCGAAATTAAATCGTCTTCGAGTAGAAAGTCGTATGTCATGACCTGTTTGGAGTTGATATAGACATTGAAAAAATTAAGGGACGCCATATGAGACCACAACAGTTGGCTCCAACCTTCCGGAGTTCCCTTGATGATGAAGCAGATGTTATCCACATTGCCGTCGCTGTTCCCGTCAATATCGAGCCCTTGATCTACCTGAGAGGCTATTGCGTTGACGGCGTTCCTCAGTAACATTTGCTCCCTGACTGCCTTATCGGCTTCGTTCAGATATCCGTTCCAGTTGGTGATGAGATTAAACGGGCGATAATAGTCTCGGGAATTCGAATCCTGGTAGGACGTGACCCAAGGCGTGGAGTTCGGATAAAACGAGCTAGAAATAGTAAGCTGATTGTACGAAACCTCAGTGTAATAGTTTCTCAGGGAATTGGCGCCTGCAACCGTCGTATTGAATAGATGGTCGAAGATGTATGTCGTTTCCGTAAACTCGCTGTCATCGCTGAAGCGGATGAAGACGACGAGATTGTTCAGGGTACCTGCGTGAGGGGCACTGACGATGAACTCAGGATTTAGGGGAGAACCCACGCGAGCGCGCGAGAACTTCCTAACAATATCCCGCGGATAGACATTCGCTTCTCTGGCGAGTCCCAAAGAGGCCGGATCAACCCGGCCGACAATGTGCTCAGAGGGCACGAGCTTTTCGCTTATTATTATTGCATACGTGTAATACCCCGTGGTCGCGTCTTGGATAAATGTGTAACCGTTTTCGTCATGGAGCCAGTTGTAGAACTCGTCTCCACTGGCAAAGCAGTGAATCACGACACCATCGGGCTGCGTTATAGTGACAGGAACATTGCGCAGAGGCGCACCATCCAAGCAACTAATGGCAACCGTGGAAATGACCAGCATTATTAGGAAGAAGAGCTTCAGAATTGTTTTTGGCATGGGGTTACCTGTGTGGTTATGAGCGCATTGAGGCGAGCCTATGATGGTAAGACCTCGTGCAAAGATCGAAGCTCCACAGCCGATCTCTTCGTCGCATTCATTTAACTAGGTCTCTCGCGCAGACATTACTTTTGGTGTTTTCTTTAGGATCGGATTCGGGGCCGGGGTAACAGGGTGCTAAACCAACCTTAATGCTTTCATGCGCCGAAATTCGAAATCAGAATATTCGATGGATCTCTGTCACGGGCGACGAGTGAGTCAGAAACAAAACGCCGACTTGTCCGTCAGCTTTCGCTCGTCCAGATGGCGTTCCACGAGGCAGCCGAGTCCCTTCAAATGCACGAACCAAAAGACATGCTTTGAAAGCTGGAACTGCGTCGGTGCACCCCCCATCAAACACTCGCTCTTACTAATTTCAATGACGGGCCGTGGTGCCTTCTCTTGGTCGAACCTTTGGGATCTTTAGGTGGGGTAAATTTTGGAGTGAAAAATTCAAAGTAAATATTAGTGCCACGACTCCGCTACCCACTGGCTCCAACCCCAGAATAGAAGTCTGACAACATGTGATGGTTATCACAAAGTCTCGGCTAAAGTCAATCTATGAGAATTGTTTCACAAGACGCTGACAGGCCTTGTCCGAAATAACGACGATACAAGAGAAGAAGGGGTAAATACAATCACAATCTCCCGTTTCTTGCAAATCCCCCAGCAAATCCCACGGGGTTCGTGTTCTCCCCTGGCCTTTTTGATATGTGATTTAGTCATTTCACATTCCAACCCCCACTTGCTGGCGTAATCGGCCGCATACTCTCCATTGCGAAGATCCACGGCATGCCCATTCGGCCTGGGCAATCCTGCACATGAACCAATTTCAAACTGATTCTCAAGGAAGTCCTTTTCAGGCGGACCGTACAAGCGTTAAGTACTGAGGGCAGTGCTACGGGGAGTCCGCAGCGACCATGAGGTTTCCACCTGATTTCATCGTTTCATTGCCCGGATGGTCGCGGCACGGTTCTTGAACACCTCCGCTTCCCTATCCCGGCCAGTTTTCCTGTAGAGAACAGCAATTTTCTCAAGGCTCGTCGCCACATCAGGATGGTCCGGGCCGAGGGCTCTCTCCCTGATCGCCAGCGCATGCTTGAGTAGTGGCTCCGCTCGCGCGTATTGGCCTTGCGAAATATACAGCGACCCCTGGAGGCTCAAGGTCTTGGCCACTTCGGGGTGATCCGGACCGAAGCCCTTTTCTAAGATCGCCAGCGCACGCCTGTAGAGCGGAGCCGCCTGCGCATACTGGCCTTGGGAAACATATAGCACCCCACGGCTGTTCAGGCTTTCGGCCGGATCAGGATGATCTGGCCCAACGATCTTTTCCCTGATCGCCAACGCGCGCTAGTAGAGCGGCTTCGCCTCCGCATATTGGCCTAGGGAAACATACAGTTTCCCGAGGCTGTTTAGGGTTTGTGCTACATCGGGATGGTCAAGGCCGAGGGCCTTCTCTTTTATCGCCAACGCCCGCCGATACAGCCGCTCTGCTCGCGTATACTGGCTTTGGGCGCTGCATACTTCCCCGAGGCTGTTTAGGCTTTGGGCCACATCAGGATGATCCGGCCCGAGGGCCTTCTCCCTGATTGCCAGGGAGCGCTTGTCGAGCGGCTCCGCTTCCGCATATTGACCTAGGGCACGGTACAGCATTGCAAGCGTGTTCAGCGTCGTGGCCACAGAGGGGTGGTCGGGGCCAAACTCTTGTTCGGCTACTTCCAACGCTTTTCTTGCGAGCTCTACAGCGCGATCATAGCGACCCTGTCTGTACAGCGACATGGCCTCGTCGTTGAGCGTCTTCCATTCGATACCTTGTGCATGGGTCTGCATGCCTGTGCAGATAATGAATAGGAAGCCCACGAATGTTGTTCTGAGTCTCCTCATCTTATGACTCCCTTATATGGCCAACGAGCTGTACAACAAATTTCTATTGTGGTAATTCATTTGTGAAGTACGACCTCAAAGTAGCAACCGTATGACAAATGTAGGGAAAAAGAGCAAAAAATAAGGCCAACTGAGAAAACTCAAGTGGCCTGTTCTTACGGCTATACTAATTGTTATTGCGAGTTTATTTTTTCTTGCGTGTTGCCATGAAGTGTTACCGCTGAATTACGCCCGCTCTCGATACTCTCGTCCGGTTCGGCGTGACCTACAGATTCCTGGCGGAGATCCAAAGCTGCTATTCATCGAGCACAGGGATTATAGGGTCGTATCTTTATTCAAGGCAACTCAAAATTTAACGATTTCCAAGACGTTCGAACTCACCTCAAAAAGGCCAGTAGGGGGGAACCAACATGGTCTGCAGACACTGCGAAGGCGTCCTGATCCTCCTTGCGATCTTTGGCTAGGTCCTCTGTTTCCCGTCATTCAGCAGGCTAGCCCGGCACCCCATACGCTCCAGGGCAGATATCGCCCGGACTAGCCCGAAGGATCTGCTCCCTGGAAAATACAAAAAAAGCATGGGGGAGAGCATAGTCACCGGATGAAGGTCTCTTCCCTTCTCCGAGGTCGAAAGGTTCCAGGCATGCAACTTTTAACGGGCAACACCCATCACATAGAGGTAAGTGCTGCCAGATTCTCCGGGGTACCTGAAGGTTCTTGAGGTCCGGCGGCGTTTGTGGTAAATTTCGGGGATGAGAACAGGGGGTAAAAAAATGAAGTATTTCAAATATCTTGCCATCCTGTGCATGTTGATGATTCCAGCCGCGGGTTATGCGGGACACGTTTCGATAGGCGTCTTCGTTGGCCCTGGCTACGGGCCGGGCTACGCCTACGGCCCTCCACCGGTATGCCCGTACGGTTATTATGGATATTATCCCTACCCCTGTGCACCTTACGGGTACTACGGTCCCCAGTACTTCTCCAGCGGGCTGTTCATCGGGGCCGGCCCCTGGTTCGGGGGCTTCCACGGGGGATTTGGACACGGACCCTTTGTTCGGGATTTCAGGGGTGGGCCTCGGTTTGAGCACGGGCCGATTGTGCGTGGGTTCAGAGGTGGTTCCGCGTTTGGACGTGGGAACTCTGTTCGTGAGTTTAGGGGCGGCCCTTCCCGCGGTTCCGGCTCTTTCCGTGGTTCCAGCTCTTTCCATGGGTCCAGTCGCGGATTTGAAGGCCGCGGACATCGATAGTTGAATCGGCTCCTTGGGCTGGTCACACGAACGGCTGGCAGCGAATGCTGTCAGCCGTTTTCGTTTTTGGCGACGATGGATCGATGAAATCGGGTAAGGTCATCCCGATCCTTATTAGATACCTCCAAATCGCCTCTCTTTGTCGATTGTCGACGCCCAGCCCTTTTGCTATTCTTGGCCCCGCACTCTACCACCGGCTCGCGCTCAAACAATAGGTGACGGCACTCAACATTTAGTCCACCCGTTTCGAGGAAACCTCTTGATGACCGCCGCTTCCTGGAAGAAGATTGCCACCCTACGGTTCAACCGTTTCCTGCAAGTGCAGCAGCTTCTTGTCTTCGTCGCGGTGGTTGTGTATGCCATGTTGGCGGCCATGAAGCTCCACGCCTCTTTGTGGCGGATGGTCGCCATCACGCTTTCAGTGGGGAATATCATGCTCCCCGTCATGAGGGCTAGTGTGCCGATCTACACCCGGCGTGCGTTTCCATGGAACTGGGTACTCTTCTTTCCCATAATGGGGGCCGCCAGCCTGACGAGCGCCCTCGCGGCCATCGTCATCGTTCATTGGCTGGAGCCGAGCAGGCCGCCATTGAGGTTTCTATTTCAAGAGACCGCTCCCCTGATTATGGTGATCTGTATGGTCGTGGGGACGGTCACCTACCTCAGCAGCGAGATCCAACGCCGGCTCCGGGAGAAGAACCTGGCGTTGGAGCAAGCGGTGGAAAAAGGCAGCGTGGCCCTTCAAAAGCAGGAACAGGAATTGGACCGGGCCCGCGAGATTCAGGAGAACTTGTTGCCGAAAAGCCTGCCACAGCTTCCGGGCGTGCAGATTGCCGGGGCATGGCAACCCGCCAGAACGGTCGGTGGGGATTACTTCGATGTGATTCATCTCGACGACAAGCGACTCGGCATCTGTATCGGTGATGTGGCCGGAAAGGGGATCACGGCTGCTCTCCTGATGGCCAATTTGCAGGCGGCGTTTCGCGCGTTCGCCACCCCTGAGGCCACGCCCGCAGAGGTGTGCTCGAAGTTAAACGCATTTCTGTGTGGCAATGTGGCGCCGGGCAAGTTCATCACTTTCTTCTATGCGGTATTGAACGTGGATCAACATACGGTGACTTACGAAAATGCCGGCCACAGCCCCGCGCTCTTATTGAAGAAAGCAGGGCACACAGAGTCCCTGTGCGGAAACGGAGCGGTCCTGGGGGTGTTACCGAACTGGAGTTACAAGGATTCCGTAGTGCGGCTGGAGGCCGGCGACCGGTTGCTGCTCTTTACCGATGGCGTCACTGAAGCCGCGAATCAACAGGCCGAGGAGTTCGGTGAAGAGAGGCTTATCCAAGCCGCCCGGCTCCAAAATGAAAGTGCCCTCCACATCCAACGAAAGATCATGGAAGAGGTCTCCGCGTTCTGCCGGACCAACTTCCACGACGACGCCACCCTCCTGGTGGTAGCCATCGAATAGCGCCAAAATTGAAGATCTGTCCCGCATGAATCGTGGCCTCCTCGTGGGTTCCCTTCAGAAGAATAGGGGTTGTGCGAATGATTCCCGTCTACGGTCCGGGAAATCGTGAAAGGTCCAATACTCGGGGAGTTTGTCCGCCCCGTCAAAAGGGCAGGACCATGTGGTCGAAGGGTGAGGAGCCTCGTCGAATCAAGCCCACTCAACAATAGGTGCGGACCAATTCGAGAATGGATCCGTAGGCGGTGGACTTCGAAATAAAACCGTTGGCTTTAAGGAGTTTTGCTTCTGCCATGATATTGGCAACGGTCGTGAGGATAATGGTGGGTACTGCTCGCAGCGAAGGGTCCTTGAGTTGTTCGGATCGAAATTCCCAGCCGTTCATAACGGGCATCATCAGGTCGAGTAGAATTAAAGAGGGCGCCCCTTTGGTCCGCATGTGAGTTAGGGCCTCTGCCCCATTGGCCGCCGTGGAGACTTCGTAGCCGGCTCCGCGAAGCACTTCTCCCAGGACATCTCGAACTGCCGGGTTGTCATCGATGATCAGAATCTCTGCCATACAACTCCCTCCTAAGTGGCCTGCGGTGTCCCTTCTGCAGCGGTCGTCAGAATCACTTCAAATTGGCCTCTGTACTTCCGGCGTCTCCTTGCAATTTAACCATATTTCGCCCCTCAAGGGGCTACCTTTTTGCGCGACATGGGCCAGGTCAATGTGAAGGATCGAGTGGTGCTTCGGCAGATACGATTTGGGTGGCTCTTTTATTTCGGTGAATGCCGTGGTCGAATTCCCAGCACATTCGGCACTGGCCATCCCCGCTGGTTCTTGTCGTTCCCCTGAAAGGGCATTTCATAACTCCCGAACCACTGGAGGTCTGCTCCCCCAACGCCCACGTAAAGCTGCGCCTCGGGTCCTCCTTCAAGATGCTGGGCACAGACCAGGCCGATGTCAAGAGCGAGGAGTTCCCGATTCAAATCATCCATCTTGAAGGGCGACCGGGTAAAGATGAACAAGATCCGGCCCGCTCGATCTTCTCCCAATGCGGCTTCGCTCCACATCCGGTCCTGCGCGGCCCAGCGGTTCTGACCAGGTCGCTTGATCAGCCGCAGGTTCTGCACTGCTGAGGAGTAATCCCGAAGGATAGTCTGCATGCTAACGCCGGCGGCATCCAGATCAAAGATCCTGAAACGAGGAATTGTGTCGCTCCTGGCGTCAAATGCGGCCACTGAGCGATAAGCATTTATTTTCGAATTGTTCACATGGTCCCGATACCGGAGGTATCCCGCGTGGGTTCTATTATCCCCTAAAAACATTCCCGCGGTAATGGCTGCCGCCAGATTGTGCTTCCGGCTCCATTCCCGCGCAGTCATCCCCGCATGTTCCTCACCCTGGCTGAGGCCCACAAAGGTCAGATCCCAGAGCTTGGGATCAATCCGAAGAATCGTGATCTGGGAGTCGCCATGTTGACCGGGGTGACTTGCCGGAAACGTGCCCAGTTCCACGCCTGGAGACAGATTTTGCCATGCCGCCGCAGCTCCAGCCAATTGCGGGATGAACAGGATGAGCGCAAGAATGGCATGCAGCACGAAGCTGGTAAAGCCGAGTCTGGGATTAGATCTTTTCATAGTTCAATGGAACGCCTGATTTGGCGGCCTGGAGATGAGGATATCAGGATCTTGGGGGTCTTGAAACGTCCGTCAACAGGAATCATAGCGTCGAGGGGCAAATACGGCCGCCAGCTACCATCCGAGATAGATTGCGAGTTTTCGGTTATGTTGGCGCAAACCCCTATCTGATCTGTATTCCTTTAGCCTGTCAGGATAACGTCCTTAAGTTTGAATTTCAGGTGGGCGGCCGCACAGGGGGTATCACAAAGGGGGCCGCGTGCTCCTCTCACGGCCTTGATCATTTCAGCCCTGATTTCTTTCCGGACGGATCCTAATAAAGTTGCTGAAGAAGGAATTCGTAAGAAGCAATCCCGAGGATTCTCGGGCTGAGTGTGAGGGGCAGATAACGTCCCGGGCAGGCAAACGGGAGTTGAATTTCGTAGACGATCGCCGGCCTATAGATCATCCCTAAGCCGGGTCGACATTGCGCAGTCGCACCCAATCCAATTTGGCGTTTCGACTCATGCCCCACGGCACAATGGCGGAGCCCTATCCTTCGAGGAACTGTTGAACCACCCCATTCCAGCGGTCCTGGGCTTTCAATACGACCTCGATAATTTCCCGTACGGCGCCATGTCCCCCATGTGCCTTCGTGACGTAGTGCGCTGACTCGCGTGCCTCCGGACAAGCGTCGGCGACGGTTGCAGCAAAACCGGCGATGCGCAAAACCGGAAGATCAACAATGTCGTCACCAACGTAAGCCGCTTCTTCCGGCGTGAGGGAGAGCTTTTCGAGGATTCCAAGAAAATCGGACTTCTTCCCCGCCGATCCCTGAACGCATATCTCGATCCCCAGATCCTGGGCGCGTTGTGCTACGGCATCTGAGTACCTCCCTGAAAGCAAGCCCAGCCGCAACCCAGCCAGCTGGGCAAAACGGACGGCTATTCCATCGCGCACATCAAAGCTCTTGGACTCGCTCCCGTCCGGATGAACCAGGATGTCTCCGGGAGTCAAAACGCCGTCCACATCAAACACCAGTAGTTTGATTTTTGTGAGTCGAATCAAGATTCTCTTCGGGAGTTTTGACATTTGAGAGTTACTCGAATTAAGAAACCGCTCAATGGGGAAGCCGGAAGGACGCGGTCTCCCTCCGCGCAGTTGTCAATGAGCCGGAACCCTGTGCCCCGGATTGCACAGCCTCAGAACATCTCCGTCTGCCAGAGATCGTGGATATGCAGGACGCCTTCAACGTGCCCCGTTTCATTGACGATGATGAGGGAGGTAATTTTTTGTTGCTCCATCAAATTGAGAGCATGGGTGGCAAATTCCCGCCGATGAATGGTGAGGGGATGAGGATGCATGGCCTCCTCCGCCGTCTTGGACAAAATCTGGTCGCCGCGTTCGAGGAGCCGACGAAGGTCGCCATCCGTAATGATTCCGACCAGACGCTCGTCCTGGTCGACAACACTCGCCATCCCCAGTCCCTTCTTCGAAATTTCGTAAATCACCTCACTCAACCGGGTATCGGTTCTGACCTTCGGCAGCCCGTCACCGCTGTGCATCAGGTTCTCGACCCGCATCAGTTTCCGCCCGAGACCCCCTGCGGGGTGAAGGGCCGCAAAGTCTTCTTCGGTGAACCCTCGACGCTCGAGGACCGCCAGGGCCAGCGCATCCCCCAGCGCCAGCATTGCCGTGGTGGACGCCGTGGGAGCGAGTCCGAGGGGGCAGGCCTCTTTCTTGATCGATACATCGAGTACGACGTCACTCGCTTCAGCCAGAGTCGAACCCGGGTTCCCGGACATGCCAATCAACGGGATGCCAAGGCGCTTGAGGGTGTCGAGGAGCACCAGAATTTCTTCGGTCTCCCCGCTGTAGGAGAGCGCCAGCACCAGATCCCCCGCCACCACCCGGCCAAGATCGCCATGGACGGCCTCGGCCGGGTGCAGGAACAGCGAGGGGGTCCCCGTCGAAGACAACGTTGCGGAGATCTTTTGCGCAATGATGCCGCTCTTCCCGATTCCGGTGATGACGACCCGGCCCTTGCAGGCCTCGATTAAGTCAACAGCTTGCGTGAATCTGCGATCCAACCGGGCAATCAATTCCATGATCGCTTCGGCCTCAATCGCGAGAAATCTCTTGGCGGATTCAATGCTCATGCCTTGACTTCGTCCTTCACGACGTGACTGATCTCAAGCAAGGTTTTCAGGAGTCCCGGAAGGAGCTTGAGATGAAGGGCGTTGGGGCCATCACTGAGGGCCCTTTCGGGGTGGTCGTGAATCTCCATGAAGATGCCGTCAATGCCGGCGGCCACTGCCGCACGCGCCAGGTGCGGAATGAATTGGGCCTGGCCGCTGGAAGCACTTCCCGCTCCCGCCGGAATTTGAACACTATGGGTGGCGTCAAAGACCACTGGAAATCCGATCTCCCGCATGATCGGAAAAGAGCGCATGTCCACAACCAGGTTGTTGTAGCCAAACATGGCGCCACGCTCGGTGACAATAATCTTCTGGTTGCCGGTGGAACGCACCTTTTCCACGGCATGACGAATTTCCCAGGGCGCCACGAATTGCCCTTTTTTAATATTGATGGCCCGACGGGACTTCCCGGCCGCCACGAGTAGATCGGTCTGGCGGCACAGGAAGGCGGGAATTTGCAGGACATCGCACACTTCGGCCGCTGGCCCCACGTGAGCCACCTCATGAATATCCGTGAGCAACGGCAGATGGAGGGACCTCTTGATCACTTTCAGAACGGAAAGCCCCTTCTTTAACCCCGGACCCCGGAACGAGTGGACCGAGGTGCGGTTTGCTTTGTCGTAGGAGGCCTTGAAGATGTAATTGACCTTCAGGTCGGAGCAGATCTGCGCAATGGATTCGGCCATCCGCATGGCATGTCGCTCGCTTTCAATCACGCAAGGTCCCGCGATCAGGAACAAGGGGTTGCGGTTGCCGATTTTGAAATCACCGACAGTGAAGGATCGGGTCATTTGAGTCCATTAGAACACAAGTCAGGAGAGTCGGAGAAAAATTCCAAATTCCAAACAAAACCCAAATTCCAAATGACAAACATTAAGGATCGATTATCAAACAAGTGTCAGACGCCAAGTCTCAAGTTTCAAAGGATAATTGAAAGCCAATCAGTGTTGTAAAATGGAAATCATTTCATTTGCGATTGGACCGTTACGGCCCATCGGGAGCTGGAATCTTGATAGTTGGCACCTAGTTGCGTCTTTTGTCGTGATGTTTGGTATTTGGACATTGGGGTTTGTTTGGAATTTGTCCGCCGCGGCGGATTGGAATTTGGGATTTCTCTTAGCTCACGGCACAGCCTTCGCCGCGGCCGGGACTTCTGATGGGTGCCCTGCTCTGTTCATTCGGGTCTTGTAAGCAGCCGCCACGAAGGCGCGAAACAAGGGGTGCGGTTGGATCGGCTTGGACTTGAATTCCGGGTGAAATTGGCAGCCAAAAAACCAGGGGTGATCCTGGATCTCGACGGTCTCCACATAAGTTCCATCCGGGCTTGTCCCTGTAATTCTCAAGCCGTGGGCGACCAGGGTCTCTTCGTATTCGCGATTGAATTCGTACCGATGTCGATGCCGTTCTGAAACTTCCAACTCGCCGTACGCTTGGTGGGCCGCCGACCCCGGCTCCAGTTTGCACGGCCACGCACCCAATCGCATCGTGCCACCTAAATCATCGATCCCCCGCAACTCGCGCAATTTATAAATGACCCGGTGCGGGGTGGCCGGGTCAAACTCGGAACTATCGGCTCCTTCCAGCCCGCAGACGTTTCGCGCGTATTCAATGACGGCGCACTGCATTCCCAGGCAGATTCCAAAAAAAGGAACCCTGCGGGAGCGGGCAAATTCAATCGCCCGGATCATGCCCGCGATACCCCGTTTTCCGAACCCGCCCGGAACGAGGATCCCATCCAGGCCTGCCAGTTGAGCCTCCCAGGCATCGCCTTCGATCCCTTCCGCTTCAATCCACCGGATGTCGGCGTGCAGATTGTTGGCCACTCCCCCGTGCACGATCGCTTCTTTGAGGCTCTTGTAGGAATCCTCGAATTCCACATACTTGCCGACGATTCCAATGACCGCGACGTCCTGTGGGTGCCTGAGGCGCATGACGAGGTCATGCCACGGGGAAAGGTCCGGCTCCCGTTCTGGAAGTTTCAGCAGCTGGACGACGCAGTGGTCCAATCCCTCCTGGTGAAAAACAATCGGGACTTCGTAAATGATATCCACGTCCTTCGCCGTGATGACACATTCTTCCGGGACATTGCAGAACAGCGAGATCTTGGCCTTTAACTCCTTGGAGAGAAACCGGTCGGTGCGACAGAGGAGAATATCGGGTTGGATACCAATGCCGCGCAACTCCTTGACACTGTGCTGGGTGGGCTTGGTCTTCAACTCCCCCGAGGCGTGAATGAAGGGAACCAGGGTGAGGTGAACGAAGGCGGAATTGTCTCGGCCAATTTCGTTCCTCATCTGGCGGATGGCCTCGAGAAAAGGTTGTGATTCGATGTCCCCCACGGTCCCCCCGATTTCGACAATCACCACGTCGACGTCGTGCGAGACTTTTTTGATGGCCGCCTTGATTTCGTTGGTAACATGCGGGATCACCTGCACGGTCTTCCCGAGATAATCCCCCCTTCGCTCTTTGGCAATAATCAGCTCGTAGATCCGTCCCGTGGTCCAGTTGTTGTCTTTGGTCAGCCGGGCATTGGTGAACCGCTCGTAGTGCCCCAGGTCGAGGTCCGTCTCCGCCCCGTCATCGGTGACATAGACCTCACCGTGTTGGAACGGGCTCATGGTCCCCGGGTCAACATTGAGATAGGGATCGAACTTCATCAGCGTCACGTGCAGGCCGCGACTTTCGAGCAGAGCGCCAATCGACGAGGCCGCCAGGCCTTTACCCAATCCGGAAGCAACTCCGCCCGTGACGAATATGTACTTCATGACTGTAGCTCCTCCGTAATTAAAAAGACCTCCCCCGTCCCGAGCGCATGGGCTGAGCCCGGAAACTCAGAATTCAATCTTCCGCCGGACGATCTCTTTTTCCACGAAGCGGACGTCTTGAGGTGTATCGACGCTTGGGGACGAAAAGGAAGTTTCAAAGACCTGCATTTTATAACCATTTTCCAATACGCGCAACTGCTCGAGGGCTTCAAGGAGTTCCACCTTTGAAGGCTTCAGCCGGGGCCACTCCAAAAGGAAGTCCCGGGTGTAGATGTAAATCCCCAGATGCTTGAAAAATATCTTTTGCCTGGAAAAATCCAGTCCCCGCAGATCGAGACCCCGCACGTGAGGGATCGGGGAACGTGAAAAGTAGAGTGCTTCGCCCCGGGCATTGGTCACCACTTTGACCACGTTGGGATCCTGAACCTCGGAAAGGCGGCGAATCGGCGACTTCAATGTCCCCGCAGGAAATCGTCTCCTGGAGCGCAGGAAACCGGCCACCAGATCATCGATCGCCTGGGGCTCAATCAAAGGCTCGTCCCCCTGGATATTGACCAGCACCGGATAAGGCGCCTGGCGCGCCACTTCTGCTATGCGGTCGGTACCGGAATGATGCCGCCGGGAGGTCATGAGGACCGGTGCCCCGAAAGCGCTGGCCGCGGCCTCGACGCGCCGGTCGTCAGTGGCAATACAAATCGCCGTGATGCCTTTCGCCCTGCAAACACGCCGGAAGACCCATTCCAGCATGGGATGGTTGTCAATGGAAGCAAGGACCTTTCCGGGGAATCGGGTGGAGGTATATCGCGCGGGGATGACCGCAAGAATCTGTGGCTTCATTCAGACCTGTGAGGCTGCCCAACCGGCGCCGCGAGTGCCACTGCCGGGCTAATCAGCTTAATGTCTGGTTGTGGACCCATTTGGCCTCTCCGGGTGATCCCGCGGGTTCATTGCCGGGGGAGGAGAAAACTTTCGCAAATGAAACTGTTGCACAGGAACTGCCCCTGTGCTAAAAAGTATATATCATATTCAGCCAGGGGCAACAAATGTGACGCGGGGAGTCACATTGTCTAGGAGAGACGGGCGATGAAACCCCAAAAGACCATCATTTTTCTCTCCCTTCTGGCGGCTCTTTCCGTCCTTCAGGCAGACGACAACAAGCAGACCAAACCCGATCCACTCAACCTCCAGAAGCCAATGCAGGTTAATGTCTCGATGGTGCTGGTGAACGCCACCGTGACTGATTCCATCAACCGTTTTGTGACGGGGCTGGAGAGGGAGAACTTCGCTGTTTACGAGGACAAGATCGAACAGAGCATCCTTCATTTTAGCAGCCAGGACATGCCTCTTTCCATCGGGATTATTTTTGACACCAGCGGTAGCATGACCAGCAAGATCGCAAAGTCGCGTGAGGCCTGTATCCAGTTCATGAAACTGGCCAATCCTCAGGATGAATTTTTCCTGGTGGGTTTCAATGACCGGGTGTACCTGGAACATGATTTTACCTCTCAGGTGGATGACATTACCAAGAAGGTGATTTTTGACAAGGCCAAGGGTCAGACGGCGCTCCTGGATGCGATCTATTTCGGGATTGAGAAGGTGGCGCACGGCCGCTTCCCGCGAAAAGCGCTTCTGATCATCTCCGATGGCGGCGACAACCACAGCCGGTATAGCGAAAAGGATGTCAAGGAATATGTCAAAGAGTCGGACGCGCAGTTGTTTGCAATAGGCATCTACAATCCCTTTGCCGACGCCCCCGAGGAAAAGCGCGGTCCTTCGCTGCTGACGGAGTTGGCCGACATCACCGGAGGACGCACCTACACCCTGAACAGCGTGAGCGATCTTGAGGATATCGTCACGAAAATTGCCATCGAACTCCGCAACGAGTACGTATTGGGCTATGTTTCATCGAATGAACAGCATGATGGCCGATGGAGAAAGATCAAAGTCAAACTCAACCCGCCCCGGGGACTGCCTCCCCTCAACGTTAATGCCAAAGCGGGCTACTATGCCCCAAGCAACTGATGCGGTCTCGACCTCGTCTAATGGCGTGGTTCCTTCCAATATGTCGAGACCTTATAATCCTAATCCCTTCAGGAGAAACCGATTGAAGCTCAAGTCGAGGTATCTGGTGGCGACCGCTCTTGCCCTGTGCGCAATCCTCGCCCTCTCATTGCATGCAGCCCAACATCCGTTCTTCATGCGTCCTCCCCAGAGGCCGCAGGCGGAAGCGCCCCGAATCAAGGTCGAGGTCAACCTGGTCCTGGTGGACGTCTCGGTGACGGACGAGAAGGATCAAATCGTCGGCGACCTGACTAAAGATGACTTTCATCTTTATGAGGACCGCATTGAGCAACCGGTTTCGGTTTTCAAGCACGAAGATGTCCCGGTGACGGTGGGACTGCTGCTGGACGCAAGCGGAAGCATGTACACGAAGCGCCAAAAGGTCAACGCGGCAGCCGTCGACTTCATGCAGCTGAGTAATCCCAACGATCAGGTCTTCCTGATTGATTTCGCGGATGAGGCTTATTTGGAGCTCGAGAAGGACTTCACCAGCGACGTGGAAGAACTGCGGGACGCTCTGGAAAACGTCCAGTTTCGAAGCAGCACCGTGCTCTATGACGCTGTCTACCTGGCTTTGAGTCATATCAAGAAAGGAAAATACGACAAGAAAGTTATCCTCCTGGTGACAGACGGGAAGGATAATCCCGGGCCGGGAAAGCATTTCGCCTTCAAGCAGGCGTTCGATTTCGCTGTCGAATCCGGCGCTCAGATTTATACCGTTGGCCTCCTCGACGATCCCCCCAAATCACATTTCTTCAAAAAGGGACTTCCCAAGGAAGCTGAAATCCTGAAAGAACTGGCGGAAGCCACCGGGGGAAAGGTCTATTTTCCACAGTCGATCAACGATATCGGAAACGTCACCAAAGAAATCGCCCACGACATTCGCAGTCAATACCTCCTGGGCTATTATCCGACCAACACCGCCCGGGATGGGACCTGGCGCAGTCTTCAGGTTAAGGTCACGCCCAAGAGTAGTTCCAGAAAGCTCTATGTCCGCTGCAAGCGTGGTTATAACTCGCCGAAGGGATAGGTCCGCGCGGGCCAGGGGTCAAGAAGTTTAGGGACCGAGAGGTGTCGGGTGTCAGGTGTCGGGGGCAGAAGACTGAAGTCGGAAGTCAGAAGTCGGAAAAGAAACATGCGTACGTCTGCACTTGAAATCAAGAGGCCCCACAAGGAAGAACGTTCGTAGCGATTCGAAATCTTATCTGACATCTGATTACCGACCTCTGACTTCGGTTTCCTGACACCCGGCACCTGACCCCTTTTCAGGATCTCTCAATCATTCCCCTACTTACTCCTCAACTGCCGAACTTCTACTCGCGTCAACTCCCGCCACTTCCCCACGCCCAACTCGCCCAGCCGGAGGCTCCCGATTTGTACACGAACCAGTTTGATGATCTGGCGACCCAGGGCTTCCACCATCCGGCGGATTTGCCGATTCCTCCCCTCCGTGAGCGTAATTTCGAGCCACGAATATTTTTCGGACGTCCGAAGCAGATTGATGACACAAGGCCGAGTCACCAATCCGGGTTCAATTTCAATCCCCTTCCGAAGCCGGTCCAGTTCTTCATCTCCTATGACAGCATTCACCTTGGCCCAATACCTCTTGGAAACTTTTGACCGAGGGTCGGTCAACCGGTTTCCAAAGTCCGTGTCATTGGTAAGCAGAAGCAACCCGGAGGTATCTTTGTCGAGACGACCGACGGGAAACACCCAGGCAGCGAGTCCTTGCAGATAGTCGTAGACCGTCCTCCGACCTTGCGGATCGCCGTGAGAAGTCACCACGTTGGCTGGCTTATTCAACATCAAATAGACCTTCTTGACAGAAGAAACCTCTCGATCATCCACTTCGACGTGGTCTCGTTTCAAATCAATCCAGCGCCCCTCGTGACGCTCAATTGTGGAATTCACCCGGACACGACCTTCGTGGATCCATTCTGCGGCCACCGTCCTCGAAGCAATGCCGTGTCGAGAAATGACCCGGTCCAGGGTCATCAAGGTCTTGCTGGAAGAAGGCGCACGGCCAGGGCGGGGGGAGACTCCAGATCTTTGTGGTGTGACTTTCTTCAAGTGGGCAGCTATCTTTGCGAGCTTTGTGGCTCCGCGTAAAACCCCTTTCTCATGCCGGGGCGCCAAGTCGAAACTGCATCCTTTGGATGGGCTCAAATTACTCCAAGCGCACGCTCACCCCTTCACCTTTTTCAGCACTGTGGATTGGAATCTTGATTAGAACATATGCCACACACGCAAAAACCAGGATCGACAGCCACCCGCCGGCCGTCTGGAGCAATCCCAATTCATCGCGGCCGGTTATCATTTTGGTCACTGAGGGAAGTTTCAGGAGGACCAGACCGGAAAGCGCAACGCCCATCAGCGCCTCGCCGGCAATGAAGCCTGACGCGAGCAATGTTCCTGTGTTGGTTAATGCCGCCTGCCGGTCTTCAGACATCGACCGTTGCGTGGCAATCCTTGTGGCAGCCCAACGAATGATTCCTCCCACAAAAATGGCAAAGGTAGTTTCAAAGGGCAGGTACATCCCGACCGCAATAAGCATGGGGGAAGGCGCTTTAATCAAAATCAACATGAGGGCAAAGGCCATTCCCATGATGAGCAATCCCCACGGCATGTCTCCGCCTACAATGCCCTTGGCGAGTTGTGCCATCAAGCCGGCCTGGGGCGCGGGGAGCTTTTGATCACCGATCCCAATGCCGCCGGTGGCGATGTTTCCTTCGTGCAGGATGATCATCGGAAATACCATCACAAAACTGATGACGGTGACGCTGATCATTTCTGCGACCTGCATCTTCCAGGGCGTTCCACCCAGCAAATGACCCACGCGCAGATCCTGGATCAAGGATCCCCCTGCCGAGGCTGCACAGCACACGACCGCGGCAACCGCGAGCACCGCGGCAACCCCTGCGGGTCCCCGCTGTCCGATGGCCAGCATCATGAGTGCGGCCACGATCAACGCCGAAAGGGTCAAGCCCGAGACCGGTTGATTGCTACCTCCAATGATGCCAACCAGGTACCCTCCGACTGCCGTAAAAATGAATCCGGTCAAAACAAGGACCAGGGCCGATAAAACAGCTCCGCCAAGAGTGTGCATATAACTGTAGTAAAAGGCGACCATCGGGATAAGCAGGAGAAAGATGCCCGCGATGACCCAACGGAAGTTAAGGTCGTGTTCGAGTCGCGACGAGGACGCCCCAGAATCGGTGGAGGTGTTGTGTTGTTTGCGGAAGGAATGGACCAACCCTTTGGCCAGCGAATTACGCATCCCCCATAACGTGTTCACCGACCCCACCAGCATCGCTCCGACCGCGATGGGACGGACGATGTTGTACCACACCGAGTTGGCTTGATCCGCCAGGCCGACCGGCTGTCCCTGGAATGAAAGTCGCCGTGCCAGGTCCGGGTCCACAAAGAGGACAAACGGGATCAAAACAAGCCACGCCATGACACCCCCAGAGAAGTTCACCGCTGCCCACTTTGGCCCGATGATGTATCCCACTCCCATCAGCGCAGGCGAAGCAACGGGAGAGGACCAGGGAATGGCCCCTTGATGGGCCACATCGCCGATTGGGACCTTATCGATATTGAAATGATGCACGACTGATTTGGGCAACTGAATGAACCCCGAGGTCACATCGCGGATCAAGGTGAAGCCGGAAGAATTCTTTAGTATCTCGATCGCCGCTCCGAGGCCCAGCGCTGAAAAAACGTGCTTGGCCCCGCTGTCAGCCTTCTGGCCGGCTTTAACAATCTCGACGCACGCCGCACTTTCGGGAAAGGGCAGTGACACATCCTCCACCAGGGTCCGGCGCAGCAAGATAATAAACGAAACTCCCAATAGCCCTCCGACCAGCATGATGAGGGTTGAATCCCAGTAGCGAAAGCGCGTCCAAAGCCGCTGGCCATTGACCTGGACAATGAGAAATGCGGGAATGGTGAAGATGGCTCCGGCGATTAGCGCCTCTCCCATCGCCGCGGCGGTCCTCGCGATATTCTGTTCCAGGATCGTCCCGCGAAAGAAAGGGAGGCGAAAGGCCGCGGCGGCGATCACGGCCGCCGGAAAAATCGCGGAGATGGTCTGTCCGGCTTTCATGCCCAGGTAGGCGTTGGCTGCGCCCAGAAACACCGCCATGAGGATCCCCAGCAACAGGGCCCGAATGGACAGCTCCGCCATCGATTCATCCGCGCTGACGTAGGGCTTGAATTGGGAGGACAAATCCTGAACTTTCGGAGATTCTGCCATGAAGTGGCCCCTCGGAAGTTGAAGTGACCGATTAGATGACCGGGTTTCTAGGCTACTCGTGTTTCTTGTTCCTTGTATTGGAGCTGATAAAGCCGGTAATAGATGCCTCGCCTCGCCAGAAGCTCCTGATGATTCCCCATCTCTCGAACCTGTCCTTTATGCATCACGATGATCTGGTCGGCATTCTGGATTGTGGAAAGTCGATGGGCAATGACAATGGAGGTCCGACCCTTCATCAGGCGGGCCAGGGCCTCGCGAATCTTGAGCTCGGTTTCCGTATCAACGCTCGAGGTCGCCTCATCGAGGATCAGAATCCGGGGATCATGCGCCAGGGCCCGCGCGAAAGCCATCAGCTGCTTCTGGCCCACGGAGAGCGTACTTCCGCGCTCGCGAACCTCCTCCTTCAGGCCGTTGGGCAGCTCCCGGATGAAATCGTAGAGGTTAACATCCACCGCGGCATTCTGCACTTGCTGTTCGTCAATCCAGGGTGTCCCCAGCCGGATGTTGCTCTCAAAGGTCCCCGAGAAAATGAAAACGTCCTGCAACACCACGCCATAGTGGCGACGCAACTCCCCCAGGTCGAGTTCACGGAGATCCACTCCATCGAGCAGAATGGAGCCCCGGTTCACATCATAGAACCGTTGAAGCAGACTGATCAAAGTGGTTTTTCCAGCCCCCGTATGTCCCACAATGGCCACCGACTTGCCCGGGTCCACCTTGAAGGAAACATCCTTCAACACATATTCCTCCGCGGACGGGTTGGCCGCATCGGAGTAAGTGAACCAGACGTTTCGAAATTCGATGGAGCCCCCGACGTCTTGAAAGGGGTGCGGGGTTATCGGCGAAGTAATGGTAACAGGCGTATCCAGCAATTTGAAGATACGCTCGGAACTCGCCATCGCCGATTGAAGAATATTGTATTTCTCACTGAGGTCCTGGATGGGCCGGAAGAAGCGCTGTGAATACTGGATAAACGCCACCAGGGTCCCCAAAGTCAATTGCGACTTCAAGACCTCATGGCCCCCGTACCACAGGATCAGGGCAATCGCCGTGGCGCTCAGGATTTCCACCATGGGAAAGAATACCGCATAGGCCATAATGGAATCATAATTGGCTTTGCGATGGCGCTCATTGATGGCCTCGAACTGCCGGAAGCTCTTCTCCTCGCGGTTAAACAGTTGAATCACGCTCATTCCCGAAATGTGTTCCTGCAGGAAGGCGCTGATGCGCGCTACGGCAGCCCGGACGTCGCGGTACGAGTCGCGTGCCTTGCGCCGGAAGACGGCGGTCGTGATGATGATGAAAGGAATCACAGCAAAGCTCACCAGTGCCAGGCGCCAGTTCAATCGCAAAATTACCAAGAGGATGGCCAGCAGGGTCAAGAGATCGCCGAAGACGGTGACTAATCCCGCCGCAAACAACTCGTTGAGCGCGTCCACATCGGTCGTGACCCGCGTCATAAGCCGCCCGACCGGATTCCTGTCAAAAAATTTCAACTGCAATCTCTGCAAATGAGTAAAAATCTCCACGCGCATGTCGTACATGATCCGCTGCCCCATCCATTGGGTTAGAAAGGTCTGAAGGAACTCCAATGCAAATGAGACCCCCAGTACTGCAATAAGGAGGAGGCCTACCCTCCCCAGGCCGGCATAATCATGCCGGGCGATATAGCGGTCGATGGCCACCTTCGTCAGATAGGGCTGAACCGCTTGCAACATGGCGAATACCAGGATGCACAGCAGCGCAGTGGCCGCCATGGGCCAGTAGGGGCGGACATATCGAACCAGCCGCGCCATCAAACGATGGTCGTAAGCTTTCCCGAGCGCCTCTTCTTCGTGAAATTGGGCCATTGGAAAATGAGCAATCAGCGATCCGCTAACAGCTATCAGCCATCAGCTATCAGCGGTCAGCTATCATCCTTAAAGCTGCGGAACTATCGGCATATATCGCATGATTAGAACTGTTACCATTTCTAAAAACGACCGGATGTTAGATTTGGGATATGCTTCCATGAAACCCCTGGAATCTGATCTCCTTGATCTGACGGCTGACCGCTGATGGCTGATAGCTTCCCTCAAATTTGTTCCAACTCTTCTTCCAGCAATTGTTTCTGATACAACTCCGCATAATATCCCTCGTGGGCGACCAGTTCGTCGTGGGTGCCCTCCTCCACGATGCGACCCTCGTTGAGGACAATGATCTTGTTCGAGTTCTTCACGGTGGAAACCCGGTGTGAAATGATGATGGAGGTGCGATTCTGCATAACCTCATCGAGCTGTCGCAGAATTCGCTCTTCCGTCTCCGTATCCACACTCGAGAGCGCATCATCGAGGATGAGGATCCTGGGGTTGCGGATCACGGCGCGGGAGATGGCTGAGCGCTGTTTTTGCCCTCCCGAGAGTGTGATCCCGCGTTCTCCCACCAGCGCTTGAAACTGCTTGGGAAACTGCTCTACATCACGAAGGAGATGAGAGACTTCCGCAGCGCGAACAATGGACTGATCGTCGGCCCCGGAGACCCCAAACGCAATGTTTTCGGCGACCGTTTCACTAAATAGAAACGTCTCTTGCGGCACAAATCCAATCTGGGAACGCAATACCGCAAGCGGGTATTGGCGGATGTCTCGTCCATCGATGAGAAGCGTGCCCGGGGGAGCCTCATAGAGCCGTGGAATGAGATGGACCAGAGTCGATTTACCGGACCCGGTATGCCCCACAATCGCCACGCGCTGTCCGCGGTGTATTTTCAGATTGATTTCCCGAAGAACCGGATGCCCGTTATAGCCAAACGAAAGGTTTCGAAACTCGATCTCCCCTTCAATGATTGAGGGCGCGTCACTCCGGGTCATGGGCCCGTCTGCAATGTCGGGCCTTGCTTCCAAAATCACATTGATTCGACCCATCGAGGCCGCCCCGCGCTCCACCAGGTTGATCACCCAGCCGAAGGCAATCATGGGCCAGACCAGCATCCCCAGGTAGGTGTTAAACTTGACGAAGGAACCCAGCGTTATTCTTCCCGATATAACCTGCATCCCGCCAAACCACAGCACTACAACAAACGCGAGGCCGATGAGCAATTCCAAGGATGGATAGAAGGTCCCCCACAGTCGGATCAAACCCAAGTTCTTCTCAATGTAATCCTGATTCATCCGCTTGAAAGTCTCGATTTCGGATTCCTCCTGATTAAAGGATTTGACCACACGAATCCCCGAGAGGTTTTCCTGGATACGCGCACTAATGTCGGAAAACATGGCCTGGATCTTCTCAAACCGGTCGTGGATCTTGGAACCGAGGTAACGCATGGCGACGCTCACGAACGGGAGGGGAATCAGAGCGAAGAGGGTCAGGCGCGCATCAATTTTGAGCATGATCGTTAGAGCCAGAACCGTCGCCAGAACCGTGTTGGCGGTGTACATGATGCCCGGACCGACCAGCATTCGCACGGCAGCGATGTCGTTGGTGGCTTTCGACATCAAATCTCCGGTGCGATTGTGATGGTAGTATCGTACTGAGAGCTGGAGCAGACGGGAAAACAGATCGTTGCGCAGATCGAATTCGATATCGCGAGAAACCCCGATGAGGATCCACCGCATGGCAAATCGGAAAATCGCTTGAACCAGGGAGATCCCGATCAGGATCAGGGAGTACCGGATGAGTTTTTCATGGGTGAGCACCTGCGCCAGATCATCGATGGCGGCCCCCAGGACCCAGGGAAATGCCATGGCCACGGCATTCGTGGCCATCACGCAGAGGAATCCAAGAATGATCCGGCCGCGATATCGTTGGATGTAGGCCTTCAAAGGCCGAAGACTTGTTCCAAGTTTGCCCACAAAAAATGTCTATCCTTATCCCAGCTGAAAATCGATCGCCATGGGAGCGTTGCCGCCTGAATGAGACCTCACCAACACACTCATCTTGCGTGAAGAGTCGGCATCATCTCCCCTTTCTTGAGGGGGAAGCCGGTGTTTCAGTATTCGCAAGCGAGCGATTCTATCCCACCCTTTCAAACCCGGCAATATGGAAAGCAGTTTTTCTAACTCCTTGATTAAACTTTCTGTTAGCCGGCCTGTCTATCTTATTGAGACAATTCAAGGAGGAGTCCATATGAGACGTCTAATCGTTATATTTTCGGGAGCGATTCTCCTGGTCGGGATGGGGATGACACTATTGGCACAACCGGAACCCGGGCCGCCTCACGCCAGACGCATGGTCAATCAACGTTTGAGCCTGGTCAGGGCGCTTCGGGATCAGAACCTGCGCGCTAAGCTGGGGGTCACCGATGAACAATATGCCAAGCTGAGGACCGCTTTCCTGAATTCTTCCACAACTGCTATTAAAAACAAGGCCGATTTGAAGATCAAGCGTCTTGAGCTCGCCAGCCTGATGGATGCGGACAAGGTAGATCACGCCCAGGTCGACCAGAAGATCAATGAGATTTCTGCATTGCAGGGGGCCCGGCTGAAGAATCAGATTCAGACCCGTCTGACCGTGAAAGAAACGCTGACCGCAGACCAGTTGAATAAATTGCATGAGTGGGGTCGGGCCCAGATGAGACGATTCGGAGAGGAACGGATGGAGCGGGGCATGGGAATGATGCGACGTTCCGGACGTCCTGAAGTTGGACCGCAAGGCCCACAGGCACCGCGCCCGCCGGCCCCCCCCAAACCGGATAACCCCTCGGACCCGCTCTAGGCTCCGCGGGAACCGGCATGGTGCTTGGAAGAGCGAGAGCGCAACTCTTTGCCTTTCATTTCGGGATTTTGCCCGGTTTTGGCCCGGACCCGGGAATCCCATGGGGTGGCGAACGGAGATTGTTTGGGGCAGGCCGAATGTGAGTTGAAGGAGCCAGGGCGGGTCCGGCGCCCCGCTTTTGAAATGAAAAATGAAAACCCTTAGGCTAGAATGGGCGCAGGTTGGCTCGCAGGTGATGGTCAGTAGCATTCTGCGGACCGGACCCAAGGACGCGGGTCTCAACGCACAGACGATGACAGACCTCGAACGGGTGGAGCGGTGCCTGAAGGGTGAACGGGAAGCTTTCGACGAACTCGTTCGAGCGTATCAGCGGCCCATCTACCGTCTGTGTTTTCGATACTCTCACAATCCCGAAGAGGCTTACGACCTGGCGCAGGATGCCTTTTTGAAAGCCTACCAGGGCTTGCAGACCTTTAACCGCCGGTCCAGCTTCAAAACGTGGCTCTACCGGGTGGCGATTAACAACTGCATCAACTACCTTCACCGTCAGCGGTCGCACGGCGAAGAGGTCGAAGTCGAATCGGCAGAAGATCCTTCCGTGCACATCCAAGACAGGGTCGAACAAGATGAGCAGCTCCAGGCACTGCGGGTTTCGCTCGACAAGCTCCCGCCCCGACAGCAGGCTGCTCTGAAGCTGCGCGTTTATGACCAGCTGAGTTACGAGGAGATTTCGAAGATATTGAAGTGCACCGTTTCCACGGCCAAGACAAACGTCTTCTTCGGCCTCGCTAACCTGCGAAAAGTGATGAAAGTGGAACCGGTGAATCGAAGAGAATAGGAATGATATCTATGAAACATCTCAATCGCGATCAACTTCTCGAGTGGGTGGAGAGCGGACGAGCGGACGAGGCTTCGCGCATGCATCTGAGAACCTGTCCGGAATGCGCCGGGCAATTAGCGGCGTTCCGCGAAGTATTTCAGATGCTGGTCAGTAGTGACGCAGCGCCGGACTTGGACGATGCAAAAGCCCTGCAATTCCGTCACGATCTCAGCCGGAAGCTCCGTTTTGTCCCCGAGCCCGGCCCGGTTCAGGCGGGTCTTGGGTTGCTGCGGCGCCTCGCTCTACCCCGCTATGCCGTGATCGGGGTACTGGCCACCGCGGTTCTGGTGTTTTCAATCGTCTCGGTCTTCAAATATCGATATGATAAGATGTCCCGGCCCGAGCCAACGCAAGTCGCACGGGAGGCTCCTGAAACGGCAATTTCCGTATCAGACTTGGGGGTCCCGGTGGAGGCCGCGGAGGAGGCCCTCACGGGTCAGAATTTGCAGGCGAGTGATCTTTTCGAAGCCGCGGTGAATTTAGAAGGCGCGTCAGAGGAGGAGATGGGCGTGGCGAGTGAGTTTTCCTCCGACCCTTTCCAGCACATTCCTGACCTGCAGCCGGAAGAAGTCGCGCAGTTGAAAGCCCTGATCAAAGAACAACTCAAGAGCTAGCCATGACGCGTTTACAATACCCCTATGTAATCCTCCTGGGAGTGCTGCTTGGGATCACCACAACTCGGGAGGGTTATGCCCAGACCGAACCTTCCGCTCAAAAGGCCCCCGCGGGAGACGACCAGTTGCGGACGGCGCCGCGCAGCGAGAGCGACGTCCAGCAGTTGATCGAAGCTCTGTACATCAGCCGCCTTCAGGAGGAGCTGAGACTGACCGATGAGCAATACGCGGCCACTATCCCAGCCGTTAAGAACTACCTGCGCGTGCGTCAGGCGGGGGCGCGTCAGAAGCGCCTTGTGGAGCGGCAGCTCAATCAAATGTTGGACAGTGGGGCCTCCGATGATCAGGTGCAAGGCAAACTCAAAGAGCTCGATGAACTGAAGAAACAGAATGAACAGAACCTGCAATCCGCGATGTCGGAGATCGACTCCAAGCTCGATATCCGCCAGCGCGTGAGGTTCCGGCTGTATCAGCAGCGCACAGATCAGCGGATTAATCATATGATTCAGCAGATCCGGGAGGGGCGGCGGATGCAGCGCATGCAGGGAGGTCCACCACCGAACGCCATGCAAGCAACTCCTCAGAAACGAATGGCAACCCCGGAAGGCAAGAAGCGCTGACTCTTTTTGCCGCGATCGCCTCGCCTCAGGATCTTGTCACCGTCCTCACCCCCCCCGTCAGCGCCCTTCATCATTTGCACGCTGTTTGATCCTTTCCTGGCTAGCTCTCAGATCCTCAACCCAAGCCCCTTCGCTTCGGAACGCAGATTGCGGAATTCGGAGTATAGGATTGCAGTGCGGAACTGGGAGTGAGGATTTCGGAGTGCAGGATCGGTTCGCAGATCTAAAAATGAATCAATTTCAGAATCCCGGTCTTACCTTTCTAACTCATGGAAGGTGATTCTGTGAGAAGCCTGGCGGTGGTGGTCAGCGTCCTGATTTCGAGGCCCTCTCATCCTGAACGGATTTTGAGAGAATTTTTGAGTTTTCGTGAGGTCTCGATTAGTTCTTGCAGTTTCTCGTATGCCGCACCGTCATCCAGCGAATCCTGCGCGCGACGCAAGGCGACTTCAAACGATTCGGCTCCCGCCACGTAGATTCCCGCAGCGGCGTTCAAGACCACGGCATCACGGCGTGATGATTGGTCGGTCCCGAGAAGAATGTTTCGCAGGCAAACGGCATTCTGTTGGGCGTCCCCCCCGCGAAGGTCATCGATTTCACCGCGTTCAAATCCCAGTTCGTCCGGGTTTATCTCAAAGCCGGAAAATTCCCCATTCCTGAACTCGCTGACGTAGGTCAGTGTCGTGACCGAAAGTTCGTCGGCGCCATCATCGCTGGAGACCACCCACACGTGTTCGCTCCCCAGGCGCTGGCACACTTCCGCAATTCGATCAGCGATCTCGCGACTGCAAACGCCGATGACCTGCCGCTTGACCCGGGCAGGATTAGTCAACGGACCCAACAGGTTGAAGATGGTCTTGACACCCAGTTCGCGGCGGATTTTGGCGACGCTTGCCATGGACCGGTGAAACGTGGCGGCATACAAGAAGGCGATGCCGATCTCGCTCAGACACTCCTCTACCGCTTGCGGCGGCAGATCGACTTCGACACCCAGCGCTGCCATCACATCGGCACTCCCGCTCTGGCTCGATGCGGCCCGATTTCCATGCTTCGCCACCGGCACTCCGGCGCCGGCGATGACAAACGCGGCGGCGGTGGAAATATTGAAGGTATTCAGGCCGTCTCCACCGGTTCCCGCCGTATCGACCACGATCGGAGCTCTCGGATGGACCGGCAGCGCATTCTCGCGCATGACACTGGCGAAGCCGGCGATTTCATCTGCTGTCTCCCCTTTGGCACGCAGCGCAAGGAGAAGAGCTCGAATTTGTTCATCGGCGAAAGTACCTTGCTGAATCTGCTGCATGAGCAGGCGGGCCTCGTCAAAAGCGAGAGAATGGAAAGTAAGAATTTTCTCGAGGATTTCCACAATATTTCGGATCGAGTTCCCTCTCCTTAATGATCGAGAATTTCACAATCGCCCGGGTAAGGACGAAAGTCGCGCCAGGAGTTCGCTCTCACTGAGAGATTCTTGCGAACCCGCCTTCATGTCCTTCAGCTGAAACGAATTTCTGGCAATCTCGTCCTCCCCGACGATCAGTACGTGCCCGGCCTTCATTCGGTCAGCATTTGACAAGGCCTTCTTGAGTTTGAGTTCTTCGAACTCGATGACACAGCGCACTCCGGTCTGGCGACATTTCTGTGTCAGTTCGTATGCTTTGGAAAACGCCTTTGGACCGAGCCATGCCACAAACAACTGCACGGGATCCTCGCCCAATGCCGGCCGAATCTGTGAAAGGACCAGCACAAAACGATCCAGGCCGATGGCAAAACCAATCCCCTTTACCGGCGGCCCTCCCAGCATCTCCGACAACCCATCGTAACGACCCCCTCCCAGCAAGGAATTTTGTGCTCCCAACAGATCGCTCGTGATCTCAAAGGTTGTCCGCGTGTAATAATCCAACCCTCGCACCATGCGGGGGGTCAATTGATAGCGGAGGCCGCGCTCGTCCAGCAGCGCACGAAGTTTTTCAAAATGTGCCCCGCACGCTGCACAAAGAAAATCCAGGATCGAGGGGAACTGATCGATATAAGGCTGGCACGACTCCTCTTTGCAGTCGAGAATTCGCAACGGGTTAGTCACCAACCTCCTCCGGCAATTCTCGCACAGCTTTTCTTTCACCGGCTCAGCGGCCACCCGCAACGCCTGGAGGAAGGCCGGGCGGCATTGACGATCCCCAATGGAGTTGAGGAGGAGGGAAAACTCCTGGATGCCCAGACATCGGAGGTATTCCGTGACCATTTCGATCACTTCCGCGTCGAGGGCGGGATGATCGCCCCCCAGGACCTCGGCCCCGATCTGGAAGAATTGGCGGTATCGACCCTTTTGGGGACGCTCACGACGGAACATGGGACCGAGGTAGTAAAACCGTTTCAGACCCGGTTCATTGCCCATTTGATGTTCCAAAAATGCCCGGACTACGGAGGCGGTGGCTTCAGGCCGAAGTGCCAGGGCCGTTCCGTCCCGGTCCGTGAAAGTGTACATCTCCTTGGAAACAATATCGGTTTCCTCGCCCACACTCCGGGCAAACAGTTCCGCCTTTTCAAAGACCGGAGTGCGAATTTCATCAAAGTTGAAGCGGCGAAACACTTCGCGGGCAACCGACTCCACGTACGCGAAGAGTCCGGATTCGGGGGGTAAAATGTCGCGGGTGCCTCGGATGGTTTTGATCATGGGGCCGAATATGAACTGCTGGACTCCTTCAAATAGGTCTCCTTGTATTCCAAATAGTTTTTCGCGTATTGCAGAATCTTTTTCTGCTCCGCTTCCTTCAAGCGGCGGATGAATCTTGCCGGAGCTCCCATAAACAGACTCTGCGGCGGTACTACCGTGTTTTCCGGAACAAGGGATCCCGCGGCAATGATGGAGCCGCCACCGATCCGGGCATTGTTCAATATGGTCGCGCCCATCCCGATCAGGCAGTTCGATTCAACCGTGCAACCATGCAAGGTGACGGAGTGTCCCACCGTAACATAGTCGCCGAGGGTCAGGGCGTATTCTCCCCGGTGGACGTGGAGCACAGAACCATCCTGGATGTTGCTGCAAGTCCCGATTCGAATCGAGTGCACATCTCCCCGAATCACCACTTGAAACCAGATTGAAGTGTGCTCCCCAATTTCCACATCTCCAATAATATCGGCGCTCGGGGCAATGTATACCCCCTTGGCAATCCGGGGCTTCTTGCCTTGATAAGATAGGATCATCGACCTCTCCCTGGCCTTGCCAGCGGGTCTGGCAAACGAACGCAAAACCTAACACAAGGATTTTGAATTGGCAAGATAACGGGGCCTTGTGCAGGTGGAAGAGAGCTGGAATCTCCAGAGGTGGGACGAAAGGTCGCAGACGAAGATGCAGTGGGTGAATCTCGAATTCGGGCCCAACCGTTCCCCAATGGCAACGGGCTTCCACAGAAACATTAGACTAGACCTTCACGCTATCCCTGACCGCGGGAAGGGCCCCCTTCTGCTTTGCATAGGTCTTGAGCCTGGTCAAAACCTCCGAGATCGGGGGACGGTCGATCGCGGAGCCGACATACTGGAAAAGAATCCGGCCTTGTTCATCCAGGAGGAACGCCGCGGGACGTGCGACGTTCACTCCCATCAACCCGACGATTTGGTAGATCCCATACCGCCGTGTCACGGCCCGATCCGCATCCGCCAGGATCTTAAACGGAAGCTTTTCCTGCCGGGAAAATTGAAGGATGGGGGCCAGAGGTTGGGAAGCAATCAGGACCACCTCGCAGCCCAGGGACTGCATCTCCTCTCCCGACTGGAGCACCTGCCGCATAAACCGGCGACAGAAGGGACACCAGGTCCCGCGGATAAATCCCAACAACAGCGGCCCGCGACCAAGGTGCTCCCGCAAAGAGAATCTGGAATTCTCGCCATCCGGCAACACAAACTCAGGCACCCGGTCCCCCAATCGGAACTTCGATCTTCGGGAGGGCATCCCGGCCTCCTCTCGCCCCAGGTGAGGGTGATGGGCTAGATCCGCGGAAGAACGATTCCCTTCTGGGCCTGGTACTTTCCGTGTTTATCCTTGTAGGAAATTTCGCACACCTCGTCGGCCTCAAAAAAGAGAATCTGGCAAAGCCCTTCATTCGCGTAGACCTTTGCCGGCAACGGGGTCGTATTTGAAATCTCGAGCGTCACGAATCCTTCCCACTCCGGCTCAAACGGAGTGACGTTGACGATGATCCCACACCGTGCATAGGTGGATTTTCCCACGCACACCGTCAAGACAGTTCGGGGTATTCGGAAGTACTCAACCGAGCGGGCCAGGGCGAAGGAATTAGGCGGGATGATGCACACCTCATTCCTCACCTCAACAAACGAGCGTTCGTCGAAATTCTTGGGGTCCACTACCGTCGAATTGATATTCGTGAAAATCTTGAACTCATCGGACACTCGAAGATCGTAGCCATAGGAAGAGACGCCGAACGAGATCTTCCCTTCTCGAATCTGGCGGTCGGCAAACGGTTCGATCATGTGATGCTCCAACGCCATGCGACGGATCCACGTATCCGATTTTATACTCAAGATGAATGAGGTCTCCTTGAAGAGTGGGAAGCGAAAGGCACGGCAAAGATACCATTGATAGATTTTGCTTGGCAACACGATTTGAGGGCGGGTTCGGGGCACACCCTGCGTCCCCCAAGACTGCAAGATCGAGGATTCAAGGCAGGGACAGGGACGGCCTCATCGCCTCCCAGAAGGTCTTCGCTCCTGCGGCCAAGGGGAATAAACCAATCCTTTCCCGGGTCATACTGAGTGGACTCAACTCGACCCGGGTGAAGGCGGTGTCACATCGCAGCCTTCCCCATGAAAGAAAGGACACCACGAATGCCGGCACAAGGTTTTCTCGGGACGGGCGCCTCGTTTAGAGCGGACATGAATCTCGTTGCACAAGTCCTCATGGGGGTGACACTGGTGGCCGGCGCGCTGCTGGCACGACGTAAGCTTTTCACCGCCCATGGAATCTGCCAGGCGACCGTACTGCTTCTAAATGTGGTAATGATAGGGTGGTTGATGTGGCCTTCATTTCAGCAACAGGTCCTGCCGCCGCTGCCTGAACACCTGGGGGAGAGATACTACGCGGTCGCTGTAATCCACGCCATGCTGGGAGGTGCAGCCGAATTGCTTGGACTTTATATCGCCGTGGTGGCCGGAACGAATCTTCTCCCGCAACGCCTTCGATTTCAGCGGTGGAAGTTATGGATGCGTGTGGAACTCGTGCTCTGGTGGGCAGTCATCTTCACCGGCATTGGGGTGTACCTACTCTGGTACGGGTCGACGGGGTTGCCCTGAGGGATCCGGCCGGATTTCCAGGCAAGCGAAGTCCTTTTCGGGCCTCGCCACTTTGCCCGCTTCGACAAAACCCCTATTGATCTCAAGCTCCTCGCACGACGTGATGCAGCGTTTTCCACCGAATCGGAACCCGCCGCCCACAAAAAAGCACCGTCCACTCCGCGTGCGCGATGCCGCATCAATTCAATGGAGACCCACCCGCCGTTTATGAGCACCGATGAGATAACCCTTGACACAAATGCGCGCGGTTCATTAGCATAAGTTCTCTTCTTTTGCGGTGGATGAGTTCCATGCCGACGTTGCGTGCGCCGCGGAGTGACGGATACTAAGGAGGACGCCTTGATCAAGCTCGACATCGTGAATGAGGTGGTAAATAAGACGGGAATCTCAAAGACCAAAGCGGAAATGGCTGTGGAAGGCGTCTTCGAGGCTATGAAAGATGCCTTGAAAAGGGGGGAGCGCATTGAATTGCGCGGCTTTGGGGTCTTTAATGTAAAGCCTCGGAAGACCGGAATCGGTCGCAATCCCCGCACAGGGGCTGAAGTCGCCATCAAGCCCGGTAAAGCGGTTCGATTCAAACCCGGCAAAGAACTGCATCTTGACTAGCTAGGACGGATCAATCTCAGAGGACCTTGCAAGAGGCTTTGCAGGGTTCGAAGGAACTCGTTGAAGGCGAGACAGAGCGGGACGGTCTCGCTTTTTTGTTTTTGCAAAACCGAATAGTTCAAAAAGGGGGAAGGGCGAGCGTCTGCAATGTCTCAACCTGTGGAATCCCAGTCTTCAGAACCTTTTGTGGCCCTGTCCCTGGAGGATTACCCGCTTCCGGTCATACGACGTCCGAAGTACTGGCTCCATGGTTTGTTGTTTGTGGGAACAGTGTTCACGACCCTTGTCGTCGGCTCGGCGCTGGCCCTGGCTTTTCATTCCCAGAACAGCGTCGATCCGTCCCTCGATTTTTTTCTGACGATGTTCTTTCACCCCTCGATCCTACTGGCAGGGGTTCCCTTCTCCTTTACTCTCCTGGGAATTCTCCTGGCCCATGAGATGGGGCATTACGTCGCCTGTAAAATCTATCGAATCGACGCCACCCTTCCTTATTTCATTCCGGCCCCTACTTTAATTGGAACTCTGGGCGCATTCATCCGGATTAAAGGTCCGATCACCCATCGCAGAGCCCTCTTCGACATCGGGGTAGCTGGACCCATCGCCGGGTTCGTATTTGCAGTGCCGGCCCTTGTGATGTCCCTGATGTTTTCCAAGGTGGTCCCCATTTCCGCCGGGACCGGGAGTTCGATCGTGTTTGGAGATCCACTGATTTTTAGGGTGGTAGAGAAGCTCATTCGAATGAAAATCCCGGACGGTTATGACGTTTACCTGCATCCTGTCGGTTTTGCCGCCTGGGTTGGGATTTTTGCCACGGCACTTAATTTGCTTCCGATTGGTCAACTCGACGGTGGGCACATCCTGTATTCCGTCTTTGGAAAAAGGCATTTGCTCCTTTCGCGCCTCTTTATGATCACCCTGATACCTCTGGGCTTGAAATATTGGACCGGTTGGCTGTTTTGGGCGGGTATTATGCTGGTGTTGGGAACGCGCCATCCTCGTCTCCTTGATGAGGAGATACGGCTCGGTCCTGGCCGTCAATGGGTGGCCTTTGTTTCGCTGCTCATTTTTGTCCTTTGCTTTACCCTCTCGCCTATTTCCATCCGGTAGAGCGATTTCATTCCTGGGTCCCTGGCCGCGTTTTGGTCAGTCTCGACATTTAGATACAGGGCCTACCTCGTTAAATCGCGGACTCGTGAAACAAGCTTCGAATTCAAGGTCACAGCGTGGTTCTGTCTTCGCCCCAGGAGAGATTTCGCAGCATAGTCAGACCCTTTTGAATCTCGCTCTTCTTAAAACACACCACTAACCAAAGGGCAAGGACAGCAACGGCGAGGGCGGCAGCAACGGGTAACGTGGCATGGGCCGCCCAGGCGATCGAGCCGAGGGCAAGGGTCGAGAGCCCGATCAATCTCAGGTTCGAGGCGCTGAGGCCAATTCTCATGCTCCGTCTCGCGTAAAGCGCGAACCCGATAGACATCGCAAAATAGGCCCCAAGAAATGCAATCGCCACTCCCACCAAACCCATCCGCCCGAGAAGGTAATAACTTGAACCGATGAAGAGGGCATCCCAGAAAAGATCCAGTATCAGCCAGGCAGTGAGGCGGGGGCGGGACAACAGCGCGACACCGAAGACATAAGCCACAACCTTGAAGAAGTCGCCGATCAACTGAATTTCCAGCAGCGCCACGCTCGGGAGAAACTGCGGAGAATAAAGCAGCAATACCAGAACCTTTTTCAGAACGAGCAATGCGGAGATGATCGGGACAATGGCCAAAACCGAAGCGCGCAGGGTGTGGTTCAGTTCGACGTTCAAGGAAGATTCTTCGCGAATCGCGCTCATCGTCGGCAGGCTGTAGGTCATCAGTGAAATTAAGACGATATTCAGATACTGGAGCGTGAGCCCATAAGGGACCTGATACAGTCCGACTCCATGCTCTCCAAATTTCTGTTGGATCATCTTCCGCAGCAATAGAAAAGTCAGGCTTTGAAACACGTTGAGAAGGAAGGTTGCGACCCCAAAGGCCGCGAGCGTCCGGGCAATGCGAACATCAAACCCCCGGAAAGAGAGGGATCGAAGCAGTCCCCAGCCCGGGATTCTCCGGTGGTAATACAGCAGGGTCACCGTCAGGACCGCCACCGACTGGAGAACAAGATGCAACACCATTCCGGTCACGCGGTATTTCCATACCAGCGGCGCCACCAGCAATATCGTGATCCCGGCGCTCCACGCGGTAATGAGCGCAATCTCACGGATGGCTTTGAAACCATTCAAGACGGAAGTCAAAGACTGGCTCAGGGTCAGACACGGAATGCTTAATGCGACCAGCCACACGTACATCGCATAGCGCGCGTCACCCATGAGCCAGGTCGAAACATTTTTCGACGCTGCGATCAGGGCCAGCGAGACGACGACGGACAGCCAGAAGGTCGGCGAAAACGAAGTAACCTTAAGCCGGTCAATCTCCTTCCCCTCCCCCGTGGAAAGGTTCTGGCTGGTCATCTTGACAACGCCACTCCCAATCCCCAAGCTGCTCACCGAGGAAGCCAGTTGAACCAGGTTGTAGAGGTAGGAGATCACTCCCAATCCGGCAGTCCCCACCAGCACGGCCACGATCTTGACACGCACTGCGTTGGCGAGAAGATTGAGGGCGGCAGCGCCCCCTGTCATCGTGCTTGCCTTCAGTATCCTCTTCATGATCGCTTCAGTCCCAGGCCAACAAAGAAAATCGTTCTCACCTCAGAACCTACCAATGAGCGCGTTTCGCGCCTTCGCCGGATGTCACGGGGGCCATCCGGGGATCGTACCGATGAAATGTTGAAATAGGATCTAGAAATCCTGAAAAGAATCTCAATCGAGGAGATCCTGCCTGAGGGTTTCATGGGGCTCCCGGGAGGTCATCCTCCCACCGGTTCATCCCCCAGTGTCATCAGGGCGCGCCTATTCTACACTGATTTGAAATGCACTCCGGCAAATTAACAGGGGCGGTGGAGCCCCTCAAGGTTGAGGGCCAAAATCCTGACCCCGCTCGATTCAGAGTTGATTCACTTTTCTTGAATGTGTTATAAACCCTTCAATGAATACGCGGTGACGATTTCTGGTGCGCCTGAGGCAGAAAGGGTCCGGGCTTCAGTGATTCCGCGGAATCATGTGTAACTGCCATGTCTAATACTGTGGTCAAACAGTTGGAAGCCGAAATCAGAGAGCTGGAGCATGAGCTGCATCATGTGCTTCCGAAAGAACTGGAACGGGCCCGCGCGCTGGGTGATTTAAGGGAGAACGCCGAATACCAGGCAGCCAAGGAGCGGAAGGATTATCTGATGCTTCGGATGGCCCAAATGAAGAAGCGTCTGGCGGACGCCTCCATGGTGAATTTCGACCGGATCCCACGAAACGAAATCGCGTTTGGCTCGACGGTGACCCTGAAAGACCTTCAGCGCGACACCGAGTTGGTGTATACCCTGGTCTCCGCCGAGGAATCGGATGTCAGCCAAGGTAAAATCTCAATCAGTTCGCCCATTGGCCGCAGCCTGTTAGGCAAGAAAATCGGGGATGCAATCGAGGTCCGCACTCCAGCAGGGGTTCGAGAATTTGAGGTCCTGAAGATGATGACCATTCACGATTCCAGGCCCTGAACCCTGTCAACATAACCGCCAAAACTCATTATGATCACTCATACCATCGGCGTGGTTTGTCAATGGATTATCGACCGGATCGTTTATGTTCTGTCCCTGCTCCGGATCAGTCCGAACATGCTGACGATTGTTGGACTGCTCATCAACTTCTATGCTGCTTACCTCTTTGCCGAGGATCGCTTTGTGGCCGCGGGCGGGGTGGTGATTTTTGCAGGGTTGTTTGACATGTTGGACGGCCAGGTCGCCCGCCTAACCAACCGGGTATCTGCCTTTGGCGCGTTCCTGGATTCCGTGATTGACCGGTACTCCGATGTGGTCCTGTTCATCGGTCTGCTGATCTACTACGCGCGGGTCAGGAGATTTTTCTACGTCGTCCTCGTGGCCATTGTAATGGCCGGCTCGGTGATGGTGAGTTACACCCGGGCCCGGGCGGAATCGCTCATCCCCCAATGCAAAGTGGGATTTCTGGAGCGGCCTGAACGGATCGTGCTGATTATCATCGGGGCCCTCTTCAATCGAATGGCCGCCGTCTTGTGGGTGATCGCAGTGCTCTCCAACGTCACCGTGTTTCACCGTTGCCTGTATACCTGGAAGGAAACCCTGAATAGCCCGAAGGTGAGTTGAAGATTTAGCTATCAGCGATCAGCCGTCAGCTTTCAGCAACCGGTCCCCGGCAAGTTGCTCCGGGCACGGAACAACGCGCATCATGTCCTAAGTGACGGCGAAGCCACTTCGAGCTAGCCATAGAGTTCAGAACTTGGAATCATCACCTCACTGGTCGAAAGGCTGAAAGCTGACGGCTGATCGCTGACAGCTGATAGCTGACGGCTGACAGCTGACGGCTGATTGCTGAATGCTCCCCCATGTCCATCCAGACCAAGGCTGGTCTTGCCCTGCTCGGTATCACTTTTATCTGGGGCACCAGCTTCACCATAGTCAAAGACGCCATTGGACGGGTCGATGCCCTCGAATTCCTGGCCCTGCGTTTTCTCGTGGCGACCGTCGTATTGGTCGCTTTGTTCCGGAGGGATTTGGCGAGGAGTCAGCGAAGTGACCTGATTGCCGCCGTTTGGATTGGGTTGCTTCTCTGGGTGGGCTTTACTCTTCAAGTCAAAGGGTTGGAATTGACAACCCCCTCAAAATCGGCATTTGTCACCGGCTTTTCGGTCATCCTTGTCCCCCTTTTCGAGGCGGTTCTAAACCGGAGGTTTCCTTCCCCCGTGAACCTCCTTTGTGCAGCATCCGCACTGGCTGGCTTGTATCTGCTCACCGGCACACGTTCGCTGCGGCCGATCGACTGGGGAATTTTTCTGACCTTCCTCTGTGCGGTAGGCTTTGCAGTTCATGTCATCGTGGTTGGGCACTACGCGCGGGACCGAAATCTGAATGTCCTCGTCGTTGGTCAAATCGGCGTGACCGCGGTGGCCTCCTGTGTCCTTTCGGTCAGAAATGGAATTCCTTCCCTTCACCTCTCTGGAAGGACCGTGGCGGCCATCCTGGTGACCGCTGTCCTTGCAACCGCCCTCGCCTTCTATACACAAAACTGGGCTCAGAAACACACCCTCCCTTCAAGGACCGCCCTGATTTTCAGCATGGAGCCGGTCTTTGCAGCGCTGGTCACCTATTACACAATCCATGAGCGGTGGAATTCACAAATGGTAGTTGGGTGCGGTCTGATCTTCATCGGAATCATCGCATCTGAGATTCGCAGCAAAAAGAAGATTTCCCTCGAGCCTATGGGTTAGCAAGTCCTCAAACAGGAATGCCGGCCTGAATGGGCTGAGGATCAAGAGCCGCCGGAAGAGGGACCTTGGTTTGCCAGGAAAAGGGCTTAGGGCTCCCCCCGGCTATCAAGTTTCCAGAAAGAAATAGCAGCTCTCGAAGTCTTTTCCCAATCCGACCATCCACAGGAACTGCTCAAGCCACCGGTCGAAGGAGGTGCCTACTGGAAGGCATCAACTTGGGTTTCCGGACCCGGAAACCAACTCGTCCCCGCAGCGACATGCAAGAGGCGATTGATTTCAAGGCACGGGACACAGGACGAATTTTGAGACTCGCCTAAAGAACGGGCCGCGTGATAAAATACCCGCTCATTGTCTGCATGTGAGGGTCGGTAGTACTACCTGGTTTCCCAACCTGCAATGACAAGATAATCGGGTTGCAGAGGAGCACTGCATGAATAGAATGATTGAGAGGTGGAGGGAAATTTCGAAGCGGAAGGCATTGCTTTCAGGCTTGGTCATTTTTTCGACGTTGGCCGTGGGAATATTGATCGGGACACTTGTGACCCATGGGGTGCGGGCCGACAAGAAGGCTGCGGCAGACGCCACACCGCTCACAATTCCTTCTCCTCGACAATTTTCATCACAATTCTCCCAGGTTGCCAAGACGGTCGAACCTGCGGTGGTCAATATTACGGCAGACTTGAAGGTCAAGCCCGACCGCAACCGGTTGCGTAGGACCCCCGGGCCGAACCAATTTGACGAGCCCTTTGATTTTTTCCACTTTTTCGATGGGCCCCAGGCGCCCGAAGGCTTTGTTGCCCCGGTTTCCGGGTCCGGCTTTGTTGTCGATAAGAAGGGCTACATTATGACCAACAACCATGTGGTCAAAGATGCCGAAAGGATTGCCGTTAAACTGGCCAATGGCGAGGTGTACAAGAACGTCAAGGTGATCGGGACCGATCCGGAAACCGATCTGGCGGTCATCAAGATTGAGCCGCGCAGCGAGTTATCTGTCGCAAAGTTCGGCAATTCAGACAGTGTCAACGTGGGTGATTGGGCTTTGGCCGTGGGCAGCCCATTCGGACTGGAGCAGACCTTGACGGCCGGCATCATCAGCGCCAAGAACCGCGACCAGATCGATCCCGGAGCACAATTTAAGAAATTCCTCCAGACCGACGCTGTGATTAATCCCGGCAACAGCGGCGGCCCACTTATCAACATGGATGCCGAAGTCATCGGAATCAACACTTCCATCGCCACGAATACCGGAGTATGGCAGGGCTATGGATTTGCCCTCCCGTCCAACACGGCCATCAAGGTGTACAATCAACTCATCGAGCGTGGACGCGTGGAACGCGGCTCCATCGGCATCTCGCATACGGGTCGGCCGCAGAGCGAAGTGGTCCTCAAGTCTTTTGGTGCCAAGGATGGGAAAGGGGTCGTCGTCGAAAATGTTGAGAAGGATGGCCCTGCCGAGAAAGCCGGTCTGAAGCGGGGCGACGTGATTCGCACCATCGACGGAAAATCCATCAGCGGTTGGGATGACCTCGTGCAAGTTGTCGCGGACACCCCCCTCGAGAAAACTGTGACGGTGAAGTTTTTGCGTGACGGAAGGGATCAGGCCGCCCAAGTCACCATTCTTGATCGGTGCAAGGTATTCCCGGAACGTTGCGGCGAGCCGGCCGCCCCCGCAGGGGAGGAGAAAGAATCCGGCCAGGTCAAATTTGGGATGACGATTCAAAACGTCTCCCCCCAGATCGCCCGTCAACTCAACTTGAAGGAAGTGGATGGCGCCTTGATCACCCGAGTTGAGCCCGGCAGTGTGGCCGATGATGTCGGAATGCAACGCTACGACGTCATCCTTGAAATCAATCGCGAACCGGTCCATAACATTGCCGATTTTCACCGGATTGAGGCCAAGTTGAAGTCGGGCGACGACGTCATGTTCCTTTTTTGGCGGGTGGTGGGGACCGGGCAAGGGACCACGACCTATGTGGGCACTACTCTGCCGTAAATGCTCTGGCCCGTTAAACAACGCTTAAGGAGCGATCAATACCTGGAACATTTTTAGGTTGTTCTCCTCCGGGAGGTTCTGCCCGGACTAGAGAATGGCACCACTTGATTGAAAGTGGTTGTGCCGGTTTTTCGTGCATTGAGACTGAATTATCAAGGGTCTATATAATTCCGGGACAACGCGCCCGAGAGGGATGGCATCCAACCCCAAAAGGAACTAAGGCAGGTAAAGAAGGGAGGATTCTCGTGAGGGTTCTCATGAAGAAGAGATTAGCGTTTACATTTTTCACCCTTGTCTTTACGGTGGGGACTTTCGGGTTGGTTACTCTTGCTCAACCCCGCGGCGATGATAATTTGGCGGCTGTCACGGTTCAAGAGGGGACGAACCTTCGGGTCGCTCTCGACACCACCCTCTCAACCAAGTCCGCCCGCGTGGGGGACAGGTTCAGCGCCACGCTCCGTGAACCCATTTACGTGAACGGCAAAGAGGCGATTCCTTATGGTACCCGAATCGATGGCCGCGTCGCGGAAGTTCAGCCGCCGGGAAAAACCCACGGCGTTGGAAAACTGGACATCGCCTTCGAAAAGATCCAACTGCCAAATGGCTACACGGAGACAATTGTGGCCTCAATGGCCGGGACAGAAACAAACGATAAGACCAAGGTTAGCAAAGAAGGGAGCATCTCCGGGCCTTCATCAAGGAAACGAGATGCAGCCGAGGTCGCCGGTGCTGGGGGTGTTGGCGCCGGAATCGGAGCCATCGCAGGTGGCGCCAAGGGGACTGCCATTGGCGGAGGCGTGGGCGCTCTCGTTGGACTTGCCGATTCCATGCGGCGACGCGGCAAGGACCTCGAACTGCCCGCGGGAACTTCCCTGGTGATCCGTCTCGATCGCCCGCTCACCCTGCAGGTTCCGGGCAATAGTAATAGATAATCCAGCGGGCTTCCCTCTGGGCAGGAGAAAGAGAGCGCTCCCCTTTTGTCAGAACCTGGTGGAGCGCTCTTCCAGCAAGGGCGAACCGGGTTGAGGTTCCTTCCTTTTTCAGGCCCGTCCTCTCCATTCGGTTAAATCATGAGATTGTTTGTCAGCCCATCTTAATGTGTCCAATTCTCAGGCTTCAAAAATCGGGAGAGACCTTGCGGCGGGTAGCGCTCCTTTGCGCTTTAATGCTGCTGTTGGTTTTCATTTCCCATCCTGCAGAAGCTCAATCCAAGAAGGAGAGTTCAAACTCTGCCCCGAAGTCAAGAACGCCTCCCCCAAAGGTTCCATCGCAGAAGAAAAATTCGTCGTCTTCCCCTCAGCAACCGAAGGGCAAATCTTCCAACTCAAAGAAAAAAGCCTCTCGGAAAAAGCGGCCTGCGAAGCCAAAAGGACAACTCAAACCTGACGCCGAGCGCACCCGGGAGATTCAGGAAAAGCTCATTAATTCGGGAGCAATGGCGGGACCGCCGAATGGAGTTTGGGATTCCGGGCAGATGGGGGAGGCGATCCGGAGATTCCAGCAAATGCATGGGCTGAATGCCACGGGAAAACTGGACGTCAAGACGCTGAAAGCGATGGGGCTGAAGTCCTGATAAAAATCATTTCTGTAGGAATCGGGACTCAATGAAGGGCAGGGCCTTTAAAACTGTATCCCCGACGATCTGTAGACTCCGGGGGCTGCATTTGTCGACGGTGTCCTGCTCGCTGTGCCAGTAGGCATTGGCAAACCCAAAATCGAAATCGATAAGATCCACTGCGGGGATGCCCTCCTGCAGGAATGGAAAGTGATCATCTCCCCCAATCGAAAAGGACTCGGGCAGAAAATTCTTGCGAAAGCCCATTCCGGCCCCTGAATCCCAGAGAATGTCCACCAACCAAGAGGTGGAATTGCTCTCCTTCAGCAGGTTCAGGTCGCGGTCCCCGATCATATCCACCAGGAGCATGGCCTTGATCTTCGAGAGCCGGTTTGACGATTTCATGTGTTGCACGAAGTGACGGCTTCCATAAACACTGTCGGTGTCGGTCCATTCGCGCACGGCTTCTTCTCCGTCAAAGAACACACACCAGATGGTGAGGGAATTCTTCCGACGCTTCAAAATCCCCGCTATTTCCAGAAGGAAAGCGGCACTGGACCCGCCGTCGTTCGCCCCGACAAAACGGATCGTCTCGAAGAGTTTCGTGTCGTAATGGCCCCCCAGAACAATGACCTCGGAAGAGGCGCCCGGAATCTTCGCAATCAGATTGTTCATCGGGATCTTCCCACGGGGTGTTGTGGCGAGAAAGGGCTCCTCTTCAACTGCAATTCCCTGGCGCGTGAGGGTTTGGAGGATGAATTTTTGAGTGGCGCCATTGGCTTTCGAACCGGAGGGCCTCGGACCGAACTCGACCATCGCCTTCAAATATTCAAAGGCCCGGTTCCCATCAAACACAATACTCGGACTTGCCTTCTTGCCCGCGCCGCTCACCGAAACGGCCGTCGCTGAAAGGTTGCCGGATGGCTTATCACACGCGACAAGCGACGCGATGAACGACATTGCGAGGACAATTCGCAAAATACATTTCATGATTTCTTCTTGGCGCGCTTGCGAGCAAACATCCAGGAAATCGGAATTCCCATCAGGTAGAGGCCTAGCATGGGAGCCATGAAGAGCAGCATTGTGGGGATGTCTGTGGTGGGCGTAATGATCGCAGCAAGGACTGCAATCATGAGCACTGCATATTGAAGATTTTTCCATAGAAATCGCGGAGTGATCAGTCCGAAGGCTGATAACACCATGATCAGGACGGGAAGCTGGAAGATAATTCCAAGTCCGATCAGGACCATGCTCGCCAGATCGAAGTATTCGCTAATGGTTACCTGGGGCTTGAAACTGGGAGCATAACCGATCAGAAACTTGAGCGTGTAGGGAAAGGCCAGAAAATATCCAAAACTTCCGCCCGCCACGAACAGCACCGAGGAGAACAGAACGAAAGGCAGGGCAAATCGTTTCTCGTGCTTATAGAGCCCGGGGGAGATAAACAGCCATAATTGCCACAGGAGCCAGGGGGATGCCAGGAAAATGCCCCCGATGAAACCAAGCTTCATGGACAGTGTAAAGGGCTCGGTGGGGTTGAGGTAGATGAGCTTCTCGCCCCCCAGCACATCATTGATGGGCCGGGCAAGAAAGTTATAAATCTGCTCCCAGTAGCCCCAGCAGACGAAAAAGGCAACGGCAAAGCCGACGATGGAATACAGGATCCGCCGACGCAGCTCTTCGAGGTGGTCAAAGAAAGACATCCTGCCTTCAACTGTCTCGTTCGGCTCTGATTCGGCGGTCATCCGATGTTAGGGGTGCTTCCTTCAGTGGGAGTAGGGATTTCTTTTGCAGGAACGGATTCGGGCTTGACCTCGGGCTTCTCTTCAGGCTTGCTTTCGAGAACACCCTCGAGGAGTTTGGCGGGTTCACCTAAGGCGTCCGTGGCGGTAGTCCGGACAGAACTAATCTCCTCTTCGAGCGAACTCTTCAAATCGTTGGATGCTTTCTTGAATTCAGCGAGCCCTTTCCCGATCGTCTTACCCAACTCCGGCAACTTCTTGGGACCAAAGATGAGCAGTGCCAGGATAAAAATAAAAATCAGTTCGGGCATCCCTAGATTCATGGTCTCCTCAACACCCTGCACTACTCAACTCAACCCTATTCCGCTCTAATCCCACTGATGATATTTCAAGCATGCAGTGAAGTCAAGAGAAGCTCAGGGTTAGCTTTCAGCACTCAGCTCCCAGCGGTCAGCCTTTGAATTGGTGACGGTAGCCTTACTTCGAATTGTCCGGTGAGACGACCCTCCGATCCAGGGCGTGTCCCTGCCGGCGATGAATCAGCGCAAAGTCTTCTCTTTGCTACTGCTGAGGGCCGAGGGCTGACGATTGAAAGCTGACCGCTGGGTCGCGTGCATCTATTTTCCCAGCACATTCATACCTCTATGGTATACTTTGTTTTTGCTTTTCAAGGAGATTGACTGCATGAAATTTGGACGCCGAGGATGGATTTTGATTTTGGTGATTGCAGCGTGCTCCCTCCTGGGAGGAACACTGGGCAAATACGCGCTGGCCACTTCAGCCACCTCCCCTGACGATCTGGAAGGGGTCACGAAGACGTTTTCACAGGTGCTAGACCTCGTCGAGGCCAATTACGCCGAAAAGGTCGATTCTCAAAGGTCGGTTTACAGCGCGATTAACGGAATGTTGCGCACCCTCGATCCGCATTCCACTTTCTTTGACGCCAAGGCCTTCAGCGCGCTCCGGGAAGAACAGACGGGAAAATACTTTGGTGTCGGGATGACCGTCGCTTCGCGCAACGGGAAAGTGGTGGTGGTAGCGCCCTTCGTGGGATCGCCCGCCTACCGGGCGGGGATCCGACCCGGCGATGTTATCGCACGGGTCAATGATAAATCCACGGATAACCTTTCCACGAGCGAGGTTGCCAGTCTGCTCAAGGGGCCCAAGGGCACGATGGTCAAGGTGACTGTAGTGCGCGAAGGGGCCAAAGAACCCTTTGAATTCACGATCACTCGGGATGAGATTCCCCGGCGGAGCATTGATTTCGCCTATCGACTGGATGGCGGAATCGGTTACATCCGGATTAACAATTTCAATGAAACAACCGACAAGGAATTAAGCGAGAAGCTGCAAGCCATTGGGGAAGACTCCCTGAAAGGATTGATCCTTGACCTTCGCGACAATCCCGGAGGTCTCTTGAACGAGGGCGTCCGCGTGGCGGATGCGTTTCTTAACAAAGGGCAGCTTATAGTATACACCAAGGGCCGCAACCACCCGGAACAACGTTTTACTGCCCCGCATGGAAATGGCAACCATCATTATCCCCTGGTCGTTCTGATCAATCCGGGCAGCGCCAGCGCCGCGGAGATCGTCGCGGGCGCAATCCAAGATCATGATCGCGGCATGATTGTGGGCGAAACCAGCTTTGGAAAAGGATTGGTTCAGACCGTGTATCCTCTGGGGGACCATACGGGATTGGCCCTGACCGTCGCGAAGTGGTATACCCCGAGTGGGCGCCTCATCCAACGCGATTACCACAACCAGTCCTTCTTTGATTATTTCTACGGGAAGAAGGACGACCAGAATCAACCCACCATGATCAAACTGACGGACAGCGGCCGGGAGATGTTTGGCGGAGGGGGCATTACCCCGGATATCAAGGTCCGCTCGCCTGAAGTGAACGGTTTCCAAACCCTGCTCCTCCAAAAATATGGGTTCTTCAATTTTGCGAGCCATTTCCTCGCGGAACACGACAAGATCGGCAAAGACTTTGAGGTCAACGAGCTGGTGCTGAACGATTTTCGAAAGTTTCTGGACTCCGAGAAAATCCGGTTCCAGGAGGCCGACATTCAGGACAACCTCGAATTCATTAAACGGACCATCAAGTACCAGCTCTTCTTATCCCAATTCGGACAAGTCGAGGCTTACCGCACGACACTGGACTCGGACGAACAGGTCCAGAAGGCCATTGCCGTGATGCCCGAGGCGAAATCACTGGCTGAAAGTGCACGGCGAGCCATAGCAGAGCGGACGGCAAAGTAATCCCTCAGTAAAATTCCATTGATATGCTGTTCGATCGTTTTAGAGCGCTCCACTCCGCAGTGGATCGGAGTGCCTGCTGACTGATCTTGAAGAAGGAGATTCATGTCTCGAAACCCTTCGTTTCCTGCCTTGCTTCTATTGGTTCTTCTGGTCATGCTTTCCCCAACCCGCCCTCTCGAGGCACAAGCGGAGTTCGATCCGAAGGTACCGACGCCCCAATCCGTGATCGGTCATGGTATCGGAGAACAGTTCACACACTTTTTCCAGGCGGAATTGTATTACCGGGCAGTGGCAGGGTTGAGCGACCGGGTCAAGCTTGTCAAATATGGAGAAACCTATGAAGGGCGCTCCCTCTATCTCCTGATCATCACGGCCCCCGAAAATCAGAAGCGCCTTGATATCATCCAGAAAAACCTGCAAGCGCTGAGCGATCCTCGAAGGACGGATCCTGAGGCGGCAGAAACAATTGTCTCCAGCACTCCCCCGGTGTGCTGGCTGAGCTACAACGTCCACGGAAGCGAGTCTTCCAGCGCCGAGGCTGCCTTAGCGGTGATCTATCGTCTGGCGGCGGGTATTGATCCGGACACCCGGTTCATTTTGGAAAACACCGTGACCATCATCGATCCACTCGTCAACCCGGACGGGCATGAGCGCTATGTCAATTTCTACGAGCAACAGCTTGGCCGCCGGCCCATTGCGGATCCCAATGCCGCTGAACACAGCGAAAACTGGCCGGGGGGGCGGTTTAACCATTACCTTTTCGACTTGAATCGAGACTGGGCCTGGCAGACGCAACGCGAAACGCAGGACCGGATCCGGATGTACCGGCAATGGAATCCCCAGGTTCATGTGGACTACCATGAAATGGGGGTAGAATCCACTTATTACTTCCCTCCCAATGCCCTCCCCATCAATACGAATATCTCCTCCCAGGTCATCAAGTGGCTGAAGATTTTTGGCGAAGAGAACGCAAAAGCCTTTGATGCACACGGATGGCAGTATTTTACCCATGAAGACTTCGATCTGTTTTATCCCGCCTACGGAGATTCCTGGCCGGCCTTCAACGGGGCGGTTGGGATGACCTATGAGCAGGCTGGAGGCGGAATGGGCGGGCTCCGGTTCAAACGCCGCGATGAAACGTTCCTTACCCTCCGGGACCGCATCGACCATCACATCGCCAGTTCGATGAGCACCCTTCAGACGACCGCACACAACCGGGGGGCCCTGCTGCGGGACTACTATAAGGACAAACAGGACACCCTCGACCAGGGGCAACGCGGTCCGGTGAAGACCTATTTGATTCCCGTCGGCAGTGACCCTGAACGAACGGCATCGCTGATCAACTTGCTTCTGTCACAGGGTATCGAGGTCATGAAGGCCACTCAGAATTTTACCGTCACCGGCATCCATGACTATTTCGGGGCGAATTTCCCGGAAAAGCAATTTACCGAGGGGACCTACCTGGTCCGGGTAGCCCAACCGCTGGGCCGGCTGGTACGCGCCCTGTTGGAACCAGAGGCCACATTAAAGGAAAAGTTCTTTTACGACATTACCGCATGGTCCATGCCTTTGGCATTTGGAATCGAAGCGTTCTACTCCGAGGGCGCCGTCTCGGCGGCCTCTCAGATTGTCGAACGGGCCACCTTCGAGGCCGGCGGGGTGGACGGGAGGGCCAGGGCCGCCTACGTATTTGAGTGGAAGACTAATTCCGCAGCGCGGTTACTTATCACCCTGCTCCGAGAAGACATCAAGGCTTCGGTAGCGCTCAAGCCATTCATGATCCAGGGACGACAATTTACGGCCGGATCGATCGTTATCCCCGTCGCGCGCAACAACGAAAACCTTCACGAGAGGATCGCTTCGGCTGCCAAGGAGTTTCATGTCGCCGTCTATGCTGAGAACACCATGCTCTCCCAATCCGGAGTCGATCTCGGATCCAATTTCGTCCGCGAGGTCCGTAAGCCCAGGATCGCTGTTGTGACGGGGCCCCCGGTCGCTCCCTCGGAGTACGGCGCCATTTGGAATATGTTCGACAATCAGTATGGCATCGAGTTCACGCCCGTGAAGGTTGATCAACTCCGAGGTGGCGAATTGAAGGATTACAATGTGCTCATTCTTCCTGACGACCAGGGAACCGGACGCGGCTATTCCCGCTCGTTCGACCGCGGCACGGCGGACCGGCTCAAAGCCTGGGTGCGTGACGGCGGAACGTTGATCGGCTTGAAGGGAGGCGCCGTGTTTGCAACCGAAAAAAGGTCGGGGCTCTCCTCCGTGACATATCGCTACGTGCTGAAACGGGATGAAGAGGCTCGGATTGAGGAGGAGAAAGCGGCGGCTCAAACGGGCCCCACTGTACCTGCCGGCCGCCCCGCAGAATCAGCCCCTGGCCGCCCGCCCGAGGACGAAAAAGGCCGAAAAGAGAACGAAGCCCGGGAACTGGCGGACAAATTGAAGACCTGGGAACAGAAGGAGGAGAAGACCCAGACCGACCGAATCCCCGGGGCCCTGATGAGGATTCAGCTCGATAATACTCACCCTTTGGCTTTTGGGTATGGCAAGGAGGTAGTCATTGCCAACATGACAAGCCCGATTCTGTCGCTCACCTCCAAGGGTGACAATGTGGGCTACTACCCAAAAGAAAATTTCCGGGTGAGCGGCTTCATCACGGATGACAACCTGAAAAAGTTCCCGAACACAGCCTACTTGATCCGCGAAAACATTGGACGGGGACACGTCATCCTTTACGGTGATGACCCAAACTTCAGGTCTTTCTGGGAAGGAACGTCCCGCCTGTTCCTAAATAGCATCTTTTTCGGGGCTATCGAAAACCCGGATATCCGCTGAAACCGTCCGTCGGGATGCGGGGAAGGCCGATGGAATCAAGCCCTGCCGGGCCCCACACCGCCGCCAGCAACTGCAAGACTCCCCCCGCAATGCGCCTTGCGAGTTTCTGTGAAATCCCCGTTCCCCGTTTAAGGCATCAACTTTTTCACCATCCATTTTTGCCCATCGCTGTTCGCCTCGAGGGCGCCATCGATGCCTGTCTGATACACCGCGACGTGATGACGCGCGAGCCGTTCCAACACTTCGGGGCTGGGATGCCCAAAGGGGCTGGGTGATGCCACGGAAATAATGGCGACCCCGGGCTTCAATATCGCCAGCATGTCCTCACTGGTCGCGGTTTTACTGCCGTGGTGCGCCACCTTCAACAAGGTGGATTCGAGCCCTGACATGCTCTCAATAGATATCCCCTTTTCCATTGCACTCCCGAGGTCCGCCATCAACATCATGGCAGTGTGCCCGAATTGGAGGCCCAGGACAACTGCATCCGCGTCATTTGCTTCGTCCAAATGAGCAATTCCCCGACCGGCGGAAAGGATGAAAATCTCGGCCCCACCTTCAAGGTACCTTTCTCCCCGCCTTACCACGCGCACCCTGACACCGCGGCTTCTTGCTATATCCAGCAGTTCCCTCACAAGCGGGACCGAGGGGAGATCACCGATCCACAGTTCACCCACAGAACAATGCTTCATCACTGGGATCAATCCTGACAAATGGTCACTATGCGCATGAGTCAGGACGATATAGTCCAATCGTTTGACTCTTTGGTTCCACAGGTACGGCAGGACCACATCCTCGCCAATGTCGATCCGATGTTCCTGCTGGCCTTCATGAAAGCCGGCGGCCGCAAGCCCCCCACCATCGACCAGCATCAACTGACCCTCCGGAAACTGAATCAACATTGAATCACCCTGTCCAACATCCAAAACCGTCAACGTTAATCCCGGAGAGTTTTTTGCCGGAGGGAACGGAGAAAAGAAGACCATCAGCACGGCCCCGATGACGACTAATCCGCTGACACACATTATCCTCTTAAACCTGAACCAGGTGCTGCAGGCGAATACAAGAATGAAAATCAAATAGACGAGTTGAAGCGATAGTGGTGGGGTCATGACGCGGACATTCATGGCTCCTATCGATGCTGCCCGGTGGCTGATCGCAATCAACGAGGCCAATCCAAGGGAGACACCCCAGGCAAGAAAGTCAGCCATGGCATGACTGAGGAAAGAAACTGCCAGCTCAATGAGCCCCAGCGGCACGACGACCCCCATAAGGGGAATCGCAATGAGGTTTAGAAGGGGCGCTGACAAGGAGGCTCGGTTGAAATAGACCGCCATAAGCAAGGTAAAGGACGCCTGGATCGCCATCGAGAATACGAACAGCGAGGCCACCCGGAGTACCACACGATGGGTCTGAACATAACACCATCCAATCAACTTGGGGGAAAGGGTTCGAAGTACACGACGCTCGTTGAATTCCTCCACTCTAAAACGCAGGCTCACTCGCTGGGCCGCCTGTGCGGGCGAGAGGTGGATATCCCGGCCCACGTCTTCCAGTTCTTCGAGAGCCCGGACTCGGGGGAGTATCCATCGACTTACCAGTGGAGTCCCCATTGTGGCAATGGAAAGCACGCAGGCGAAGGAGAGTTGAAATCCGGGATCATAGAGCTGACCGGGCTGCCAACAACAAATGAGCAGGCCCGCCAGCCCGATGGCATTCAGCGGCGAATGGTCTCTTTCCAGGAGCGAGGCAAGCAGGTAGGTCGACGCCATGATCACGGCTCTCACAATCGGGGTTCGAGCTTCAACCATCCATGCATAAGACACCAGGAACAGAATAATAAATAGGGTCGCGACGGAACGCGGTATCCGAAACCACCGCAGGAGCATGAAGAGGAACCACGCGATAATTCCCACATGCAGGCCGGCGATGACCAGAACGTGGTAGATTCCCGTCGCTTGGAAATCCTGCTCCAGAGAGCGGTCCAGGAAATAGCGGTTGCCAAGCAGGATTGCTTTCAGGGCTGCTCCGGCGGGAGTCAGCGTTCCGTCCTCATGGGCATAAGCCCGGTCGATTTCAGCATCCAGACGATGACGGACACGATAAATTAGATCGACCCAGCGAGATCCTCCTCCACCCCCCGTCTTCTCGAGCAGACGCTTCGACTTGATGTTTCCCACCAGAAAGATCCCCTCCCGCTCCAGCTGAGCTGCATAGTCAAAACTTCCCGGATTGCGGAAACTCCTTGGTTTTCGCAGTGAAACGAGGACCTCAACCGTGTCTCCATACTGGAATGGACATGGCCTCGGTAATGCGTTCAATTGATCCATCGGGAGCGCAAGGCGCACGTCGCCAGCAACGGAATAAAGTCTCCTGACGTTTTCAAGCGTGTGCAGTCGGAATCGGAGAAGGTACCCAAAAGGGGTTTTCACCGGATCACGATTCATCGTGCCCACCACCCGGGAAGGCTGGCTCAAATCAAGTTGTTTGAGTGCCAGCCGGACCTTCAGGTGATTCGGGGAGAAATCAGCCGCATCGACCGCCATCCAGAGGACCCCCAACACTGCGAACATCAGGGACACGGTGAGACACACGAGTTGAGTGGAGTTCGCACGATGCCCGATGACGGCCAGGATGAAAAGTCCCAGAATAATGAAGGCGAGCAGAAGCATATGCCCCACCACCCGGGGCGAGAGCGCAATTCCCGCACAGAAGCTGGCTGCAACCCAAAGCAATGGAGCTTTCATGGGTCAACGGAGGGGGAGATGGAAGATTGGGGGGGATGCAAATCAACAGCGCCTAAGTCTATCAGGAAATCGTCCGGATGCAAAAGCGCCTATGGAATTGAGCAATTTCTTTCAGGAAGGTTCGGAAGGGTGTTTGCCGGTTGATCATCGCACCGTCATGAGGAAATAGGCCGACGAAGGCGGATTAAAGTTTCGAAATGATACGTCTGTGGAAAGAAATCAAAGAGCTGTGTACTTGTAATCTGATACCCGCCCGCGCAAAGAATCTTCAGGTCCCGAGCCATTGACGTCGGATCGCACGACACATAGACACACGCAGGTACTTGATGTTTCACAAACTGCCCCAGGACCCCGCGTTCAACCCCCTGCCGGGGCGGATCGAACACTACAAAATCCACGTCCTCCCAATCCTTTGGGCCCCAGCGATGGATCACCGATACATCGCTTCCGAGGACCTGAACATTAGCACATCCATTCGCTCTCAGGTTTTCCTGCAGGTCACTCACCGCATACGGGTTTTCTTCGATCGCTACTACCTGTTCAAAATCTCGAGAGAGTGGCACCGTGAACAACCCGACCCCGGAAAACAAATCCAGGGCCTTGGATCCTGAAGCCCCTTCAATGCTTTTCGAAACCAGCGGCTCCAGGAGAAACCGATTAACCTGAAAAAAGGAATTGCTGCCCACTCGAAAATTCCCGTGCTGCGTCTGATAATTGAGATTCCCGTCAGGAACCATAGTCGCGCTCTCTTCTGCAAATTCGAATTCCGGCGGCTGGCCTACAAAATCCATCGCCCACTGGGATTCATCCCCTGACGTCCGAACCTGAAATTCCTCAGCTGTAATATCCGGCTTGAGGAACCCTTCTCGCTCCGCTTGAATACCGCGGAGCAATTCATTCAACCTGTCAGCCAATAATGGACACTGATCGATCGCCCAGAGCCTGTGCGACTGCACTGCAAAGAAGCCGACCTGGACATTCCCCGGCCGTTTCATAACCTTGAACTGGGCGCGGGTGCGGTAGTGCCAGGGAGGACTTGCAATCACTTCCACATCCGCAAGCTTTATCTGGCCGATCCGCAGAAATGTCTCTTCGAGAATTGCCCTTTTGAATCGGAGTTGCTCCGTGTATTCAAGATGCTGGAGATGACAACCGCCACAGTGCATGAAATGAGGACAGGGGGCCTCAATCCGCAGCGGAGACGGATGGAGTATTTCAACAGTCTTGCCGAACGACGTGTTCTTCTTTTCACGGATGATTTCGGCGCGGATTGATTCCCCGGGCAAGGCATTCAGAATGAAATACGCCCGTTCCCCTTTAAAGGCCAGGCCGTAGCCGCCATGGACGAGCTTGTCGATGGTTAGTTCAATTGGAGGGTTCACTGTAAATGAAAGAGGCTCAGCCGGGGGAGAGACCAATGTTCCCGGAGCCGTTTGTGCATAAATTGTTTCCGCAGGTTTTGAATCATCTCCGCCCGCATGTTCTGCCGGTAAGGCGCCAGGGCGTGGTCGGCTTCTGCCTCCAGGTCGGCGAGTGTCCTGTCATCGATTGCATTTTTAATCGCGGAGAGCATCTTCTCTTCGACGGCCCCCAGTCGACGCTCCAATTGCTCGAAGTCAATTCCCGGGAAACTGCCTTCCGGTAGGAATTCCTGTTCCAGGTGTTCCAAAGAAGAGACGAGCTTGTCCAGATCCCCGGCCAGCGCCTGAGGATCTTCCACTCGTGGGATAGTCGACTCCTCCGTGCCGTCAGAGGGAGCCCCATGAGCTCCGGGGGATTGACCTTGAAGGCTCTCCGCTGCTGCCTTAATGGAAGCTCGAACACCCTCAAAGAATGACTTCAATTCCTGCGGACTGAAGAGTTCTTCTCGGGCCGCCTGCACGGTCGATGAGCCTTTTCCAACAGCGGCTTCCTTGTGTTCCTCGTACGCCGTCATCACCTCCTGGAGGCAATACGCCAGGCCATTAATACGTCGGGTCTTCACGCGCCGCTTGTTCCATTTATCAAATGTCGCATCGATGCCTCGAAAAATAATTTCAAGGGGAATTTCAGCCTCACGCCAGGTGTCGATCAGAGCCCAGTCCAGAGTAGACAACAGCATTCCTGCACCGCGTTTTTGCTGGAAGTATTCCTCGACCTCGGTGAAATAATTAAAATAGTTAAGCATGGGGTTCCACAGGGGTGAATTCAGGGTCGAGAGTTTGGCACGAGTTGTGGGCAGCGTTCTGCGGGCGCCCCTCTCATCGCGCGGGGAAGGCCTCGCCTGCGAGGAGGAAGTCATTCCGCGGACTGCGCCCGGAATGCAAAAACGATGAATGCTCGACATGGTCACCATCTGGCCCGAGGTTCAAGCATTCAGCTCATAGATGATTCGCAGGCCCTCCAGGATGAGATCTGGTTCCAAGTGATCAATAAGGTCGGTTCCCCCGGCGATCATTTCTGCCTGGCCCCCTGTCGCTACTACCTTGGTATCGCTACCCAACTCCTTTTTCATCCGCACGATGATTCCTTCCACTAGTCCGACATAACCGTAGAAGAGTCCCGATTGCATGGATCCCACGGTGCTCGTGCCAATGACCTTGCGCGTCGGGCGAATATCGACGCGCGGAAGTCTGGCCGCCCGCTCAAAGAGCGCCTCCGATGAGATCCCAATCCCGGGGGCAATGACTCCCCCCAGATATTCCCCCTTCTTTGAAATCGCATCAAAGGTCGTCGCTGTCCCGAAATCCACCACAATCAACGGCCCGCTATATTTTTTCAAGGCCGCCACGCCATTCACAATACGATCTGCCCCGACGTCCTGAGGCGGATCGTATTTCACCGCCAAGCCGGTCTTGACTCCCGGTTCCACGAACATCGGCTGCAGATGAAAATACTGCACCGCCATCTGTCTCAGGATGGGATCAAGAGGCGGAACCACCGAGGCAATGATGACCCCCGTAATCTTTGATGAGTCAATCTTGGCGAGAGAAAACAGGTTGCGGCTCAGGATCCCGTACTCATCGACGGTGGCTCCACGGCGCGTGGCTAACCGCCAATGGTTCAACAGGGTCTCTCCATCATAAACACCGAGGACCGTATTCGTGTTGCCCACGTCTACCACAAGGATCATTCCATGCCCTCCCAATGCGTTCCACCCGGTGAATCGTGTCCCTGGGTCCACGGACACCCCAGATGGAGTGAAACTCCGGTTCAGGATCCCAGCCCGATCTCCGATGACAACGGCGAGGGAAGTTTCCCTTGGGGATCAGGAAGCGCGTCCCAATAATGCCTCGGTCTTAAGGCCGGGCTCCTCAGATTAAGATCCTGCGTATGAGGTCCATTCCGCTGAGCCTGAGGGCTACTCCGTGATTCTGGAATCTCATGACTCTTTCACGGGCTCGTTCGCCTCGGCAATCGATCCGGAATAGATCGTCTCGAGGCATCCGTCGTCACGCTTCACCCGAAGAAATCCATTTTCGTCCAACCCTGCCGTTTCGCCAAAAAAAGAAGTCCCGTTGGAGTGCACTTCGACTCTCTTATGCTCTGCAAATGATGAGATCTCACTCCATCGATTGATGATACCTTGCCCCCCCGCCTTTTCCATTTCGCGGCATAGCGATTCGAGGCGCTTGAGCATTTGTCCCGTCAATTCAATTCGCGACCAGGTTTTTCCAGTCTCCAGCTTCAACGACGTGGCCAAATGAGAGATCTCCTTAGGGAAAGACGTATGGTTCACATTAACCCCGATGCCCATCACCACGAACCTGATTCGTCCAACCTCGGCACTCATCTCCGCGAGAATGCCGCAGAACTTCTTCCCCCCGATCATCAAGTCGTTGGGCCAGCGGATGTCCATCTTCAGGTCGGTCATCCGACAAACCGCATCTCGGACTGCGAGGGCAGCGGCCAGGGTCAACAAAGGCCCCTTCGCCGGGGGCAATCCGGGACGGAGGATGACCGAGCAATAGATCCCCTTCAGCGGTTCCGAGTACCATTGGCGTCCCATGCGGCCGCGGCCGGACTTCTGTCCCTCGGCAAGGACAACCGTCCCCTCGACACCCCCGGATATCGCCAGCTGGGTCGCATAATCGTTCGTGGAGTCGATCTCCAAAAAGTGATGGATGGTCTTTCCAAAAGAACTTGTCCCCAGTTCCCGCCGAACAAGCTCTGGGGCCAGCAGATCGGGCATTTTTTTCAGCCGGTAACCGGTCGCCGGGACGCCCTGGATTTCACAGCCCAGGTTCCGAAGCCGTTCAACCCATTGCCACACCTGAGAGCGGGTGACATTCAATTCCCTGGCGATCTTCTCACCGGACACGACCACTGTGGCGTTGTCGACCATGAGATTTAGCAGCTTGTCAATTTTCCTGACGGTGATTTCATCCATAAGAATTCAACTGAAATGAACTTGAAGACCCGCCGAGATGCGATTGCAATGGACCATTAACGTTGAATGAAACTCCCCTTTTCGGCAACCCTCACCCTGTGGAGGAAAAAAGTTGTGGGCAGTACCCGGCCACGATAGTCCTCTTCAAAGACACCGGCGCATCGCGGAGTTATCCACCACAACGTTCGTCGACTTGCACCCTGCAGAGACGAGGATGTTACCAACCCGACTCTCCTTAACCTCCAGAGTACGCACTCAGGTTCTCCTCGATGCGCTGCCGTTTGGTTTGGAGTTCTTGCAGGCGTGCACGCCACTCCGCCACCACAGCCTCCGGAGCACGCTCGATGAATTTGGGATCGCTGAGTTTGTTCTTGATGTTCCCAATGTCCTTTTCCAGCTTCTGGTTTTCGCGAGTCAGTCGCTCGACCTCTTTTGCACGGTTGCCAACCACCGAAGTCGAAATAACAACTGCAAATTCCGCTTCAATATGCTTCAGGCCCTTGACTGTGGTTACGTCCCCCGTCGAAAGCTGGAGCATGTCCAGTCCAGCCAGCATCCGAATCTGGGGCACAAACTGTTGCAATACCCCTAATTGGACCGGATCAACCAGGAAAACATGAGCCGGGATCCTCTGGGAAGGTCCGATCTCATTTTCTGCCCGCAGGCTCCGAATGCCCGTGACCACACCCTGGAGCAACTGGACGGTTTTTTCAGACTCCGCGTCCGCATATTTTTCGCTCAAGTTTTCAGGGAATCGTGCCACACATATTGATTCCCCTGCGACCGGGAGCTGTTGCCACAATTCCTCCGTGATGAACGGCATGAAGGGGTGAAGCAGTCGCAATGCATAGTCGAAGACTGCCACCAGAGAGCGGGTCTGCGCTGCCCGGGATTCCTGCGGGGCCTGCTGATCCGTCAGGGCCGGCTTCACCAGCTCAAGGTACCAGTCACACAATTCATGCCAGAAAAATTGATAGACCACATGGGCCGCCTCATGAAACCGGAACTCTTCCAAGGAATGATTCACCTCGTCGGTGACCGATGCCAGGCGAGAACGGATCCATCGGTCGAAGACCGTTTCCGCACAGTTGAGGTCGGCATCGGGATGAAACTCCACTCTTTCCGTAGGAAGGTTGATCAAGACAAATCGGGCCGCATTCCAAATCTTATTGGCGAAGGCACGATATCCTTCCATCCGTTCCTTGGACAGGGCAATATCGGCTCCGGGAGCCGCCATGGCGGCGAGCGTAAAACGAACCGCATCGGTCCCGTATTGTTCGGTCACTTCGAGGGGATCAATCACGTTCTTCTTGGACTTTGACATCTTCTGGCCTTCCGCGTCACGCACGAGCACATTGAAGTACACCGTGTGGAACGGAACGGAAGCCTCCCACTCCAGCGGCGACCAATCCAGATAACTCTTCAGGTTCGAATTCCCGGCGCGCCAACGCTCGTGTCCCATAAACCGCAAGCCACTCATGATCATCCGCGCAACCCAGAAGAAGATAATGTCAGCCGCCGTAATCATCGTGGTGGTGGGATAGAATTTTTTTAGGTCTTCGGACTGTTCGGGCCATCCCAGGGTGGAGAACGGCCAGAGCTGCGAGGAAAACCAGGTATCCAGCACATCCGGATCCTGGCGAATCTGATCACTGCGGCACTTCTCACACCGGGACGGGTCTGTGATCATCGCCATGGTATGACCGCACGCATCGCAGTACCACACCGGGATGCGATGACCCCACCAGAGCTGTCGTGAGATGCACCAATCGCGGATGTTGGTCATCCATTCCCGGTAGACATTGATCTTGTTGTAAGGCACAAACCTGACATAGCCATCTTCCACCGCTTTAAGAGCGGGAGCCGAAAGATTCTTTGAAGGATCGGGGTCGCTCATCTTCATAAACCATTGTGTCGAGATGAGTGGCTCCACGACCGTACCGCAGCGGTCGCACTTTCCGACGTTGTGAACGTGAATCTTCTCCTCGAGCAGCAGTCCCTGCGCTTTTAAGTCCTCAAGCACCTCCTTGCGCGCGACAAGGCGATCCAGGCCGTTGTACTCCCCGGCATTAATGATCTTTCCCTGTTCGTCGAGGATCGAGATCTGCGGCAGGGTGTTCTTCAACCCAATCTCGAAATCATTCGGATCGTGCGCCGGCGTTACTTTGACAATCCCGGTTCCAAACTCAGGATCGATGCTCTCTTCTTCAACTATGGGAATCTCCCGCCTCATCAGTGGCAGGATCGCCGTCCGGCCTTTCAAGTAATAATACCGTTCGTCATCAGGGTGAATCGCCAGGGCCGTGTCCCCCAGCATGGTTTCCGGACGGGTGGTGGCCACCGTGACGAATTCCTCGGCCCCGGCCGTAGCAGCCGTCGGTTTAAGAGGATACTTGATCGTCCAAAGTTTGCCGCTCCGCTCTTCATATTTCACCTCCAGATCGGAAAGGGCCGTGGTACACCGGGGACACCAATTAATCATCCGTTTGGCGCGGTAGATCAGGCCTTCATCAAAAAGTCGAACAAACACTTCCCGAACCGCACGAGAGAGCCCCTCATCCAGAGTAAATCGTTCACGCGTCCAATCCAGCGATGCTCCTAACCGGCGCATCTGTTTTAAAATGATGCCCCCGCTCTTTTCTTTCCACTGCCAAACGCGCTTCACAAATTCATCCCGCCCGAGATCGTGCCGGGTCAGGTGTTCTTCCTCCATGAGTTGTCTCTCAACGACATTCTGTGTGGCGATGCCGGCATGATCCATTCCGGGAAGCCACAGCACGTTGTCGCCGCTCATACGCCGCCAGCGGGCCACGATGTCATGCAACGTGCACACCAGCATATGTCCCATGTGCAGTGTCCCTGTCACGTTCGGGGGCGGAATGACCATGACATAAGAACGCTTGGTCGAGTGCACATTGGCCACAAAGTACCCTTTGGACTCCCACAAAGGGTACCACTTTTCCTCCGCGCGCTTGGGGTCGTACACCTTCGGAATTTCTTGTCTCATTTCCAAGGGCGTCCTCACATGGCTATCTCAGAATGCTTTGAAAACACGGGATTATAGCACGAATCATTACACTCTCAATGGCGGGCTGAAGTCAAGAAACACTGCATTGCAGGTTGTGGATTTGCTTTCGAATTGAAGAATGGCCAGAGGGGAATCTGCAAGATCGGCGATTTGATTCGGAATGCAACAGCAGAACAAGGAGGGCAAGACCAAGTTGCGTCAGAAACTGGATTGCTCTCCCAGTCGACGGGTCCGGGTGACCCAGGATTGCAACGGTTACTTCTTTTCAACGATGGTTTTCCGCAGGAGCGTCTCCGCAATCTCGGGGACTACTTCCCAGGCAATCTCCTCAACTACGCGAGATGACATCTTTTCTACGACGCGTCGCGCAATGGCATCAATCATCTCTGGCGAGAGTTCTCCCGGGGCGAGAGCGGGCATTGCGGCCTGCACAGTCACTGCAGGCTCCTCTGGGATGGGCAGAGGAGTTTCCTCCAGTTCCGGCAGAGAAAATACAGGAGTCTCTGAAAACGCAGGGGGAAGAGTCGAAATAAGTTGTGCATGATCAGGTGGCGGAGGCATCAAGGTTTCCGCAAGTTCCTGCGGTGGCGGGGCCGGGAAGCTCGCCTGTTCATCCGGCAGCACCAAGGGCTCTTCCGGCGGGATGAAAGGAGCCGGAGGTCCCATCACCTCCTCCTCGATGGGCGCAGCGCTTTCCACGGGCGAGGGCCGGACGGAGGAATCTTCTACGACGGGTTGTTCGCCCAGATGAGGCAGCACGCTTGGGGCATGGCGCACCAGTTCACGTTGAAATTCTTTGAACTCATCTGTGAGCGGGGATCCCAATTCCTCGGACCCCATGGTGCGGGAGTCACGCATAGTCGTCACATCCGGGACTGTTGCTGCGGGTGCCAATTCGGGAGCCGGCTCGGGGAGGGGTGCCGGCGTGGGAACCACCAACCCGCCGATGAATTCATCAGTATGAGGACCAGCTGGCTCGAGGAGGGACCCCTTTTCGGCAAACGCTCCCACGTCTGACTTTTCCAAATGTTCTGCAACAGGCGTCTTCCATGGTGCAGATTCATACCCTCCACTCGCTTCCGACCGATCTGCAGGTTCCGGTTTCTTTGTCGGCTCAGGCGAAATCTCGGGTGGAACCTCCAAGGTCAGCGGGGGATGCTCTCCCCACGGCTCTTGTTCCGCCGCAACATTGATCTCCTGCACAGCTGGTTCAGAAATTGGCGGGGATGAAACCAGTTCAGGCCCGGAGACCAACCGCTGTGTTTCCGTGAACCTTTCGTCCATGTCGGGTTGATGCACGTGTGAGATTTCGAGTGGCGATTCAGTTTCTTCAATAAAGGTCGGGAACTCGGAAACGGGCGGCACCGGATCGAGCCGCGGTGCGGGAGTCGATTCCTGAGACTCTTCATACCCGGTCGTGGGAGGCGGAGGCACCGGGAGTTCTTCCACAAGGGGCCGGGTAGTCGCGCGGCTCAAATCGACAGGGGGAGTTACGGGGATGACTTGGCTTTGTTCTGCATGCCATTGAGTGTCAGCGGGTGCCGGCGGGAGGGGCAGTCCTTCAGATGCAACAGGCCACGTCGATCCTTTCGCCTTCCTTTCACTCGATTCAAGCGTTACGAACTTCCGGATCGTCTCCACCAACATCTGGGGTGCAAAGGGTTTCTTGAGGTGATCGTCAGCCTGGACCCGTGTTGCTTCTTTTTCATCGAACGGTTCAAAGGCCCCGACCAGCAGAATGACTGGGACTGACGCCAGTTCCGGCTGCTGCTTGATGTACTCACAGACCTCGTAGCCGGTCTTCCCGGGCATAAAAATATCGGCCAGCACAAGATCGGGTGTTATCTCGTGCATCTTACGAATGGCGGCGTCCCCGTTTCCTACCAGGGTCAACTCGACCGATTCGTGCTCAAAGGTCTGATGGACGATCTTCTGAATTGTAATACTGTCGTCCGCGAGTAGAATTTTTGTAGGCATTGAGAAGTCTTCTTTCTGGATGGGCGCCTCCCCTATGCGTCTTCGATGATCAGGCGCATGTTTTGCCCCAAGACTCCCCCGATAATAAACGGAAGAAGCTCAAAACCTCAAGATTTTCTTTATTGGACTCTTCTTTTTTTTCTTGGAGGTCGACTTCGAATCCTCAGATGATGAACTCTTTTTGTTCTCGTCCACCGCCGTTTTGCTTTCGTCCGAGGGGGGTGAAGAGGCGGCCGGCGGGCTGGTATCTTTGTTGGTCGATGGGGAAGGAGCCGGGGCACTCGGCCCCGGGTCAGTAGTGGCTTTGGAACTGGTGGCTGAAGTCGACACTTGACCTACGGCGATCTCCGCGGACGCGCCTCCCACACCCGGCTCGGGGGAGGGCGGAGGCTGCTTCGATGCTGTTTCGGTGGGAAAAGGCGGCATGGGGGACGGGGTTGTCCGGGCTAAGGTGACATCCGGGTTCTTCTTCATCATCCCCCACACATGACTCATCATTCCCTTTCGGGCGCGGTTCGCCTCCTCCTGTTTCGCCACCTCGACGGCCTTGGGATCGGTGGCCGGAATCGGCACATTCAGATTGGCCAATCCCTCTTTCGACTTATCAAAGTAATCACTGTCCGGAAAGTACTGAACGATTTTAGCAAAGGTCTCCGCCGCGCCGCGGTCATTGTTGCTCCGCTCGTAGGACTGCGCCAACAACCACAGGGCCTTGTCCTGCCCGCTGTAATCCGGGTACTTTTGCAGCGTTTCCTTGAACCGGTCCATGGCCGCCCGGTAGGAACGGCGCAGGAAATACTGCCGGCCTACCTCGTAATTCCCCTCGGCCAGAACCTCCTGGACCTCGCGCAATTTCTGTTGTGCCTCGGGGGCATACTGGCTCTTCGGGTACTGCGCCAACATAAATTTGAATTCTTCCTCTGCGGCTCGTGCCTGGGTGCGATCGCGATCCGGTTTTTCCATTTGTCGATAGTTGGTCATCGCGGCTTTCATTTGAGCTTCAGCCGCGTCCGGATCATTGGGGAAGAAAGTCCTGAAATCCATGTACTCAGCCTTCGCCTGGACCAATCCGGCCGTTCCTCCCTGTTTATAAAACGAATCGGCAATTTGCAGTTTCGCTTTGGAAAGATACTCACTGTCCGGGTAGGTGTTAATGAGAGTCTGCAAGGTCAAGCGACCTACATCATAACGCCCTTTCTCGATATCCGCGACTCCTCGTTCAAAGAGGATCTTATCGGGCTCCGTCTCCGTCGTGGGTGCCACGGCGGCGGCTTTCTTATGCCCGAAGCCCAGGCATCCGCAAAGGGAACCTATCATCAAACTAATCCCGATTCCAATCGCCCATCGTTTCAACATGCCTCACCCTCTCCTTCCCGTTTTCGATACTCTCCGCTCAAGATTCAAATCGCGCGGTCGACCCCACGCTCGATTCCCCTTCAAACTGGCGGGCGATGCGGAACAGCTCCCGCAGTGCCTCCGCCGGGTCCTCGGCATGGAAAATGTGGGAGCCGACTACGATCATTTCCGCACCGGCCTCCAGCACCTCCCTCAAATTCCCGCTATCGATGCCGCCATCCACCTCAATGCGGCAGTCCAATTCAGCTTCTTCGATCATTTCCTTCAAACGCGCAATCTTATCGAGGCTGTACTCAATAAATTTCTGCCCCCCAAAGCCCGGGTTGACAGACATGATGAGGACATGATCGACGTTCTCCAGGACCTCCTCCACCATCGTCAGCGGCGTTGCGGGATTCAGGACAACCCCGGCATTTCTGTCTTCATTCTTGATGTACTGTATCGCCCGGTCCAGATGGACTGTCGATTCGACCTGAACGGAGATCGAATCGGCCCCGGCGTCGATGAAGCTTCGCAGATAACGCTCGGGCTCTGTAATCATCAGATGCACATCCAGGGGTAACGAGGTTGCCTTGCGGATGCACTCGATCACCGGCGGGCCGATCGTGATGTTGGGAACAAAATGGCCATCCATCACGTCGACGTGCAGCATCGTGGCTCCCGCTTCCTCAACGGTGCGTATTTCGTCGGCTAGATGGGCGAAGTCTGCGGAAAGAATGGAAGGTAGTATATCGATCATCTTTTTTGTAAATAACCTATTTTGACACGGTGAATGCAATCGAGGCACCCGGCACGACTTTGCTTCCCGCCGGGGGTTGCTGGGCAATCACCAGCCCGCTGGCCACGTCCGGATAACTCTGCAGATTCACTGCGCCGCGGACAAAACCTTCCCCGGCAACGATCTCCGCGGCCTGACGAAAGTCCATTCCGATAAAATCGGGGACAAGATAGGCTTCAATCCCCTCCCCTCGTGACAGCAGTACATCCACTGACGGACTCAACACTTCCTTGGAGTCAGCCGGGGGTTCCTGGGAGACAATATGATCCTTTTCCACCGTCGCACTGCTCACCGACGCCACTAATCCTAGGGTTAATCCCCGCCGGACCAGATTGATGCGGGCGGCCCGTAAGGTTCCACCGATGAGCTCAGGGATGGGAACCTTTCGTCTCCCCAAGCTCAAAACAACACTTACCTTGCTGCGAGTCTTCACCTGGGCGCCAACCGGCGGATCCTGAGAGACAATCACACCTGGCGGTAGGGAGTCATTATAGACTCTTGACTCCACTTTCAGAAGCATTTTGCTTGTCGCGAGCTTTCCCTCGCCCTGCCCCTGGTCCAAACCCACCACCTGGGGCACCCGGACCACTTGGCCGCGGATCGCAAACCGCATTGCCGTCAGGGCACTGAGGAACGCGACGCTCACCAGGATAAACACGGTAAGCAGCGTCCGGCCGATCAATTTCAACTTTTCTACAAGCATTGGTAATGCTATTCTGGCGCTGTCAAAATGCGCGCAACCTTCCTGCGTGCGTTCCGAAATACAAAGTTTAACATAGCGAACTTCCTGTCACAAGTGCGATTGCGTTCAGCTATCAGCGGTCAGCCATCAGCTATCAGTTTTCAGTCATCAGCGGTCAGCTACCAGCCATTTGCATTTAAAGACTGGCTTTTTGAAACTAACCTTCCACTTGAATTCCTGCCATTGCCTTGTCGACTGGCGGCGGGTCTAAAAAATACCGTGAGGCCGGACGCAGAAATCAAGGGGCTGACTGCCGGTCACACTAGATTCCACCTTGAGAGCTGATGGCTGATAGCTGACCGCTGATGGCTGACACCTGAAAGCTTGTTCAATCATGAAAATCCTCTTCATGGGGACACCCGCATTTGCCATCCCGTCACTGGCCAGGCTGATTGAATCCAGCGACGACGTGGTGGGAGTGTTTTCGCAACCGGACCGTCCCGTGGGCCGCTCGCACACCCTCACCTCGCCGCCGGTCAAGCAGTTCGCTCTCACGCACCATCTCCCCGTCTATTCGCCCCAGAAGATCCGCACCGAGGAGATTCGGGAGACCATCGCGCAACTTGCTCTCGATGCTATCGTCGTCGTGGCCTACGGAAAGATTCTTCCCCCCTGGATGCTCGAGATGCCCCGGTACGGCGCCATCAACGTTCACGCCTCTCTCCTCCCCCAGTATCGGGGAGCAGCGCCGATCCAGTGGGCGGTAGCGAACGGAGAGACCCTCACTGGGGTCACGACTATCCAAATGGACGCAGGTTTGGACACTGGCGACATCCTTCTTCAACGAGAGGTTGCAATCTCCCCCGAAGAAAATGCACAGACGTTGCATGACAAGCTGTCCGGACTGGGAGCCGACCTGCTGATGAAATCGCTGGAAGGAATCCGGGAAGGCTCGCTTGAGCCCAGAGAACAGGACCACTCTCGGGCCACCCTGGCCCCGATGCTCAAGAAGGCGGACGGAAAGCTTGACTGGGGCTGGCCGGCCGACAGAATCCACAACTTGGTTCGCGGATTGAATCCTTGGCCCGGAACGTTCTCCACTTTTAGAGGCGGCTATCTTAGAATCTGGAAGACAGAGAGATCGCCGGAGGCAAGAGATGTTGATTTGAATTCCCCTCCGGGAACTTTGATTCCCCGGCCTCACTCCGCTTTGCAGGTGCGGACCGGAGCGGGGACGCTTTTGGGCCTCCTGGAGGTCCAACCCGCTGGTCACCGCCGTATGAGCGGAATCGATTTTTTGAATGGCTTTAGAATTGCCGCCGGGGAGCACCTGATCTGAACCTACCTATCCCCACTCGCCTGCCGCCATCTTCTTTTTGATCCGCCGCCTGATCAAATCACGCTTCAGCGCGGACACATGATCAATGATCAGTACTCCGTTGAGATGATCAATTTCATGCGAGAAGGCGCGCGCCAGAAGGTCTTCCCCCTCGATTTGCAACACTTTGCCTTCAGGATCCTGCCCTCGCACTAAAACCTTTTTTGGCCGAGTTATGACGGCACGAATTTCCGGAAAAGATAGGCACCCTTCCTCTACGCTTTGCTTCCCGTGCTGTTCTATGATCTCGGGGTTACAAATTCGAATGAGCTTGCCCGGATCCTCGCCGCCGGAAATGTCAATCACGGCGACCTGTTGAGAAATTCCCACCTGGGGTGCCGCGAGCCCTACGCCATTCTCCGCACGCATCGTGGCAATCATGCGGTCGAATAATTTGCGCAACTCGCTGTCAAATTTCACCACGGGCGCCGCTTTCACTTGCAGGACCTCCGCCCCATATCTGAGGATACGCATAATCTGCCGCTGATGTTCTATGATCGATATCCTGTTCTCCAAGACCCGGACTCCTCGCTTCAGAAGTTTCTTAATTGGTCGCAATAGCCGTCATAATTCCGGCGGGTTTCACCGAGGGAATCGCCGCCGAATTTCTCTAGGAAACATCCCGTTAACACCAAGGCAACCATGGCCTCCGCGACGACGCCCGCGGCCGGAACAACGCTCACATCGGACCGCTCAAAAGCTGCTTCATTGACCGTCTTTGAGGAAATGTCGACTGACTTCAACGGGGTCTTCAATGTGGAGATGGGTTTGAGATAGCCGCGCAGACGAATTTCTTCCCCATTGGTCATTCCGCCTTCGATGCCGCCGGAACGGTTCGAGGCCCTTGAGAACCTGCGCTCCTCGTTCTGGTAAAGAATCTCGTCATGGACCTGGGCTCCAAAACGAAAGGCATTCTGGATGCCGTCGCCTATTTCCACGGCCTTGACGGCCTGGATCGACATCACGGCTCTTGCCAACAGGCCATCGATGCGGGTCTCCCAGCTGACGTGGGAGCCCAAGCCGGCGACGATGCCCTTTCCCACCACCTCGAAGCATCCGCCTACGGTGTTCCCTTCCGCAGCGGCTTGCTGAATGATGCGAACCATCTCATCTTCCGTTGCTTCATCCACACACCGCAACCGCGAATCAGTTCTTGATCGAAGGGCCTGGATTTCGTCGAAGGTTACGGCACGTGATTCGCTGAGGGCTACAGGTCCGACCGCGACCGTATGACTCGCCACTTCGATCCCGAACTGAGAGAGAAAGAGTTTGGCCACCGCCCCCGCCGCCACCCGCGCGGCCGTTTCACGGGCACTGGAACGCTCGAGGATGTTCCGAATGTCCTTGGTGTTGTACTTCAGGGCTCCTGCCAGATCGGCATGCCCTGGACGAGGACGCACCACCGACTTCCGCTCGACCTCGTCGTATGGCTCTGTCTTCGCATCCATGGCGGTGCGCCAGTTGACCCAGTCGTGGTTCTCAATCTGCAACGTTAGCGGCGAACCGATCGTTCTGCCAAAGCGGACGCCCGAGAGAATCGTGGCCTGGTCTTTCTCGATCTTCATACGGGCACCGCGGCCATACCCGGCCTGTCGTCGCGCTAATTCCTCGTTTACAAAATCCAAATCGACGGGGACCTCTGCGGGAAGCCCAACCAGGACTGCTGTCAGCACCGGCCCGTGGGATTCGCCTGAAGTAAGGAAATGAAACATCATGATATAATTCACCCAAACTGAACAGGGATTCTAACGTAAACCAAAAGAATGCGTCAAAAACTTTGCTTCCTGCTTGCCCTCGCCTTGGTCCTGATGTCAGGCCCCAACTATCCCCAGCGATACACAGTTGATCCTCTCCGCTCAGACCCGGGCATGCGACTGCCCTTAGACCCTCAACTCTATGGAGTGGCGGCATGGCGGGCGGGTGAATCTTCGGAATATGTGATCGTGACTCATCAAGATTTGATGAAAGAGGTAAAGAAATTGCGTTTTGCTGTTCTTTCCGAGGAGGCGCGCGGCCAAGTGAAGTTTTATACTGTCGAATCGCAGGTCACTGAACTTAATGTGGATCGTCACACCACGATCAACTCTGTCGTCCGCCCTTTTGGCGATCTGACCTTCTTGTTGGAGGGGGCGACCGGAGAATTTGTCACGAAACAGGACGACGACCGGGCCCTTGCGGTCCCCATCCCTCTCCTTCGAGAGCGCTTCATGCTGTCGCGGGCCACGGCGCCCCCTTCCAAGATCATCTCGGTCGAAACTTTTGGCGAAGAATCCATCAAAACCAGGGCTGGAAAACTTAAGACCATGCATCAGAGGCTCTCTTTTGCTGATGGGAGGGCCGCCGAAGTTTGGTGGTCCGCGGGTATCGGCCCCCTGGGCCTGGTTAAAGTCGTCTCAAAGGGGTTCTCACTGGACCTCTTATCGCATCAAAGCCGGAAGTCCGTTTCGGCGATTACAGAGGTACCCCGGTCAATAGTGGCCCCATGATGCTTCAATTTTTTTCCGACTTTTTTGTTATGAACAAAGTCTAATAGAATGTGCGGATTTGAGTGAAATGGCGAGAGGCCGGGGATTAGGCTCGCCCATCCGGTTTCAGATCGAGGCGAAATGCCCTTTTACGCGATGGTCGGGGCACTTCAATCGGTTCAGGGGGACGCAAAATCCAAGAGGGAGACTCGATATGCCGTCGGCCAAAGGGCGAGTCACAACTCATGTGCCGTCGTTGCGAGGGTGAATTGTAGTGGTGACCGATGAAGCTCTAGTAGAGAGGACTGTTCGTGGCGACACGCACGCCTACGACGAGCTGGTGGTACGTTGGCAACGCGTGATCTATAACCTCGTGTACCGAATGCTCGGGAAAGAACACGAGGCGGAGGAAGTGTGTCAGGATGCGTTTACTGCCGCCTATCTTAACCTCAAGAACTTTCGGCGGGAGGCGAAGTTTTCATCCTGGCTTTACCGGATCGCCATCAACCTGAGCACTTCCCATCTACGTAAACGTCAGCGCACGGCGTGGGAGTCGCTGGATGAAATGCGGGAAAAAGGGACGATGGCCGATCTCGAAGCAGTGCAGTGGAACGTCGGGCCGCGACCCAGCATTGAAGATCATGCCATCGAGCAGGACAGAGCTCGCCGCGTTCGGAGCGCCATGGACCAGCTGCACCCGGAGTGCCGGATAGTTCTCATTCTGAAGGAATACCACGGACTTACCTTTAAGGAGATTGCAGAGGTCCTGAACGTTCCGATCAGTACCGTTAAAACGAGGATGTATGCGGGCCTCAGCGAAATGAAGAAGCGCCTGGCCCGCGATGGGCTGCACGAAGCATGAAGGACGGCGAGTTAAGGCAGCCGGGATATGCCGGGATTAATTAAGTCGCGTGGCCTGGCGACAAGGTAGGGATCATTGAATATCCGGTGAAGCCAGTCAGACCGCGGGGAGAAGAGTATGAATTGCGAACAGTTCAAGGATAAGATTCTGGATTTTCTCTACGAGGAAATCTCCGAGGAAGAACGGGCAGAAGCGGTCCTCCATCTGAAGGCGTGCAGTTCCTGTAACGCCGAGGTGAATGAATTCAAGCTCGTCCGAGGCGATCTCGCCGAGTGGGGGGATCCTGCCGCCCGTGACTTTTCGATTACGGTTCCCTATCCGTCACCGCTGAGATTCTTCAAACAGTGGTTGATTCCGGAGCACTGGAGCATGCGAAATGTCATGGCGCTGGCGATCGCCTCCGCATTGCTGCTGCTGGTGGCATTTTCCGTGCTCGGTACTGAAGTCGAATTCTCGAAGAACGGCTTCGCTTTTCGAGCTGACCTGCTTCGTCGGTCGGACTCGAGGCGCTCGAACATTGCCGACCTGCGGCCCGCTGCGGTCACGCCGGCGTCACTCCCTTTGCCCTCCCCGGTCAGTACCCTGGAACCGGTGAAATCGGACATCCTCCGGGAGGTTACCCGGATGATCCAGGAAAGCGAGAACCGCCAGGAACAACTCGTCAAATCCGAAGAGATCCGTCTCGTGAATCAATTGACCTCCGGATATCGAACCCAGGTGGCCGACCTCACGCGACAATTCAACGATAAACATAAATTGGATTATGTGGCTGTATATGACAATCTCGAGCAACAACGGCTGGCAGACCTTCAACAGATCCGCATGGCGTTCTCGTCACTGGATGCACGGACCTCGCAACAGGCAAAACAGACCCAGCAGTTAGTGGATCTCATCCAGAAAGTCTCGTATCAGCCGAAGTGATTCCAGGACATGTCCCTAAGCCCCCCGCTCAACGGGCAGGCTTCAGGGGACCGGAATACAAGGAGGGAAAGAGGCCATCTATGAAGACACTTAAGAAAATTGCTTTGAACGTCGCCGGGGGAGCCGGGATTCTCGTGGCGACGTTGGCGTGGGGCGCGCAAAACCAGTCTCTCCCCATCGACCGCGAACAAATGAAGAAGAGCATCGAGATCGTCGAAAGCGTGCTCAATAAGGTAAGGCAACAAGCTCTGAATACCGTCGCGATGACCGTGGCGAAGAAAGGCGACGAGAACAATCCGACCGTCTTGTATCTCCGCACCAGCGAGGGGAACCCTGCCGAAGGCATTTACCTCGACGGGTATGGTGTGATCTTTGAAGTGTATCTTCCTAACTTCAGCGAACAGCGATCCATGAACTGGATTCTGAAGAAATCGTTTGGAGTGACCCCGGGCCGAAGGACGGCCCGTGGACCGTCGGGTGGAGCCGTGTCCTCTCAACCCGATACTTCGGCCCACGTCCTGGTGGAAACTAAATCTGACCTCGCCTCCAAGACGCCGCTGGATGCATTCTCCAAACTCATCGCTGCTTATGAGCGCCAGTCGCAGGGGCCGAACAAGGAAATCGCGTTGCGCGAACTCTTTTCAAAACTACGGGAGATCAATCTCGTCCCTCAATTGAACGCTTTCGAATCGAGTCTTCTGGACGACGGCTCGGAAACCGAAACGGAAAAACCGCCCAACGAAGAATCAAAGGCGGAAGTCCAGCGGAAGCACCTGCAGGACGCCATCATGAAGGCGGTCGCCGAATACGGAAGTTCCATCTCCGGGCTGCAGCCGAGTGAATATATTTCGGTCCTTCTGAAAGCGCCCGTTCCCCAGGATTTTTCCCTGTTCTCCCCGGAAACTCGAACCTCAACGGTCATCCGTTTCTCGGTGCGCGATTTGCGGGACTATAAGGCAGGGAAACTTTCTTACGCGGACCTGGAGGCAAAAACGAAGATCGAGGAGAATTAGCGAACAGCGGTCAGGTATCAGCCGTCAGCTATCAGCGGTCAGTCCACAGTGGTCAGGTATCAGCAAACTGCGCTCAGCGTTTCGCCGTAATGTGCAAGTGATTCGCGGGCACGTGTCCGTTCTAGGTTTTAGCCCACAAAGAGGGGGTTGTGGGTTGCTTCTTTGTTTCTCTTCAAGAATCAAAGCTCGGCCCCGAAGGTTTTGAGGGGCCAAAGAAATAGACATCTTGCAACAATAGCTGATACCTGACGGCTGCTTTCTGAACATTCATCTCGTCAACCTCTTCAGCTTACTCCCGATCATGCTCAACCGAGCCTCTGCTTCAGCGAGTGTCGCCTCGGTCTTACAGAAGGCAAAACGAAGGTAATGCCTCCCATTCACAGGATCCTTGTAGAAACTGCTTCCCGGGACCGCCGCGACTCCGACTTCCCTTACCAGGAATTCTGCAAACTCGACGTCGCTTCGAAAACCGAATTCAGAAATATCGGTCATGATGTAATACGCTCCGAACGGCTTGAAGCATCGAAAACCGGCGCGCGATAGAAGATCCAACACACGGTCGCGGCGATGCAGATACGCGACCGCCAATTGCTCGTAATAGGACGGGGGGAACTGCATGGCCATCGCTCCCGCTTCCTGCAGCGGTGCGGGGGCTCCTACACTGACAAAATCGTGCATCTTCCGGATCGCATTGGTGATCTCCGGCGGGGCGACCGCATAGCCGACCCGCCAGCCTGTCACACTGTAGGTCTTCGACATCCCGTTGATCAGCACGGTCCGCTCGCGCATCCCGTCGAGGGTCGCCATCGCAACATGTCTTGCCCCATCGAAAAGGATATGTTCATAAATCTCGTCAGTGATGGCAAGGGTGTTCCATCGAAGACACAGTGATGCGATAAACTCCAACTCCTCCCTCGTGAATACCTTTCCGGTCGGGTTGTTCGGGGTGTTGATCACAATCGCCTTGGTGCGTTCATTAAAGGCCCCCTCCAACTCCGCCCGATCGAAATGCCACACCCCGGTGGGGTCATCCTTTCCAGGAGGCTGCAACCGGACGAACCGCGGCGTCGCATCGCTGATAACCACATCCGGACCATAATTCTCGTAGAACGGCTCAAAGATTATTACCTCATCCCCGGGATTGATGATGGCAAGCATGGTCGACATCATGCATTCCGTCGCCCCGCAGCAAACGGTAATTTCTGTTTCCGGATCAACGGAGAGGCCCAGCGTCCGTTCCACCTTTCCGGCGATGGCGTGGCGGAAGGACCGCGCTCCCCAGGTGATCGCATATTGATTGATGTCGCTGTCAATCGCCTCCTTCGCGGCTGCTTTGATCTCGGCCGGGGCCGCAAAATCCGGAAACCCCTGAGCCAGGTTGAGGGCCTTGTATTCGATTGCCAGCCGAGTCATCTCGCGAATCACGGACTCCGTGAACTGGTCCGACTTAAACGAAGTGATTTTCTTGGACATGCTTGCCCTCTCGAAGTGCAACAAGGAAACTCATTCCGGGGGAAGAGCTCAAAAATCGGAGGTCAGAAGTCGGAAGTCAGAAATCAGAAGTCAAAAGGATTCCAGGCACATGCGCGATTCCCGGAAAACTTGGCAAGGAGAAGCAGAAGACGAGCAGGACTCCCTTTTCGAGTCTCATCTAATAGAGAGCCCTGCTGATCAAAATTCGACCTCTGACTTCTGACTTCTCGTGTCGCCTGACCCAAAGGAATCAGGCGCCGCTCATCCTGTCCCGTTCTGGGAATAGATTTTTTTATAATAATTGAGATTACGCAGGAGGATTTGAACATAATCCCGGGTTTCAGTAAACGGGATACTCTCAATGAACTCCATGGGGTCTTCAGCCATTCCCGCCATCGACTGCTCCTGGGTCCAAGCGATCACCCGGTCATCGCCTGCGTTGTAAGCGGCAAGCGCCAGCTCTAACCTTCCGTTGAAACGGCGCAGGGTGTCGGCTAAATAGGCCACGCCCAGCCGGATATTTATCTCGGGAGTGTAAATGCTCTTAGGACGCCAACGCGGGAGTTTTTCCTTCCTCGCATATCGGCGCGCTTCCCGTGGCAACAGCTGCATCAGGCCTTGGGCTTTCGCGGGAGACCTGGCATTGGCATCAAAGGCTGATTCCTGTCGAATGAGTGCTGCCACGAGAAAAGGATCCACCCCTTTCCGTTGTGCTTCCGCAAGGATGGTGGACCAGTAGGGCAGCGGGAAAAGCGCGTGCCAGAACTCCGGGGACAACTGATCCAGGGACGCGCGATAGTAGTCGGGGAAGGTCTGTCTCACCGTTGCCATGGCGGCTCCATAGTGCTGACGGGTCAAATAGATCCCCGCGAGTTCCTTGGCAGCCTCGACCGAGCGCTTTCGATCAAGAAGGCTGCGCAGTTCCTTAACCGCCAAATCCAGGAGAGATATCCGCCTGAAGATATCAGCACGCCTCAAGGAATCGCTCGTCGCCGGCTCGACCGGCGCCGAATCCTCAATGGAAATCTTAGGCTTGAGATCGGGGAGTGCCCACTCCAGTTTTTCGGCCTCCCCAGTGAGGTGCAATTTAAACAATCGACCGCGTGCAGATTGCGCATAAACATTTTCCCCAAAAGCCCGGGACACCTCGGCGAGATAAACCGCGCCTTCCTGGGGATTCGACATCTCCGCAATTCGTCCTATCCAGTAAAGCGCCGATCCCGTCCGGTTGGATTCTGGATAAAGCCCCACAAAGGTCTTAAAGGAGGTCTGCGCGGCGGAATAATCCCGTCTCAAGTAGGCACTCCAGGCAACCCGGAAAAGGGATTCCGAAGCATTCCTCCCCTTGGGAAATCGTTGGACGAGCTTCTCAAACTCTTCTGTGGCGCGTGGGCGGTCATGGTGAACAAGAAAATAATTCCCCAGTGAAAAGATGCCTGCCTCCGTCCAAACGCTGGAGGGAAACCTTTCTTCAAGCTGAATGACAGCTCGTTCGAATTCCTCTGGTGACTTAACAGATTTTTTTCTCTTCAATTCCGCCGCCGTGTAAAGTCTCTCGGCCTCCTTCTCCCCTGTCACCGGACTTGCTTTGGCTATGGCTCTTTCCGCTTCCCGAAGGCGCCCGAGATGAAGCAGGCACTCGCCTACCCTTAGCTCAAGGTTGGCCCGCTCCTCTGCCGACAAATGTTGAGTCGTTTTCTGTCCTGAGCCGAGCAGACTCTGATAGTCCGCGAGGGAGTCTCTAAATCGTTTCTGACCATAGAAGGCTTCTGCCCGAGCCAACACGGCCGCAGCTCCTGGCATGGGAACCGCCGCTGGGTGAAGGCGCCGCAGGGTTTGGAGCATGTCCTTGGCCTGTGGAGCTTCCGGACTTAACGGGTACTCATAGGCGACACGCTGCAAGACGCTGGCTTCAGAACTCCAGTTTGAGCCAGAATCAAGAGCCTGGGCCAACATAAGCATAAGCCGGGGCGAGGCTTCCAGATTGGGTAGCGAATGCAGCAGTTCAACACAACGACCAGACTCATTATTCTCGATCCAAACCTGACACCGCTCCAGGTTGGCATCGGTCACCAAACGGCTGGTTTGAAATTGGCTTGAGAAATTCTCAAGGGTGGTGATGGCCGCTGCATATGACTTCAGACGATGCTGACTCCGGGCGAGAAACAAGATGGCGTAATCTGAGACAATCTGATTCTTGAGGTTGGGATGGGCAAAGAACTCTGCCGCCGCTCTGAAATCTCCATTCTGGTAGGCAGAATAACCCAGGGCGAATGAAGCCAGCGCCGCAACTCCAGGATCCTCTGACTGCTGGGATAGCAAGGCCAGCTGGTGCGCCACGGAGGGAGCGCCCGTCGCCGCCAATTGTTTAGCGAGCGTCTCTAATGATTCGGATTGGGGGGATGAGGCGGCCCAACTTTCCGGGTCCCCTCGCAGGATGGAAAGGGAAAGGACGAACACAAGAAGAACGACCGCACGATTCAACCTGGAGGAATGATGCAGAAAGGCAGGAAAACGAACAATAGGCCTCCCACCGAGTCCCGAGGAATGCTTGCCAATTACAATCTTTCGATCGATTTCGGACTTCTCCCTACACAATTTATTCCGCCGCCGCCCCGATCATGGGTCCGGGGCAATCGCTGCCCAGAGCTCCGGGGTCATTTTCGCCGAGCGTGCGTACCAATTCATCATGAAAGTAATCGACCTTGCTTGATACCAAGGGGGACACACGCTTCATGTACATTTCGCGGCTGCGGTCTATGTCTTCCTTAAGCCGGTCGTAGAGATCGCGACTCTGTCGTCCTGCTTGTACTTTCTGCTCATTGTAAAGCTTGATTTCTGAGACCAGAAGACGCGCAAATCGTCTCGCATCGTTGTGGAGCTTGAGTTCCTGCTCCCTGTCGGCAGGCCCTGCCGAGGCTGCGGCTGCTGGGAGCGGCTCAACGGCAGGCGGCCGTTCGGGCACAGGCATCCGAACTTCCTCAACGGGAGGAGAGATTTTCGGGATGAACGGCGGGGCGGCAGGAATCGTGGTCGGCGCTGAGACCGGTTCTCCCTCCCCCGTCGGCTCTACTGCTCGGACTTCCTGCCGCGGCGGCGCCACCACACGAGCCCGATAGGCCAGCAGCTCGATCGAAAGGGCTACCAGGCGGACGAGCAGTTCCAGGGCCGCCACATCATAAGTGCCCTCAGTCTGGTTTCCCCCATCCGCAAACAAAACGGCGGTCGATTTTCCTTTTACCACAAGGGGAACCGCCGCGAAGGAGTCGTTCAGGGGTGCACCAAGACGCTGGAGCAACAGGCCGTTGTCCCGATGGGAAAGGAGATTCCCTTGAATCGCGCGTCTCTCGCTATAGGTCTCTCGAAGAATCGTCTCGTTCTCAAAGGAAAAGTGAACCGTCTTAATGTCTTGATCTGAAAAGGCATCAGAAGAGAATCCTTTGGCACGCCAGCCGAGAAACATGTCACCCTTTGCCACAAACAGGGCCACACGCGCAGAAAACTGGGCCGCTTCATCCAGAAAAGCGGTCAGGATATCGACCTGTGATTTCTTCCCTTCGATCTGATCCAGGGCGGCTACCAATCGCTGCAGCAGGAGGTGCGGAGTTTGTGACGCAATCGACCTTTCCTTCGTCTGTTCCTCCTGTAAAATGTTGACCCGCTCATCGAGTTGCCTCCGCTCCTCAGCCAAACGATCCGCGAGCTCATTTTTTCCAGACAACTCTTGTGAGAGCTTGGAGATCTGTTCCTCCATTTGGGCCTTTTCCAAATGAAGACTGTTCCTCTCTCCATCATACTGTTCCCCGACCCCTTTCAGTCTGCCCACCTCTTCGTTCAGCCTGAAGGCCTGTTCGCTCAACTGGCCCATCTCGATTCGCAGGCTGGACTTCTCGCTTTCCTGAAGTTCGACCTCCTCTTTGAGCTTCCTGGCCTCTTCACTTAAAGCTGCGATCTGTTCGGTCAATTGGGTTTTTTCAAGCCGCAGGTTAGTGTTCTCCCCTTCCTGCTGCCCAATCTGTGCCTTCCTGCTTGCGGTTTCCTCATTGAACCGAGAGACCTGTTCCCCCCATTCAACTTTCTCCTGGCGCAGACTGTTGATTTCTCCTTGAAGTTGTTCGACCTCGCCCTTAAGTCTGGAAACCTCTTCATTCCAGGTAACTTCCTGTTGACTTAATCTTTCAGAAGAATTCAGGAACGAATCGAAAGTCTCATGGAGTCGCTGTTCCAACCGCTCCGTCAGGGGCGAGGAGGCAGTAGTGACGTCGCCTTCGAGCTGGTTCAAGCTCTCCAGGAATTGGGCGCGAAGCGCTCCTACGCGGTCCTTGACGGACTGATTCTGCGAGGACAGGGTGCCGAGGATTTCGTCCTTGAACTTGATAATGATCTCGTCGTTGGTTGCCATGGGAAAACTTTCTATTTGAAGCTTTCAAAAATTATTATCGAGAGCGAAGACAATGTCAACGGAAATCAAAGTCAGGAGCGGATTTAGAACATCCTGACCTTAATGGTAAGGAAGCGTTTCGGGTTCTTGCGGAAGTCATAAATCAACTTGACGACCTCCGCCGAGGCGGCATTCAAGTTGTTGTACAATTCCTTGTCATTCATCAGTTGTCCCACGGTCCCTTCCCCGCGGTCAATCTTATCCGCGAGGGCGGTGATCCGGTCGAGGGCACGATTCATCTTGTCATAGAGTTCCTGATCCGTCGTCAACTTCCCGAGAGTCCCCTCCCCCTTCTCGATTCGACTGACGATGGTTTTCGACTTCTTCACGGTCTCACTCAAGTCGTTGTAGAGCGTCTCATCCTTCAAGAGTTTTCCAACCGAACCCTGGCCCGCCTCCAGGCGATCCGCGATCCGGTTCAACTTCTCTGCCGCCGAATTGAAATGGTCATACAACTCCGTGTCGACCAGAAGTTTGCCAATCGATCCCTGCCCCCTCTTCATCTGGTCCATGAGATCAGAGGCCACCTGGACCGTATGGGAGACATTGTTGTACAGGGTGGGGTCATTAATAAATTTACCCACCGATCCCTCACCCCTGTCGATCTTCTCAGTGATCGATTTGACCTTATCACTGAGCACATCCAGGTTCGCCAGCAAATCGTTCGACGATTCGACCAGCTTTTTGATATCTGCCTCCTCCGATCCTTCGACGGTCCCGCCTTCCCCGATAGGCGTTCCTCTCATCCCGCGGGTCAGTTCGATGTACTTGTCCCCCAGGAGGCCAATGGAACCCAGTCGGGCTTTCGAATCGGTGCGGATGTCCTTCTCATAATCACTTCTGATCGACATCGAAATTTCGACCGCCCGGAGCGGATCCTGGTTGCTCGAGATTGCCACCCGGTCGACCTTCCCGACCTCCACACCCGCCAGCCAGACTGGCGCGCCTTCCTTCAGCCCCGAGGCGGCCGGCAGGTAAGTTTTCACGTGGAATCGTGTGGTGAAGACGCCCCCTTTGCCGCTAATGAAAAAGATTGCCACGACAAGGATGGCAAAGCTCACGACCACAAGCACTCCTACCCGCAACTCTGACAAACTCACTTTTCTGGACTGAGCCATGGGATCTCCTTGGGTCCTCGAGCACGCCCTCCGTCCGGGGATTCCGCACATCGCCCCCACCCGTACGGTCCAAACGAGCAATCACGATAGGAATTGCCGGATGAAGGGATCGGTCTGTTTGGCCTGCAGCAGTTCCCTTTCGTTCCCTTCGAATACGATCCTTCCATCCTTCAAAACGATGAAGGAGGTACGCAAATCGGGAGATTGTGGACTCTTTAAATCGACGGTGTCAAAGCCAATCTCCCCTCCGGCTACCACCACCCGCTCGCTGGCGAGCGTAAAGGCATCGGTCAACCGGTGCGTCACAAAAACGGATGTCACACCTTCCCGGTAGCGCAACTTCAAGATCATTTCTACAATGGTCCTCCCCGTCAGAGGATCCAGGCCCGCGGTCGGCTCATCATAGAGAATAATCCTGGGTTTGGTAATCAAGGCCCGTGCCAGGGCGACCCGTCGCCGCATCCCGCCCGAGAGATCGGACGGCATCAAATGAATGGCATCTTCAAGTCCGACGAATCCCAAAACCTCACGCACCTGTTGTTCGATCTCTACTTCATCATGTCCTCCCTCTTCATGCAACCGGTAAGCCACATTTTCCAGCACGGTCAGGGAGTCAAAGAGCGCCGTCTCCTGAAAGACAATCCCAATGTTCTTCCGGATGGGCATGAGCCTGTCTTCGCTGAGCGCCGTAATTTCCTGATGATTGACAAATATCTGACCCTCATCCGGGCGAATCAGACCGGCAATCAGTTTGATGAGGACCGTCTTGCCGGACCCACTCTCTCCCAAAATGATCTTGGTTTCCCCTTCTTTGACGACGAAGGATACCCCGTCCAGAACTCGAAAATCCTCAAATGAAAGACCCACCTCCCTCACTTCAATGACCGCTTCGGCCGAGGGCGCCTCGATGCGGAACGTGGAGGGTGAAGTCATCGGAAGAACACCAGAGCGATCCGGGTCAAGACGGCGTCGACCGCAAGAATCAGGATGGAAGCGGCCACGACCGCCTGGGTCGTGCTCCGTCCGACCCCTTGAGTGCCCCCGTAAGTCCGAATCCCACAGTAGCAGCCGATCGTTGCCACAATCGCTCCAAACACAAAGGGTTTCAACAGGCCTTCCAGCAGATCGTTGTAAGTCAAATTATGATAAACCGTAGACCAATAAAGCGCCGACGAGATGTGAAGCAAGAACCGTGACACAATGTATCCACCAAATATCCCAATAAAATCACAGACGGCCGTCAACAGCGGCAGCATCGTCACGGTGGCCACCAGTCGCGGGGTCACGAGCTTTTTGCTGGGATCGGTGCCGAGCGCCCGCATCGCCAGGATCTGGTCGCTGACGACCATCGATCCGATTTCCGAGGCCATCCCTGAACTGTTGCGGCCCGCCATCATCAGCGCGCTCAGGACAGGCCCCAACTCTCTCACCAGGGAGACAGCCACCAGCTGGCCCGTCAATCCCACCGCCCCAAAGGATTGCAAGCTCTTGGCCGATTGCATGGCCAGCACGGCCCCGGTGAAGAATCCCGTCAGACAGATGATGGTCAGCGACCCGACCCCAATGATGTCCATCTGGACAAGTGTTTCCTGCAGATAATGCGGGCGATGGAATAGGTTGGTGAAGGCGCGGGAGCAGTGAAGGGTATAATTCTGAACCTCAAGAACCGCGTTAAGCACAGCCTCAAAGATCAAGTCCAGCAAATCTCTCATATGATGGATAAGACGGCTATTTTCGCCCTCTTCTCGGATGGCGGCGTGCAATGCTTCGGATCTGTCGGAGCCTATTTAAACAGATGGATTTTGGCGTGTCAAACGCTTGTAGTCTTTCAGACCACCGCCCTCCCGCAGACTTCGGAAGTCTGCCTGGAGATCCAACCAGGACACCACCTGCGGTCAGTGTGCACTGCGGACCCGTGGAGCACAGGTGCGAGAGCTTTGACGGCCGGAATCCCGCGGAAAACACACAGAGATCATCCCTCGCTTCCCAAGGACCGGAGCTTGAAAGCGGCCGCTGTGCCTGTTCATTCCTTTCCGCGCGAAGGCGTACTTTCCACAACCAAGCGAGTTATCCCTAATCAAATATTTCTACATCAAGAAGAGCGAGACGAAAACAACCGTCGCCTTCATAACGCAACATCCATATACCATCCATATAGATGGTATATGGATGTTTTTTCTTGACAAGCGCAGAAACCTCGTGGTAATAATCCAAATACTATCCATATGGATGGCAAGGAGATAATATGGCCGGCAGCGAAAAAATCACCATTAACATGAGCCCGGTGGACCTCGGCAAGATTGACTTGCTGGTGGAACAGGGGCACTATTCCAATCGCACCGATTTCATCCGCACTGCGGTCCGGTCTCAGCTGGAAAAACACACGGACGAGGTTCAACAGGCGGTCTCCTTGTATTCATTTCTCGTGGGTGTGGCCTCTTACGACCGCGCCCACCTCGAAAGGCTCAAAGCCAGGCACAAGAAGCTCAAACTGACCGTCATTGGCGCGCTGAACCTTTCAAAGGACATCTCCCCCGCCCTGGCCGGCGAAGTCATCGAGTCCGTGCGGGTGCGCGGCATTTTTAACGCCAGCGAGGAAGTCCGGGCTGCCCTGGCCGAGAAGATCCAGTAGCGCCGGCTTGTGGTCCCCGCATAATCCTGGAGGCGCGGAGAGGGTGTTGCATCCGTCGCATTCGCGCCGAGACGGGCGATATTGCGCCAATCGACTCTTCCGCTGGGACAGGAGCATCTTACAATTTAAGCCCCGTCAGAAAATGGGGGGGCACCTGCCGGGATTGCTTGGCGTCGAAACTCCTTGTGCTATAATCGCGGACGATTCAGTCTTCACATTTCCGAAAACTGGAATTAGAGCCACGCTCTGATTCTGCCGGAGGACTTTCAGCGTGTACGACGTCATCATTATTGGAAGTGGCCCAGGCGGCTACGTGGCCGGCATTCGTGCTGGGCAGTTGGGCTTGAAGGCCGCACTTGTCGAGAAGGATGATCGGTTTGGGGGCACCTGCCTTTTGCGTGGATGCATCCCCACCAAGGCCCTGCTCTTCAATGCCAAGCTCTACCAGCAATTCCTCCATGCCAAGGAATTCGGGATTACTTACAAAGACCTGAACCTCGATTTGAAGGTGGTCCAGCAGCGGAAAAACAAGATTGTTCTGAAAAACGCCAAGGGCGTGGAATTCTTACTGCGGAAAAACAAGGTTGAAACTTTCCGCGGGTTCGGCACCCTGGAGTCCCCCACTTCCGTCCGCGTCCGAGGCGACTCGGGCGAGGAGAAGACCCTTGAAGGCCGGCACATCATTGTGGCCACCGGGTCGGAGCCGAAAGCCTTTCCGAGCATCAAGGTCGATGGCAAACATGTCATCACTAACAATGAAGCCCTGGAACTCGACACGGTCCCCAAATCGCTTCTCATCATCGGGTGCGGCGCCGTCGGCGTGGAATTCGGCTCAATCTACGCGCGTTTTGGAAGTAAGGTCACGCTGGTTGAAATGCTGCCGCAGATGCTGCCGCTGGAGGACCAGGAGGTCTCCGCCGAACTGGAAAGGAGTTTCCGAAAGCAGGGCATCGCGGTCATGACCGGGACTGCGCTCGAGAAGCTCGATATCAAGAAGGACGGCATCTGTGCCACGGTCAAGAACAGCACGGACGGAAAGACCTCTTCAATCCACGCTGAGAAAATTTTAATTGCCGTCGGACGCTCCCCGAACACCACCGGCATTGGCCTGGAGAAGCTCGGAATTCAGACCGATCGCAACTTTGTCCTCGTGAATGACTTCATGCAGACCAGCGTCCCTACCGTTTACGCGATTGGGGACATCATTCCCCGGCAGCAACTGGCACACCTTGCCTTTGCTGAAGCGCACGTGGCGGTCGAACACGTCGCCGGACGTCATCCCCGCCCCATCAACTACGACCTGTGCCCCAACTGCACTTACTGCGACCCGGAAGTGGCCAGCGTGGGACTGACTGAGAAGGAGGCCCTTGCCCGCGGTTACCAACCCAAGATCGGAAAGTTTCCCTTTCAGGCCAATGGCAAGGCCGGCATTTTGGGAGAACCGGAAGGATTTGTGAAAATCGTCTCGGACCAAAAATTTGGTGAGATTCTGGGAGTGCAAATCATCGGCCCCCACGCCACGGACCTCATTGCCGAGGCCTGCGCCGCAATCAATCTGGAAGCCACCGCCGAGGATCTGGCACACACCATTCACGCCCACCCGACGGTTTCCGAAGCGGTGGGTGAAGCCGCCCACGCGGCCTTCGACTTGCCGATTCATATTTGATCGAAAGCTTGTTATAATTATCTTCAAGCGACCGCTTCATCATGAGCAATTCATAAAACGCTTCATCACGGCTGATGGGAGAGAGCTATTTCACGAAAACGCTCTGAACCAGGATCTCGAAAAGCGGCCTATCCCCGGACAAAAAGTGGATTGAAATCCGAAAGGGTTTCAAACCCGGCGCAAATCCTTCCGAAGGACAGGCTTCATGAGTTGTATTACTTCCTGCGTCTCAACCGCAGCGTCGATGAAAGGTTAGGGAACCTGTACCGACAGGGTAAGGTCGTGGGAGGGCTTTACTCCAGCCTCGGACAGGAAGGAATCTCGGTGGCCACCGCTTACGCGCTGGAGAAGCAGGATGTGCTTGGCCCCATGATTCGAAATCTTGGCGCGACTCTGGTGCGCGGGTTCAAACCCAGGGACCTCTTTTGTCAATATATGGCCCGCTCCTCAGGCCCGAGCGGGGGAAGGGACTGCAACCTTCACTTCGGGGACCTCAATCGGGGCGTCATGGCCTGCATTTCCATGTTGGGCGCCCTGATTCCAGTCATGGCGGGAATCGCGCTGAGCTCCACCCTTCGGGGCGAAGATCGGGTTGCATTGACCTACATTGGTGATGGGGGAACCCGCGTAGGAGACTTCCACGAAGGCTTGAATTTCGCCGCCGTGAAAGACCTTCCTCTTGTCGTTATTGTCGAAAACAACCAGTTCGCTTATTCGACTCCCGTCACCAGTCAGATGAAGAACACACGGATCTCTGACTTTGCACAAGCCTATGGGATTTTTGGTACGACCATCGATGGAAACGATGTGCTGGAGGTGTACAACACTACCCGAGCCGCCGTCGCACGGGCCCGGCAGGGCGCAGGCCCCGCCCTGATTGAATGCAATACCTTTCGCATGAGGGGACATGCTGAACACGACGATGCGAAGTATGTTCCGCCGGAGCTCCTTGAATTCTGGAAGAAGAAAGACCCTATTCTCCGCTTTGAACGATACCTCTTCAATAACGGCATTATGACCCAGGCTGAACAACAAACTATCATCGACCGAATCACTCGCGAGTTGGACGCCGATGTGGCATTTGCAGAATCCAGTCCTTTACCAGTGCCCGCCCCTTGCGGGACGGCGTTGCCGGGGGTGTATGCGGATTAGAGGCTGACACTATGGATTCCCCGAAGGTTCTTGAACTCAAGGCGCAGGCTGAGATCCTGAAACAGGCGGTCGACAGGGAAAAAGCTTCCCATGATTTCTACGTGGTGGCATCCAAGGCAACAAAGAGGAAGTACGAAAAGGACATCTACGACCGGCTAGCCATGGAAGAGATGGTGCATCGCGATGATCTGGCCCGGCAGCTTGAAGAGGTCGAAGCCCAGATCGAAGTGGAATCAGCCCTTGCGGAGGATAGCGAGACGGACGAGGAGAGGCCGTAGCACCGTGAACAGATGAACGGGACATTTTCCCGCAGGTTTTCATGGCAGAAGTTCGACTGCCGGCCAACGACTGACTGGACGGCCCCCTCACCCGCCCAACACCGAAGGGGGGTGGAGATAGATTCTTGCGGAATCCGGTGGGGGCGCGGACGGGGCCAGCGGTCTGCATTGAACCCATTTTCTTTTGAATTCGAGGACTGATTTGGCAACGACGACCTACCTTGAAGCCATTCGCCAGGGGTTGTGGGAAGAGATGGAGCGCGATCCCGATGTGTTTCTCATGGGGGAGGACATCGGCAGCTATGGCGGGGCGTTCAAGGTGACGGCCGGAATGCTGGAGCATTTCGGCGAGAAGCGCGTCATTGACACGCCTATTTCCGAAGAAGCCATTGTCGGCGCCGGGATTGGGGCTGCCGTCATGGGAATGCGTCCAGTCCTGGAAATGCAGTTCATGGATTTCATTGCATGCGCCTTTAACCAGATTGTCAACTACGCCGCCAAGATGCATTTTCGCTGGGGACAGGCAGTCCCCCTCGTGATCCGGGGCCCCTCAGGCGGGGGGGTGCATGGCGGCCCGTACCATTCCCAAAATCCGGAAGCCTACTTTGCCCACACGCCGGGATTGAAAGTGGTGCAGCCTGCAACGGCGTACGACGCCAAGGGATTGATTAAGGCGGCCATCCGGGACAACAATCCAGTCATTTTTCTTGAGCATAAATTCCTGTACCGCCGGATCAAGGAGGAGATCCCCGAGGGAGATTATGTGGTACCTCTGGGAGTGGCCCGGGTCGCTCGGGAGGGAAAACATCTTTCGATCATCACTTACGGCGCCATGCTCTATGTGGCATTGGATGCAGCTAAGCAGCTTGAACACGAGGAGATCGATGTCGAAGTCATCGACCTGCGAACATTGTCCCCTCTCGACGAAGATTGCATTTTGAACTCTGTGAAGAAAACGAATAAGATTATCCTTTTGCACGAAGACACCCGGACCCTCGGTCTGGGAGCTGAACTAGCCTCCATCATTTCGGAAAAGGCGTTTGAATACCTCGATGGACCACTCATTCGCATCACCGCCCCCGATTCGCCCGTTCCCTACTCTCCTCCTTTGGAGGAAGCTTATCTTCCCGGCGTGGGACAGGTGATGGATGCGGCCCGAAGGCTCGCTGCGTATTAGACGGGAGTAAGAACTCGTCTTTCAGAGCGCGCCGAGGTTTGATTCAATACCCCGGGAGAAAGAGGAGTTTTTTTCATGGCCACCAATGTCATCATGCCTCAAATGGGAGAGTCGATTTTCGAAGGGACGGTCACCCGATGGCTCAAAAAAGTGGGCGACCCAGTGAAGCGCGACGAACCTCTCTTTGAAATTTCAACCGATAAGGTCGATTCTGAGATTCCCTCACCCTCTTCAGGCGTTCTGACCAATATCCTTGTCCCTGAGGGGCAAACCGTTCAGGTGAACACTGTGGTTGCGGTGTTGGATGGGGAAGGGACAGCCGCGGCGACACTCGCCGCTCCGGAGAGTGTGACGACGCCTGTCCCTCTTGCGAAGCCCGCGGCGGCCCCTCCGCCCCCTGCTCAACCAGTGCCTGGAGCGGAACCTGCGGCCCTCGGCGCCCCACCGGAGGACATCCGGTCGTCACCCCTCGTTCGGAGAATGGCAAGAGAGTACAAGATTGATCTTGGTAGGATTAAGGGGACGGGACTGGGGAATCGCATCACAAAGCAGGACATTGAAAACTACCTGTCGAGCGCCGGCGTGAAAGTCCTCCCGGCGGCGGCCCTGCAACCCCCTGCTCCATTGACCCCCGCCGTGAAGCCGGCGGCAGCGCCCCCCTCACCGGCCAGGCCATCCACGGCGCCGCAGACGCTGGTCACTCCGCCCCCTGCCCCCGTAGCGCCGACTCTCCCCGGCGGCCGCGTCACGATTGAACCGATGTCGCCCATGCGCAGGCAGATCTCCGAGCACATGGTGATGAGCAAGCGCACCTCGGCGCATGTGAACACCGTATTTGAAGTCGATGTCACCCCCATCGTGAAACTTCGCGAAAAGGAGCAGGAGAATTTCCTTCGCACGAACGGAGTCAAGCTCACATTCACCGCGTTTTTGGTGAAGGCGGTGGCTGATACCCTGAGAGAATTCCCCATCCTGAATTCCTCTGTTGAGGGCAATAACATTGTTTATAAGAAGGACATCAATGTGGGTGTTGTGCAAAGCGGGACGTTTACAATCACAAATCCGGGGATCTTCGGAAGCCTGTTTGGCACACCGATCATCAACCAGCCGCAGGTGGCCATTCTGGGTGTCGGATCCATCACCAAGCGGCCCGTCGTGATTGAAGACGACGCCATTGCGATACGATCCATGATCATCCTCAGCCTCTCGTTTGATCATCGGGTGGTCGACGGCGCGGTGGCGGACCAGTTTATGGCCGCTCTCAAAAAGCGGCTGGAAAACTGGAAGAGCCTTTAGTGCGGCCCCTGGCTGAAGATTGTTGTAGAATATCGGTTGAGCATTCTGCCCTCAGCCTGAGATTAGACTGGCGTAGACGACCGCTAAAGCGAAATTCTCATGCCTCTACCCCCTGAATCCGGAAAGAAACCACACCGTCCTGCATGGCTTAAGGTGCGGCTCCCGAACAGCAAGGGCTACTTTGAGATCAAGCGCCTGGCCCGGGAAAAGAATCTCCACACGGTGTGCGAGGAGGCGAGATGTCCTAATATCTCGGAATGTTGGGGGAAGCGGACTGCCACGTTCATGATTCTCGGCGAGGTGTGCACTCGAGCTTGCCGTTTCTGCGCGGTGAAAACCGGATTGCCGAAGGAATACGATCTGGATGAGCCCCGCCGGGTCGCGGAGGCAGTCAAGACCTTGAATATCCGGCATGCGGTCATCACTTCCGTTGACCGGGATGACCTGGCGGATCAAGGCGCCTTCTTATTTGCGGAGACGATCCGGCAGATTCGAGCGAGTCAGCCTGAAACCAGGATCGAAGTCTTAACGCCCGATTTTCATGGATCGGTGGACTGCCTCCGCACAGTACTTGAAGCCAGCCCGGATGTCTTTGCACACAATGTCGAAACCGTGCCACGACTCTACCGGACCATTCGACCCGGGGCGCGGTTTGCCTGGTCCACCCAACTGCTGGCCGAGGTAAAGCGCCTCTCGCCCCGGACCGTGACAAAATCCAGCGTGATGGTGGGACTCGGGGAAACCCGGGAAGAGTTGCTTGAGGTCATGAAGGTCCTCCGCTCCATCCAGGTGAATATTCTAACCCTGGGACAGTACCTCCAGCCGACGCGAGAGCACGCTCCGGTGGAAAGGTTCTACCCACCCGAGGAGTTCAGCGAGTTGAAATTTCTCGGCGAGTCGATGGGGATTCCCCACGTCGAAGCCGGCCCTCTCGTCCGCAGTTCCTACCATGCCGAGACGCAAGTGGTTGCTTTGACGGGTTCCCCGGTTTACTGAAAGCCCCGTCGGATTAGGGCAGCGACAAGGTGTTTGCACTCCGGTACTGCGACCTTGAGACATTGTTGGCGCGGCATCATTCTGATCCTTATCCTGTCCTCAAGGTGGCTGCTGATTCCTGCCCGCTTGCCGCTTGTCAACGCTAGAATTTTTTGAGATAGTTGATAGAATTTTTTTTTATCCTGTCGGCTTGTAGCACTCATCCCGTCGGAACCTGAAAAGAGGGAGTCGCATGTTAAGAATCCTGCCCCGTGAGGCCAAGTTCTTCGAACTATTCGTGGACATGGCAAAGAATATTGAGCGGGCCTCGCAACAGCTCGTGGAGCTTCTAGTGCGATACGACAACGTGGCCGAGCGAGTTCGCTCCATCAAGGACATCGAGCATCTCGGCGACCAGATGACCCATGACCTGTTCACGCGACTGAATAAAACCTTTATTACGCCTATTGATCGAGAAGACATCCACGAGCTTGCGAGCACACTTGATGATGTGCTGGATATGATCGATGCGGTCTCCAGCCGCATGCTGATTTATAAGATTGAGAAACCCACCGAAGATGCCGTGCGGCTGGCGGAACTCATTCATACGGCTACTCACGTCCTCGTGGAAGCCCTCGCCGTTCTCGAGAAGCATGACCACATCATTGAACATTGCATTGAGATCAATCGCCTCGAGAACGAGGGCGACCGGATCAGCCGCATTGCCATTGCGCGGCTCTTTGACGATCACAACGATCCCATTTACATCATCAAGTGGAAGGAGATCTACGAAGTCCTGGAGGGGGCGATCGACTGCTGTGAGGATGTCGCCAATGTCATCGAAGGCGTGGTTGTAAAGAATGCCTAGCCCCATGCTTCTGCTTGTCATTGGGATCATTGTCGTCGCGCTCATCTTCGATTTCTTTAACGGCTTCCATGATGCCGCCAACTCCATTGCGACGGTCGTGTCCACCCGCGTTTTGACCCCCGGTCTGGCGGTGGTGTGGGCTGCCTTCTTTAATTTCATTGCCGCCTTCTTCTTTCCCCTGAATGTCGCGAAGACCATCGGGAAGGGGCTCATCATTCCCGACGCGGTCAACGAGTACGTGCTCCTGGCCGGATTGGTCGGGGCCATTGCCTGGGATATCATCACCTGGTATTACGGCCTGCCGACCAGCTCTTCACATGCCTTGATCGGAGGATATGCAGGCGCAGCGATCGCGCAAGTAGGATTTAGCGCCATCATTTATCCAGGCTGGACCAAAACCATCGTATCCATGTTCATTTCTCCCGTGATTGGTTTAATTGTCGGCTTTTTCTTAATGGTGGGTGTGGCGTGGGCATTCCGCCGTTCCTTCCCCGGCCGCGTCGACAAGTACTTTCGGAAACTGCAGCTCGTGTCGGCCGGCCTATACAGCCTTGGTCACGGAGGGAACGACGCCCAGAAGACCATGGGCATCATCGCCATCCTTGTGTTCACTTACAAGCGATCCATCGGAGCAGCTCCGGGCGATGTCCACGTCACTTTGTGGATGATCCTGGCCTGTCATGCCGCGATTGCCTTGGGAACGCTCTCCGGGGGATGGCGGATTGTCAAGACGATGGGTTCAAAAATCACCAAGCTCAAGCCCGTCGGCGGCTTCTGTGCAGAAACGGCCGCTGCCCTAACTTTATTCGGCAACTCCTATCTGGGAATCCCCGTCTCCACAACGCATACCATCACCGGGGCCATCATGGGAGTGGGAGCAACACAACGACTCTCAGCCGTTCGATGGGGTGTCGCTACGCGAATCGTCTGGGCGTGGCTCCTGACTATCCCTGCCTCCGCGCTCATCGCTGCCGCGACGTATAATCTTTTGCGTTGGTTCATCAAACTCTGAATGAGTCTCGCTTGGGGGCTCCTTTGCCTCCGTGTCTTCTCGAGTCCAACTGCGTCCCTCTCCGATTGGCAGAATGATCCTTCGAACCATGTGAGGGAGTATGGCTCGTTTGGAATTTGAATCTTGATTTTTATTTGGGATTTGTCCGCCGCGGCGGATTGGAATTTGGAATTTGCTCTTAATGGCGGAAGTGTGTGGGAATCGAACCCACCGAACCCTGCCGTCAGGCAGCGTCCCACTGGTTTTGAAGACCAGGCAGATCACCAGACCCAATCCACTTCCGGTTGAGCATTATCGACTAATTCTCCAATTTTGCAAATGACCGTGGTTCTGGACCAGGTAAGAAATGAAAACGCTCGTCCTCCCGGCTTTTCTCTCACCCGTCTGTTCTACCGGAAAAGGGGGACCGCGGGGCCAAACGACTCAATCCATAGGTCTCTGGAATACAACGTCTCAAATCAAGGAGGATAGGAAAGTGAGAATGTCACATCGTCTGCTGCTCTTCCTGGGTTTTATGGCTCTTATAACGAGTCTCGCAGGTTTCGCCCAGCAGGAGAAGCCCGGCACTGAACCCGGCTCGTCTGAGGAAGGCAAGCCATCTGATCTATTCTCGGCCACAACTTTCAACGGATTGAAGCTTCGATCGATCGGGCCGGCAACGACGTCGGGCCGTGTCGTCGATTTTGCTGTTGATCCCAGGAATCGCGCCCATTATTTCGCGGCCTCAGCCTCGGGCGGAGTGTGGAAGACCATGAATGCGGGGACGACGTGGACGCCTATCTTTGATACCCAAGGCTCCTATTCCATCGGTACTGTCGTGCTGGATCCGAAAAACCCTTCTATCGTCTGGGTGGGCACTGGAGAAAACAACAGCCAGCGAAGTGTGGGGTACGGTGATGGCGTTTATCGTTCAGAGGACGGCGGAAGGAGTTGGAAGAATGTGGGTTTGAAGAAATCCGAGCACATCGGGCGCATCGTCATCGATCCGCGCAACCCCGATACGGTGTATGTGGCGGCCCAGGGCCCTCTGTGGGGTCCGGGCGGCGACCGGGGACTCTTCAAGACTACGGACGGCGGCAAGACCTGGAAGAACCTCCTCTCCATCAGTGAGAATACCGGCATTACTGACCTCGTCATGGATCCACGAAATCCGGACATCCTCTTCGCGGCGGCCTACCAGCGCCGGCGCCACGTCTTCACCTTGATCGACGGGGGGCCTGAGAGTGCCATTTACAGATCCACAGATGCCGGGGGCACATGGACCAAGTTGAAATCCGGACTACCTACCGAGGACATGGGCCGCATAGGTCTCGCCATCTCACAGACCAGGCCCGACGTCCTCTATGCGATTGTTGAAGCGGCCAACAAGAAGGGGGGTATTTACCGGTCCGAGGATCAGGGGGCGACCTGGGAAAAGCGAAACGACTACGATAGCACGGCCATGTATTACAGCCAGATCTATGTCGACCCGAAAAACACGGACCGCATCTACCTGATGAACGTTTTCATCATGGTTTCCGAGGATGGAGGAAAGACGCTGCGTCGGCTGGGCGAAAGGGCGAAACATGTCGACAGCCATGTGATGTGGATCGATCCGGAGGACACCGACTATTACTTGGTGGGTTGCGATGGCGGAATCTACGAAAGCTTCGACCGCGGCGCGACGTGGGCCTTCAAGAACAATCTTCCCATCACCCAGTTTTATGACGTCGCCGTGGATAACGCCACACCGTTCTATAATGTTTTTGGCGGAACGCAGGATAATTACTCGTTGGGCGGCCCCTCCCGGACCTTCAGCGCGTCGGGCATCACGAATGCCGACTGGTTCGTCACACAAGGGGGCGACGGCTTCAGATCCCAAGTCGATCCCGAGGATCCCAACACAATCTATGCCGAATCGCAATATGGCGGCTTGGCCCGCTTCAACAAGCGCACCGGCGAACGCATGGGAATTCAACCCCAACCCGGGAAGGGGGATCCCCCGCTGCGTTGGAACTGGGATTCCCCCCTCATCGTCAGTCCCCACTCCCATACTCGCCTTTATTTTGCGGCCAACAAGCTTTTTCGAAGTGAAGATCGCGGGGACACCTGGAAGGCCGTGAGCCCGGACTTGACCCGGCAGATCGACCGCAACAACCTGCAGGTGATGGGAAAGGTCTGGGGGCCGGATGCGGTCGCAAAGAATGCCTCCACTTCGTTCTACGGCAACATCGTTGCCCTCGCTGAGTCGCCGAAGAAGGAGGGTCTGCTCTATGCCGGCACCGACGACGGTCTGATTCAGGTTACCGAGGACGGAGGGTCCAACTGGAGAAAGATTGAAAAATTTTCCGGCGTCCCCGACATGACATACGTCAGCCGCCTGCTGGCCTCACAACATGAAGTGAACACCCTCTACGCCACCTTCGACAATCACAAGAACAATGACTTTGCCCCGTATGTCCTGAAGAGCACCGACGCCGGGAAAAGCTGGATCTCCATCAGCGGCAATCTGCCGGCGAACGGACCCGTTCTGGCAATTGCGGAAGATCCGGTGAATCCCAACCTCTTGTTCGTGGGCACTGAGTTCGGCCTGTTCTTCACCATCGATGGAGGACAGAAATGGATTCAGTTGAAGGGTGGTTTGCCCACCATTGCGGTCCGCGATTTGGTGATTCAGAAACGGGAGAGCGACCTCGTGGTGGCGACTTTTGGTCGAGGCTTTTACATCCTTGATGACATCACTCCTCTGCGCGGGCTCAAGCCGGAAGCGCTGAAACAAAATTCTTCATTGTTCGCAGTGAAAGACACCCTGATGTATATCCCCTCGCAACCACTCGGAGGACGGGGAAAATCATTTCAGGGCGAGTCCTTTTACACGGCCGACAATCCGCCTTTCGGAGCTGCTCTTACTTATTACCTGAAGGATTCCTTGAAAACCAAAAAGGAGAAGCGCCAGGCTGCCGAAAAGTCGGCGACGAAAAAAGGGACGACGGTTCCCTACCCTTCACCGGACGAGCTTCGGGCCGAGGAGCTTGAGGAGCCTCCCAGTGTTGTTCTTACAGTAACCGACGCGTCCGGGAAAACCGTCCGGACCATCACAGGGCCCACCTCCGCAGGATTCCACCGCGTGGCTTGGGATCTGCGCTATCCCGCACCCACACCGCCGAGAGAACAGAGGCCCAGTGCTGAGGAGGAACTCTTCGGCGGAGGTCCAGCGGGACCACTGGTCATGCCCGGTGAGTATCAGGTCTCCTTGGCTCAACGGGTCAACGCCGTCTTCTCACCGTTGGCCGGCCCTCAGAGCTTCAAGGTGGTTGTCCCGGGAACCGAGGTGATGGTTCCCTCTGATCGAGCTGCTCTCTTTGAGTTTCAAAGGAAGGTGGCAAGCCTGCAGCGCGCTGTATCGGGGTCAATCGAAGCCGCCAACAACTTAAAGTCGCGTCTCACCGCCATCAAGCGGGCATTGCAGAATACGCCCGCCGAGACAAAGACCATGCTGGAGGAAGCCGGCGCCATCGACTCTCGGCTCGAGCTGATTCTGCGCTCCCTGCGCGGTGACACGATCATTGCGGCGAGGAATGAAAACGTCCCCCCCTCGATTTCCGAGCGCGTCGGCGGGATTGTGGGCGACCAGCGAATGTCCACCTCCCGGCCCACTCAAACGCAAATCGATGGCTACACCATCGCCGGCGAGGAATTTGCCGCAGAACTTGCGAGACTGCGAACGCTGATCGAAGTGGACGTGGCCAAACTGGAAAAAGCGATGGAGGCCGCCGGGGCTCCATGGACCCCTGGAAGAATTCCGGAGTGGAAGGAGATCCAGAAGTAAGTAAAGATTTCCAAGACTTTCTCCTCTCTTCTGGCGTCCAATCGGCAGCAAACCTTAGTTAAGGAGAGGATCACATGTCGTTCTTAAAGAAAATTTTGATGACATCAGTGGTTTTGAGCGGCGGCGCCGCCCTGATGTGCTTCCCTTCAATGACCATACCTCAGAGTCCCTCAGACAGGCCTGAATCACAGGAGCAAGAACAGGCAGCACCACAGCCCCAGGGAAAAGCGAATGCAGCCCCACAAAGTACTCCGGCTCCGACCGCCGAAAAGGCTGAATCTCGCCGCTCGACACCAAAGGCTGATTCCGCGGAAGCATCAACAAAGAAGGCGGAGGAGCTTTTGAATAAAACTTACCAGGAGGCCCTGGGAGCGGAACCGGAGACAAAGGCGGATGCATTGACCCGCATCGCGCAATCCATGAGGAAGATCAGCAAGGACCGAGCCCTGTACGTCTTCCAACAGGCGTTTGAATCCTCGCTTGAAATCCAGTCCGAGGAAGCGGTCCGGAGAAAAGCCATGCGGCAATTTCAGATCGTTACCATGGTGGCTCCTCTCGACCTGGAAAAAGCGTTGCAACTAGCCTTGCGAATGGACCGTGTCTATCCCACGGGCGATCAGCCTCGGCAGATGATGAATCTTCGGAACAACGCCCTCAGCTATGTGGCCGCGCAGATGGCCAGCAAATCACCCGACCGGGCTTTCGAAGTTGTGCAGCAACAGGTTTTGGAGGGAAATTTTGAACCCGGCTTCCTTGCGCCCGTCGCCATCGCCCTGGGGAAGTCCCGGCCCGATAAATCGGAGCAGTTGTTCCTCGAAGCCATCCATCAGTTTGAAAAACCCGGCCAGGATCTCCTTCAGGTGCAAAGTTTTGTTGACTTGACGGGACGGCTATTCGACCTGAATCGGAACCTGTCGGCCAAGGCCGTTGATCTCATCGTCCAGGCGGTGGACAATCTCGAGAAAAAACAACAGGAGGATACCGTCTCCTTTACCTTTACCAGTGTCAACGAGAAGGGCAAAACCAGCATCAGTAGTATCCGCGAATATGCGGCCGTTCAGGCGGTCGCGATGATGCGGCGACTGGACCCCGAGCGGGCGAAGGCCCTCGAAGAACAGTATTCGAAATACCGGGCGCAAATCTCCAAGAATCCCAATGGGATTTTCCCGATCGGCAACGATGCGGATCCAGCCGGCGGGACTGCAGGGAACGTGCAGGCCCAGGCGCGAGACGGCGGGCAGGTCCAGAAGATGGTCCTTGCGGGAGGCCCCTCTGGGGGAAGCATGAATCCCACTGCGGGAGCCCCGGCGTCGACCTCGGACCATAATACATTTGTCGTCCAAGTCGCCGGAAATTCCGGGCAGGCGCCGATCGACGCCAATCGGATCGCGTCGCAAGTTCAGTCCCAGGTTCAAACCGAGAAGGCAGTCGCAATGGCGCAGAATAACCCCCAGGCCGCAATGAATACGATTACCCAGCTGGAATCTCCGGCTGATCGCGCGAAAGCGCTCGCTCGGGTCGCCGGAGTGATTTACAAAACCGATCCCGAAAAAGGGAAGAGCTTGCTCGGGGATGCTTACACCGCTGCTGAAAAAGTTACCGATCCGTACGACCGCGCCTCCCTGTATGGCTACCTCGCAGATGGCTACTACAATTTTGACCGCGAGCGCGCCAAGGCTCTCCTGACTGAAGCCTTTCCCCTGGTCGATAAAGTCATCGAACAGGAGGCAAGCTCGCCCTCTACGCAACCCTTCGCAAGCCGGCTGTCCCCGGAGTTTCGCCGGTCCAATCAGCTCATTCAGCAGTTGATCACCAGTCTTTCCAAGCTGAGCATTGATGAGGCGATTACCCGCGCCGATCAAATCAGCGACAAGAAGATGAAGATGCTGACACTGATCAACATCGCCGATTTTATTCTGAATGATGGGAAATTAGACGCTCCCGGCATCCGAATTGTGCTGAATTAAGAACAATGATCTAATCCGGCGACGAAGAATCCTTCGAGAGCGGTTCAGGGCTGATCTGCCCTGGACTGCTCTTTGAATTATGAGGTGCTTCCTTTCCGCTTTGTCCCCCTGGACAGTCTTCACGTCCCCCGATCCACTTCGATAATCCCGCGCCTTCATGTTAGAGTTGGACATGCCCAACTCCACGCAGGGGGAGATGATTCTCCCTAGCGGTGCATACACCCATGGGGTGACCGTGGAAAGGATGGTCGCACTCGGGACCTGACTTCAAGTCTAATGGAACGAGTCGACCGGGTCACAGACCTCAGGGCTTGAGATTCAAGGCGCGCTGGCGTAGTGTTCTTGCGTATTCAGGACGGCCCGGGTGCCAACGGATAGCTTGCAGGAATGCTGGAGTCAAGGGTTCTTTCCGTGGATGGACTCAAATGGAGAAACCACATCACGCTGTTCTCATCGGGGGAGGCTTTGGCGGCCTCCTCGCCGCGCAATCGCTGAAGCGGGCGCCCGTGCAGGTCACCTTAATTGACCGTCGCAACTTTCATCTTTTCCAGCCGCTGCTGTATCAAGTGGCGACCGGGGGACTGTCTCCTGCAAATATTGCGACCCCCCTGCGCGGCATCCTCAAGCGCCAGAGAAATGTGCGCGTGTTACTCGATGAAGTGACGGACATCGATGCGGCTGGACACCGTGTCCTGCTTCGCGATGGAGATGTCCACTACGATACGCTCGTCGTCGCCACAGGAGCACAACACCACTATTTTGGTCACCCGCAATGGGAAACCGTGGCGCCGGGATTAAAAACCATTGAGGACGCCACGGAGATCCGGAGACGGATCTTGCTGGCGTTCGAAGAGGCCGAGCGGGAGTCAGATCCGGAAAAAACCAGGTTCCACCTGACCTTTGTTGTCGTCGGGGGCGGACCCACTGGCGTCGAACTGGCGGGTGCCCTGGGAGAGATTGCCAACGACACACTAAAGAATGAATTCCGATCCATTAACCCCGCCGATGCGCGGATCCTCCTGCTCGAGGGAAATGCCCGCATCTTGCCCACTTATCCGGCCGATCTCTCCTCAGATGCCGTACGCTCGCTGGCGGGATTGGGCGTGACCGTCCAGACGAATGCGGTTGTCACAGAGATTAATGAGGATTCAGTCCGAATTCGTTGCGGCAATGAGGAAAGGAAAATCCCCACCCGCACCGTCCTGTGGGCCGCAGGCGTCGCGGCCTCTCCTCTGGGCCGCAGGATCGCATCCGTCACAGGCGCACTGCTCGACAAAGTGGGTCGTGTGGTCGTCGAACCCGACCTCACCATAAAAGGTCATCCGGAAATCTTTGTCATCGGAGATCTTGCCAATTTCAGTCACCAAACCGGTACGCCGTTGCCCGGGGTGGCGCCGGTCGCCATACAGCAGGGGCGCTACGTGGCGAAGGTCATCGCACGCCGCCTCCGGGGAGAGACGATGCCTCCCTTTGCTTACAGGGACAAGGGCAGTTTGGCCACGATCGGCCGGGCAGCAGCCGTCGCTGATCTGGGCCGCGTTCGTTATTCCGGATATTTTGCGTGGTTGACCTGGCTCTTTATTCACCTCATGTACATTGTGGAATTTGAAAACCGGCTGCTCGTATTCGTCCAATGGGCGTGGAATTACTTCACGCGGAACCGTGCCGCACGTCTGATCACGGGAAAGGATGCCTTGCCTCCACCTCGGAATACCGGTTAAGCACGTTATGTTCCTAATGGATCGGGGAGCCCTGCGGGATTCCGGCGACCTGCAATTTTACCTGACACTTGGCCCAGCTCGAATACTCCTGGAAGCATTATGAGCCTCCGGTCTGAAAATCCGACAGCCGGTGTCTGAGAGGAGAAACGAAGTGCGGAGGAAGGCCCCTTTCTTCTTCATCCTGCTGCTTGCCTGGACGATAGCGCACTCCGTTAGAGCTCAACTCCACCAGGCCGTTACACCCGATAAGCCGAAGGCCGATGTGAAACAGAACGAAAGGAAACACGCCCCCATGGAAACACTTGTCCAATTCAAGAATCGCAACGGAAAATGGTTGCGCGGAATGATTCATTGGCCTGCGGTCAGCGCGGGCGGCGCTGTTCCGGGAGTAATTCTTTTTCACGGGTTCACAGGTGACCGGAATGAGTCCCACTGGATTTTTGTCAAGTGTGCTCGAGCCCTCCAACAGGGAGGAATAGCCGCATTGCGATTTGACTTTTACGGCTCGGGAGAGTCTGAGGGACCATTTAAAGAGATGACCCTCCAGGGTGAAATCGCGGACGCCGAGGACGCGGTGGGTTTTCTGCGAGCGCAAAACGGCATCGCCTTTGACCGCATCGGACTGGGCGGCCTCTCGCTGGGCGGGACCGTCGCCGCAAGCATTGCCGGCCCAGCCCAGGCCCGGGCTTTGGTTTTATGGAGCGCAGTGGCTCACCCCGACCACCTTGGCAGGACGATTATGAAATCAGGAAAAGCGATCCCCAACGGACGGGGAAACTTAGAGTATGACGCCCGCGAAATCTCGGCCGAATTTCTTGAAGGGTTGGGCAAAGTGAATCCTCTCGCCTCCGTCATGGCCTTTAAGGGACCCACACTCATCCTCCAGCCCGGAAAGGACGAAGTGGTTCCCCTCTCCGATGCGGAGGAATTCCTTAATTCGGCAGGTGCAGCCGTCAAAGAAAAAGTGGTCATTGCCGGCGCCAACCACACCTATACTTCGATTGCATGGGAGAATGAGGTCATCCAGCGGACCGTGGCTTGGTTTAGAAAATATTTGTTTGATAATTAAGGACTCATATTTGATATTCAAATCGCCAGCAAGAGTGCGACAGAAGCCCAAATCCTCCCCCACAGAAGGACTCCAAGGAATCCTCATGAAATACAAGCGATTCGAAGAGCTACCCGTGTGGGAATCTGCCATCAATTTAGCTCGAACAATAATCCCGTTGTTTGACGACAACCCTATGCGGACAGGTGGCGACTTGAGGAACCAGATTGAGCGCGCTGCCTTGTCCGTGTCCAATAATATTGCGGAAGGATTTGAAAGAGGAACGACGCAGGAGCGGTTGACGTCTCTCTATATCGTCCGAGGCTCTGCAGGTGAAGTGCGGTCGATGCTTTGTTTAATGGACCGCCTTGCAGCATTCACCCATCTCAAATCTGAAATCTCAGATCTCAAATCGCTGTCGGAACCAATCTCGCGGCAACTTCGGGCCTGGAAGGTGATCACTGTCGGCACAACCACACCTATGCCTCGATTGCATGGGAGCATGAAGTCATCCAGTGGACGGTGGACTGGTTCAAGAAATATCTGTTTGAGAATTAGGGACTCATGTTCGATAATCAAATCGCAAGCAAAAGAACGACAGAAGCCGAACTCCTCCCCCGCAAAAGGTCTCTCAGGAATCATCATGAAATACAAACGGTTCGAAGAGTTGCCGGTGTGGGAGTCAGCGATCAACTTGGCCAAAAAGACTTTCATGATGTTTGAAAACGACCACCAGAAACCATATGGAGATCTGAGGAACCAGGTTGAGCGAGCAGCCTTGTCCGTATCCAACAACATTGCTGAAGGGTTTGAGCGAGGAACAACTCAAGAATTACTGACATTTATTTACGTTGCCCGAGGTTCCGCTGGCGAAGTCCGGTCTATGTTCTGTTTAATGGACCGCCTTGCAGCATTCGCCCATCTCAAATCTGAAATCTCAGATCTCAAATCGCTGTCTGAGTCGATTTCGAGGCAACTTCGTGCCTGGGCTGATAGTCTTCAGAACTCAAACATCAAAGGCCAACGCTACCTGTCTTCCCAGAGCAAACAAAAGTCTGATCGCCAGCGCGAGATTAATTCGTTTATGGAGGAGCTCAAAAGGATTCAACATCAAAAAGTGTGAGGCGATCAAGCTGGAGGGCGGTTCTTAGGGCCTTTCCCTGGTTTCCTAACAGGAGGTTCTTTGCCTCTTTGCAAACGGATTTTGATGGTGAGACATTCACTTCTTTGGGAACTTTTTGCGCGCAAATGCATCTAAAGAGACAGTAGGCTGTGTTCATGGGAATAGACTAGAGAGACCCGTCTCACCAAAGCATCGTTAGACCGGCCCGGAGGTCCTCGGAGTTCACGCGCCGAACCTTGAAAGGCCGGTGAAATCTGGTTTAAGGGCTCCCCTTTTCTGCCACTTGCGAGGCCGCGATGAAACCCTTCACAACAATCGTTCTGCTGTTTGCACTTACTCTTGGCCTGATTTCGCTCTACGCTCAAACCCCTGACTATGAAAAGGTGAAAAGTGGCGCCGAGGCCTCTTACGCTGAAGGTTCCTACGCGCGGGCATATGAGAGTTATGTTCAGGCCGGCGCATTGAACCTCTCTCCGACCCAGAGGCGATGGGTCGAATTCCGCCAGGCCGACACGCTGTGGCGCTCGCAGGCGGCAACCCAAACTGCAGACACCACGAAACTCGACCAGGCACGCCATCAGCTCGACGTACTCGTGCGCGATATTCAGCGACCTGAAGACCGCGACCGGGTGTGGACTGAAGTGCAGGAATCGCTGGGCGATTTCTGGTGGACGCGACGTAACCTAGCCGACTGGGGGCAGGCCTGGCCGCATTATCAGCAGGCATTGGACTGGTGGGCGGGGTCTGCGGACATTGAGACGGCGCGGGACCGTTATCTGAAGATCGTATGGAAGATGACACGGCCGACCGGAGATCTACGCTATTATTCCTATGGGTATTACAGCTCCAACATCCCTCTCGAGACCCTGGAAAATACGCTGAAGATCGCGAAGGGCGCGGATGACAAGGCCCACGCTCATTATCTGGTCGCCATGACACTCCGGATGCACGCGAGTGACACGAACCAGCGACGACGGATTCCTGAGGAGTTTGAAGGCGCCATTCGAGAGGGAAAATCCACTTATTGGTATGACGACGCGCTCTTTCAGTATGCGCAATGGCTTGAGAACAACGGGCGCGTCACGGTGGACGAAGAGGGTCAAGAGAAGAGCGAACCAGATTACGTACGCGCACTGGAATTGTATCGCCGTCTCATCAGTGAATACCAGAAGGGCGAATCGCGTTACTACGAACAAGCCAGGCAGCAGATTGAAAACATCACGAAGTCCAGTATTGGCGTTTTTGTTTCAAACTTCTTCCTTCCAGGCTCAGAAATCCAGTTCAACCTGAATTGGCGCAATGTTAAGAAAATTGAATTCGAGCTCTACAAAGTGGATCTTACTCGGGATGTTGAGATGGCCAGCGGCCAGTGGATTCGAGGATGGATTGAGTCGATAAACCTGGCCGGGCGTCAGCCCCTGAAATCATGGTCCAGAGAGACCCGCGATCAAGGAGACTATCGCCCCGGCTCCGAGACCGTTCGTCTTGAAGGCAAACTTCCGGCGGGAGCTTACCTTCTGAAAGCAGCCTGGAGTACGGTGAATGCCCGCGACTTGATTCTGGTTACGGATACTTCTGTGGTGCTGAAAACCACCGGCAAACAGGCGCTCGTCTATTTCTGTAACGCGCTGAATGGTGCTCCCATCGCGGAAGCCAACGTGACCCTGTGGGAAAGCTCATATAATTATCAAAACCGCACGTGGATCAGCAAGAAATCCGCTAAACAAACGAATGCAGATGGGATTGCGGTTTTTGATGTGGCGGGAAATCGCGACAACATCCAGCTCTTTCTCAGTGCCATCACCGGGGAGAGGCAGGCCTTCAGCCTGGGCAATTCGTATTCTTACGGGCGGCAGGAGCTACCGTGGCGCATCTACGCCTTCACCGACCGGCCCGCGTACCGGCCTAAGGAAGAGGCGCATTGGAAACTCATCGCACGCCGCTACAACGACTCAGTCTATTCAACGCCCGCCAACCAGACCCTTGAATTCGAACTCACCGATGCCCGCGGCTCCAAGGTAAAAGAAGGAAAAATCACACTGAATGCCTTCGGGAGCGCCTGGGGAAGCCTCGAACTGACCGACGCCATGCCCCTGGGAGTCTACCGCGTGACCTTCTGGGAAGAAGGGCGAAGGTCCCAGGTCGGGTCTGCCAATCTGTTCCGGCTGGAGGAATATAAACTACCGGAGTTCAAGGTCACTGTCCAAACACCTGAAGAGAACGGGAAGAAGAAATCGTTTCGGATCGGTGAGTCGGTCGAAGTCAACATCCAGGCGGATTACTATTTTGGCGGCCCGGTCAGTGATGCTTCTGTTGAAGTGCTAGTCCATCAAAACCCGTTTTATCGCAGTTGGTATCCTCCCCACGATTTTCCCTGGTACTACGAGGATATGAGTGGGCGATCCCAGTATTATGGAGGCCGGCAGGGTCAGGTGATCAAGCACGAGACGATTAAGACCGATGCCACGGGCAAGGCCTCTCTCAGCTTTGATACCCCGCGCGGTGATCAGCAGGACTTCGAGTATTTTATCGAAGCACGAGTGACTGACGCGTCGCGCCGCGAAATTGAAGGCAGCGGTACGGTGCGGGTTACCCAGCAGCGGTACTATGTTTATCCCCACGCTCAACATAACCTTTATCGACCACAGGATAAAGTCACGGTCGAGATGAAAACTCTTGACGCCAATGAGCAGCCTGTTGAGGTTGAAGGCACGGTGAAAGTTACAAGGGACTTCTGGTACGAGATTTGGATTGATCCCACGGGGAAGGAAGTAAAAGGCGATGAGTTAACTATCCAGCGCCGGAGGTGGCCTCTCTTCCCTCCCCCGCCCGGCTCGGGCGGCAGGCCCTGGCGGCTCAAGTTTCGAGGCTACCAGCATGAGGACATCCTGAAGCAAACTGTTAAGACCAACGTGGCGGGACAGGCAGAACTCACGTTTACGCCAGCGCGCGACGGCTACTATCAGATCGCCTGGGGCAGCAGGGACAAAGACGGCACCCCCATTAAAGCCCAAACCACCGTGTGGGTGTGCAAGGACTCGACCACGGAGCTCGGTTATCGTCACGGCGGGGTCGAGATTATTGCCGACAAAGACACGTTTCATGTGGGGCAAAAAGCGCCCATCCTGCTGAACGTCCCGACCAACGACCGGTATGTTCTCTTCAGCATTGAAGGCGAAGATCTATACAGCTACCAACTGGTCCACCTTACGGGAACGGTGAAACTCATTGAAATCCCCATTGAAGAGAAACACGTGCCGAATATCTTCCTCAGCGCCACCATGGTGAATGAAGGACAAATCTCGCTCGACACAAAACAGATTGTTATCCCTCCCGTCCAACAATTCCTCACGGTCGACGTAAAAGCCGACCGCGACCAGTACCAGCCACGCGAGGAAGGAACTCTGACCATCACTACGCGCACCTTCGATGGGAAGCCGATTTCGAGTGAGGTGGGTGTCGGGCTGGTGGATGAATCGGTTTACTACATTCAACAGGACTATGCCGGGGATCCGCGACAAGTCTTTTACGGAACCAAACGCCACAACCGAATTCAGAATCAAAGCTCTTTCAATCAAAAGAGCCTTACAAAGCTTGTCGAAGGCCGTGCCAAAGAACTCGTGGATGAGCGCCAACTGGTGGAAGACGCCAACGCGGAATTCGGCGCTGGGATCGGGGCCGGAAGCGGAGGAGGAATATTCGGTGGGGTGGCAGGCGGGGTGATTTCCAGGAACGGAAGGATGGAGGCCAAGGACGAGCTCAGGTTTTTCAAATCCACAGGGACCGTTAATAGAGCCATGAGCGTTGCGCAAATGCCTGAAGAGGCCCTGGCGGCACCAGCACCAATACCTCCTCCACCACCTGGTACGCCCGGACAAGAACCCGCCGTCCAAGTGCGCACTGATTTTCGGGCCACTATCTTTTGGCAGCCCGACGTAGTGACCGACAAAGATGGCAAGGCAATCGTCACAGTAAAGTTCCCCGATTCGCTGACCACTTGGAAGGCGACCGCGCGCGTCGAGAGCGAGACAAACCAGTTCGGCATTGCCGCGTCGACTGCTCGAACGCAACAGCCGCTGATTGTCCGATTGCAGGCGCCCCGGTTCTTCCTTGTGGGTGACCAGGTCACCATCTCTGCCGTGATGAACAACAACACTGATAAACCCATGACAGTTAGGCCATCCCTCGATGCCCAGGGTGTCGTAGTGACGGGCATCGTCGTCAATGGCACACCCGTCAAGGGAGAGCAGTCTCCCCTTCAGGTTCCCGCCAATGGCGAGGCCAGGGCCGACTGGCTTGTTTCAGTTCAAACACCTGGTGAAGCCAAATTGAAAGTCACCGGGCGCGGCGGGGTCTATGCCGATGCAATGGAAAAAACATTCCTCGTTTACGAGCACGGGATCGAAAAGTTCATTGCGAAGTCCGGCAAGATGCGCGGCGATGAAGTATCTATAAAACTCGACATACCCAAGGAGCGCAAGCCGGAATTGACAGTGATGACAGTCCAGGTGGCGTCCAGCATGGCAGTCACCATGCTCGATGCCCTTCCCTACCTCATCGACTATCCGTACGGCTGTACGGAACAGACCATGAGCCGCTTCCTCCCCGCCGTGGTCGTGGCAAAGACGCTTAAGGACCTTGGGCTACGGCCTGAATTGGTCATGGGTAAAGTGTTCGGAGGGGTGGAGCCGGAGTTTGCCGCCCAGACTCATCCCCGTGGATCGAAGGACCTCCAGCTTCTTGATGACGTTACTCACCAAAGCTTGAAGCGTCTCTATGATTTCCAGCACCCGGATGGAGGCTGGGGTTGGTGGAAAGAGGGCGACACCGATCCTTTCATGACAGCCTACATCGTGTGGGGTCTGACCCTCGCGCGCGACGCCGGCATCAAGTTGAAGCCGGAAGTGCTGGACCGTGGCGCCGACTATCTCCAGAAGACCCTCGTCGAGCAGGAAATGAATTATGATCTGCAGGCATGGATGCTGCATGCAGTCTCGACCTACCATCATTCCATGAAACTGGCCAAAATTGCCTCGCCGGTTTCCAAGGCCTTCGACAATCTCTGGAAAAACCGCGACCAGCTCAATGCTTACACCCGGGCGCTGCTGGCTTTGAGCGCCAACCATCTGGGTTATTCAGATCAGGCCAGGACGTTAATCCGCAACCTTGAGAATGGCGTAAAGATTGATACCAGGCCGGATGTTTCCGTCATCCAAAAAAGCGGCCAGAGTTCTGAAAAAAGCGTCATCCCGACGGCCCATTGGGGGGAGGATGGCATCTACTGGCGATGGTCCGATGGAGGCGTTGAGGCCACTTCCTTTGCCTTGCGAGCACTTCTGGCCATCGATCCGCAAAACAAGCTCGTGGAGCCCGTGACCAACTGGCTGATCAAGAACCGCAGGGGCGCGCAGTGGAACAGCACTCGCGACACCGCTATTACCGTCCTTTCACTCACCGATTATTTGCGATCCAGCGGGGAACTGCGTCCGGAGGTGGAGTACGAGCTCAGCGTAAACGGGCACATCATTGTCACGAAAAAAGTCACCCCGGACGACGCCCTAACCGCCCCGTCTTTATTCAATGTCGATGTTAAGGACCTCGTTGACGGCGCCAATGAAATTCGCATCAAGCGGAAGAGCGGGAACAGTCCTCTCTACTTCTCCGCTCAGACCCGCTACTTCAGCCTGGAAGAGCCCATTCCCGCTGCCGGCAATGAAATCTTTGTTCGCCGCCAGTACTACAAGCTCGTGGGACATCCCACTCTATTGAAGGGGTACGTTTATGACAGGCAACCCCTCAATGACGCGGAATCCGTCACCAGTGGCGATCGGGTGCAAACCGTCCTGACCATCGAAGCGAAAAACAATTATGAGTATCTTGTTTTCGAGGACCTCAAGCCGGCGGGTTTGGAAGCGGTCCAGATCCGGAGTGGGGAGCCGATGTATGCCAAGGAACTGAAGTCGAGCGCTGTAGCAGACCAGTCCAAAGTCCAAGGTCCAAAGTCCAAAGTCGAACTCACTACATCCAATCCCTCTGAATCTGGTTACACCGGCCGGTCGCGCTGGGTGTATCAGGAACTGCGCGATCGCAAGGTGGCTTTGTTCATTGACAAGCTCCCCCAGGGTATCTGGGAGATCCGGTATGATCTGCGCGCGGAGGCGCCGGGTAAATTCCATGCCTTGCCCACGCTCGGTTATGCGATGTACGTTCCCGAAATCCGCACCAACGGCACCGAAGTGCGGATAACCGTCGAAGACCGGAGGGAAGAGAGGAAATGATCTTACCGCGCAAAGCCCGCGGAGAAATAAAGGATTGGGTGCCAGGCATTCCCATGCATGGAGACACGATGGTTTTAGCCATCTGAACGGCCGTATCAATGCAGGTGTGACTCTTTTGCGGCTCCGGGATGTAATTCCGCCCATTCTTCAATATTAATCGTGTTAGCATAGCCTCTTGTCGAACCACCTTCTGCCAGATCAAATCTCACATCCCTCAGGAGCCATCCCCATGCCCAGCATTTTTCGAGATCATCTACTCAAAGACAAGGTTGCGTTCGTTACCGGCGGAGGCAGCGGAATCAATCTCCGCATCGCCGAACGATTTGCGGAACACGGAGCAAAGATTGCACTGGTCGGACGTACCCAGGACAAGCTCGATCAAGCTTCTGCTACCATTCAAGCCGGAGGAGGAACCGCTGCGGGATATGTCGCCGACGTCCGCGACTATCAAGCCATCGAATCCGCCTTGAAGAAAACCCGCGAGGGGTTTGGTGAAATCGATATCCTGCTCTGTGGGGCGGCAGGAAACTTCCCTGCTGCAGCCCTAGGCATGTCATCCAATGGCTTCAAATCGGTGATCGACATCGATCTCCTTGGAACCTTCAATACCTGCCGGGCTGCGTATGAGCACTTGCGGAAACCCGGTGCTTCGATCGTTAGTATTTCCGCCACCCATGCGTTTATTCCTTTTGCCATGCAATCGCATGTGTGTGCCGCCAAGGCAGGAGTGGACATGCTGACCCGGACGCTGGCGGTCGAGTGGGGCAAGGCAGGCGTTCGAGTGAACTCCATCGCCCCAGGACCCATTGCCGAGACCGAGGGGATGCGCCGGCTCAGTCCCACGGAGGAAATCAAACAGAAACTCGCGCGGTCGATTCCCCTCCAGCGCTTTGGAAGCAAAGACGAAATTGCGGATCTCGCCCTGTTCCTGTGCTCCGACGCCGCCGCTTACATCACGGGCGCGGTGTACGTTTGTGATGGAGGCCAATCGTTACTGGGGTCCGGGGGGTTTATGTCCGCACTGGTCCAGGGATAGTCGATGTTTTTGTACAGCCTTTCATTGATACTGTACCGAGGCCACTTTGGCTAGCTTCCGACGGATACTAAGAACTGGCATACTCATTCTGTTCATCCTGATTCTCTCTGCCGCGGGCGTGTCGTTCCTGAGCAATCGGGGGCTTCCTACTCACTCCAGGTTCATTGATCGCCTCGACCCACAGGAAAAGTCATATCTCGCCGAGGCGCTTCACCTGAAACAGACTGTAGGCGAATCTCTGTGGCCGGATTGGGGGCGGGCTGAGATTCCCTTCCTCTCCCGCAACGAGCAGAATGGTTTTCTTGTGGGTGATCCCAATCCACCTCCCGGCTGGGAGCAGGTTTCCGGGGACACTTTCCTGGGAAATCCCTATTTTCGAATTCAAAATCCGGAGAGCGTGGCCTTTGCCGTACCGATTGGCAATCGCTGGGCGGCGAGCCTGCCCACAAAGGACTGGATGCAGATATCCTTTGCGAACAACTTGCGAGGGCACATGCCGGGATTCCTGAAGCCGGTGTTTCCTTACCGTCTGCCCATGCGACTGTTCAACCTCAATAGCTCTGACTTCCATATTGCGATCCTGCTGCACGAATCCCTTCACGCCTTCCAAGCAGGGATGGCTCCGGGCCGTTTTGCCGGGGCGAAGAAGGCATATCGGGTTGAGACGAACTATCCGTGGGAGAATCCCGAGTTGCAGAAATCATGGAAAATGGAGCTGACCCTCTTGGCCCAGGCGGTCAATGCAAGGTCGGACGAGGAAGGGGCCAACCTGGCGCGAGAGTTCCTGGCCGCCCGGCGCGAAAGGCGCCAGCGCCACGGGCTGGATGTCTCGATGGTAAACTATGAACGCCACATGGAATGGCTGGAAGGGATTGCCAAGTACATCGAATTAGCGATCTGGCGCGAGGCATCTTTAAGCCGGTCTTACGTACCGCTGCCGGAATTGTCTGTCGATCCCGATTTTCAAAAATACAAGACTTTTTCCAGTCAATGGTCAAGAGAACTCATGAACATGCGGATGCAGTCCTCCCGGCAAGGAGACATACGCTTTTATTACTCTGGGATGGCACAGGCCTTTTTGCTCGACCGACTGCGGCCGGGATGGAAAACTCGCATCATGGGTCAAGAGGTTTGGCTGGAAGGGCTGCTGGCTGAAGCGACAGAAAAGTAATAAAGTGGATGGTCAGCCCGTGGTTCAGTTCATCCTCGCCTGAGTTCGAGAGATGGTCCTGGAGATCGTCTTCCAATCCTTAGTCCCTGCCAGATGCTTCCATCCTGAATTCCGAAGATCACGACCATCCTTTTGTTGTTTTCGTTTGCAGGGGGCCCAACGGAAACGAATTTGCGGGGGGCGAAAAACTTATGTCGCCCACCGAGGCGGGCTCCCTGGTTGAAAAAGGCGCTCTACCTGGGGCTCACGTCCCGCCTCGCGCCCGCCGCGGCGGGCGTCAACCTAAAGAGGATTGATTTTAAAGGGGGAAGGGGACGGTTCTGTCGAATTCCCCCAGCGGAAGCTGGGGGAAAGTTCAAGTACAGCCTACTAACACAGGCTCCAAGAATAAACTACACCCCCCCATCCCGCTTCGCGGGATGGGGGGTGGGGAGATAATGAAAATGGGATCGCTGCTGTAGGCTGTACCTGAATCATCCCCCGGCTTCCGCCAGGGGGATTATGGACTGCCTGTTACTCCGGTCTTAGGTTGACGCGGATGTGCCTCGCGGGACTACTCATTTCGCCGGTGGGCGGCTTTAAAGAAGAATCAACTTCGGAATCCAGGTTCATTCTTCCTACGTCAATCCCCTATACTTGGCTCCCACGCGTTACCCAGACTCGGGCTTTCGCGGGATAGCGAACTCCCGCGCGCAATGACAGTCTCGGCGAACCGTTCCATCTCTTCCAGTTGGGGGCTGAACTGCAACAGGAACAAATCCACGCCTGCCGCCTCAAACTCGGCGATTCGCGCCAGAACCTGATCGGCCGTCCCCACCAAACCCGATCTCAAGCCCCGGTTCGACACCGAATAATCCTCGAGCGAGACCTTCTGCTCCAGTTGTGTCCCCGCCAGCCACTCTTGATAATTCCCATACCCGGCCGCACTCTGTTTCACGTCGGTGATTCGACGCAATTCCCGGTTTGCCTCATCTTCCGTCTCCCGGACGATGGCATAGGCAGCCACCCCGAACTTCATCGGGGGTAAATTCATCCGTTCACGACGGGACGAAAGATCAGCAATTTTACTTGTAATCCGCTCGGGAGGATCCCCGTGCATGACGTAGGCATCACACTCACGCGCGATGAGCTCCTTGGCCGCTTCAGACTCGCCGCCGGCATAGAGGGTGGGACGCGGGCGGGAAACGGGCTTGGGCTGCAGCATCGTGTCTTCGACGCGGTAATATTTGCCCGCAAATGAAAATTGGTCACGGCTCCACACCCCGTTCAACACCTGGAGCCACTCCGCGGTCCGCGCGTAACGGTCATCATGCTGCTCAAAATGTACCCCGTATTGTCGTGCTTCGTCGGCCCACCAGGATGAGACCACATTGAGCGAAAGGCGCCCGCCACTGATGTGATCGATGTTGGCGGCCTGCTTAGCCAGCAGTGCCGGCAGGTGGAAAGTGGGACGGACCGCGACCATCAATTCCAGCCTACGGGTCACCGCAGCCAGGGCCGCCGCCGTCGACCAGGCATCGAGGGCTGGGGCGTGAACGCCCTTAATATCATTCAAATTCAGTTCAGCAATCAGCGTGAGGTCGAACCCGATCTCCTCGCTGCGCCTTGCCAGCCGGCTGTTGTACTCCCACGTGGGTTCCATCCCCTCGTTCTCGACGTTCCGGAGCCAGCCGCCAAAAACCGGAAGCCAATATCCGTATCGCATCAGCGGGCCTCCGTTTCCAGGAAGTCGGCCAGGCGTCCGTATGGATTGAACCCGACGACGCGCGGCCCATCGGCGACGAAATTGGAAAGCGCGTTGATGTCATAGTAGAGCAATTTTCCATCGCGCTCGTCGACGATGTACTCCACACCCCCCACCTCTATCCCGGCGGTGCGCATGATTTGCTCGACCGCATGGATGACTTCCTGCGGCGGAGTAACCGCTTCCACTCTCATTTTGTTCTTGGGGGCGTCCACCGGACACGCGGACCGAGCGAGTTCCACGCCGTCGGTGGTCTGGCAGATGTCGGCAGGGCAGAGATTGAAGCTGTCACCGGTGAAGAAGACCTTGATGGCGTAAAGATACTTTCCCCCCAGGACCTCAACTCGTGTGATGAATCCTCCTCGCGCCGGAATGTATTCCTGCACCAGGGCGGTTTGATCCACCCCCAACATCAACCGATCCTCAGCGGCCGCACGTGACAAATCCTCTAATCGATCGAAACGCACAATGCCTGCGCCGCTGCCGCCAATGTTGGGCTTTACCACAACCGGAAAGCGCATGCCGCAGGCGGCTTGTGGCGCCTCGCCAGGATGATTGATGATCCTCGCGCGTGGATAGGAGAGGCCCAATGATTCGAGCAGGGAAAGTTGTTGAGCCTTGGAAGTCTCTACGGTAAAGGCCCGGTAGCCGTTCACCACCCTGACCCCCAACCGTTCGAGGTGGGCCAAGTAGTTGAGGGTGTAAAAAATCCCGTGACCATTGCCGCGTGTGTAGGCGGAAGGACTCATGCGGTTGAACAGCAGGGAGTACTCGCCGTCCCGGGACCCGACGTCGTATTGGTGCCGGCGAGCGTCAATCCGGACATAAGGGGTTCCCCGCCGGTCGAATTCCTCAAAAAGAGGGCGAAACCAATCGGGATGTTCGTGATAGATGGCAATGGGCCGTTTGAGTTTGGTCATCATTTTCTCCATAAAAAAAAGGCCGCTCATTCGGAGCGGCCTTGAAATCTCATTGAGTAGGCTGCGATTTGTTAGGTGACCGCACCTCCCCATCCGCTCCCGTGAACGGCGCACATACACTTGCACCCACGCTCCCCGACAACAGGAGTAGGCACCAAGAATGCGCTGTGCATGTTCATTGACATGAGGGCCTTTTTCGAAAAACGAAAATCTACGCCGTCTACACAAGTTTGTCAAGACGATCCCAATAGCGGTCCAGAAACAAAAGGGCCGGCCTTCCTGGCAGGCTCAGCATCCCTCGAGGTCTGTCTGGCCCTTTTGCATTAGGGATAGCTCATGCTCAACCGTCAGTCGCACGGGAGCTTCCATCAAAGATTCGGCTGGTCAGTTTTTCCTCTTGGCCTTAATCCCTTCCCACAGTACTCTTATTACGAAAAACTCGGACACCACCGAAAACAGCAGTCCGGATAACGTATTTCGCGTGCTCTGAACCGGACAAATATGGGGAGGTATTAATAAGATGATGCGAGTCGTCATGCCGCTCTTCCTGATGGGGGTAAGCGCGTTGGTCGCTTCGGCTCAGACCCCTTCTTCCAGCCAGGACAGACCGTTCGTCGTCGAGTACTACTACAAGGCCAAGTGGGGGTATGCAGAAGAATTTCTTCAGCTATTCAAGAAGAACCATTACCCGGTTCTTAGAAAGCAAGTGGAAATGGGACGGATGCTCAAGGTCTCCATGGACCAACCGCGTTACCATGCCACCGAGGACGGACGCTGGGACTACCGTGTCACCATCGTTTTCAAGAACGCCACTGTGGCAAACGAGCCGTTTGACGAAAATGCATTGAAGAAACATCTCTTTCCTGACCAGAGCACCTATCTACGGGAGGAGCAGCGGCGGTTTGCGATCCTTGACGCCCATTGGGACGTGCCCGTGAAAGGCATGGATTTGGAAGGAAAATGAGACCACGGGCCCCACGACTTCCAAAGTCGTTCCCGGGTATTCAGAGCTTCAAATGAAGAATAGGAGGCAGGGATCAAGCGGGAGAACGATGAGATTCGGCTTCCACCAGAGAGGAAACGTGTTCAATCCGTGAAATTCATAAAAAGGGGGCACCGTCTTACGACCGTGCCCCGAGTTTGCCCATATCAGGAACTGGCAGACCTCTCTTTGAATGAAAACTTAATTCAACCATTTCGCCTTCAGTTGAATCTTTCTTTTGGGTTTTACCGGAACCAGAACCATCTCAACATCGCGCGCTGGCTGTTCAGCGGCGAGCTCTTTTTCCATGCCTGTTTCATAGGCATGCAGTTCTTCCTGGATGAACTCGAGCCGCTCACGGCGACGGGGATGGTAGAGGTAAATCTTTTCGAACCGGACTTCTTCCTGGGCTGTGAGATCTCCGAGCAGATAACCCTTGATCATATCGTCTTCTTTGGCGCTTAATCGTTCCAGAAAATCCCGATTGGAAACCGTGCGCCACATAACCTGCTCACTCTCTGTTTCGGACAGTTCTTCGAGCAGGAATTTTTCGATCGTTTTTTCGGAAATCTCGTTGATGTTCATGACACCCTCCGTTTTCAAGCCCTTCGGAATTACCGATCCGTTCTAATCAATAAGGCCCGGAGACTTTCACAGTATTAATCCAATTTCCGTCTTGCTCTATTCCTGCGTCTCTTGCATTTCATAAATCCGAGACACCTATGAGTGAGCACGCTCCTTACCATTATGAATAAAATTATCTATGTTATTGATTGTGAATTGATTAGCATGCATCATGGGTGACAAGGGGGATAGGAGAGTGATTCATAATAATACAAAGTGACATGCAATTGTACGAATCGTTTGAATTGACCGGAGTTTTTTCGCACTTCGCGCTCCAAATCAGAATTTTTTCTCGTAAGAAAATCTCGCCCGTCCTTCCAAGTGGATGCTCATCCGTATACCTATGTAGGGTTTGTGGAAGAGGATCTGAAGCTCAGTCCGAGGAATCCTCCTCACCAAGCTTGCCACCCCTTTTTTCGCGAGGTATACTTGTGGCCTTCGTTAAACAATTGACTGGCATGAACCAAGCCAACCGCAGGATGTAGGTAACCGGATTTCGCTCGACTCAATCGCTCAAGCGCATGGTGAAGGACATCTCAAGGGGGAATACGCATGTCAAAAGCACTTAAATCCTGGCGCATCTTGTCTTGTTTCGCATTCGTATTTTTGGGATTTCCCGTTTTTTCCCAGACCCACCAGCTCCAGGAATCATCCTTTGACCGGCTGATGGACTCCTTATCTAGAGTCAGGACATTCAAGGAGGTCGCAATTTCCCCCGATGGAGCGAACGTCGGATGGGTCGAGAAGGCTCAAGGGAAGGATCGCGAACCTTCCGAGAACACCTCGATTTTTGTTTCTTCTTCCCGATCGTCTGCGTCCCCCCGGCGGATCACGGCTGGAACTGGCACGACACCCCACAGCGAACACGATCTGGCATGGTCGCCGGATGGGCATCGACTGGCCTTTCTATCAGATCGAGAACAAAAAGGGCAGCTTCAGCTCTATGTTGCTTCGTTGGAAGGTGGCGCACCAAGGCAATTGACTCATGTAAAAGGATTACTCGCTGACCCTCGTTGGTCGCCCGATGGAAAGACCATTGCGGTCCTCTTTACTGAAAACCTGCCGCGATCGGCGGGCCCGTTGGAGGCGAAGCCACCTGTCTCGGGAGTGATTGAGAACCAGATCTTCGAACAGCGCATTGCTACGGTGGAAGCCGCATCCGGTCGTTTTCGACTGATCTCGCCTCCCGACCTATATGTGTATGAATACGACTGGTCCCCGGACGGAAGCTGCTTTGTCGCGGTAGCGGCTCATGGCGACGGCGATAATAACTGGTGGATTGCGCAGATTTACACGGTCACAGTGGACAATGGCGAGACGAAATCAATTCTCAAACCTCCCTTGCAGGTCGCCGTACCGCGCTGGTCACCGGACGGGAAGGCCATCGCCTTCATCGGGGGACTGATGAGCGATCAAGGGATGACGGGAGGCGACGTATTCATGATGCCGGCAGACGGCGGTGAACCTGTTAATCTCACGCCCGGTATGAAAGCATCCGCCAGCGGGCTCCATTGGCTTCCCTCGTCAAAGCAAATTGTATTTGAAGAGAATGTTGATGGAGAGACCGGGATTGCAAGCGTCGATGTTTCGACACACCAAGTGGCAACGATGTGGCGAGGCGCCGAGACGATCTCATCCTCCGATTGGTGGACGAGTGCGTCGTTGGCTCGAAATGGAAAAACTTCGGCAGTAATTCGCAGTTCACTCCAGCACCCTCCGGAAGTCTGGGCAGGCGAAATCGGAGCCTGGAAGCAGATCACCCGCCTCAATGACTCCCTGAAACCAATGTGGGGTGAAGCCAAAAGTCTTCACTGGACCAGTGATGAGCTAAACGTCCAGGGCTGGTTGCTCTATCCGCATCCATACAATCCCCAGCGAAAGTACCCTCTGGTCGTTTATGTCCATGGTGGGCCGTCGAACATTCACCGGCCCGCTTGGCCTGACACCTTCTTTGACTTCACGGCGCTCTCTAACGAAGGGTATTTCGTGCTTTTTCCCAATCCGCGCGGCAGCTATGGCGCAGGTGAGGCCTTTACAGCAGCCAACGTGAAGGATTTTGGGTATGGGGACTTCCGGGATATTTTGGCGGGGGTGGATGAGGTTGTAAAAACTTTCCCCATCGATGCGTCACGGATCGGGATTGGCGGCTGGAGCTATGGCGGATACATGACCATGTGGGGCGTCACCCAGACCAACCGATTCCGCGCTGCCGTGGCGGGAGCGGGGATTATGAACTGGCAAAGCTATTATGGAGAGAATGGGATCGATCAATGGATGATTCCATTTTTTGGCGCCTCAGTTTACGATGATCCCGCCATCTATGCACGGAGCGCTCCCATTACCTTCATTAAGAATGTCAAGACGCCGACCCTGGTGCTGGTGGGAGATGCCGATGTCGAGTGCCCCACACCCCAGTCCTTCGAGTTTTGGCATGCGTTAAGAACCCTCGGGGTCAAAACCCAGTTAGTGGTTTACAAGAACGAGGGCCACCTGATCGCCCAGCCCCAGCATCGTCTCGACATTATGAAGCGGACGATCGCCTGGTTTAACGAAAACCTAAAATAGATCGTAGCGACGAATGGCACTAAGTTAAGATCGCTGTTGGAACAGGGGACCCCATCCCGCCGCGGCGGGATGTCTATATCAGCCCAAGGCATCGCCCTGGGTATGTGTCCCATTTTGGATTGGTCAGGAACCCTGAAGGGGTTCTCTAAAGATCGAGGATTCCAGGGGACCACGCAAGTGCCGTCTCAACGTCCAGCTTGGGCGGAGGGCCCAGGGGTTATGTAGCCCGCTGATTTGTGCAGACCCCACCCCGGCGAGCTCAGACAACAGGTTGTGTCTTGTGGAACCCGCCACGGCGGGTTCGCCGGAGTCAACACGGATTTCAAACCCAGGGCGATGCCCTGGGCTGATGAATGAATCCCTTTCAGGGATTTGGCTAATTCAGATTGTCAACCCCTTAACTTAGTGCCATTCGTCCTAGCGACCTATTTCTTGATACCCAATCCTGCAGCTTATGTAGCGAATTAATCAAAGTCCTTGGATCAAATTCGACCCGGATGCCCTTTGCCCGGAGCATTTCAGTGGGCCGGCTGTCAGAGCGACATCTTAACCCAACCCCAAACCCAGAGGAGGAGCTGCTATGTCACTTCAGTCTTTACATAAGTTGATGTTTGCGCTGATGTTCGCAGCGCCCGCTTTTTTCATATTTGCACAGATGTCGATTCCTTACGGGCTGCCGCTCAGCCTGGAAAACGCCAAGAAAGCGGCCGCGGCGGCGCTGGCGGAAGCACGCAAAAACAACTGGGCCATGGCCGCGGCAGTCGTCGATCCCGCCGGCAACCTGATCTATTTCGAGAAGATGGACGGGACCCAGAACGGCAGCGTCAACGTCGCTGTGAGCAAGGCGCGGTCAGCGGCCCTATTCAAGCGCCCGACCAAAGCCTTTCAAGACGCGCTGGCTGCAGGGGGCGCCGGGCTCCGCATCCTGGGTTTGGAGGGCGCAGTGCCCGTGGAGGGAGGACTCCCGCTCATCATGGACGGCAAGATTGTCGGGGCGATTGGCGTGTCAGGAGGAAGCAGCGATCAAGATAGTCAGTGCGCCAAACCGGGGGCAGACGCCTTGAAATGATGTTTAGGGACAGGCACCAATGGGGCTTGGAAAAGGGCTGAGGCCGGGGGCTGTCTCTTCTCTAGTGGTAATCTGGGGTTCTCAGCGCTTTGGCGTCTCTGTGGTGAAATCCTTAGGGTCTCACTGACAGAACATATCTCTTTCGAATTAACTCACGGTTGGCAGCGTCGAAATATTCCACTGGATTATAGTCGTCGGTCAGGATACGGCCATGGGCGGGGTTGGTTTGAAGGGTGTGACTGAAATCAGTCTTAACGGATTCCAACGCGTCAGGATGGACATTGTTCAAATTCGCTGGATGGGCGAAAGCGAGCTCCGTCCGGTCGGCAGCGACTAAGTAAACATTCCCGCCCTCTCCTCCGTGAATGCGAACCTGGGAAAACACGGATTTCATGGTCTTATCGAGCGATGCCGTCTGAAAGTCCTGATCGGTTCCCACCTCGTGAAAGGCATTCATCACCAGGGTACCACCGGGTTTGAGATGGCGCCGAACCGCTTTAAAGGCCTCCTGGGTCATGAGATGAGAAGGAGAGGAATCTCCCAGAAATGCGTCGAGAATAATGGCGTCATAGAGACGCGCTGTGCGATTGAGAAAGTAGCGACCATCGGCAATGACGAGGTGAATTTTGTCCGGCTCCAAATCAAAAAACCGGACCGCCAGAGGGACGACAGCCGGGTTGATTTCCACGACGTCCACTCGAACTCCTTCGCGCGCAAATTTCATGGGCACAATCCCGACTCCCATGCCGATGCACAAAACATCATTGAGCGTTGCGTTATAAGACCGGGCCAGGCCATAGAGCATGTAAGTGAACGCGAACAGGCTCCTTTGGTGCACCGGATCGTAGCCATTCTGGTACATGTAATCGTTGAGATAGATCCGCCCCTTGGTCTCTGTCTGTTCGAAAACCTGCAGCATGCCAAAACTGGAATTGGCCCGATAGACTTCGATCACGCCGGGGATTTGTCTTAAGTTTTCTTTGAGAATGCCAAATGTTCCGAGGGTGACTGCCAACAACACAGCGATTGTTACCGGGCCTCCCATCCGTTCCTGTCTCCCCCAGATGAGAAAGTATCCCAGCGCCACGCCGATTAATACCCCCGCGGTAGCCAGCAAGGTGATCGAGTTAGGAAAAAACGGGATCAACAAATAACCGATCAGAAGGGTCCCCGCCACGCTACCCAGGGTGCTGATGGCCGACAGGCGGCCGACTTGTCCGCCCACGCCGGTGAGGGATAGCGCCAGGATGCGCACAAGGAATGGACAAGTCATCCCCAGCAAGGTAAGCGGGATCAGGAAGAGCAGGGCCGAGGTCAGCAAAGCACCCAGCGCCAACTTGAATTGCAGGCACCAGTAGGCCACCGGTCCACAGATGACCACCACCAGGCAGAGATAAACCGCTGCCGCCACAATACAACCGTAGAGGTATCCCAGTCTCGTTGAACGATCGACCAGCCAACCCCCGAGGTAGTATCCCGTCGAGAGTGCCACTAGCGTGACCACAATCTGAGCCGTCCACACAAAATGCGAGGTGCCGACATAAGGCGCCAGGATCTTGGCGCCGAGGATCTCAATGATGAGAATGGCTGCGCCGGTAATCGCGGCCGTCGCATAAAGGAATCGGCGCAGGGCGATACTCATTCCTGGGGCCGCGCCCAGACTCATATTCTTTTTTCTTGGCAGATCTGCCGCTTTCCCTTTCACAGATCCCTCATTTGGAGTGCGGAACTCCCAGTTCCGCTTTCTCTAATCCAAACAATTTCTCTGCCTACCCTGGGCACTCAGCAACTCCCAGGGGGGTCCGCAAAGCGGTCCACTGTTCTTAGCAAATTAAAATGTCCGCTTTTTGTAGCAAGTGAAATGTCCGCTTTTAAGTTGAAAGGTCCTTTCCTTGAGAAAGTGGATGATGAGGCCTGTGGGAAAGTGGGAATCCGGCTTTTTCGGATTTCCACTT
>JAIQFY010000066.1 GCA_020072965.1 Terriglobia bacterium | reverse complement strand
CACCGACCCTATCGGGTTGAGCCTCGCGCCCGCAAACGGCGCCCCAAGAACTTTCCGCTGTTAACCGCACCACGAAAACTGTATATAGAAATCCGTCACCGGAATCAGTACCGAAAAAACCCTTAACTTAGTGCCATTCGGGACTGTCCCGAATTTGGAGAATCCCCGCGACGAAATTTCGAAATTTTCGGGTCAGGTCTAAATTTTCAATTGTTCTCCTGCACAGGTATCAAAATTGAAAATTTAGATCTGACCCTCTTTGCTATTCTATGCGGGCCTTTGTGAAGGACGTTAGAACTTTTTTCGTGAAACGACCCCCCGGGTTTGACCAAATGATAATGGGAATAAGCCAGATCATGCTCGGACCCGGAGGAGATGATGAACAAACCACGAGCCGAAGAGGCCACAATTATCCCAGGACGGTGTAGCTGATGCTACTGCAAACTGTAGATGAAATTCCGTTGAGAACAAGCCGGGTAAATGTGCCGTGGACGGCACAGATGAGAGCATAGGGCGCTCATTCAACGGCCAGATGCCCTTTTAGAAAATCTCTTTGCTCGAGAATATTGGGTTTCTACGCCGGTTACACTTATCCGGTACGTCAACATTTTGAAACTCACACCGTATTGCTTCGCTGCCACTTTCAGATCGAGCCTTCGCCCCATTATTGACAATAACGCGATTCGCGGTAGTAGCAGTGCGCCAGCGAGCCACTTTGCTTCCTCTTCTTGTTGCCTGTCATAGGTATCCAGGAGCAGAAGTCCATCAGGTGTCACATCGACGCGAGATGGCTCATGACCAATGAGTGTATGCGCGATCTCATGGGTCAGGTCGCTGGCCTGTCGGCTTGGGGCATGAGAGGAATTAATGATAATCAAGTCCTTCGGACCGACGCACAAGGTGACCGCTGACCAGCTATCGGAATCAATGTGTAACAGCGTTCTTAGACACTCCTGATCCAGCCCTGGGATGTCCCTTGGTGTCCATACTTGAATTCCCAAGTGTTTGGCTAATTGATAGCCGTCAATGGGAGCGGATTCTTCGAGGTCCATCTCCCTTCGTAACTGGACAGAGACGTTTTCGCACCAACTCTTGAATCCTCGCGTAAACATTCAATCATTTGCCCCCGGTTTTTTGGGACTCCGCGAGTGCTCTTTGTGCGGCGAGAATCATTTGAGCCAATGCCTTGGCGGTGTCGGGAGAAAGAGCGGTCTCTATCTTGAAATGGGCGGCAACTCTTGGCTTGGAAACAATTGTGGGGACCACTCCCAAGACTTCACCGGGGTCCAGGTCCAGCCAGCGGCAGATTTTTCCAAACGTTTCAATGTCGGGCAGATGACCACGCTCCACGCGAGAAAAAGTAGCCGGACTCACGCCAATTCCCTTTGCAATGGCGCGTATTCCAGTCATGCCCCGCTTCTCCATCATTTTTCGGCCTAGGGATTGTAAGGTTAGTTTGGGCATTGTTTAGTCCGTTTCATTGGTGAGACAGTGCTTGACAAATGAGACAACCTATCCTAGCATGGGAGCGTCTTACGTATGAGACAGTATTTCACGTTGGAGACGGATTAGTCAAGCCCCTTTCCCCCGTGAAGAAAACGGCCGTGTTTAAACAATTAGAAGGAGGTTTTATCAGATGCACACCATCACCTACACAGTGGACGACGAACCACAAACCACGACATCCCATGAATTGAACGCCAATCAGATCCTCTCCAGCGCTGGAATTGATATTGCTTCTCATTATTTGGTGCAGATCGAAGGTCACCAGCGTGAATCATATCAGAATAAGGGAGACCAGCCCATCCATATGCACGAGCATATGAAGTTCATCTCTGTTTCTACAGGCCCTACCCCGGTATCTTAGGAGGCCCCATGGCACAGACGGATTTCATAGAGCAGTTACGGGCCCTGGGATACGCTGTTGAGGAATTGGGTGAAGGCAAGGTGGCGTTTCCCTACTCTATCCCGACAGGGGTTTTTGCAGATCATCAAATCAGGCTGGGCTTTACTGTGCCCGGGGATTTTCCGATAACGCCCCCTTCCGGCCCCCATATGTCTCCGCGATTGTTGCCATTGCAATCGGGAGGTACTCATCCGAGTGGCGGGATACATGACAGTCCTTTTGGCCCAGAATGGGAGTATTGGAGCCGTCCAATACATAACTGGAATCTCACGCGTATGAACGTGAAAGTCGTGCTCGCACATGTTTGGCGCCTTTTTGACACTCAATGAACAAGCCAACATATAGCACCGCACTTTCGTCAACGCTTCATCGGGAAGCCATTCAGCATCTCTTGCGCGAGGATGGTCACGAGGATCTCTGCTTCGGACTATGGTATCCAAGTGGCGGACACACTAGGACGACCGCGCTGGTCCACAAATTGGTCCTCCCGATGGACGACGAACGAGTGGTCCATGGGAATGTTGCATTTCAACCCCAATATTTCGAGCGGGTATTGTCTGAGGCAGTTCAAGCGAATGCTGGAATTGCGTTTCTCCACAGTCACTTGGGACCGGGCTGGCAAGGGATGAGCCAGGATGATGTTCGAGCTGAAGAAGGAATCGCTGGGGCAGTGAAGGGGGCAACGGGCTTCCCCCTGCTGGGGTTAACTTTGGGGACTGATGGAGCTTGGAGCGCGCGATTGTGGATAAAGTCCGGCCCTCGTTCTTACGACAGGAGGTGGTGCTCAAACGTCCGTGTTGTGGGAGAGCAATTGAGCGTGACTTATGCGGAAAAACTCATGCCGCGGCCCGGATATCGAGAGTTCTTGTCGAGAACCATTTCTGCGTGGGGTGAAGAAGTTCAATATGATTTAGCGCGGTTGCGGATCGGGGTCGTGGGTGCAGGGAGCGTTGGTTCTATGGTCGCGGAGAGCCTAGCGAGGACTGGTGTTCGTCGCCTAACGCTCATTGATTTCGACAGAGTTGAGGCAGTAAATCTAGATCGATTGTTGCACGCCACCAGACTGGATGCAGCCCTGCATCGCCCGAAAGTCAAGGTCCTTGGCAGGGCAATTCGAAAAAGCGCAACATCGGAATCCTTTGTTGTCGATGAGTCAGTGAAGAGCGTAGTTGAAGAAGACGGTTTTCGAGATGCGTTGGACTGTGACTTGATCTTCAGTTGTGTCGATAGCCCTTGGGCCCGCCATGTCCTGAATTTCATTGCGTATGCGCATTTGATCCCGGTCGTTGACGGTGGAATCCTCGTTCGGGCTACAAAGCGGAGAAAGCTGAAATCTGCTGATTGGAGAGCTCACATTGCCTCTCCAGAACGGCGATGTCTCGTCTGCGTCGGACAGTATGACATTGGTCTTGTCCAAGCGGAACGAGAGGGCTACTTCAACAATGCACGCTACATCGAGGGACTCCCTCAAGACCACTTCCTGCTGCGAAGTGAGAACGTATCTGCGTTCAGCATGAATGTGGCGGGTCTGCAACTTCTGCAAATGCTCATGATGGTGGTTGCTCCGTTGGGAGTAGCAAATTTGGGCCAGTATTCCTATCATCTTGTGCCTGGAATCTTTGAAGAGCCAAATTTTGAAGGTTGCAAGACTGAGTGTCCTTTTCCCAGAATTTTGGCACGAGGAGATAAAACGGGCCTACTGGTCACCGGACTCGACCATCGAGCGAATGCAACGCGTGCGTCGGCCCAGGATTTCGATAGAAAGATGGGATGGCGTTTGAGGACATACCGTTATCTCTCGGGAGTGATGGAGGGAATGCTTGACCGGGTTGAGAAATTCATTTTGAAAGGAGGTGAAGAGACCATGGCCACAAACCCGCCATCAGGTGACGGGCATCGGAACGGTGCCGTGCGCGACCGCTCTCAGGTACATAATCCCAAGAATGATCGTTGGGTCAAACGGGACGATCAAACAGGGAGATTTGTTGACCAAAAGGCAGATCCCAAGCCCTTCAAAGGGGTTCGTAGGGAAAAATAACTAACGGTGTGGGAGGGACTTGTCGTCTCAGTCGGCAAGCCCCCTCCAGCCTATTAAGAAATGCGAACTTCGCCCTCATAAAATGAGGGGGGTCAGATCCGGACAACCGGACAATTGAAGAGAGCCTTCCTCAGATCGAATGAACCGTGCCCATAACAACTCTGCATTCTTTAATCAGGGACGCAGCATAGGCTCTCGAGTGTTTCGAGGTAGGAGCGAAATTCATCATTCAATGCGATCTTGGAATTGTTGATACAGAACGGATCGAGAGATGGATGGCGCAGCGCGACAATGTGCCCTCAAAATTCGGGCAAAATCGCAATTGTCCGGTTGTCCAGACCCGAGGCTGTTTTCTTCTGTGTGAGGCAAGCGTGAATAACGCTTGACAATACTAACGCAGTTCGTTAGTAATCATTCGTGATCGTGACGTTCAAGTGCTCCGACACAGAAGCCCTGTTCAACGGGAAGCGGATTGCCCGTTTTGTGAATATCCAGGTTGTGGCCTTGCGCAAGCTGGCGATGCTCAACCAGGCGGAAATGCTGGCAGATCTGCGTATTCCGCCCAACAACAAGCTGGAGCGATTGAAGGGCAATCGGCGTGGGCAATGGAGCATCCGCATCAACGATCAATGGCGCCTCTGTTTCCGCTTCGAGGGCGGCCATGCCTATGACGTTGAGATCGTCGACTACCATTGAAGGAGAGTGACCATGCGGCGTGAAATACCTTACCCTACTCCCGGCGAAATCTTGCTGGAGGAATTTTTGAAACCGATGGGGATTACCCAATACCGGCTCGCCAAGGAAATTGGAGTGTCGCAACGGCGCATTGGAGAAATCGTCGCGGGAAAGCGGGCTGTGACTGCCGATACCGGCTTACGCCTGTCTCGCTTTTTCGGCACCAGCGACAGTTTCTGGGTCGGTTTGCAAACCGATTACGATACAGCACAAGCCAAAGACGCCCTGTCTGATGTGTTGTCGCGCATTCATCGTTTCGAGCCTGCTCATGTTTAGCAATTGCCAGTTTTGCCGAGACGTTTACCTTGTCCGAACTGGAACGTTCAGGCCCGGGTGTCAGTCGCGATATGATACGACGAGTTTTGCGAGATCTTCAGAAAGCGGGACGAGTCGAGAAATAATGGGGTCGGACCAAGCTAACTTCTCTTTACAAAGAAGATACCTTGTATAAGAGGGCCTTTTTCACGCTTAGACGGCCCTTTTCAGCCTCAGTATTGACCCCGTAGACCGATTCGTCCCATCGCGACTGGCAATCCGCCAAGTCGGACATCAGATGATGTTCACCGCGGCGGCGCGAAGGTTTCAGGTAGGTGATGGGTGATGGGGAAGAGCAGTTCAAAATTCCAGGTTCAAAGTCTTAGAGCCAAGAGTCCTCCAAGAAATTCGGGTCAGGCACACATTCGACATTTGTTTTATCCACAGATTTCGCGGATGGCGCAGACGAATTTTCGGGTCAGGTCTAAATTTTCAATTGTTCTCCTGCGCAGGTATCAAAACTGAAAATTCAGACTTGATCCTATTTGGCGTTTTGTGGTTGCCATTTTCCCTCTGCGCATTCCCGACAAAAGCGTTCCCCGATCCAGAAAGTGATGTACAATACCTCCTGTTTCCCCCCCCGCAGACCCATTGATCTCAGACACCCCCACGCTTGGAGTTCCCATGGCCAGACCGTTACGGATCGAGTGGGCGGGGTGTTGGTAAGCATTTTCGGGTCAGGCACTGACATTCGACATTTGTTTTATCCACAGATTTCGCGGATGGCGCAGACGGATCAGGAGCAAAAAGATTTTAGAATATCAGAGGGTCGTATCTCCATTATCCATGAATACGAGGCGAGCCAAAATGAAATGGGATCGCGGTACTGCCGGGTCGGACCGAGCTAGGTTGATGTAGGATAAGAAAGCAATCATGCCGTTGGCACCCCGCACTAATTTGTTCCGTGATTTTTCGGGCCCTTTCGGGTAATCTAATCGGGAACGGAGACTTCTCATGCGCAACGAATTCACGGCGATTGTCGAAAGGGACGGCGACTGGTATATCTCCTATTGTCCCGAGATTCCGGGTGCCAACGGACAGGGCCGGACCGAGGAGGAGTGTCGCCAAAGTCTCGCAGAAGCGATTACGCTCATCCTCGAAGATCGGCTCCAAGATGCCTTGCGGAGCATCCCCCCCGAGGCAAAGCGCGATGTTGTGATTCTCAAATGAAGCGAGAATCGCTTCTCAAGCATCTCCGAAAGCACGGATGTTATCTCAAGAGAGAAGGCGCAGCTCACTCCCTCTGGTGTAATCCCAGAACAGGCCACATCGAAGCGGTCCCAAGGCACATCGAAATTTCCAATCTCCTTGCCAAAAAGATTTGTAGAAATCTGGCCCTTCCCGAAATTGGGTAAACGGGGCCGGATGGCACAGGCTCGACAAGCATCGGGTCGGACCCAACTCGGTTGCGCAGAATAGGAAAACAAAATGGCTCAACAGCCAATATTGTCAGGGATTCAATCGACAACACCGTCGTGCCGGGCATTTGCTCGAAGGACGGTTCAAAGCCCCGCCGCGGCGGGTGGAGCCGGAGCGATGGGGGTTGGAGTTGAGTCGGTTGGAGCGAAGCGGTGGCCAGGGAGCGTCCCTCAGCGAGGCGATTGGGGCCGGGATCTAGTCTTGTTCCTCGCCCACCAGCATTCCGGCTTGAGTCTAAAGGAGCTGGGACGTGAGGCTGGCGGCATGGATTATGGAGCGGTCAGTGAGGCCATTCGAAGGTTTCGAAAACGTGTCTCCATGGACCCATCCATTGCCGACGTCGTGGAACGGACGTGCCGTTTATTGAAAATTTAGACCCGACCCGAATGGCGCTAAGTTAAGAGAATGGAAAAACGGATCTAACTGTATCCCTGAAAAGATGCTTATGATCGTCCCAATCAGCGGACAAGGTGGCGGTGGAGCAGGTGCCTTTGATCCTATTTGGGCGGGATCGAACCCAGATCCTCAAGGGGAAGGAACTCCTTCAGAGTTCTTTCTTCTCTTAGGGCGATCCCCACCCAGGGTAGCCCAAGGGGCAACCCTGGGCTATTGAAGACTTCCCCTTCGGGGAAGCGGATCAATTTCCACCTCAATTTCTTAACTAAGCGCCATTTAGACCTGACCCGGAACCCCACTGGTTTTTCCGCTCCCAATCGGGGTCGATTTTGTAGGCGGTTCCACTCAGCGGGAGGGCAGGGGCCTGGAGGACGGCCCTGGGGGCTTCACGGTTAGGGATTTCTAAACACTCTCGGATGGCTCCCAAAGCTCGATCTTATTGCCATCCGGATCTTTAAGCCATGCAAAGTTCCCGTAGGAGGGATATTCCGCGGTCTTTTCGATCGCCACGCCTTTGCTCTTAAGATGGCTGATGACTTCTCCCATGTTCTTCACCCGATAATTGATCTGGCCCGTTCGCGGCTTGTCCTTGATGTCCTGGTCGGTGGGCATAATCGCCCACGCTATCGTTCTCTTGATCTCCGGATTTTCAAGATCCCTATATTCAAATGTTGTATAGATTGAATTGCACTCACTATCGTTGCCCTCAGGAACTATTCCGAGGCAATCGCGATACCACTCAACCAATCGCTTGGGATCGTTGGAGAACAAAAACACTCCGCCGATGCCATCAATTAGGTTCATATTATTTCCCCCAGATAGTAACTTCGTTGCCGTCTGGATCATGAAAGTGCGCAAACTGGCCTTCCGTCGGATCCTTTTCGGTCGAATCGGGCAAGAGTCCTTTACTTTTCAGGGCCAACAAGCTCCGTTCGAAATTTTCAACGCGAAATACGACTGAAACACTCGCTGAACATTTCTTCGGAGCATCAGCTTTTTTAGGATGGATGGCAAAGAAAAACGGGCCGGCGGCGGTGTTGAGTTGGGCGTAATATCCCCCCTGGATTTCCTTGGTCTCGATTCCAAACCGCGAATACCAGTCGGCAAGAACTTTCGCATCCTGGCATGGATTGATCGCGATCGCGCCGACATACAGTATTTTCGCCGGAGGCGATTCGGCAAACGCCGACACCGAGAGAAAAATAAGCAGGATCACAAGATAGACTTTTCGAACGGCCGCAGCTGGAATCATCATCATAAATTTCATGTTAACTCCTCATCTCTGCCAGTTTCCGAACCGGTATGCATAGTTCCAATTCAAAATGCGACCAATCCGTCGCGTTTTCTTTGTCTAAGCAAATCTCAAGTCCGGGCGCATGCTCGGGCTCGTAGTCACTATGGATAAGCCAACCTCTGAACAGGTAGTCCGTCGCCGTAGCTACCATACGGATATCGCCGGAAACCCTGGTGGTGGCGTATCGCATGGCCGGCATTTTCAATTTCGACATTCCTTCCATGCACTCGAAGGGAAATGACGACGCAAAACAGACCTCATATCGATAAAGATGCTTGGGGGTCACGTGGGGATCGTCCACCGACATTCCGAAAAGAGTTCCTTGCGTAAAAATATCCTGGGATTTGGCCCACTCGATCATCGTCTTGAAGGCGGCAATTACCCTGTCCATTTCGAAGGCATTCGTCACCCGAATATAGGCGACTTGCCTTTCGGGAACGTCGATCAATCTCACTGGAAAGGCAGCTTTCTTTTCTTCCGCGCTCATGGGGAGATAATATTCCTGTCCCGAGAAGAGTTCTTTGCAAATCTTGCTTTTTTTGATCTCGCCGCTTTTTCGAAACTGACTTGGCGAAGTGTCGTAGCCGGCTCGGAAGGCACGTGAAAACGTGGCCGATGATGAAAAACCGCACTCTAAGGCGATATCGGTAAAACTTTGGTCGGAATAACGAAGAAGACGAGCAGCCTTTTCAAGACGAAGCCGGTTCGTAAAATTATTTAGGGTTTCGCCCGAAACCGCACCAAAGATCCGATGGAAATGAAATTCCGAGAAGCAGGCCACTTTAGCCAGTTCCTCCAGTTTCACCTGGCGATCCAGATTTCCGCGAAGATAGTCGATGACCCGATTAATTCTTCGGGCATATTCGCTGTTGGCCTGGGTCTTTGCGCTTGGCACGGATTTTATTGACATTGTGTCGTAGAGATACCCCAATCAAGGGAGCGGATTACCTGCCGCGCTCTGGTCGATTTCTGGACGGGTCAAGGGCCTCCAGAAAACGGCAAATTTTAAATCAATTTTCGGGTCAGGTCTAAATTTTCGATTGTTCTCCTGCACGGGTATCAAAATTGAAAATTTAGATCTGACCCTCTTTGCATTGATCCGGAGTGGAGCTCCATTCCCTCATATGACTCGCACACATCGCACAAAACGCGATGTATGCGCCACCCCGCCCGCTGAGATGAAGAGTTAGCGTTCACTGGTTAAATCGCTCTCCAGGTCCGTAGTATCCAATTCGAAGACATGGTTGTCATAGTCGAAGAAGTACAACGAACTGTCCGATCTGGCCAACTGAAACTCCATATTCATCTCTTTGAGTTTCTCGGCCGTGGATTGAAGCGTTGCCTTCATGACGTGAAACGCGATGTGATCACCCGTCCGGGGCCGCTCGACATCGGCCTGGACAAGAACAAACCAAGTCCGGCCAAGCCTGACGAAGGTTTCGTCATGTCCTTCTAAATCGGTACGTCGCACGATCTTCGCGGCGAACAACTTTTCAAAAAGAGCGGCAGTGCGGGAAGGATTCCGAACGACCAGCGCGACATGACCTATCGCATCGAGCATAAGTGCTCCTGAAGGCTAAGATCAATTCGATTGATCCGGATTATAGGTGGAACATTGGCGGCTGATCCAGGGGCGGCTGGCCGCATATGAATCTTATGCCTCACGGAATTGTGAATTCAAGCAGATTGTACTCCGAATGAGGAGGGTCAGATCCGGACAACCGGACAATTGAAGAGAGCACGGTTCAGATCGAATAAACCTTGCCCGTAACAACTCTGCAATCTTCAATCAGGGACGCAGGATAGGCTCTCGAGTGTTTCGAGGTAGGAGGGAATTCAGCATTCAATGCTCTCTTGGAATTGTTGGTGCGGAACGGATCAAGAGATGGATGGCTCAAGGCGACAATTTGACCTTAAAATTCAAGCAACAGCGCAATTGTCCGCTTGTCCAGATGTGACCCGAAACTGTGTTTCTGCCGACAAACGACCTTCTGGCTTGACAGCGCCCACCGATCTGCTATGCTACAACTGTTCAACAGTTCAACTATTGTACACACGACTATGGCCATCGTTACCGTCAAAAACAAATATCAGATCGTCATCCCGCACCGGGTCCGCAAGGAGATTCGGATCGCGGTGGGCGACGTGCTCGAGGCGCGGGCGGAAAAGGGCATGATTGTCTTTGAACCCAAATCGATTGTCGATCGCGGCATCGCGGAGAGCCTGGAAGAATTTGCCCAGGGCCGCTCCTCCGGCCCCTTTGATACCCATGCCGCGTTTCTTGCTTCGCTTCACAAAGAAGCCAAACGGCAAAAGAAGAAACCCAAGCGCTCGGCTAAATGAAACTCGCCTACTCCCCGCATTTTCTCCGGAGCTACACCTAAGCGCCTCTTGCCATCCAACGCGCGTTTGACAAACAATCGGCCCTGCTCCTCGAGAACCCGCACCACCCTTCCCTACGATCCAAGAAATATGACATAGCGGGTAGCCTTTGGCAGGCGCGCGTGACTGGCTCGTGGCGCTTCTAAAACCATTGGGGTCGCATCTTTGCAATCTGCATTTCAGCGGAATGAATTGATATTGGCGGAGTTATCCCTCTGAGTACGATTTTCGGCGGCATCAGATGATGTTCACCGCAGGGACGCGGAGGGTTTAGGTGTTGGGGAATGGGGAAAACAAGTTCAAAGTTCAAGACGCCATGGCGGCCAGGAGGAAGACACCTCGGGTCAGATCCTTTCAGTTTGCTACACACGTGCAAGATCTTGCCGGATTCGGACGAGGATTTTCTCGAGTGGAATTTGGCCTCGATAATAAAGTGGCGCCGTCTTCGAATATTCGGCCTCGAATTGCTTGCGGATGCTCTCGTCCTCTGTTTTATTCGGTGGGCGGTAGAGCGGCTGCCCCGCCGGTAAACCAGCGGGCTGTACAAAGACAAGCCCCGTGGAACGGGGCAAAATGCGCTGGAGGCTCAATTTCCAATTCCAGATGGAGAGGAATGCGGACTTGGCTGCCCGCTTCGCTCCGGCGTCTCCAGATTGTGGAATGTGTAAGCCTGACCCGAATGGCGCTAAGTTAAGAGAATGGGAAAACGGATCTAACCCTATCCCAGAAAACACGCTTATGACAGTCCCAGCCAGCGCGCAGGGTCGCGCTGGAGGAGCTGTCTTTGATCCTATTTTGGCGGGATCGAAGCCAGATCCTCATGGGGAAGGAACCCCTTCAGGGTTCCTTCTTCTCTTGGGGCGATCCCCACCCAGGGTAGGCCGCAAGGCGGCCAACCCTGGGCTATTGAAGACTTCCCCTTCGGGGAAGCGGGTCAATCTCCATCTCAATCTCTTAACTAAGCGCCATTCAAGCCTGACCCCGAGTTTTCGTTCTCGTTGAATTCAACGCGTAATCATGAAGAGGCCTTCGGCACAGTCGGCAATGGCTCGCCTGCCAGCCGTTTCTCCACCAGCTCGGCAAGGAAGTCCGCAAACGGCGCGATATCCTCTCCGACGCTCGCTTTTTCGAGCGCATTCATATAGCCATTGCGCTCTCCGACGGGGATAACCGTCCAGGGATATCCGCCCGACGCCATCATCACGTTCATCAGAAAGCGCCCGATCCGGCCATTTCCATCCATATAAGGATGGATATAGACGAACACAAAATGCCCAAGCACCACGCGCACCGCCGGGTGGGTCTCATTGCGCAGGAGATCGAAAAAAGCCGGCATAGCGTCCCTCACCGCTTCGCGGTTGAGCGGGACGTGCATGGACTTGCGAATGTAGACCTGGCTGTTGCGATAACCGGCAAGGTCGGCCGTTTTCAACAAACCCGCCGTGACGCTTGGCGCCAACAGTTCGCGATACCACGTTCGATGATCCTCCTCCGCGACCAGACCGCCATTCTCGCCCTGCAGGACACGCCGGACGCTTCCCTGGACAACCTGATAAGCCTGCCAGTAACCGCGCGCCGCCATGGCATTCCGCTGCTCCCGATCGCCTTCATTCGCGTCCGGATTCCACGCGCCGCTGCGGACACGTTCAATCAGCTCGCGGCTGACGCGATAGCCCTCGATCGACAGCGAATGATACGCGTCTGTTACATAGGCGTTGTTGACGCGCTTCATGCAAGCCTCGATATTGCGCGGCAGACCCGGCGCTTTCGGGAAGCGTTCGATGACCGGCTCCCGCATCTTCTGCCATAGAAGCCGGATTCTGTTCACATAAGGCGACCTTTCGCGCGCCGCAAAGACCAAAGACGCCTTGTCCGCAAAGGGATCGTTTTCGCGCACCGCGTAACTAGCAGACGACATCGTTTTTACGATATCGTCTGCTATCCGATCGCGCCCGATATTGCGGAAGGCGCCGGCCAGACGGCCGGCAATCACCGTGTGACCGCCCTCCAGAAGCTGCGCCAGCAGCCCGGATGCCTCGCGGACCATCGCGAGAACCGTGCGGACATCGGTTGAATGGCTTGTAAAATAATTGCGAGAGCACGCGATCAGCGCGGATTCCGGCGAGAAAAGGCGAAGTCCTTCCTTTTCGTCCCGGTCTGCCGCGTCAGGCAGCGCGGCGCGAAGATCAAGCAGCGATGTGCCATGCGGAAGTTTCGTGACTTTGTTGCGGGCACCCGGCGACCGCACTTTGAGCTGCGCGGGAACCGTCCAGTTCCCTGCATGCAGCGATAAAGAATCTTCGGGCGACAGGCACCAATCCGCGCCAAAACGCTCTTCCAGATACGCGGCGCAGAACTGCCAGAACGACGCGTACCAGGCCGTGCTCTCGCCTTTCACTTCGTCCGGGCGGCTCGGGATGTACCAGCCTTTTATGACCTCCTGAAGAAAACCGTTTCTCAGGAGGCGCTCCCGATGCGTGCGCGGCAGGTCTCGTGCGCGAATGGCAGCTCCGCCGTCCGCTGTCTGAAGCTGGTGCAGAAGTTCCAGAGACTGCGCCAGTTTTTCGGGTGGTGTTGCCATGTGCCGTTCCTCAGATTAGCTTTTTGTGCTGTGCGATAATTAGCTTATTATGCCGTACCATTTTTAGTCTATTGTGTTGTACCATTTTTAGCTTATTGTGTCGAGCAAATATTAGCTTCTGGGGGGCCATCACACAGAATGGCTGAAGCGGCTAGCTAAGGCTCTATTCTCCGGGTTAGCTCAGGCGGTTCTGTAAGTGATATTGAATCCATTGGGGTCGTATCTTCGCAATCTACATTTCAGCGGTAGCATAGGTAGGGTTTCCTGCAAGATTTTCGACTTTGCGGGCTGTAGATAAGAGTCGGATGTGCGGGGGGTTGTGAAACTTCAAAGCGGTTTCGGGACCGTCATGGTTTTACCTAACCCCTTCAGGGTAAAACCTCCATGGGAAACAACCCTGACCCAGGGTAGGCCGCAAGGCGGCCAACCCTGGGCTATAGAATATGACCCCTTCGGGGTAGGAATGAAGAGGCCCCAGAATTTTTGTTAGGCCCCAGAATAACAGGCCTCTGGGGTCAGGTCCGGATTTTTGGACAATTAGCAAGCAGCCATGATCCCGTTTTTTGGAATCGCGTTTTTGTCCGGGCCGGTCGCAAGGGCCCGGGATCCGCTAAAAAGCGGGCGGATCCCGGCTACCAAACCGAAAAAACACTTCGAATAATGTATGGGGTCATAACACCGCAGCGGGTTCGATGAGGAAGCCCCAAGAACCCCGAGTCCGCACGTATTCAATTCTCAACGCCCAGGGTGACTGGTCCAGCGCCCATGCCCTTGCAGGGCACGAGGACTCGCCATCCCTTCACTGACGCACACCACTTCCGGATGACCCAATTGTTTTGGCAGGCCTTAAATCCAAATTCACGTGTCCCCCATAATAGTGTGTGAAGAACGAAATCTGCTGCCATAGAAAAGCATCTTAAGCCAGAGACGAATATGGCATCAGCCGGATGGAAGCCCTCCGAGGTTGTGGAAAGGTGTCGAAGGGCGTCCGGAGGTTTCGAAGTCAGGTGACATGACTCAATCAAAACAAGGAGACCGATGTAGAAGTTTCAACTCGCTTTTTCTTTGTGGAATTACTCAGGCAAGGTTGGCGGAGAACACGGTTTAACGGGAGGTTATGGCTCCCGGCGGGAAGGGAGATGCAAAAACGATGTTGTTTTTCAGTTTTGAATCGGGCCCACTTTGAGGAGTGTGGCGGAAGAAGCCGAATTTTCCGGGATTGCGGGAGATGCTGATGGCGGCCAAAACGGTAGGCACGTAATTCGCTGTTTCTCTGGGTAACAGGCCTAACCTCCTCATCTTCCAGAAATCCCTGACACCCGTCCTTGCCATCACCGACTGGATGCGCCCCTCTCCAGCATTGTAGGCCGCCAGGGCAAGATTCCAGTCGCCAAACGATGCGTAGAGATCCTTCAGGTATGCGGCCGCCGCAATCGTCGATTTGATGGGATCGGTCCTTTCATCCATATCATTTGTCTGTGCCAAACCGTATCGAGCGGCTGTTGTGGGAATAAATTGCCAGATCCCGCGGGCCTTCTTGGGGGAAAGCGCCCATCGATTGAATCCGCTCTCAGGAATACCCAGATAGACTAGTTCAGGTGGAAGGTCCCTTTCCCGCAGGATCGCCTCGAGGGCTGGCTGGTTAGTATCCATTCGTTTCCAGCCCAGCTCCAGGGCGGAGCGTCCTCGGCCCTGGTAGTAGGCAAGGTATTGCTTGATGTCACCTTGAGAATCGTCCTGAATGAGCGGAGCCGGGAGGAGGGTACCTGCGGTTGGCCCCCCAGGGGTGAGAGAAGAGATAATGTGGTCGAGATCACTTGAATAGGATCGAAGCAATGCGGCGGTCGTGATTGAGGGGGGAGCATTCTCAAGCAACGACCGCGCCTCCAGATAGAAGTCCAGGGCCTCACTGCGCTCACCCTGGGAGAGCATTGATTGCGCCTGACCCAAAAGCGGCGCCGCCTTCTGAAGGGTCGCCGCCGCAGAGGCCGCTCGATTGATGCGATTCTCAACTTCGGAGAGAGCCTCGCCCATCGGCACGGGCTTCGATGATTTACCACCGGTTTGGGCAAGAATGATGGTCGAAAGAATCAGCAGACACCCCCCCACTTCGAGGGCCGCGCGGATCAATCTTTGCCCTACACCGTGTGCAGTTCCCATCAAGGAGTACCTCTTTCGTCGGCCTAACATTCTGGACTTTGCATACTTCTCTGCTTTTGCATTACTCGGGCCAGGATTTGAGAGCAGGAAACTGACAACTGACAACTGACAACTGAGAACTGACAACTGGCAACTGACAACTGACAACTGCTCATCTCACTTCCCACTCACCTCCGCTCTCCACAGGGGAAGCTGATTGATCTGCCCCCAGGCAAACCGGTATGCGGCCTCATCGAGAGGATTCTTCAGGCGGAACCGAAATTCCTTGGAGTCTCCATATTGCAGCGGCCCGTGTTCAAAGGTCCCCAGGCGCAGCTCAAAGCGCCCCGAGGAAGCAATACTTTGAAGATCGCTGTAACGCCATGTTCGCGATTCACCCGCCTTCTCACTGCGGAAGGAGATCCCGTCCTCCGTAAAAATGAGTTTCCCTTGGCACCCACTCACCCGATGCAGGTGTTTAACGGCCAATTCGAATTTGCCTGGGAGATTCCCGGCTGAAAAACGGTTCGAAATCGGTTTTTCAAATTTCGACTCGACGAGTTGAATCACGCTTACAGGGATCACCTCTCCCAACAATTCGAATTTGAAAATCTTGTCTCCCCCCAATCGTTGGCGAGAGTCCTCATAAGCAATGATGTTTATTTTATGTTCGCTGATGAACTGGACCTCCTGAATGTCAGTGAATGTCCACTGGCGCTGGTCGCGAGTATGAAGGGTTTGATACCGGATTCCATTGTCATCAATGGTCAATTCTCCGGTACAGCCTCCTTTGACATGTTCATGTTTCACTTTCAGCACGTGTGCTTCGGCCGGGGAAATGGAGTTGAACATGATGAGAAAAATGCTGCTCAGGCTGATTGCGGAAACAAACCCCCGTATTTGGACCTTGTTGAAACGCACCATCCTCGAAAATTCAAAAGTCATTGGTCATTCTCCTTGGATCAGTGGTGAGAAGTGGAGGACGGCCGGGCGAGCTGAACCGCTTCGGCATAATCCACCACGGTTCCGCCGTTCTCATGCTGAAACTGAACCGCTTCCTCCCGGGTTTCGAACGGAATGAGGCTGGGGATACAGCGGTCCCACACAAGTTGCATGGGTTGGCGGTCGGTCCAGTCCCTTTTCTCCGGCATCATGCAATGGTCCACGCTGGAATCCCAGACGTACACCGCCTTTTCAGGAGCGAGGGCTTTGCGCGTATTAAATTCCGTCGCAGTCGCTGACATCACTTCCGACTTGTGCTGCGCCGCCTCCACAAGTCCACATTTGGCACAGCACAGGTTTACTTTTTTTCCATTCTTGTATGTCAGGGTGAATGTCCATCCTTCGTGCATTTCTCTGTCACACGCAGGGCAGACGGAGGCGGAAACCTTCCGTCTTTCGAGGAAAAAAATGGACGAAGCGGCTGCAATGATTAGAATCATGACCGCAACTGGAATGATCTTTCTTGTCGTCATAGCCACTCCCCCTACCTTCTGGTGGTTTGTTCCGCCGACGAATCGTCGTTACAAATTCAATTTGCGCAGCCTCAACGCGTTGGTAATGACTGAGACCGAGCTGAAGGTCATGGCAGCGCTGGCCAGCATGGGACTGAGCAGAAGCCCGAAGACCGGGTACAGAATCCCTGCCGCGACAGGGACGCCAATCGAGTTATAAACGAACGCGAAAAAAAGGTTCTGTCGGATATTGCGCATGGTGGCACGGCTCAACTGGCGCGCCCTGGCGATGCCGCGGAGGTCTCCCTTTACGAGAGTAATTCCTGCACTCTCCATGGCCACATCGGTACCCGTTCCCATCGCGATTCCGACTTGAGCTTGGGCCAGCGCGGGGGCGTCATTGATGCCATCACCCGCCATCGCCACGATCCTTCCTTCTCCTTGAAGGCGCTTTACCGCCTCGCCTTTCGCTTGCGGAAGAACTTCGGCCTCCACCCGATCGATCCCCAGTTGTCGAGCAACGGCCTCGGCAGTTGTGCGGCTGTCGCCGGTCAACATGACGATCCGGACTCCTTCCGCATGCAGCATTCGAATCGCTTCCGGGGTGGACTTCTTAATGGGATCCGCCACACCCAGCATCCCGGCAGGGTGACCATCGATCGCGACAAACATGACTGTCTGCCCCTCCCGCCGCAGCGCTTCGGCCCGTTCCAACAAAGAGTTTAATGGAATGTTCAATTCCTCGAAGAACTTAAGAGTGCCAAGCACAACTTCATGTGCCATTACCCTCCCCTTCACGCCTTTTCCGGTCACCGACGTGAAATCGCTCACATCGGAGAGGTTCATCTGCCTCTTGTGGGAAGAGGAGACGATGGCTGCAGCCAGCGGATGCTCGCTTCCCCGTTCAAGACTTGCGGCGAGCCGGAGCAACTCGGATTCCTCCCAGGGCGACAGCGCGAAGAGGGAAATGAGCCGGGGTTTCCCTTCAGTGAGGGTGCCGGTTTTATCGACCACCAGGGTGTCAACCTTCTCGAGCACTTCCAGGGCTTCCGCGTTTCTAATCAGGACTCCAACCGTTGCACCGCGTCCCGTCCCCACCATGATGGACATGGGGGTAGCCAGGCCCAGGGCACAGGGACAAGCGATGATCAACACTGCCACGGCGTTGACCAGGGCGTAAGCCATGCGGGGTTCCGGTCCCACCCGGCTCCAGATGATGAACGTGGCCACCGCGATCATGATGACTGCAGGGACAAAATATGACGATACAACATCGGCCAGACGCTGGATGGGCGCGCGGCTTCGCTGTGCTTCACTCACCATGCGCACGATTTGCGCCAGCAGCGTTTCACTACCCACACGTTCGGCCCGCATGACCAGGCTCCCTGTCCCGTTGACCGTTCCGCCCGTGACACGACTCCCCGCGTTTTTTTCCACGGGAATAGGCTCCCCGGTCACCATGGATTCGTCGATGGAGCTGGAGCCTTCGAGAACAACGCCGTCCACCGGCACCTTTTCACCCGGACGGACGCGCAGCCGGTCACCGGGTTTGACTTGATCCAAGGGCAGATCGCGCTCAGAACCATCCGCAGCGAGGAGGCGCGCGGTCTTCGGTGCGAGGCCGAGGAGGGCTTTAATGGCGCTGCTGGTCTTACTGCGCGCCTTCAGTTCAAGCACCTGTCCCAGCAAGACCAGAGTGGTGATAGCCGCCGCCGCTTCAAAGTAAACGGCCACTTCGCCGGCGTGACCTCGAGAGGAATCAGGAAAGATTCCGGGCGCAAGGGTCGCTACGATGCTGTAGACATAAGCGGTACCGGTGCCCACGGCGATCAAGGTAAACATGTTCAGGCTGCGATTCACTAGAGAAGCCCAGCCGCGCTGAAAGAATGGCCACCCGCCCCACAGGACGACCGGTGTGGCCAGCGCCAGTTGGATCCAAATCATCGCGCGTGACCCGATGGCATGTTTCATAGGTTGTCCCGGGATCATGTCCGACATCGCCAGAAGGAGCGTGGGAACGGTGAGCGCCAGGCTGATCCAGAACCTGCGCCTCATCGCCACAAGCTCCGGATTGATCTCTTCGCCAGCAGACACCGTTCGAGGTTCCAGGGCCATTCCACAAATCGGGCATGCACCCGGTTCTGTCCTGACAATTTCCGGATGCATGGGACACACATATTCCGTCCTGACTGTCGGCGCGGAGACCATCAGGGGCTCCAACGCCATGCCGCATTTGGGGCAGGCGCCAGGACCTCTCTGCCGTACCTCCGGATCCATGGGACAGGTGTACTCACTTTCAGCATCAAGTGGCTGTGCCAACACGACGACGGGAGGAACATTCATGGAACGGTTTTTAGCGGGGGCCTTCAAAAACTTCAAAGGGTCAGCCCGGAATCGTTCGAGACACCGGGGGTTGCAGAAGAAGTACGTTTGTCCCCCGTACTCGTACGACCCGGCTGCAGTTTTGGGGTTTACCTCCATCCCACACACGGGATCCTTAACAGTCCGGTCGTCGGGCTTATTGTTCACAACATTAAACGGATTCTCGCTGTGGTTCACAAATGACCCCTTGATCCATGAGAAGGCTGCAGAGCTTTGGCCGGTGCTCTGCGCTGGTCTATTCTGCCGGGATCTCGTCAATTATCGCGCAACTTTGAATTCTTTTCTTTAGGATTCATGAGCTAACCAGAATATCTTTCTGCTGGCCTGTGAAATGAAGAAGAACGGGGGCGAGCAGGCTCGATAGCAATGCAAAAGCGAGTACGGCAAAGTACGTGGGCCCGTCAATGAGCCATCTTGTCATCCCCAATCCCAAAAACATGATTGCCGTCTCTCCGGATGCCACAGTTGCAGAAGCGATGAAATTTGCCTCGCTCGGAGAAGTGCCCCCCCACAGCGCGGCCGATCTCATGAGACCGAATTTGGTCAGGAGTGCAATGCCCATGACGAGCAGTAGCATCCCCACACCGGTCACCCTCCTCCCATGAGATTGCAGGAAAATCGGCAGGAAGACAAAAGCCACGAGGAGCGCATTGCTCAAGGGCCGCCGGCTTTCACTGAGTTCTGTTCCTGTCTTGGTTCGGTCAAATAGCGCGCCGGCCAGATAAGCCCACACGAACGCTCCGAGCTGGCCAAGCGCAAACACAGCAAACCCGAAGGCCAAAACCGCAAAGACCAGGAAACGGATGGAAACAGGCCAGGTTTTTGGTCGGTTCGTGGGTTGACTGAGCAACCGGGTCCCTATCCAATAAGCCGCAGAAAAGAAGAGCACCCACTTCAACAGCTCATAGCTTCCAACCACCAGGTATGCGGACCGGGACGCTTGTCTGGCAACAAGTTCTTGAAAGATCCAGAAAAAGTGCACAACCAGGACCCAGAAAAAGATCACCGAAGCGGACGCGATCCGGGCGGAAGCGATGGGCTTGGCTGCTGACTTCGAAAGATGGAATGACAGCTCGCCGGCAATCCACACACTCGGGCCAAGGATTGCCGCGACCGTCAACACGGCTGGTCCGGGTTCTGCACTTGCCAGTCGTATCAACAACAGAACCATCACGACTCCCCCCAACGCGCTCATACCCGTCGCGAAGAAGGCGATTCGCCATACCCGGGGAAGGTCTTCCGGGTGGAATCGCGTTCCCGCAAGGAAAAATAATCCGGTTAATCCCACTCCACGGAGGTATGACAGGAGGGGATCGCCTGCTCCGTTGCCTCCCAGCCAGATTCGCCATTCGTTCGGAATCAGCGCCACTGCCAGTGCGATCGCACACAAGCTGAAGCTGAGCCCGGCCGCTTGACTCACGCCTAACTTCAGAGCTGCGCGCCCGCTCACCAGCAAGGCGATGGTTCCAACTGCGATGGCTGCGATGGGGACAATTGGCAAGACCGCGATCCTCCTTTAACTTGTCACCATCGGTGGTTCAGCACCAGCGATGGGGTGTTTTCTCACTTCGGTATACCACTTCCAGATTTCGTATATCGCGGGATACACCGCCAGCTCCAGGATGAAGGAGGTGAAGATGCCACCAATCATCGGAGCAGCAATGCGCTTCATGACGTCGGCGCCACTGCCGGTTGACCACATGATGGGGACGAGCCCCATGAACATCACGCCGACCGTCATGACCTTGGGCCGGAGGCGTTTCACCGCTCCATGCAGGATGGCCTCCTTCAGGTCTTCCTTGTTCCTCATCAGTCCTTTCGCTTGCGCTTCGTGGTAGGCGATCTCGAGGTACAGGAGCATGAACATGCCCGTCTCGGCGTCCACACCCATCAACGCAATCAGTCCGACCCACACAGCGATACTCATGTTGTATCCCAGAAAATACAGGAACCAGATTGCACCAACCGCGGAGAAGGGAACCGCCACAAAGATGATCAGGGTTTTTGTCACCGACCGGGTGTTAGAGTAGAGCAGTAGGAAGATCAGGAAGACGGTGACAGGCACCACGACATAGAGGCGCTGTTTGGCAAGCTCCATGTATTCGAACTGTCCACTCCAGATCAATTGATAACCGGGCGGAAGGGGCACTTCGGCACGGATCGCCTTCTTGGCATCAGCAACGTAACCCCCAATGTCTCTCTTCGTGGTGTCGAGGTCGACGTAAACATAGCCCGACAATCGTCCGTTTTCATCGCGAATCATTCCCGGACCGGTCACCATTTTGATGTCTGCGATCTGGGCGATAGGAATCTGTGTTCCGTTAGGCGCCATGACCAGGGTACGTCCCAGGAGGTTTAAGTCACTGCGATAGTCACGCATATACCGGACGTTGACGGGATAGCGCTCGCGGCCTTCCACCGTGGTGCTGACGTTTTCTCCCCCGATGGCCGACATGACGACATCGTTAGCCTGATCGATCGTCATCCCGTAACGGGCAAGTTGCTCCCGCTTGAGATTGAAATCCAGGAAGTAACCTCCTGCGGTACGCTCGGCGAAGACGCTCTTCGTGCCTCCCACTTTTTGCAGAACTATCTCAATGTGCTCGCCGATCTCTTGAACCTTGGCCAAATCGGAGCCCATGATCTTAATGCCGATAGGGGTGCGGACCCCGGTTGTGAGCATGTCCACGCGGGCCTTGATGGGCATCGTCCAAGCGTTGACGGCGCCCGGAAACTGCAAGGCTTCATTCAAACCACCGGGTCCATAGACGAGATCTTCCACCCGCTTATGGTCGGGCCAGGCTTTCCGAAGGATCTTTTGCAGCCAGTTCGGCGCCCAGGACGAATACCACTGCGGCACCTTCGGCCAGTCTGATTCCGGCTTGAGCACCACGACGGTCTCCATCATTGAAAACGGAGCAGGATCTGTAGCTGTCTCCGCGCGTCCCGCTTTGCCAAATACACGCTCCACTTCGGGAAAGCTCTTGAGCACCTTGTCTTGGACCTGGAGCAATTGTGCACTCTGAGTGACCGACATGCCGGGCAAGGTCGAAGGCATGTAGAGGAGCACGCCTTCGTTCAACGGGGGCATGAACTCTGAGCCGAGTTTCTCGAACACCGGGATCGTCAAGACGACCGTGAGCACGGCCGCCACCACCACAAACCACTTAAACCTCAACACAAATTCGCAGACCGGATGGTAGAGTTTCATCAACGGTCGGCTGATGGGGTGCGTCTCTTCGCTGTGGATTTTGCCGACCAGCACCGCGTTGACGATGCGGGCCAGGAACCGGGGCTTAAACTTGTATGGATCCATGTGAGTGAACAATAACCGGATCGCCGGATCGAGCGTGATGGCAAGAAAAGCCGCGATGGCCATGGCGAAGTTCTTGGTGTAGGCCAGTGGTTTGAACAGCCGGCCTTCCTGTCCTTGAAGCGTGAAGACGGGAATGAAGGCGACAGCGATGACCAGCAGGGCGAAGAAACTCGGCCCACCGACCTCTTTCACGGCGCCAATGAC
>JAIQFY010000014.1 GCA_020072965.1 Terriglobia bacterium | reverse complement strand
GAGTGCAGGCACAATCCCCCGCCGCGAAGAACGCCCGGCGAGGCTACCAGAGCAGATCAATGCCTCGGCGCTGGTCCCGCAGAACGGGTGTTCCTGTTTTGGTAGCCTCCCCGCGGATTCTTGCGGGGGGGAGGCTTTTGCGTGAGGGTGGCAGAACTGCTGATTTTGTGCAGGATGCAAGCACAAGCCCCCGCCGGGAAGAACGCCCGGCGAGGCTACCAGAGCAGATCAATGCCTCGGCGCTGGCCCCGCAGAACGGGGGTTCCCGCTTTGGTAGCCTCCCCGCGGTTTCTTGCGGGGGGGGCGTTTGCGTGAGGGTGGCAGAACTGGTGATTTTGTGCAGGCTGCAGGTACAAGCCCCCGCCACAGAAAACGTGGCGAGGCTACCAGCGCTAACTTCAAGCGAATTGAAACCTTTTGATTTCTTGCGAGTGAATTTGTTGTATATTTTGTGCCTATCAATCATTGAGAGATTGACTTCTTGAAGCCTCTAAAACCCATGAAGAAAACAAAGTCCTCTCCGATCAGACTCCTTTCGTGGAATGTGAATGGCATTCGGGCTGTTGTGAAAAAGGGATTTCTGGATTGGTTCCGCAATGCTTCGGCAGACTGTGTGTGTCTCCAGGAAACCAAGGCAGAGCGGGAACAACTCGATCCGCAGGTGGTGGGCCTCGAGGGATATCAAAGTTTCTGGAGTTCAGGCGAGCGCAAGGGATACAGCGGCGTGGCGACGTATTGCAGGCGTCCTCCCCGCTCGGTAAGACCGGGCTTCGGAATTCCCCGGTTTGACACGGAAGGGCGCGTTCTGGTCACCGAATTCGAGCAGTTCACCTTGTTCAATGTCTACTTCCCGAACGGGAAGCGCGACCAGGAACGACTGGACTACAAGATGGATTTTTATGAATCCATTCTGAAACACTGGGAGACGCTCCGGAAACAGGGGCACCGCCTGGTGATTTGCGGCGATTACAATACAGCGCATCACGAGATCGATATCGCGCGCCCCAAAGAAAATGAGAATGTGTCCGGATTTCTGAAGATTGAACGCGAATGGATGGACCACATGGTGGCCAAGGGATACGTCGATGTGTTTCGCAAGATGAACCCTGACCGACGCGATCAGTATACCTGGTGGGACATGATGACACGGGCGCGCGAGCGGAATGTAGGCTGGCGCATCGATTATTTCTTCGTGACCGAAGACTTGGCGCCCCACGTCAAGAACGCCTGGATCAATCCCAACGTGATGGGCTCAGACCATTGTCCGGTGGGACTGGAGTTGAGGTTCTAGGTCTGTGCTCGATGGTCAATATTGCACTGGCAATAATTGGATGGCTGAGGCGGCTGAGGTCGGAAGTCGGACGTCAGAGGTGAGAAGTCAGAGGTCAGAAGTCAGAGGTCGGATGCCAGAACCCAGAAGTCAGAAGTCGGAGATCAGAATTTATCCATTATAAGATTTTTGACATGTCTTGGCTCAGACTCAGGCCATCCTCTGGCTTCGCATACATGACTTCGAGATTGTCACGTCCGACTTTCGACCTCCGCCTTCCGGCTTCTGGCTTCGCACTCATGAGGTCTAGATTGCTACATCTGACTTCTGACGTCCGACTTCCGACTTCTCATCCCCCCTTCCCAAACCCTCCTCCTTTACTGGATAGTCACGCTCACCGGTACATCATTTCCCTTGGCAGACGCCGACACTTCGAGCGGCTGGGTTAGATCGAGCGATTTGATGAAGCACAGCCCTTGATTATCGGTGCGGCAGTAATAAACGGTCATGGCGATTTCGATTTCGGTCTTTCCCTGTCCCGGGGATGACCTGAAGGGGATTGCAATGGGCAGTTTCGGATCTTTAAGAGAGCTCTTTCTCGCGGACTCGGCAAAGGTCACACCATCCCCATTGATCTTCTTAATCTGGTAGCTCAATGGAGCCAGCGGGTTGAGATGGTAGCCTTCGGGAAGTTTTAAATCCACGAGGAGCCGTCCATCGGCGCCCGGCAGGACAGATCGTGAGGCGAGGGATTGGCGGATATTGAAAGATGATCCCGAATGATCACCGGCTGCGGGCGACGTAGATGCCAGCTCATCAAAACCATAAATCTGCAGCGTGGTCACCTTCTTCGTTTTCAGATCGGCGACGCGGATGGCGTGGTTGTTGGTGTCGGCGATGAACAACTTGTCATTAGCGATGGCCAATCCACCCGGCTCGTAAAACTGGGGATGGCTGTCATCGCCGAGGCCCGGTTTGCCGGTTCCGAGCAGAGTCTCCACGGTCTTCTTCTCGGGATCGACCCGCTTGATTTTGTGGTTGTAAGTGTCGGCCACCAGGACTTTGCCGTCGTGGTACAGCACCCCGAGCGGGTGTTGCAGGCGGGCGTCCGGATAGGAACCATCCTGATCACCGAATTCAAACAGGCCTTCACCGATCAGGGTATGGACTTGATGGGGTTGACCGAGATCGGCATATCGCACAGAACTGACCTCGCTGTCGGCAAAAAACAACCGGTTGCCATCTGTGGTGATGCCGCTGGGTTGGGCGAGCGAAGCCTTGTCCAAAGCCCCGTCGGCGATGTTCTCCGCCCCGCTCCCGGCAAAAGGGACGACCTCTTTTGTCTCAGGATCAAGCACCCACAGCTGATGGCTCCCCGCCATGGCGATGTAGACTTTTCCTTTGATCACCACCAGGTCCCATGGAGAGTTGAGCGGCGTAGTAAGGGCGGGGCCGCCTTTGGCCCCCCACTCAGCCTGGACACTGGTTCCAGCCACAGTCTCGACGGAACGCTTCTTGAGATCCAGCCGCCGAATAGAATGGTTTTCCGTGTCGGCGACCCAAAGCGCGTCACCGGACTCACTGATCGACATTCCCTGCGGATGATGAAAGGTAGCTTTGGCAAAATCGCCGTCCGTACGGCCTTCTGGTCCTGCCCCGGCAACATCGACGACCTTGCCATCGAGAGTGGTGATAAGGATGCGATTATGGTTGGAGTCGGAAATGAAAAGCCGGCTTAACCTCTCGCTCGCAAGGATTTTTCCGGGAAAGGAGAGCACTGAAGGAGGCTGCTTGTATTTCTCGAGGGCCAGCGGCAGGGGCTTCGTGTTGAGCTTTCCCGCTGCTTTGAATTGATCCACCAGTTGGCCAATAGTGCGATCCAGGGCGGGGTAATTTCCTTCGCCCGAAACCTCGCCCACCACATAGCCGTCCGGATCAATCAGCACCAGGGTGGGCCAGGCGCGAACGCCGTAGCGTCGCCAGATCGCGAAATTGGCATCGTTGATGACGGGATGCTCGATCTCATACCGCAAAATTGCCTCACGAATATTTCCGGATTCCTTTTCGTTCTGGAACTTGGCTGAGTGAACACCGATCACCGCCAGGTCACTGCCGTATTTCACTTCCAGTTTTTTTAAATCCGGGATGACGTGCATACAGTTGATGCAGCAGTAGGTCCAGAAATCGAGCAGGACCACCTTGCCCCGCAAATCCTCGAGGGTGAGCGGCCGTTCAACGTTCAACCAGGCCACGGCGCCGCCAAAATCCGGAGCGTGAATTTGCCGTTGTGTTTGACTCATGGCTCCCCCGTTGTTGCCCGGGTCGAAATTGTTGGGATCAGAGAAGGGGGCGAGGTTGCGAATCGAAATCATCCCGCTCGCCGTTTCCACAAAACTGCGCAAAGAGAACACGGAGAAGATCAAGACCAGGATCAGCAAGGCACCGGCAACCACCCACGCGCGTGTCGTGATACGCTGGGCTCGTTCAAGCGCCTTTCCTGAAACAACAAGTGATTGTTGCATACGTGCTCCAGTTAGATGCAGAAGGTCGTCCCTGAGAAACCCAGTGATGACAATTCCCGGTCCCGAACCCCGAAGAGACTAATCCCCGGCATGCCTGGTTTTATTCCCGACACCCGATGTTAATCCCCCCTGGTTTTTCTCTTACACAGCGGCAGGGGGATCAATAAGCTCTTCTTTATTGCCATGGAACAAAATAGTTATGCCGCTCGCCGATGCGGGCTTTCGGGTTAAAGGGAGGCGTCCTTCCTGGGGCTGACGCCCCGCCTCGCGCCCGCCGTGGCGGGCGTCAACCTAAAGAGGATTGAGTTTAAAGGGGGAGGGGGACGGTTCTGTCGAAATCCCCCCAGCGGAAGCTGGGGGAAAGTTCAAGTACGGCCCACAAACACAGGCTCCAAAAAGAGACCACATCTCCCCCATCCCGCTTCGCGGGATGGGGGAGAGATAATGAAAATGGGGTCGCTGCTGTAGGCTGTACCTGAATCATCCCCCGGCTTCCGCCGGGGGAATTATGGACCGCTCTTTCCTACGGTCTTAGGCTGACGCCCCGCCTCGCGGGGCTACTCCATTTCGCCGCGATGCGGCTTTAAAAAGGAAGAATCTATGAAGGATTTCAAATTATATTGGAAGTCGTCGCTCATGAATGGTGAGCTGTACAAGGTTTGGTAGCCGTGATCCCGTTTTTTGGGATCGCGGGCTTTTCCCTGCCGGTCGCAGGAGCCCGGGATCCACCAAAAAGCGGGCGGATCCCGGCTACCAAACCCAACCACTTCGTGGGATGTTGTTGTCCGTCACTTCAGCACCTTTTCAATTCTTGAGAAGATCAGGTCGATGCCCTCTCGAAACACGGCTTCGGGCGGTATCAAGCTCAAGACGATATGACCTTCGCTTTCGAAGTCAAAAAAATAACCGGGATGAACAAGGACTTCGTCCCGGTCCAGCCACTCAAAAACCCAGGCGTCCTCCGTCTTGGTGCGCGGGATGGCGAGCACGGCGCTCCAGCCTCCGTCTGCCATCAACCGCTCGCAAAGTCCCGCCGTCTGAGCCACGCGCTCATCGAGGGCGCGAAGGTTGGAACGGACGCGGGTCAGAATCTGTTGGCACATCGTATCGCGGACCTCATGAAGCAGTGTGGGGAGGGCGTGCTGGACTGGAGTTCCGACCGAGAGATAAGTATCGGCAATCACCTCCAGTCGCTCCAGCGCTGCCGTCAACGCGGCCGGCGGGCCGCTCGAAGCGATCCACGCCAGTTTCATCTGGGGCAATCCCAGCATCTTCGAAATCCCGTTGAGACAAAAAGTAAGCGCCTCGGTGCCGCCCACCAACGAGCGCAGACGTGTCCTCTCCGGCGACGGTCGGGATGAAGTGCCTGGGAGTTCGGTGTGTGGGGAACCACTGGATGGGCTGTCTTCAAATTCAAAATCCAAAAACACCTCATCGGAAATCAGGGCGATTTGATGATCGCGGCAGAATGTAGTCAGAGCTTCCCGCTCTTGCGCACGGATGCCCGAACCGGTGGGATTGTTGGGATTCACCACGAGCAGAGCGCGCGTTCTGGGTGTGAGACCATGCTCCACCGAGTTCAGGTCGACATGCCAGCCCTGGCGGTACTCGAGGGTATAGGCCTTGAGGTCGACATCGTTGAGGCGGGCAAGGAAATCCAATAAGGGATAGCTGGGGCGGGGAACAAGAATCTGATCGCCGGGTTCAGCGAGAAGACGAAACAGAAAAGAATACGCTTCGCTGGTGCTGGCGGTGAGAAGAATCTGTTTCGGATCGATGCGGTGGCCCGCCGTCGATTCGTAGTATCCGGCTACGGCCTCCCGCGCCTGAAGCAGGCCTGGAGGCGTCGGCTCGTAGGAGAGGTTTTCAGGTTGAAGAAGTGCGCCCAGGATTTTCCCGCCCGGGTAGGACAGCTCACACCGCGTGGGATTGGACTCGGTGAGATCGAGCAACCGCCGTCCTCGGCGGCGATGTTCCGTCACCCTCATCGTGAGTTCGTTGGGTAACAGGTCCCAGTCTGTACGCGAAGAGAAATTAAAGGGAGTCATAGTCCGATGAGCACGCAGTATCGTCTGGTAAGGAGGTTCACGAGAGCAAAGAAAAGCGCCGCGGGCCGGATTTCTGGTTCAGAAATCCCGGCAAGCGGCGCACTAGACTTTCCGGGGGATCCACTTCCGACGGCTTCCACCCGATGCCATAAACGGCAATGTCCGGCTGGGGTAGCAGCCCAGGCGGGCTAATTTCCGGTCGCGGAAGTGCCCGCAGGAGTCTTGTATTTGTCGACTGCCTTCTGAGCCCCGTTGGGGTCCTCGGGATGTCGGGTCTTCCAATATTCCTTGAGCACTGCATCCACGGAATTTCGTTGACTGCTCCACTGGGTCTGACCCTCGGTGAGTGCCAGAAAGCGGCCGAGCGCGTCGATGGTGTTATCCGCGTCCGTGTGGATCACGTCCAACTGCGCTTTGGCGTCAGGGCTCTCCTTGTCGGTGAGGGCGTTGTATTTTTTCAGATCTTCATCATACTTGCCCTGGAAAATCAGGCCGAGTTGAAAGGCGGAGTAGGGTTCCTTAGAGTCAACTGCCAGGGCTTTCTGAAGATTGGTGATCGCCTGGTCCATAGACTTGTCATGGACATCGATGAGGCCAAGGTTCTGGTAAAGGACGCCGAGGACCTTGTTCTTCTCACCCCCGTCCCATTTCGCCTTGTCCTGCACCATGGCGGGCACCTTGCCGGCCTCGATTTCGGCGATCGCCTTCTGGGTAAAATCGCGCCCGTCTTTGGCCAGCGTGTAGTCTTTTGTCCGGGTCAGACGATGACTTTCGAGAGCCGGCCAGTATAGAAACGTGATCGATTCAACGCCCTCCGGTGGACTGGCAAGGAATTCCTTGGCCCGATTGAACAGATCGGCAGAGTTGTGACCCTGCCAGGCCGCAGCAAACTGCTGGAACTGGTACTCTGTAACGGACTGCTGCATGTATGCCGCGTACTGTCCCTTGGGATATTTTTCGAGGTATTTCTTCGCAACATCAGCTTTCTTAGCCACGTCCTTTTCGTTGTACCAGGCGGTGTAAAGATCGGCTTCCGAATCCTTGGCTTGGGCTTGTGCCATCATGACCGTCGTCCCCGCAAGCAACAGGGCCGCGGCCATCACTACAGCTAGGTATTTTGCAGGTCGTTTCATATTGGGTCTCCACCCTCCCTCGATGCACTCGGTTCGAAAATGGTTTTTTACATGATCCCGCAGTCAAGGACGAGAAGATGTCCTCGAAGTATGAAGCCCCCCCCGCGACCGTCGCTCAACTTCGAACGCGTTAAGAAGAACAGGGGTCCATCCCAAAAATGGTGAAGCAATCCTGAGGTCTCAGGTTTCGGGCCTTCTGAGAGCAGTCCATTGTGAACCCACGAGGGATCCAGCGGGCAATTCGGCCTGCCGAAAGACCCTGTGGGGGGTAGATGATGTTGGAAAATTCCTGGTGCTGAAAATGAGCTGTTATCCCCACAAACAAGCGCACAGACTGTAGCAAATCGGAAAGAAAAATCAAAATGGAAAATTGACGGGAGGTTCCGGAGGAGACCAGGCTTAGGTTCCGAGGGGAGGGGCTCGATTGAAAGGGAAGGACCGACTAAAGTCGGTACTACGGAGGGACTTCACGGCCGACTAAAGTCGGCACTACCGGGGCAATACATTGGGACGACATGGCCGACTAAAGTCGGTACTACAATTGATTTGGAAAGCCGACGAAATCGGGCTCGGTTTCAAGCCGGAGGCCGAACTTCTTCTCCACTCCGGACTGGACCTCGCGCATCAGTTCCAGGATTTCATGCGCCGTGCCTCCTCCGCGGTTAATCAGGGCCAGGGTGTGTTTGCTGGAAATGCCGACGCGACTTTTTCTTTGCGACTCCGGGGGAAAACCTTTGGGAAAGCCGGCCTGTTCGATGAGCCACGCGGCCGCTATCTTTACTGCTTCCTGGGGGCTCTCTCCAGGCAAATTGGCATTGGGAACTGGATAGTAAGGGATGTCCACGGTGGGATAATTTTTCTGAAGTTCCTCAAGGAAAGACCGCTTCACAATGGGATTCTTAAAGAAAGAGCCAACGCTGTGGCAGTTGGAGTCCTCGGGCACATACAGCATCGCCTTGAGCCGGCGGATTTTCCGCACGGCTTCACGTACATCCTGGAGAGAGGGTTTCAGAGAAGCACTTCGAAAGTAGCGTTCCAGATCCGCATACCGGAGGGTGGGAGGACCGCCGACATGGAGGGCATAAGTGACCGATAGGACGATGTAGCGGTCCCGCTCGGTGGTGTTAAAGATACTCTTGCGGTAGGAAAAACCACATTCGTCTTTCTCGAGTTCACGAACACTTTCCGCGCGACGGTCAAAGACGCGAACGGAGCGGATGACGCTGGAAACCTCCTGACCATAGGCGCCCACATTCTGGATGGGCGTGCCGCCCACTGAACCTGGGATCCCGCTCAGACATTCCACACCGGCAAGATTTTGCCCCACGCAAAAGTCTACAAATTGATCCCAGTCGACTCCGGCGCCGACACGGTAGATTCTCCCGGTCGAATCTTTATCGTCGCCGGGCATCCTTTCACGGCCGGGAATGGAAATGCGAACGACCATTCCCGGAAACCCCGCGTCCGCCACAACGATGTTGCTCCCACCGCCCAGAACAAAAAAAGGAAGTTCCTTCCGCCGGGCAAATTGATGCGCCTCGATCAGAGTGGGCTCGTCCTTGGCGTCGACAAAGTATCGTGCCGGGCCACCGATCCCCATCGTCGTCATGGGCGCCAAAGGAACATTTTCCTGGAGGACCATACTCATGCGTGGAAGAATACCTGAATTCAGTTTGAATTTGAACAGCACCCGGATTTAGAAGTTGAGAGCGGCTCAGGCTCCGGGGAAAAGGATCCATTCATGGAGTCCCGGCTTTTCCTGTTGATTCTCTGCCAGGGGATAAAGAAGCGCATACATCGATGCTTTTAGGGACGCCTCAGAACATTGGAGAATCAGCGTCCAGCTCTTCGGGATAGATGGCTTCGGGACGGGAACCCCGGCTGGAGAAATGCCTATTTGCAGCGCGCTCGGGCTTCCTCACACTCAGGTAGGACTCCAGGGTGCTGATAAATGACATCGCCATGCTGACCGGCAGGAGGGCATAGATGCCCAGGATTGTCCCCAGGGCACAACAGATGAAAATAAACAGCAGTGAGATCCCGAAGAAACTTCGTCCGGCGTAGATATAACCGACACCGGGAAAGAGAAAATTCAACCAGGCCGCCGCCGCGGAATCCTTCTTCTTTTGCAAGTCAGGACAGGAGGAGATGTACAGGGGGGTCGATGACAATCGCTTTTCGCGTGCATGGGATGACGGTGTTTCAATTATTGATCGTCGCGGCTTGAACTGTGTGAGGGCTTTACCACACCGGACACATTCTTCGCTCCGGACTTGAACATATCCACATTGGGGACATCTCATGTTTTTCCCCCTTCAAATGGGCGAACAATGCCCAGCGTCCAATCTCTCGCAAAAATCTTACAAAAAGTTGGCAGGAAGTTACTTTATTCCAGAAAAGGCGCTTATGATCGTCCCAATCAGCGCGCAGGATGGCGCTGGAGGAGGTGTCTTTGGTCCTATTTGGGCGGGATCGAACCCAGATCCTCAAGGGGAAGGAACTCCTTCAGAGTTCCTTCTTCTTTTAGGGTGATCCCCACCCAGGGTAGGCCGCAAGGCGGCCAACCCTGGGCTATTGAAGACTTCCCCTTCGGGGAAGCGGATCAATCTTCATCTCAATTTCTTGACAAAGCCCTTCGGGCCTACGTGGTTTTGCTTGGACTTTGGAATTTGGGTTTTATCTGGATTTTGTCCGCCGCAGGCGGATTGGAACTTGGAATTTGATTTCTCTTGTACAGACGGGGAAAATAAATAAATCAGGCGCCGGGAAAAACTTCGACCGAGCCCAGTTTTTCAAGGCCTTCCTTCATCTCCGCGGCGTTGCCTACCACCACCACCACAAGAGAATCAGGATCGAGAAACGCGCGGGCGGCCTGTTGCACCTGTTCTGCGGAGACGCGCGAGAGGTGGGCCGTGTAAGCGGTGTACGTATCGAAGGCGAGATTATATATTTCAATTCCTGCGAGGGCATCGGCAATCTGGTCATTGCTTTGAATTCTCGATGTGATCTGGGAGGTCTGAGCTGAAACGGCCGCTGCCAGGTCCTGATCCGATACCCTGGTATCGCGGATTCGCTTGATCTCGTCGATGACATCGGCGAGCGCGGCGGGGGCGTTAGCGGATGCGGTCGAAAGCCGGACCTTCCATTCGCCTCCGCTGAGATGGTATTCAAAACCGCTGGAAACATTCGAGGCCAAGTGGTCCTTCTTTTGGAGTCTTTCCGCGAAGCGCGACGCGAATCCCTCGCCCCCCAGGATGAAATTCAGCATCTCCAGGTTGTAATAATCGCGGGAGGTTCGTTGCCCCCCGATACGTCCCAGGAGAATTTGGGCGGGGTCGCTGCCGGGACGGTCCACGAGTCGGATCTGCACGCCGACGGGTTGCTTGGCTGTTTTGGGGAAGATGGGCGGCGAGGGAGTGTTCTTCCATCCTCCCAGGGAGACACGCACCTTGGTCTCAATGTCATCCGATTTCACCCCTCCCACCACCAGCATCATCGCGTTGTTCGGGTGGTAGTACTTTTGATAAAACTTGAGGCAATCGGCGGCGGAGACATCATTGACCATGCGAGGGACGCCCTCCGGGGGAAACCCGTAGGGGTGCATCCCATAAAGTTTCTCGCGGAAATAGAGTTCCGCCAGCGCCGCCGCATCATGGTGTCGTCCAAGGAGTCCGTCTTTTGTTTCCTCCTTGAGTTGCGCCAGTTCCTTTTCATCAAAATTGGAGGTGAGAAGAAGATCGCTCATCTCCTCCACCATGGTCCGGACATCCTTGGCCGGTCCACTGACGCGGAACCAGCTGGCATCGTAGTCGGCGTACGACGAAGCAGTTAGGCCTTCTCCAGCCAGATCGTCAGTAATCTGAGCTCTCTTTCGCTGCGGCGTGGCAGCCAGCAACATCTTTGCCGTGAGCGAGGCGGTTCCCGCCTTGCCCGATTCGTCGGCATTCGATCCGGCAAAGGTTACCAGGAGGACGGTTGCCGTGGGTTGATTCTGGCGTTCGACAACGACCAGTTTCAGTCCATTGAGCAGCTCGCCCCGCTGATTCATCGGGATGTGGAGATAACTCGGCTGAGCGGAGGAATAACCGGATGAAAGGAGGATCAGGAGCGTTGGAATCATTCTCAACGCTGTACTCAGATTGCCGCGGCGCATTCGAGGTCCTCGAAAAGAAAATCCGTGTTTCCAGCCTGCCAGCCTGCCGGCCTGGAAGTGGTCTCTGGCGAAAAGAACGCCATTATCACCTTGGAGCGGTTTTTGTGCAATGAGAAGTGCGGGGGATGACGACAGATCCATGCGTCGTTACGCTCGGGATGGCATTCCGATAGTCACATGCTCGTGGGCGGTTGTTCACATTTTGCGGTTCACACCTACGCGGGCTGTTGCTCAAATAAGTAGGATTCATGATCGCTACGAAAAAAACGGGAACACGCAAGCAATATGTCCCTGCGACCGTCAGCTCCGTTAGGAGCGGCCTATTTATAGGCCAATGCGTCGCCGATATGATTCTCCGGGCTCCGGCGGAGCAACATCCGTTCCGAGGTCGAGCAGGATAGAGGTCATGGCTATCAAAGAGGTTGCTCCTAACGGAGCTTGATCGGATGAGGGGGTTTGCGAGTCTATAAAGAGGTCGCTCCTAACGGAGCTGACGGTGGCAGGGGCATGATGTCCGCCAGTTCCGCGCATTGTTACGTAGCGACCATGGGTCGGGCGGATTTGAGCAATGGCCCGTTCGCCTTTTGCGGTCGCCGCTTCTGCTGTTGGTGGTCCAATACCTTCGATGGAGATGCAGAATGAATCCAGCCATGGTCTTCCGAGGTGAAAGGTGAAAATTGAAAAATGCCAAGATGTGACCGACATCATGTTTTAGCGCGGGGGACCCGCTAGTTTCCACTATTCCTGTCTTTTGAACGCCCTGATCTTCTTGACCGTAATTTCATTGGGCGATCCTTCGGGCAGCACCTGAAGAGTTTTCAGGAACGCAATAATGTCAACCTGATCCTCGGCAGAAAGCGCCGCAAAGCTCTCCCGCGCGGGACGCGCCTCCCCGGCGTGATGGAGAATTGCTTCACTGATGGTCGTCAAGTCACCCCGATGTCCATAAGGTGCTGAGCTGCCCACATCCCAAAGCTTGCGGGTAATGAATTGATCGATTGGGACTCCCGCCTGAATGACTCGCTCATTGGCAAAGAAGGGATCGTCGTCGTCGGCAATCTTATGACGCTTCAAATCCGTGTACGCGCGGACCACCGCTCGACCTCCGGAAACCCTTTCCAAGTGGGGCCTGGGACCATCCTGGGTCAAATCGAAAGCGAAGGGATGCGCCACGTCCTGAGGGCGCAAATTGCCAGGGGGATTAAAGGGATTGGGTTCGCTGTAAACCGGATTGTTCAGAATCAACTCGGTGCGGTGGCACCCGGCGCAGCCGATCCTGGTAAAAGCTGTCTCGCCACGCCTGACCGAGTCTCGGAGTTCTCGTTCTTCAGGCAGGGCACGTCCTGGAACGGGCAGGGAGACCTGAAAGATCGTGGCCGCTGTAATGTCTCCCACCGAGAGTTCATCCGGGACCCCATCCTCGTCGAAATCATCTTCGCCGGTCCGATCATGACCGAACCGTTCCACCGCCTCCATCCCGTGATGGTGGTTGAAGGCATTGACGGTAAAGACGCGGACTGAATTCACCACCCCTTTTTGGTGGTAAGGTTTGATAATCAAGTCGCCATCCACCCCCTCGACCTTGCTTGTATCGATGCTGCCATCCGGCCCGGCCATAATCTGTCCAAAGTTGACGCCTTTGGTCGTGAGAGCCTTCGTCACGGGGATGCCGCGCATTCGTGCCTCGTTCTTCGCGGCCTCTCGAATCCCGATCAGATCCGTGCTCATCTCGCGTGCCAGCATTTCAATGGCGCCAGAGCCATGCATGCCAAGGGTATTTCGTTCATCACTGAATTCGGCAGAGACGGAGTCGGTGACGGGGTCGCGGACTTGCGCCAGGACAAAAACATTCGCCACGAAGTCGCCGGCCCCGCCGGGGACAGGCTGGTTGTGGCATCCGGCGCAGGAATTGGTTTCCGGCGCTGATGTGCGGATCATGAAGGGGGCCGAGCCGGCAACGCGCTTGGTCGGTTTGCCGTCGCCGGTCGCGGCCGGTCGGCCAAATCCATCCAACACGTTGAATTGGGTGACAAACAAGAAGCGACCAGCTTCGATGAGGTCTTCAAGACGGAGCTCACCCTTGTCAATCTCGCGTTGATCGACATGTCCAGGCAGCATCGGCGACTCACCGGGCATACCCTTGCGAGTGGCAGCAGCCGAGGTCGCTGCTTCGTTCCGGTCCTGAAAATGATTGGGGTCTGGTCTATCCAATCTCCATTTCAGCGTTACGAAATACTTGGAGCATGTCACCGTCTCCGGGCCATCCATCGGATCGAAGACCAAATGGAGACGGACCAGCACTTGGCCGAGATCTTCCGGAACGCCACATCTCAATTGGAGAATGGATAGACCAGACCCCATTCATCTGCTCTTGCTCAGCTCTACTTATGCGTATGAAATGCTCCCTTTTGAAAGGTAAACAATCTCTCGCTTTTCGTGCCGTGGAAAATCCAAGAGCTGCGTGGACCTAAGTGTTCGGCGACCCTATTGATCAGCTGCCGAACCGTGAGATGTTCGAAAGTAACCGTCCAAGGCTCCGTGTAACTTATGTCTCCTCCCGTCTGTATATATCCGAGCTCTTCTCTTGGGAGTTGTTTGTGCAAGGGGGAAAACATCTTATCAGGATCAGGAATGTCGGTGAGAGTTATCTGCTGAAGCTGGAGGTTCAACAAATATGAAGGATCGCTGACAATCGCTCGCGGATAGATATTTATCGAGGACCCGTCTGTTGACCATGCGTAGCGGGCGTCGAGTCGACAGACTGCGTCAAGTATGTTTCGCACCGTTTCATTTTTCAAATGGAGAGAGAACAAAACGCTCCGGTCCTCAGGATCTGAGAGCCTATTTCGAAGGAGTTGCTCGATTCCCAAGTGCAAGTTCTCGATGGAGTTCGAACTCAACGCAGATAAAGCGTCGATTAGACTCGCATCCGTAACTTCGAAATCTTGTACCTTTTGGTCAAGGCGAGGCGCCGGCAGGGCTGCGACGCCTTGTTTGCCGCGCATTGCTTGGCCAAGAACCACGGCACAGAACAAGGCAGAAAACAACCCGAGTGTGAATAGGGTCTTCATTGGTTTGGACCGTTGTTGGTAAGGCTGACCCCGCCGCTGGAGTAAGTAAGCGTATTCGTTCTGACCTGATATCCGCCAACCGCGAAGGTCTGAGTAGTCGTTCCTGTGCACGTCAAGGGAACAGTTTGGCAGTACACTAAGTGATCACTAAACTGCCCATCGGCGTTCAATGCGCCGTCTCCTGTATGAGAACCGCACTGGGGGCCCGGATCTTGGGGGTCACATCTTCGCGGGCTGTTGCTCAAACCCGAAAGCGCCTGGTGAGGGCACCGGGCTTACAACGTAATCCCACGATTCAGTGTTGTAGGCCGGGTCCCGTGACCCGGCGGATTATTTTGGGCAACGGCCCGTTCGCATTTAACATTTTCCAGCCCCCGCTTCCGCTGTTGGCTGTCGAATGACTCCGATGGAAATGCAGAATCAATCCGACCCTGGTTTTCCACGGTTCGAGCTTCCAACTGCAAAATGCGAAGAGGCGACGCTAATCATGGCAAGAATGCGCACTCATTGGGCTCGAACATAGGGGGGCAACGCGTAGGGAATCTTTAAAGTTCCATCTGCCATTAAATAGGCTTGGATGATCTCATTCTTCTTCTGCTTAAAAATCTCCAGCATCCGGGAGCTCATTTCGCTGGGCCCTCCGGGGAGATCCGCGAGTTTTCTTCCTTTCTGGAATTTGGCAATGTTCTCCAACTGTTCCTTCGAGGGTTTACGGGAGGTATTCAGGAGAATCTTAAAACGAAACAGCCACTCGATCGGGCTGTCCAGTTGAGCAGGGTCGTCCGCCAGGAAAGAAATGTAATGTTCCAGGATTTGCTCCTTTGTCGTTCCCCCAGGAATTAATGCGAACAGGAAGAAGAACAGACTCTCCTTTTCGTAGAAGAGACAGATACGACACGGTCCGTTTGAGGTATCAAGCGCAACGATTCGTTGGAGCATTTCATCGGCGTCTGCCTCCCAATTGCCCGGGTATTGCGAACTGTCGGTCGCTGACGCCACGTTCAGAACTTTGGATATGCGACCCAGCAATCCGGAGCTGATCTTGCCGGCATCAGGAATTAGCTCCACCTGGGCGGAATCTCCTGTTTTGGACGCCTCAAGATCCTGTTTATTGAGAGCGGCTATTCCGCTTCCATGAGCGAAATCTTCCAGCATTCGGTTAAGCTGCAGCAACAGGTGTGCCCGGTCCGCAGTAATGTCGGCACAGTGAACGGGGGTGGTGCTTCTCACCAGAAAGTCACGGTAGGCGCGCACCAATTCAACGGTGGAAGGCGCCAGCTTACCGCTCTTTTCCATTATCTGCCGGATTGCATTGGTGAGCTCTTGCTTGCCGTCAATGAAAGCCAGTTCCCTGTCGGTTGCCTGCAGGCGGTACAGCTGTTGAGCAAAGAGGTAGGCCAGGGAATTAAGTTCATCATGAGGTCGCTCGGTGCCTGTCAGGAGATGGGCCAGGGGCGTCAGTTGCACTGGCGAAGTCAATGCCCAAAAGTGCTGCTGAAGAAGAAGGGCCTCGTTCTCTTGCACCTTCTCCTGTTTCTTGTCCTGTGCTGCGCTCACCTCCGCCCACACCTTGTAGTAGTCGGACACATCATAGACTGTGGGGGAACTACATGGAGAAGAGGGGGGTGCCAGCCGAGTTTCATTCATCAGCCGCCGCGCCTTCTTAGGATCTCCCTTGACCACCGCGCGGATCACTCTGAGACGAACGCTCAAGCCGTCCAGATTCAGGCCGAATGCCCCCTCAAGGCTCATCGACCGGGCGTCTCTATTACCGGTTGCATCCCTCTCTTTGTAAGGATATTGGGCTTGGCCGGCGTCTCGAAACAACGCGTCAAGCATCTTCTCTTCCCATTGAGGAGATCGCGTCCGTCCTGACTCGATCGCGGTGAGCTGAATGTCTGCGCGATACTCAAATGGCAATCGGGCCACCCCCTCGACCAGCGCCCGGGCTCGTTCCGCCTCTCTCTTTTGCTCCCGAGCGAGTACCGAGGTGGCGTCCCCTGCCTCTTTGTTTTGAGTTTGAGCTGTTGCGCTTCCCGAGGCCGCAATGGTGAATACAAGAACCCCCATTCCGCAAAGACAGAGTGATGCTGTCACACTGGATCTCGGGACGAGCCTCGATAGTCGCATTCCCGGACCTCATTCCTGTCTCTTGAAGGCCTTGATTCTCTTGATGCTAATTTCATTGGGCGATCCTTCGGGCAACACTTGAAGAGTTTTCAGGAAGGCAACAATGTCAGCCTGTTCCTCGACAGGAAGCGCCGCGAAGCTCTCCCGCGTGGGACGGGCCTCCCCGGCGTGATGGAGAATTGCTTCACTGATGGTCGTCAAGTTACCCCGATGCCCATAAGGTGCTGAACTGCCCACATCCCAAAGCTTGCGGGTGATGAATTGATCGAGCGGGACTCCTCCCTGCACCACGCGCTCGTTGGCGAAGAAGGGATCGGCCTCATCGGCAATCGTATGACGCTTCAAATCCGTATACGCGCGGACCACCGCCCGACCTCCGGAAATCCTCTCCAAGTGGGGCCTGGGACCATCCCGAGTCAAATCGAACGAGAAGGGGCGCGCCACATCCTGAGGACGCAAATTGCCCACGGGATTAAATGGATTGGGTTCGCTGTAAACCGGATTGTTCAGGATCAATTCACTGCGATGACATCCGGCGCAGCCGATCCTGGTAAAGGCGGTCTCGCCACGCCTGACCGAGTCTCGGAGTTCGCGTTCTTCAGGCAGGGCACGTCCTGGAACGGGCAGAGAAACCTGAAAGATCGTGGCCGCAGTAATGTCTCCTACCGAAAGTTCATCCGGGACCCCATCCTCGTCAAAATCATCTTCGCCCGTCCGATCTCGACCGAATCGTTCCACCGCCTCCATCCCATGATGGTGGTTGAAGGCATTGACGGTAAAGACGCGGACTGAATTCACCACTCCTTTTTGGTGGTAGGGTTTGATAATCAAGTCGCCATCCACTCCCTCAACCTTGCTTGTATCGATGCTGCCATCCGGCCCGGCCATAATCTGTCCAAAGTTGACGCCTTTGGTCACAAGAGCCTTCGTCACCGGGATGCCGCGCATTCGGGCCTCGTTCTTCGCAGCCTCTCGAATCCCGATCAGATCCATGCTCATCTCGCGTGCGAGCATTTCAATGGCGCCAGAGCCGTGCATGCCAAGCGTGTTTCGTTCATCACTGAATTCGGCAGAGACGGAGTCAGTGACGGGGTCGCGAACCTGCGCCAGCACAAAGACATTGGCGACGAAATCGCCGGCCCCGCCGGGGACAGGCTGGTTGTGGCATCCGGCGCAGGAATTGGTTTCCGGCGCTGAGGTTCGGATCATGAAGGGGGCCGAGCCCGCAACGCGCTTGGTCGGTTTGCCGTCGCCGGTCGCGGCGGGCCGACCAAACCCATCCAACACGTTGAATTGGGTGACAAACAAGAAGCGACCAGCTTCGATGAGGTCTTCAAGACGGAGCTCACCCTTGTCAATCTCGCGTTGATCGACATGTCCAGGCAGCATCGGCGACTCACCGGGCATACCCTGGCGAGTGGCAGCAGCCGAGGTCGCTGCTTCGTTTCGGTCCTGGAAAGCCGCCGGTCTCTTGTCCACCTGGACGTTCTTATCTTCTTGCATTTGAGATGATATTTTGCTGGCACAAAGAACAAGAGCCCAACACATCACACACGCACCTCCCAGCCATTTGAAAGCACGACTCCCATTTGTATTCTTCATCGGCCGCACGACTTTTCTCCTTTCAAACGACCAAGATTAATGAGGAAACGCCTTGGAAGAATTGGGGGAACAAGATCAACTCTCTCACACACCATCATACGGGAAGATCACCCCTTCTCACGCAGTGAGGAGATGACCTCCTTTGTCTTCGTTAGATCCAGGCCTGATCTTGAGGCTAACAAACGCATGAGAAAAAACAGGGCCGAGCCTGAAATTCTCCAATCTCCCCGTAAATATGCTTCCAATTTCAGAGTTTCGTTGTGAACCCGAGCAATTCGAACGGGGGCCATATCCGCAGGCAACTACTTCCGAAACACAAGCAGGTAGAGCGGCCCCATCACGGATTTGTTCGTGTTATATTCACGCCAGTAGACTGTGGCTGCGACAAGCTGCCATCCCTCGCGCGAACGCTGCTGTATCATCTCCGCGGCAGCAGGCTCTGTCGCAACAACCCCTTGGTCGACGATCTCAGTTTTGTATTGGGGTGCGACGTTCGCGCCGGTGACGGGCGGCCACACCAAGGGCCTCGCTGCAATCAGCGTCAACAGCAGTAAAATCGTGACCAGACAAATACGGGTAAATACATCTGTTCTAATCGTCATGGTGTCCTCCAGAATTCGTAGTAAGAGGCGCATCGGGGTTGCCCTAAGACCAGGAATGAGGAAAACCGTCCGACGCGCCCCTTGATAGATAACCATGTTCAATTCTGAAACGCAACAGTTCCCCTGAGCGGATTGGGGGCTGGAGTGATAGTGACATTAGCCTTGTCGGGGCTCACAGTGAACCGCCAACTCACTGTCCCAGACGCGGTGTTGCTTGGCGAGCTGCTTACTGGAAACTGCACCTGACAATTACCTGCGGTCGAAGTGATGCTACAGGTGTGACTGGCAGCTTGGGCGCCTTGGATGAGGCTCACATTTGCCGTATTTGTTGGGGCACTTTGTTGGACTGTAAATGTTATAGGAAACGCGCTGGCGGGAGCTGGATCGATTGTTACAACGGCTGTGAACGTCGCCGTTCCACCTGCGACTTGGGTGGTGAAACTCGCTGTATCCAGCGCGAGGGTGCCCATGATATTAACCGTGGTCGGCGTCTCATCACCTACAGTTGAATTGTCGCAAATTCCGCTCACAAAGCACTGGCTCCCCTCCACTGTAACGTCAAGAAGGGCACTGATGGCTGTGGTACCGACACCGAGACCATTCGCAAAGCCAGCCGAATTAACCGTTGCGATGGAGGTGTTGCTGCTTTCCCACGGCGTCTGAGTCGTATAGTCCATCGTGGTGTTATCCGTGAATGTTACCCTGGAGGACATCTGCTTCCCGGCATTGAACGGAAGGCCGAAAGGATCCGGTGACAGCAATAACCCGATGATGTCGTCACAGTTTATGCATAGGTTTTCGCCGCAGGTTGCCGTCTCGACATTAAACGTTCCCACGCTGACGACAACCTCGACTTGATGGCGCCGGTCAGACGCGTCAATGATCAAGGCGCTTCCCACCTGGGCGTCTTGTGGAAGAAAGTGCCCATCGGAATCGGGTTTTTGCTCCATTGCAAGTTCGGAGATGTTGAAGGTGGCGGTTCCGAAGGCGTCCAAATGGGCGGGAACCTTGTAGGCCCCTCCGTGGAAGTACAAGATGACCAGCAAATCCTCGGCGGTTCCGTCAGGATTCCATAGCGTAAACATTGTGTCCGTGCTGCCGTCGTGATCCCAATAAGAGACGCGCTTGCCCCGGTCACGATTGATTCCTTTCGCGCTTACGTCAAAGACGTAGGAGCCGGTCTGGTCAACGCTCCCAGTCGCGACCATCAGGGCGCCGACGTTTCCAAGGTAGGAAAACTCCAGGTTGACCATGCCGCTGTAATTCTTAACTCCTGCCGCAGCGAGCAGGGCATTGATGTCCAACGCTATAGTCTGATGTGGTAACAATTGAAAGCTCGGCACCGGTGCTTGCTTCGTTTCCATCCCGAGCATATAAAACAACCCGGGTCTTACCGTGATTGGCTTTGAGTCGCCATTCCGAAGAATTGTATAGGGGGTGAAACGCGTCCCTGACGGGAACTCCATCATCGGGTCAGGAATCCCCACCATGATGCCGACGCTGGCAGACCGCCAAGGTTCGTCGCTCGCTGTGTGCTGACGAACGCTGCGAAATACGATGGGCGCAGAAAAGCCCTCGGCCGCATTCTCCAACCCCCCGGATAGAAGGATTGCTCCTGGCGCCCCGTCATAGGAAACGGTGATGCCTCCGCGCTGATCATCCCGGCGAAACGTGTGCGAATCCACCGATGACTGGGCCTCCGGCCCTCCTGTCCGGTTCATTTGCAGTTCCGATAACCTGACCACATGCGTCGCATGTCCCAAGAGGGTGATTGTGCGCCTCGGGCCGCGTAATCCTTGAGAATCGCTCACCGCGAAGTTGACGTCGAGGTTCTGGCCAGTTGTATTGGAAATTGCTACGTAACCATCCACGGCGTCGTCGTGCTTCCACCATAAACCCTCGATCACTTGGTGGTCAGCACTCCCCCCCTCCATATCGTGCCCCACCTCCATAGCACTGAAGTTCTGAAAGGGATAGAGGTACGTCAAGCTTCTAATTTTATCCAGGTTCTGAACCAAACCAGAAACAGCATTCCAGTTCCATTCGAATCGCAACAATGCGCTACCGAACTCAGAAATGTGGGGCCGAAGCCATGCCGGGGCTGCCCGTAGCGCCGCATTGATCTCCACGCTGACTACGTCCGCGGAACCAATTGTCACCGGGGGCAGGTCATATTCCGTACCATCCGCCATGAACAAGACGGGTGTAACGCTAAGCGGGTCAGTCAGGAGTTCGTTTTTGATCCGAAGCGTGGCCTCGAAAGTATGGTCAGTGCGCCACAATCCACACAAGAGTTGTTGAGGCACAGGACTCTTGGGCATCCTGTGCAACTTTTGGGAATGCTCGGAGGATTGGGGAGAAGATTGGGAAGATGTGATAGGGGCGACAATCGATGAAGCGGACAAACCGAGTACAACGGTTAACGATGCAGCAGCAAGGCCAAGGGGTCTAAGCATGGCTGAATCTCCTTTCGTGGCAGCGCCACCAAGATACATTAGAGACTTTTGCGCGACTCTCGGCTCGGCAGACTTTTATTGCGTTATCTCGCGTCATTCTTAACAACATGGTGCTCAGAGCGAAACCTACCCATAACTTAGTGTGAACCTAATTCTGATGTCTGCCCCGGTGTGAGCTTCGGCGTATTGATCCGCACCCCCTGGGGCAAGGGCGGGCGCAGGGGGATGTGCTTGAAAACCATATCGACTATTGTGAGTTCGAAACTTCTTTCTCCACAAAGGTGGAGTCGCCGATTTGTAACGATGGTGAAGGCGGATTTATAACTAATGGCGGGACGAAGGTCTAGCGCGTAATGCGCCAGTTGCGCCCATTGCGCGAATTGCGTGAAAAAGTTTTGCCCCCGGTCAGATTGCTTGCCGTTCGGCCTTGGCCCTCAGATAGGCCTTCAGCGAATCCAAGCTGACCTGGTATCTCCTTCCCACACAGAGGGCGCGGATGGCTCCGACCTCGATCCAGAATTGAATCGTGCGCTGCGAGAGGCCCGCGATTTCTGCGGCTCGAGCGGTCGAGGCAAATGCCTCCGAACGCTTCTGAATGGAAAGGCTCAGATAGAAATCCAGCAACTGCTCTTCATTAAAGGTGGTTAATTCAGTTTGTAGGTGCACTGAGGGGGCCTCCAACACTTCCCCATGGCGGTTCAATAATCATATACGAAGGCATTTGAATGTAACAGAGTTGCAGGCGTCCCGATGGGCCTCGCGGCCTGACCCGGTCTTTGCCAGGTGTTAGCAATGGGACGGCGCAATGGCACGATACCTTCACAGCCTGACCAGTCCAATAGACCTATACCTGACACATTCATCATTAGTTCCGAAATTTGCGGGGGGAAGGCGCTATTTCTGCTACAGAGAGGCTTCCTCAAGGCTTCGCTTAGAAATCGGACGACACGATTTCTAATTCGGCAGCCGCTCTGGAGCCAACTCAATTTCAGCTATTCAACGTCTTTCAAATTCCCGATTGCCATCCCCTGCAAAAAAACCAGGGGAGAAGGGTTTCTCCCCTGGTCACAGGAGGTAGCATCGGCGTACATTGAAGCGAAGTTCCCTCACCTCCCCGGAGATTCGGAATCTGGCAATCCCGAATCGTCGAGGCGGGTCTGCCTGAGTTCCCCCCGCTCCAAACTGGTAACAGGCGGGACCCCTCTGTGGATGGCCCCGCCAAAAACCTTTTAGAACAAGAACTTCAACGCAAACTGAACCTGGCGCGAAGACCCGGAATCGCCAGTGCCGAAGCGCGTATTGGTCACCTGTCCAAAGTTCGAGGCCCCGACGACTCGTCCGGGCTGCCCGAAATTGGGATGGTTAAAGATGTCGAAGAACTCCGTCCGGAATTCCACGTTCATACTTTCCTTAATCCGGGTTCTCTTAATGATCGAAAAATCAAAATTGCTGAACCCGGGTCCGATGACCGTATTTCGGCCTACATCGCCAAACACGGGTGGACCGGCGCAGCCGACCGCGCCCGGCGTGCAAAAGGCGGCGATGTTAAACCACTGTGAAACGGTCGGATTACCCACCGTGGGATCCCCCACCAGGTTGGCACGTCGAGTGGCAAATCCTGTCGGACCTGCCCCCGAAACAATGATGTCCAGGGGGTTGCCAGACTGGAACGTGGTGATTCCCGCGATCTGCCAGCCCTCCACCAGTCGATTTCCTTTCAAGGGGAGATCGTAGATGTAGCTGATGTTGAAATGGTGCCGCGCATCATAGTCGGAGGAGCCCTTTTCATTCCGCAGATTGTAACTGTCCTGCGACATCATGGTCGATGCCGCCGGGGAGCTGAGCGAGATCCAATCGATGGAGTGGGACCAGGTATAGGAGGTGCTGAACTGCAGCCCGTGCGAGATCTGTTTGGTGGCACTGACCCACAGGGCGTTGTAAGTCGAGTTCGAGGGACTGTCGACCTGGACGATATTCGAGAAGCCCGCGTAAGGTCGCGTCAGGTTGTTACCCGGCACAAGAGGCTGGTTGATATTGTGGAACATGCGCAGGTGGGTGCCCTTCGAGCCGAAGTAACCTACTTGCATCGAAGTCCCTTTCGTCACCTCCCGTTGAATGTTCAGGTTCCACGACTGAACGTAGGAATTCCGGAAATCGGGGTTGATGGCGGCCGGACTCGTCGCGGGAACTGACGCAGAATTCGCCAGCGGATTGCTTATCGAAACTATCCCTGTTGCCGACACGGGATTGGCAAAGGGAGGATTGGTCGTAAGTCCGGTGACTGAATTGGTGACCGGCTGATCGTAGTACAGACCATAACCGCCACGAATCACGGTCCTCCCTGTTCCAAATGGATCCCAGGCAAAGCCGACGCGAGGTCCAAAGTTCTTGTTGTTCGAGGCGTAGATCTGGTCAATCCCTGCACCCAATTGGACCAACTTGCCCGTCACCGGATCAAAGTTCACAAATTTATTGTTGACCTCGGTCGGGGTGGTGTTCATGTCCCAGCGCAATCCGAGCTCCACCGTGAGCCTCGGAGAAAACTTGTAGTTATCCTGGACGAAGAGGCCGAAGCCGGTCGTCCGAACGCCGCTCTCTACGGCGCCGAGGGTAGAGCTATAAGAAGTCGAGGTACCCGCGAGGAACGCTGAAAGGCTAGTGAACTGCATCAGCCCGGTGTCGTTATTCAAGTTGTTGTTTTGGAAGCGACGCAGTTCCGTTCCGATTTTCAGGGAGTGCTTTCCCACCAGGTAGCTGAGGGTGTCGGACCAAAGATAGCCGGTGTCCGCCCGACCCTGGGGAAATCCGGCGGGGCCGCCGAAATCGGTTGAGCCCGTAATCCGGATCTGAGGAAGACCGAGGTCGGTCGTGACGCCGTTATTGATCCCGAAATCGGCGGGATTCAACGTTGCGTTCGGCGCGAAGGTGATGTGGATGCGATTGAATCCCAGCCGGAAATCATTGACCGTCCGGTCGTTGAAAATGTGCGTTTCGCCCAACGTGAAAATCTGCCGGTGGGATTGTCGCGTGTCGCCGAATCCCGGAATGTTATTGCCTTGCAGGCTGGGTTCCTGGCGCAGGTCCCGTTGGAAGGCATAGTAGCCGTGAATGGAGTCCTTATCGGAGATTCGATGAGAGAGATCGACCGTCCACTGGTCGATATTCACCGGAGCTGTCCCCGTGCCGATAAAGCTGTTGGTCCCTGGAACATTGGCTGCCGGAATGAAAGGCAGGAGCTTGAGGACCGTCGGATTCGTCACTGCGGCCCGTTGCGCGGCAGTGGGAACCGAGGTGACTTTGGGGAAGGTCAACCCCTGGCGCTGGCGCAATCCTTCATAACTGAAGAAGAAGAAGGTGCGGTCTTTTCCGGGATGGCTCGGTCCCAACCACACCGGCCCCCCCACGTTAAAGCCGAACTGGTTGCGCTTGAACGGAGGGATAGGCAGGCTGGCTGAATTGGTGAAGAAGTTGTTCGCATCCAAAGAATTGTTGCGAATGAACTCAAAGGCTTCCCCATGGAACTGGTTGCTCCCGGAGCGCGTGGCGATGTTCACGATCGCGCCGCTGTTCCGTCCGTATTCCGCGCTGAACGTCGAGTTGGTGGAGCTGAATTCAGAGACGGTATTGATGGACGGCTGGAACGTGATCTGGTTCTGAACCATGTCGTTCAGGTTGACGCCGTTGACCATGAAGTTGACGGTGTCCTCCCGGTTTCCGGCGGTGTTGAAGGCGAAGGCCCCCTGCCCGCGCAACGGGGCCGTCAGAAACCCGCTTTGCGGTTGGACCACCGATCCGGGCAGCAGCAATCCCAGATCGACGAAATGCCGGCCGTTCAGGGGAATTTCCTGAACCGTCCGCTGGGGGATGACCGCGCCCACCGACATCGTGGTCGACTCGATAACCGGGGCCGAGGCCTCCACGTTCACGGTTTCGCTCAGTTGTCCCACCACCAGCGAGATATCGAGGTCCGTGATCTGGGCGACCTGCACGATCACGCTCTCCGTCACTTTGGTTTGGAACCCCTGGGCCTGGGCCTCGACCTTGTACGTGCCGATCGGCAGCGCGGCAAACTGGTACTGGCCCGTTGGTCCGGTGACTGTCGTCCGCTCCAAACCGGTGGCCGTGTTACGCGCCGTTACTTTGGCGCCTACCACGGCGGCTCCTTGCGCGTCCGTGACCAATCCCGCGATGGACCCGGCCGACTGCGCCTGGGTGGCCGCGGTGAGGACGAGAAGAAGCGCCAGGGCAATTAAAACGATCAGCATGAAACTTCTTGTCATGAGATGTGTGTACACCATGCTCCCTCCGTGTTTAGTGGTTGTTAAACACTCCTGTGCAGTGGTAACTCCTGTCTTTGAAAACCCAATCCGAGCGTACGCCCAGCAGACTCAACGTTCCCCTAACAGTGATGTATGCTTGTGCTTATAGCCCAACACGGTTGTTCCATGCAATGGAACAATTCAAATTTTTTTGCGAGATTGTTCCAGACCTGCGGTCAGGGGGTAACTGCCTCGTCTTACGCTGCCGGGCGGGTGCCAGGCCGCAGGGAGGGTCGAGGGAGGACTCTTTGCAGATGCCGGATGAAGATGGCCGTGCGGAGGGAGTTCAACGATTCCACCGAGAGGTGTTCCGGAAAATCAATCCGCCGGATCGTTGGGGGGAAGCGCCCCGGAACTCCGGCGCCACAGAGCGGGGAGACATACACGTGTTTGACAAGGGACAGCATCGAATCGAAGTGTTGATGGTCGGAGGCCAGCACGGCATGGATATGCTTCAGCGCCGATTCAAACCCAAGGTCACGAAGGGCCGCGCGGAACTTGGAATAGTAGTCCAGGTTGGAAACCACCATCAAAACACCCCCCTTCCTCGCACCCTGAATGAGGGTGGTCAGGAATTCCGGTCTCAACCGGATCTTCAGGGGAATCTTGTGATGCAGAAGGGCGATGCGCTCCACGTCCTCCCAGTGAAAGTCGGTCGTGACCAAAAAAGAAGCCTTGGAAAGCAAGGAGGCGACCCGGGGTCCATGGGCCTTGAGCTGATCCATGAGGACGGGATGCGCGGTGATGCCGATACGCTTCGAGATTTCAGCGGCGAAGAGGCGGATCTGTTCGGTGTTGCATTCCACGACCAGGCAGGTGATCTCCCGGCGTTTCTTCGGATCAATGACTTGCCGGAGCAGGTCCAGGTAATCATGTTCGGAGAATTGCATGCGCCCCGCCTCCTCGAGATGCCGCTCCATCATTGACACCACCGACGCATAGTAACTGCGCTCGAAGCGGGTCCGTTCGATGGCGCCCACCTGAACCCCGCTGCCCAGTCGAACCTCGACCAGGCCTTCCGTCTGGAGTTGATGGTAAATCTTGAGAATCGTCTTGGGATTGACACCGACCACGCGAGCCAGGGCACGCACGGTCGGAAGCTGTTCGTGGTAACTCAGACTCCCCATGTGGAGTGCAGCGGTCAGTTGATTCTTGATCTGATCGTAATAGGGCAGCTTGCTCGATTTGTCGAGAGAAAATTGCATCACGTCACCCGCGGCGTCGGAGAAGTCAACTTCTGTTTCTGCGGAACCGTGCCATTCTAACAAATTTCAGTCCAACGAAAGGCCCGGTCTTCAAGGACACAGCCGGGCGGGGAAAATTGTGAGATAATTTAAAGGCAATTACCCACGGGAGAGGCATCCGGATGCGCGAAGTGTACATCATCGCGGCGAAGCGAACCCCCATCGGAAAATTCGGGGGGGCCCTGAAAGACTTTTCGGCCGCTGATTTGGGATCGGTCGTGACCCGCGCCGTCATCGAACGCGCCAGCCTGGATCCGGCCGAGGTCGATGAGGTGATCTTTGGGTGCGCCCGGCAAGCGGGGGGTGGCCCGAACATTGCCCGGCAAATCCTGTGGCGCGCCGGCCTTCCGGAGGAGCGGGTGGCGTTTACCGTGAACATGGCATGTGCTTCGGGTCTGAAATCCATCCTCCTGGGCGCCCAGGAGATTGCCCTCGGCAACGAGGAGTGTATTGTGGCCGGGGGAACAGAGTCCATGAGCCGCCTTCCGTTTTACCTGGAGAACGCCCGATGGGGCGCGCGAATGGGAACCCAGGCCCTGGTCGATGGGATGTATCGGGACGGGTTCCAGTGTCCGCTTTCGAAGATGATCATGGGTGAGACGGCTGATCTGCTGGCCCGGGAGTACGGTATCTCGCGGGAAGAGCAGGATGCCTATGCGCTCGAGAGCCAATGGAAAGCCCGGCAGGCGATTCTCGGGGGACGCTTCGATTCTGAAATTGTTCCGGTGGATTTGAGCACGAAGGTAGAACGCAACGGAAGTCATCCCGCGGAGTCTTGTCCCCTCGAGGTGAGCGGTACATGGGGCGGTCGGGGAATGGCCTCTTCGCTGGTCACCCGGGACGAGCATCCGCGACTGGGTGTGTCGATCCACGACCTCAGCAAGCTTCCGCCCGTTTTCTCGAAATCGGGGACGATCACCGCGGGGAATTCCTCAGGGATCACCGATGGAGCCGCTGCGCTGGTGCTCATGTCAGCGGCAAAAGCGAGACAGTATCATATGGAACCCCTGGGCCGGATCGTGGCCTGGACGAGCGTGGGGGTCGATCCCCGCAGGATGGGAATTGGTCCCGTTCCCGCCGTGCGCCAGCTCCTCCAAAAGACCGGGCTTCGCCTCGAGGATTTTGAAGTCATCGAGCTGAATGAAGCGTTCGCCGCTCAGGTTCTGGCATGCGATCGCGAACTGCATTTTGATCATCAAAAACTGAATGTGAACGGCGGGGCCATTGCGCTGGGTCACCCCATTGGAGCCACGGGCGCCCGCATCGTGACCACGCTGGTTCATGAAATGGAAAAGCGTCAGGCCAAACGGGGGTTGGCCACACTGTGCGTCAGTGGTGGCTTGGGAGTGGCACTCGCGGTGGAGCGGTCCTGACCTATCGGTGACGATGATAAATTAAAGTGACGGACGACAACATCTGACGAAGTGGTTGGGTTCGGTAGCCGCCCCGACCTATCGGGGCGGGCTCTTGCGACCGGCAGGAAAAACCCTGCCCCGATGGGTCGGGGCGGCTACCAAGACTCGAGCGAATCAATCTTCATGGAGCGACAATTGTCAGTTTGCATCGAACGGGTCGGGCCCCCGTGCCATGGTGTGAAAGGTATGAATAGAGGGACGAAAAGGAGGTTTTCGACCCCAGCCTGCTTTCAGGTCCGGATGGGACTGGCAATAGCGGGGCTCTTGTTGTTGACAGCCACCGTGGCATTTTCCCAGCAAAAACTTGTTTTCAAAGATGGTACAACGGAAACCGTAGAGCGCTACGAGGTGAAAGGGGACCGGCTCCGGTTCAAGTCCATGGAGCGGAATGAATGGGAAGAGGTGCCTTTGAATCTGGTGGACCTGGAAGCGACCAGGAAATTAAATGAAAAGGAAGCCCGGGAATCGAAGGAAACCTCTCGAAAATCACTCGAGGCATCCCGTGAAACTCCGGAGGATTCAGACCGAGGGCCCTCGGGGCCAGCCCGCGACGTGGAAATTGCTCCGGGCGTCAGTCTCCCCGGGACCTACGGGCTCTACGCTTGGGATGGGAAGAACCTGGTACAACTGGCAGAGGTGGGGACTCGCAAGAAGACCGACCGGAAAAGTACCCTCATCAACGTCGTCGCGCCGGCGCCGGTCATGAAGCAAAAAGTCACCATACTATTGGATGGCCCCAGCTCAGATCTGAAATTGTCGACGACTTCCCCGGTCTTTTATGCCTATCTGCCCGAGGAGCGGGGGGGACAGTTGTCGTTGTTCAGGATGATTGTCACGAAATCGGCGCGCGTGCTTAAGGAGGTGTCTCATTCCCAAATTACCGGCAGTGACCAGGAGAGATCGCAGGAGTACATTTTCACCCCTTTGATTCGAATTGCGGAGAATGTCTTTAAAGTTTTTCCGGAGAAACCGCTCGCTGAAGGCGAGTACTGTCTGGTCGAATTGAGCCCGGCGCAAAACCAGTACACGCCCACAGTTTGGGATTTCTCGATCGTCAAGTGATAGTCGGCACAACCAAGGGCAAGAAAAGTTATTATTAGGAGGTCAGGAATACGGGAAGTTAAGAACCCTTAATCGGAAGTGAACCTGATGATCCCGCTGCGGCGGGCTTTTAATCGACAACCGATTCCCCGGTTTCCTGGTTTCCTAATAAAATATGGTTTTGGTTCCGGCTTGTCCGAATTAGGGTTGGATTACGACTTGATCGAGAATTTGAAGCTCGAAAAGCCAACGGTAATGATCCCATGGAAGCAAGGCTCTCTTTCCAAGCAGACATCAAATCAGCGGACGATTTTGTCAAGATTTCGTCAAACCAAAGGCGGCTTTTGGAAACGAGCCGCTCATCGCTCCTGCAGTTTAACCCCATTTTATTAGGGCGGAAAAGGCACCTTCGGGACGTCCGCAGTAGAGAGTTGATTTCGGGGAGAGATATTTGGTTTTTCATAGGACAAATTCAAGAATTTGTAGATTTCTAGATGGCTTGGAGAGGACATTAATATCCTATCCAAAATCATATTGTTAGCGGTGCAGGGAATGTTCTAAAATGTGGCAACCCAGTTGCTTTGCAAATAGGTGGTTCGTCAGTTGCCGAGAGTCGAGTTGCTTAGAATCCTAGTAGGGTGGCTTTAGAAAACGTTGGTCTGGTGAGTTGCCGTTTCATTAAATATGGATCCAAGCCACGGAACAACGACTCGAAGCTGACAAATGTGCCCCGCCTAGTGTAGCTTGACTGTTGCAGGTAGCAGGAATTCATGACTCGAATTGTCCCATTTTCGTTCAAATCGGTTGTGATCGCACTGATCACCGTGTCGGTGATTGTGTTTGGTGTGATCAATTTTATCAAGCGGGCGGAGTCGAATGCGTGGATTGCGCCGGACGATGGGGTCTCCTGGAGAGACTCAGAAAAGGGGGTCGAGGCCTGGATCGTGGAACCCGCCGGACCGGGAGATAAGGCTGGCATCCGGGCGGGAGATATCCTGGTTTCAATCGAAGGGCACCAGGTGGAGGATGCCATTGAAGTGACCCAGCAGCTATTCCGGTTGGGCACCTGGAGCAAGGCCAATTATCACCTCATTCGAGAAGACGTTCCCATCGATTCACGGGTCATTGTGGCGCCGCAAGACACGCGGATTTCGTTGAAGTTTTATTTAGAGATCATCGGATTTCTCTATCTCCTGATCGGAATTTTTATTTTCGTCAGGCGCTGGGAAGCCCCGCGGGCGACGTTGTTTTATGTCTTTTGCGTGGCGTCATTCGTTCTGTACGTGTTTTCTTACACCGGGAAACTCAATCTCTTCGATTGGTGTATCTACTGGGCTAATTCGGCGGCTTTACTGCTGCAGCCTCCCTTATTCGTGCACTTCTGCCTGTCCTTTCCCCGATACAAGAAAGTCCTGGAATCGCGGAAGTACATGCTCGGCTTCCTTTACGCTCCGGCGTTGATCCTGTTGGGCATTCAAGTCCTGTTCGTGACAGGGACCCTCCTCTCCTCGGGTTTTACTCTGCCCGAGCGGTGGCTTCTCGACCGGATCGACATTCTCTATTCCGCCATTTATTTTTTGGTCGGGACGGCGAGCCTGGTCGACAGCTATCGCCGCGCTGATACGCCCGAGTTGAAGCAGCAGATGAAATGGATCACCCCGGGCGCCGTGGCGGCGGTGGTCCCTTTTTCGATCGGGTATGCGGTGCCGTATTTTCTAGGACATCTCCCCACCCTGGGGATGAACCTTTCCGTTCTTCCGCTGATCCTGATCCCGCTGACGTTCGGATATGCCATCATCCGTTATCGATTGATGGATGTGGACATCATCTTCAAACAGGGGGCCGCTTACACCCTGGCCACCTTGATGATTGTAGGCCTCTATTTTGCGGTGGTGGCGGCGATCGGCATCATGTTCAGCAACGCGATTGCCGGAACGCGCGTGGTGAGTGTCGTGACGACGGTGGTCGCGGCCTTCTTGTTTGCCCCCGTCCGCAACTGGATCCAGGTGCGCCTCGACAAGTTCTTTTACCAGGAGCGTTACGATTACCGGACGACGATGATCGAGTTCGGTCGCGCGCTGAGTTCGGAAGTCCATCTGGAGCGCATGCTGAACTCTGTGGTGGAGCGAATTTCTCAGACCTTGCTGGTGAACAAGATTGCGATTTTCCTGCGAAAGGATTCCGCCGCGGCGCCCTTTGAAGTTGCGAAGGCATTGGGAATCCGCGATATTTCGAACTTGAATCTCAGTTTTTTGTCACCCGAGCGGCCGGAGTTACGGCGGGGTTATCTTTTTTACGAAAACTTCAAGTCGCTGTTGAAGGAAAAGCCTGAGGTGCACGCCACGCTGAGGCAGTTGGACCTCAATTATTACCTCCCTTGTGTGGTGAAGGACTCCATTATCGCGGTGATCGGCCTCAGCAAGACCCAACAGGGCGATTTTCTTTCGAGCGAGGATTTCGAGTTGCTGCAGACCATCGCCGGCTATGTCGGGATCGCCGTTGAAAACGCGCAGTTGTATCAATCGCTCGAACAGGAGGCTACCGAAGCGCAGCGCCTGAAGGACTTTCTGGAAAACATCGTGGAGTCCATCAACGTCGGCATCCTGACGACGGACTTGGAAGACCGGATCGAATCCTGGAACTCCCAGATGGAGCGCTTCTATGGCGTTCCGAGGTCTCAGGCTCTGCGCCGTCCCCTCAAGGAGGTTTTTTCGCAGGACCTGCTTCGGGCCATTCAGCGGGTTTACAACAGTAGTGTGACCACGGCGGCCCTGGGAAGCGCAACCGGGGGAGAAGATTCCATTGCGCGCATCTACCGCTTTAATTTGCGGTCTTCCGCGAGCAGTGGGAGTCCGGGAGGAAACGGAAACTCCAATGGCGGGGAGGCCGGGTGGCGCATGGTGAACATCGCCGTGACGCCGCTGATCAGCCGCGACAACAGCATTAAAGGGAAGTTGATCCTCTTCGATGACGTGACAGACCGCGCCTCCCTCGAGGATCAACTGATGCAGTCTGAGAAGCTGACCTCGATCGGTTTGCTGGCGGCCGGGGTGGCGCATGAAGTCAATACGCCCCTGGCGGTCATTTCGAGTTACACCCAGATGCTCCAGAAGCAGTTGAAAACAGACGATCCCAAGATGAAGATCGTCGACAAGATCATCAAGCAATCTTTTCGGGCTTCGGAGATTGTTAATGCTTTGTTGAATTTCTCGCGGACCAGCGGCACGCAGTATGCCGAAGTGGACTGCAACAAAGTCATCACAGAAACCCTTTCCCTTCTGGATCATCAGTTCCGGACGGCGAAGGTGGCTGTGGAAAGGAAGCTCGATACGCAATTGCCCTTCATCCAGGCCAATGGGGGCAAGCTCCAGCAGGTGTTTTTGAATTTGTTCCTCAATGCCAAAGACGCCATGGGGCAGGGCGGCATCCTGACGGTGAGCACGCAAACGCGGAACTCCGAGGTGGTCATTGAGGTGGCCGACACCGGGTCGGGCATTTCGACCGAGCATCTGAAAAAAATCTACGATCCCTTCTTCACCACAAAAACCGGCCGCGGGACTGGGCTGGGCCTTTCCGTCACCTATGGCATCATCCAGGAACATTTAGGGAAAATTGACGTGGAGAGCCAGCCGGGACACGGCACCCGATTCACCCTTGAGTTTCCGGCCCTACATCCTAAATCTTCCCTAGAGAGAGCAGTCAACGTCTGATCCTCCGGCAGTGGCTTCACCTTCACATCGTATGTCTTCCGAAAAAGCGAACATCCTGGTCATTGACGACGAAGCGGAAATCCGCGAATCCCTGCAGGTGCTGCTGACCGCGGAAGGATACGCGGTCGATGAAGCTGAGGCGGGAGATCCGGGCCTGCAGCGGCTTCGGGAGAAGAGCTATGACATCGTGCTGCTGGATGTCATGATGCCGGGAAAGAACGGGTTGGAGGTGCTCAAGGAAATCCGGACCATGGATCACAACCTCGCCGTCGTCATGATCACGGCGTTCGGCTCAGTGGAGAACGCGGTCGCCGCGATCAAGGCGGGCGCCAACGATTTCATCACCAAGCCCTGGGACAATGAGAAGCTCTTAATCGACATCGAAAACGCCGTCCGGCAACGCCAGCTCTTCATTGAAAACCTCCAGCTGAAGCGGGCGTTCAAGGAGCGCTACAACTTCCCCAACATCGTGGGCAAGAGCGAGCGGATGTTGAAGATATTCGACCTCGTCTCGCAGGTGGCTCCGTCGCGCTCCACCATCCTCGTGCAGGGCGAAAGCGGCACGGGCAAGGAGTTGATCGCCAAGGCCATCCATTCGATTTCGCCGCGCGCCGAGCGACCCTTCGTCCCCGTCAATACGGGGTCCTTGCCGGCTGACCTGCTTGAATCCAATTTATTCGGCCACGAAAGAGGGGCCTTCACCAGCGCCATCGCGGCCAAGAAGGGGCTGTTCGAGGTAGCGGACACCGGGACGATTTTTTTCGATGAAATTGGTCTGGTGGGACTGGAGACCCAGGCCAAGTTGCTCCGAGTGATCCAGGAACGCGAGTTCATGCACCTGGGGGGAATCGACACCATCAAAGTGGATGTTCGCATCATCGCGGCCACCAATGAAGACCTCAAGGGTCTGGTCACGCAGGGGAAGTTTCGTGAGGACCTTTATTATCGGCTCAACGTCATTAGTATTCAGTTGCCGCCGCTGCGCGAGCGAAAGGAAGACATCCCCCTGTTGGTGGAGCACTTCATTGAGAAGTACTGCCAGGACAATGCCAAGGCCCCGGTTCAGTTCACGTCGGAGGCGCTGAAGGTGTTGATGGACTACCACTGGCCCGGCAATGTCCGCGAATTGGAAAATGCCGTAGAGCGCGCCGTAGTTCTCAGCACCTCAGATTCGGTCGATGTGCCCCTGTTGCCGGAGTCAATCTTTGAGTCCAGCATCCCCGGGACACGGATGTTGCGCAGCGTAGCGCTCAAGGAAAATGCCACACTTTTCGAAATTCTCGATTCTGTGGAGCGACATGTCATCCTGGAAACGCTGGAAAAAACGGGGTGGAGCCAAACCAACGCGGCAGAAAAACTGGGCGTCCCGCTGTCCACCCTGAACCAGAAAATCAAACGCCTCGCCATCGAAATCAAACGCAAGAAAGAGAACTGAACCGCCCCGCAAAGAACTCTCCTTGATTTCAAGGTTTTCATTACCTAGAATGGGTCTGTGATGAAGATCCGCCTGTTCCTTCCAGTCCTCGGCCTCTGTCTGCTTGCGTTTCCTGCCCTTGGACACGCCGATTTCATCAAAGGCGCCAGTTTTTTTGCCCAGGGGAAATATGAGCAGGCCATCAAGGAATACGAGGAGGAATTGCGCGCCGATCCAAATTATGTTCAGGGCCACTACATCGTGGGATTGTGCTATGCGCGGCTGAAGAACTATGACAAAGCGATCGAATCCCTGAAGAAGGCCTCCACTCTCGATGGGAAAAATTTCCAGATCTCGCTGGCGTTGGCGCAGGCCTATTTTGATGCGCAGAAATATACCGAACTCAGTGCTGCGATTGCGACGGCGACGTCGAATGCGACCGAAGCGTCCGATCTCGAGAAGCTGAGATCATTGCGCGCCGCAGCCTTGTTTAACCAGCAGGATTATGCCCAGGCGCTCCCGGAACTCAAGGCCACCGCGGATTCCAATCCCCGCAATGCGACGGTGCAGGCGCAACTGGGCATTGCGTATTATCATCTCCAGAAGTACGACGAAGCGATTGCGGCGCTGAAGTCCGCCACGACGCTCAATCCCGGGGACCTGCAGGCAGCGTTGTATCTTGCTCAGACCTATTTTGCCAAGGCGGTTTCCCAGACTGAGGCACGGGAAAAGAGCAAGGGATTTACAGAAGCGTTACACCTGGCACAGAAGTCGGTCGACAAACAACCCGCCAGCCCGGAAGCGCTGTCGCTGGCCGGACGATCCGCCCTGGCCCTGAAGCGTTATCCTGAAGCCGTCTCGTTTCTCAAACGGGCGGCCGACCTTCAGCCCGAGGCGCCGGCGGTGCAATTTGATCTGGGACAGGCTTACGCCTTCAATTCACAACTTCCGGAAGCCGAGGCCGCGCTGACCAAAGCGGCTCAAAGCATGACCCAGGAACCCTCCCTCTTTTCCATCCTGGGGTTTGTTCTCGAAAAGCAAAATAAACTGGAGGCCGCCGAGGCCGCCTATCGTCAGGCAAACACGCTGGCTCCCAGCAAAGAATCGCAGTCTGCCCTGGATCGCGTCCGGCAGAAACTAAAACATCCCAGTCCTTAACGAGTCATAGATATCATGGACATCTTAAATCGAGTCAAGACCCGCGCCCGCGAGAATCCTCAGCACATAGTGCTGTCCGAAGGGGATGACGATCGAACCTTACGCGCTGCCGAGAAGATCCTCGATGAGAAGCTGGCCCGCCTGACCATTGTAGGCGAGGAATCGGCGATCCGCGACCGCGCCCGTCAGATCCGTGTCAACATCGACGGGGCAATTATCGTTTCGCCTCAACATTCCCCCCTGACCAGGAAGTTCGTTGAAATTTACCATGAGGCGCGGCGCGCCAAGGGAACGACGCAGGAGGAAGCCCAAAAGGACGTGCAGGATCCAATGTTCTTCGCGGCGATGATGGTGCGCACGGCGGAGGCGGATGGGACAGTCGGCGGAGCGAGTCACACGACGGCGCACACCGTGCGGGCAGCCCTCCGATGCATTGGCCCCGCTCCCGGATGCTCCATTGTCTCCAGCTTCTTCATGATGGTGCTGCCGGAGAATGCCGCCGTTTCTCGCTCTGAGTTCGGAGTCGAGGGGGCGCTTGTTTATTCGGACTGCGCTGTCGTCCCCAATCCGAATGCATCGCAACTGGCGGACATTGCCATTGCTGCCGCCGAAAGTGCGCGAACCTTTCTGGAAGTCGAACCCGTCGTGGCTTTGCTGGCCTTCTCGACCAAGGGAAGCGCTCGAGACCCCCTGATTGATAAGGTTATTGAAGCGGTTCGGAGCGCCAAGGAGCGCGCCCCACATCTGGTGATCGATGGAGAACTCCAAGTCGATGCGGCGCTCATCCCGCGGATTGCCGCGTCCAAAGCACCCACTAGTATGGTGAAAGGCCGTGCCAATACTCTGGTTTTCCCTGACCTGAATTCGGGAAACATTGCGTACAAGTTGACGGAGCGGCTGGCGGGGGCTGCGGCCATCGGCCCGATGCTTCAAGGACTCAACAAGCCGGCCAATGATCTTTCCCGCGGATGCTCACCCGACGACATTGTGAACGTGACGGCCATTACGGCGGTCCAGGCACTTGCCCGGAAAACTGCAGCCGCCCCAAGGTAGTTACGTGAGGAAAATCTGGAGGAATCGGCGCTCGGTGCAATCACGATCGAAGCGGGCGCGCAGACCTTCACGGGCCAGCCTGCAAAATCTGAAATTTCAAATTTGAGATTACCTTGGGACTGAGGGGAAGGCGGGGGCTGACTCTGGACTATCGGTCCATGCTTTTCGAGGAAGGTGGCTGCCGCTTTAAGCCCGGAGGGCCTAAATTGACACCTCAAGCATTCCTGACCCCTCTCGCCCTCCCAGCACCAAGACCGAAGGCCGCTTCTGTCCGCCCCGCGGATCTCTGTCGAAAACGGGGGTCCAATCTTCGAGCGACTCCCTTCGTAGCTTTCAACTTCGGGATCCAGGGTAAGCAAGGCTACACCCTCGATATGAGGTAGACAGTATTCAGAGAGATTGAGGGCTAGTGCCCATTCAGAAAAGCCCACGGAACTCCATTCAACCGGATCAGCGCTTGAACGGAATTCTCCCTGCCAACAGGCCTGCAAACAAAATTCTTGTTCGCTTGGCAGGAATGCCGACCCGGCAAATCACCCGTGGTACCCTCGGGGGTCCATCAATTGATGGCTGGTGAGGGGGAAATCGAACTCCGGCGCTGCTGAAAGCACTCGCGACAATAGACGGGCCTGCCCTGGGTGGGTTTGAAGGGCACCGTCGTCTGGCGCCCACATTGTGAACACACCGTTTGAGTCTCTACTCGCGCCCCGGTCGTTCCACCCACGCTGGCCCGCTTGGCCTTACACGCCTTGCACCGTTTGGGTTCATTCTTGAAATTCTTGTCGTGATAAAAAAGTTGTTCGCCTGCCGTAAAAACGAACTCTTGACGACACTCCACACACACCAATGTTCGATCGTGGTACTCCATGGGGGAACTCCCTAGGACCTGTGCCGCCCCTGCTTGGCCGGACGGCTGGGTAAAAGTGTGTTAGGTTGTTAGTTGTTTAATGAGGGGAGACCAGAACCGCATTCCGGTCATCGCACATCCACGGCAGACGGATGAAACGAACGACGCATCCACCTCAGTTGCCTGAGCCAGAAACCGGGAGCTAGCCACCCTGCTAAGGATGGCCCGCTTCCCGGTTAATATCTTACTAATCGAGTTCCTTCCTGGCTTTCTTTCGGTTCCGCTTGCGCGCCAGAGCTTGCTTGACGCGTTTCTTTTCCCCTGGCTTCATGTAAAACGAATGACGCTTCACTTCTTTGATAATGTCTTCTTGCTGAACTTTCCGCTTGAACCGGCGAAGCGCATTCTCTATACTTTCGCCTTCCTGAAGTCGAACTTCAGCCACTCATCAACACCTCCAGTTGGCGGGAGATTTACCAATTCGACCCACCCCTTCTACTTCAATTGTCTTTGGACTGTCAAGGAGAATCTTGGCGTTTTGGACCAGGCCCACGTGTTGGGAAATTCCACGTCTGATTGATGAATGACGCGATGACGAACCGATGAGAGGGAGCCATGAGTGAAACATTTGTAGCCTGCCGATGGACACGCGGGAACCGGTTTTTCCCCATCAAAATTGAAATCACCCCGATGCAAGTCATCAAGGTGAAGCGCACCTTGTTTTCCTCCGATGAGGAATCAATCAGCATCAACAAGGTGGCCTCGGTGAGGATCAAGAAGGGCCTGATCTGGTCGGATATCTGGATTGAGTCCTCGGGGGGCTCCGATCCCATCTTCAGTCATGGACATCACAAAGGAGATGCGCAAAGGATCAAGGAACTGATCGAATCGATTCAATCCCAATATCGGCGCGGGGCTGAGGACATCGGGGTCAGCGAGGAGGCGACGAAGAAGTGTCCCTTCTGCGCGGAGACGATCAAGGCGGCGGCGAACGTCTGCCGATTTTGCGGCCGGGATCTGAGCGGATAGATGATTCCTCATTAGGAGGCCAGGAATACAGGAAGGTAAAAACCCTCAACCAGAACAGAGTCTGATGATTTCGATGGGAAGGGCTTTCCATCGACGACCGATCCTCCGGTTTCCTGGCTTCATAATAAATTCTGGTCCTCGTTCAGATCTGTTCGGATCTGGGGCGTGGCGAAATGACGAAGGCTGGCCGGTGTTCTTTTACTGTCCGCCGATTTTCAGATGGGTGGTCTGAGGCGGTATCGGTGAGTAACGATAAAAGCGGTCGCACTGACGGCATTGAAAAACGGCGAATACCGGAGTGGAATAAATCTTCTTGTGCCAGGAGGTGTTGGCGTTGCTGAACGCGTTATCGCCGCAATTCGGGCAGGAGATCGTGATCATGGCTCTTTCCAGGGAGGGCAGTTCGATCTCAAACATTTTGCGGTCTGCATCCCCTCGATCATCTTCCAATTCATCTTCCGCCAGAGCGGGATCGTTTTCACACCTGGGGCAACGGTTTACCCGGCTGATCGATTCGCACTGGCTGCAGAAATAGATGGTTCGAGGCTCTGCGGTGGTTGGCATGGGTACACCCACTTCCTCCCAAAAACTTGATGATTGAGTCCCACAGTATAGCCGCCTTTGGTTGATCTCGCAAATGACCCCCTCGACGGCAGACAGGCGGGGGATGAACTCTGCGGAATTCCGGGCAATCCCATTTCAGCGCCTTGTCGGGGCCGATAAAAAATGCTATAAACGAATGTTTCGGAGCGACGACGAAGAATCCCCTGAGCATCAGAGGGCTGAATCCCGGCAGGGGGATCGGTCGGCGGAGACCACAGGTTTCCGTAAGCGGGAAGTATGGCGCTCCAGCGGTTCCAGGTTTCGGGCTCTGTGCAATCGCAGCCCGTGAACCCCGCCAGGGCCTGACGGCAGCAACGGTAGCGGATACTGTGGTGTGCCGCGGATCACCCGAAACCTGGTTTTGTTGAGGCCTGGAACAGATCTGCCGGTGGCCAAGGCTAAGAGAATTCCTGGGAATTGTTTTTACGAGTGCGAAGTCAGAAATCGGAAGTCAGAAATCAGATGAGGACCTTTGCTTAATCCGACTTCAGATTTCCGACTTCTGACTTCTTCCGCTAGCGAAGCAAAAAAGGTGGGTGTCCGTACCGCATGTCGTACCAGGTCATAGCGCGCAAGTACCGCCCCCAGCGATTCGATGATGTGATTGGGCAGTCGGTGATCACGACCACCCTCAAGAATGCCATCGAACAGCGCCGTATTGGCCATGCCTACCTCTTCTCGGGGGTGCGCGGGGTTGGAAAAACCACCACCGCCCGGATCCTGGCAAAGGCTTTCAATTGTGCCAAGGGTCCGACGCCCACGCCCTGCGAAGAATGTGATTCGTGCCGTGAAATCAAGAACGGCAACGCGGTGGATGTCATTGAGATTGACGCGGCGTCCAATCGGAGCATTGACGATGTCCGTCAGCTGCGCGAAAACGTCAAATACCGGCCCTCGCGCGACCGTTACAAGATTTACATTATTGACGAGGCGCACCAACTCACGGATGATGCCTGGGATGCGCTGCTGAAGACGCTCGAGGAGCCGCCCGATCACGTCATCTTTATCTTTGCGACCACCGAGCGGCACAAACTGAAGCCTACCATTCTCTCCCGCTGCCAGAACTTCTCTTTTCGGACGCTCTCTTACCATGAGATATACAAGTCGCTGGAGACCATTGCGGGAGCGGAGAAGATTGCCATCACGCCGGGGGCCTTGTCGATGCTGGGCCGGGCCGCAGAGGGCTCGATTCGCGATGGTCAATCCCTGTTAGACCAGGTAATTTCTTTTTGCGGGAGCTCCGTTGATGAATCAAAAATAAGGGAACTGCTCGGGTTCGTTTCCCAGGAGTACCTTGACCGTCTGAGCGAAGCCCTTGTGGCGAGAGACACCCAGGGTGTGTTGAGGCTGGTGGAAGACCTTATCCGGGCGGGGTTTGACCCGCGCCATTTTTGCCGCGAAGCCATTCAGCATATCCGGAACCTGATGATCCTCCGTATTGGAGGAAAGGAATCAGAGTTGCTGGAATTGCCCCCGGATGAAATTGAGCGCCTTGCGGAGACCGCTTCTCATTTTTCGGAGGAAGATCTCGTCCGCTTCTTCCACCTGCTCGCCCGAACCGACTCGGATCTTAAGTGGTCGACCCATCCACGGCTTCACCTCGAACTGGGACTGGTCCGGTTGGTGCAGGCATCCCGGCTGATGTCGATCGAAGAATTTCTTTCGGACTGGAAGTCCCGGGAATCGTCCCCCGGCACGGCCGAGGGGACGGAGGCAGGAAAACGGCCCCAGCCGCCCTTGGCCCACGCAGGCGCCCCCCCGGTAAAAAAAAACGATGAGAGGCGTGCCCCTCCCGCGACCCCTTCAACCCCGGACCCTTCGAATCGCCCTTCTTCGAGGGATTCTGCCCGCTCGAGACCGGGCCCTCGCTCCGAGGTGCTGCTCGCCGACCCTTCCAGCCCGGTTGAACGGGGTGAAGAAATCTTCCCGGAGCCAGGGGCTGGAAGCCCGAACGAAAGTCAGGAGATTGAATCCTTTCGAAAGGCGGTCTTCGCGAAATCAAAATTCCTCGGCTCGCTGCTCGACCATGTGACCCGGGTGGTTTTGGAAAATTCATCACTCGGGCTTCACTTTACCCCGGCCAACAAGCACATCTACTCAATGCTGAATAACAAGGAGCAAATTGCAACTTTGGGGCAGATATGCCAGAATGTTTTTCGCCGACAGCTGCTCGTGAAATTAGTGCTTACCGAGGGACCGGACGACGAAGCGCCCTTGCCTGCGAAAAGCGAGGGTGCCGGGCCTGCCCGGCGGCCAATCTCTGCAGCTGGAAGCGAGGAAATTTTAAAGGAGCCCCTGGTCCAATCTTTTGTGGACACCTTCCGCGCCGAAATCCTCCAAATTAAGAAAAAGTAACCAGGGGGACGGGACCGAATTATGAACACACCCAACATGCAACAAATTCTTAAACAAGCCCAAAAAATGCAGGAACAGCTTCAGAAACAGATGGAAGATCTTGTTGTGGAAGGATCCGCCGGCGGGGGCATGGTGACTGTCAAGATGAATGGCCAGAAGCAATTGCTGGCGGTCACGATCGACCCTGAAGCGCTCAGCTCGAGTGATCGGGAAATGTTGCAGGACTTGATTCTGGCCGCGGTCAACGAAGCCACCCGCAAAGTCGATGAACAGCTTCAAGGCCAACTCGGGAACCTGGCTGGAGGTTTGAAGCTCCCGGGATTGTTTTGACGGGAGTGTTATCCAGAATGAGAGAGGAAGGAAACCGAGAAGAAAACTCCGCGAGACCTTCCTGACTTAGATCCCCCCTATGCCCGACTATGCCGAACCCGTAGCCCGCTTGATCGAAGAATTAAAACATCTGCCGTCGATCGGGCAAAAATCCGCACAACGTATTGCCTTCCACTTGTTGAAAAGCCCCGCCGGGGAAGCAGAGCGTCTGGCGCAGGCCATCCTCGACATGAAGCAGAAAGTGGGCCTCTGCTCCACGTGCAACAATTTGACGGATGTGGATCCGTGTTTTTATTGCTCCAGTCCCACGAGAACGCCCAGACAGATTTGTATCGTGGAAGAGCCCGCGAACATCCTCGCCATTGAGAAGACTCGTGCCTACCAGGGCCGCTATCACGTCCTGATGGGCGCCCTGGCACCCCTGAAGGGGATCGGCCCGGATCAACTCCGGATCAAGAACCTGATCGAGCGCTTGCGAGGCGGGGAAGTGGAGGAGATCATTCTCGCAACCAATCCCAACGTCGAAGGCGAAGCGACCGCGATCTATTTATCCAAGCTGCTGAAGCCCCTGGGTGTGAAAGTGACGCGCATTGCCATGGGCGTTCCCATCGGCAGCGAACTTGATTATGCCGATGAAGTCACCATCATGAAGTCCCTGGAAGGACGGCGGGAGATGTAGCGGCGACTTTCATTTCCTCGATGGGACCCTGCCTTCTACCTTCCTCCAGTGCCATCAAATGACCCTCATTGAGTTCCACGATGAATATTAATAAAATCCGACAGCAGCCCGAATGCGGTCTGATGAGGCCCCCCTGGCCCCTCGATAATGGTGATCTTCTCCATCGTGTCCGTATCGATGCAGAGGGCGGTGGTGTCCCCCCGAAGGGTCGCGAAGGTATGCGTCAGTGGAATTTCCGCGGGCTTGACACTCCCCCGGACGTGGCGTCCATCCCGCCAGGCGCGAACCAGCAACCGGATGCAGTAGCCACGGTCCCGGGCATCGAGAAGTCGCTCGGGGGTGAGGTTTTGAATCCCTTCGCGATCAACCTGGCTGGGTCTTATGTCGGCGCCCATTATCACGTTTGCGAGACAGCACAGCTTGGACGTCGCGTCCCATCCCTCCACATCTACCGCCGGATTTGACTCGACAATGCCCATCGCTTTGGCCTCTTCAAGAGCGGCCTCCAGGTTCTTCTTCTTTTCCATCTCCTCAAGCAAATAATTGGTCGTGGCATTGAGAATCCCCTCAAAGCCGCGCACCTCGGTCGCCGGCAAAGTCATCTCCGCCAGGTTGAAGATCGGAGTCCCATCCATGACCACGCCCTCATGCCGGAATTGCACCTTGCTGCGGGCGGCGAGCCTCCTGAGCTGTCGGTAAGCATGGACCACGGGCCCCTTGTTCGCAGTGACCACGTGCATCTTTTTCTTTAAGGCGGCTTTGATGTGCCGGATGGCCGGTTGCCCGGTCCACGGATTTTGTGGTGAGATCTCAAACATCACATTGGCAGGGGACCGTTGAATCAGGTCGATGACATCTTTGAGCGGCTTCCCTCGGTGCAGGGCGTCGAGTGAGCCGTGCTTCTCCAAATGGGTAAAGACTTTTTTCGATTGGAACCCCCGGGGCTCGATGGCCAGTCCGTGCCTCCCTGTAGCAATGGCCACAACCCGGCATTCGATCCCGTAATCCTTTCTTAAACTCGACCTTTTCCGTTCCAGCAACCGGATAAAGCTCTTCCCAACATTCCCAAACCCGATGAGTGCCATCTTATAGAGCATGAGGGCGCTTCCTTTCGTAAATGAATGAACTCACAGGGGGGTCGGCAGGTTCATTGGCCCCTGAGAATCAATGACACCAATTGTATGCGAGATTCGCTTGTACGCAAGGGGAGAAATGGGATGGGAGGAAGTGATCCTAAATGAAAGGTGTCAGGTGTCAGGTGTCAGGGAAAGATGCAGGTGGCCGGAAGCCAGAAGTCGGAGGTCAGAAGTCGGAAGTCAGAAAAGCAGTCGCCAGTTCTCAGTGATCAGTTTTCAGAGAACAGCAGCAGAGAGAGGAAGCAGGATACCGGTCATTTGCTTTTTGCAGCTTGGTTTTTGCAATTTGAGTTTTGTTTGGAATTTGGATTTTGGACCTTTGAACTGGGTCTCAAACTTTGAACCTTGAACTTGGATCATTGAACTGTTTTCAAACTTTGGACCTTGGACTTTGGACTTTGGACTTTGGACTTTGGACTTTGGACTTTGGACCTTGGACTTTGGACCTTGGACCTTGGACTTGGAACTCCGAACTGATCTTACCCTTTCCGCAGAACTGCTTTGACCGATTTGTTCTGGCTCGGACTGACGATAATATCTTCTTTGAAATGCGCATAACCGGGTTTAGTGACGGAAACCGTGTGCTTTCCTGGGGGTACATCGTTAATCACGAAATCAGGATTGGACAGATCAGATACACCCATGAATTTACCATCGACATAGATGGCCGCATCCGCCGTGGGTTGTTCAATTCGGACGGTTATTCTTCCAAATTGCACGTCTTCAGCCTTAGCGGGAGACGGATTGGAAGGGGACGTCTCGTGCTGTGGCGCCAAACTGGGATGCGTATCAATTCGTGCATCCGTCGAGGCCTTCTGACCCGCATTTCCTCGACGGATGGGCGGGGCTGAATAGGGCTCTCGCATGGGTGGAGGAGTCCGAGCCGTTGAGCGAGAGGGGGATACCGAAGGCGTGGGTGGAGCCGGGCTGCGGGGTGATGTCGTCGCGGCGGCACCTGTCTGCAAATGTTCGGTGACATCCAGGGTCTGGAGCGGGTTGACCTTGAGATCGACCACCGCGGACTGAAAACCATCCGCCTCTACACGCAATGTGTGGCTGTCAGGGCTCACCGGGAGCAGTTTCTTCCCATTTGCGAATTCGGATCCCTTCCCAGCGTATTTCCCATCGATGTAAACCGACGCCTCAGCCGGCAGGATGTCCAGCTTCAACCAGGCAATATTCTTATCGCGGGAATCCTGTTGCCGCGGAGCTTGCTCGTCCAAAGTATAACCGGGCGGATAAGGCGATCCGGGAGCCCAATATCTTGGCCCCCAATAGCCAGGGTAATCATAGTAAGGGCCAAACCCCGAGTAGAAGAAGGAAAAGGAAGGGAAGAATCCAAAAGAATGGGGATAGAAGTTGTGATGGAATCCAAATCCATTGAATACCCGATGTTGCGGGAACCCGTGTCCGAACGAGACACCCCATCCGAATCCATGATCAGCGAACAGCGGTTCAGGAATCACGACCAGAATTCCTATGAACAAAACAACAGCGATGGCGCACGCTGCCTGCATCGATTTGCAGTGTGCTGTGTGATCATTGGCAAGAATTCTCATACGCCCCCCCCTGGTCCTGCAAGTTATGCAATTCATTGTTTTGGATGTCAGCTTCTCTTCAGTCTCGACACTCGGGTAGTGCTCCCTTCGGGCCGCATCGTGCCCCATGAGGCACAACGAGGGGGTTCCTCTTGGGAGGATTAACCCCCGATCATTATAATTGTTTTGATGAGATTCGGCCGCCAGAGGTTTGATGGGAGTGGGATTACCGATAGAAATTCCTTTGCCAGGCGTGCTGCTTAAGGGCCGTGGCCAACTCCGGAGAGAGCTTGCGGCCGTCGGACACGGAGCAGTTCGCTTCAACATTTCGCGTCTTACGCATTCCCGGGATAACGGTGGAGACGGCAGGATGGTTCAAAGTGAACCGAAGGGCCAGTTCTGACAGCGTTCTGGCCTCTCCGTCGAGCAGCGCCCGAAGCTTATCGATGCGGTCGACCACTTGTGTTTTACGGTCGCCGCCGAAATAATGCGTCCGGAAGTCCTCGGGTGGAAAGGTCGTCTGCCCGGTAATGGCCCCCGTCAACGATCCTTCGTCAAAAGGAACGCGCACGATCACGCCGACATGTTTTTGCTGGCATTTGGGAAACAACGCACTCTCCGGGGATTGGTCAAAGATATTGTAGATGACCTGGACAGCATCGATCTCACCGGTATCGATCATCTTGAGGCTGTCGTCGGGATCATGTTCTGTGACAGAAATGCCAAAGTGCCAGACCTTTCCTTCACGCCGGAGCTTCTCAAAGGCGGAGTGCCATTCGTCAGCACCTGCCCATTCGTCGTTCCAAACGTGCAGTTGCTGGAGATCAATGCGCTCGACTCCAAGGTTTTTGAGGCTCTGTTCGGTCCGCTCAATGATGTAATTGCGGGGGAAGACATCGCGAATATCGCTGCCTTTCTGGGCGGGCCAGACATAATTCTTCGGGTTCACTTTCGTGGCGACACAGATCCGCTTATCGTGATGCGATTTCAGGACCTTTCCAATGAGCTGCTCACTGTGTCCTTCCCCGTAAGCGGCAGCAGTGTCGATGAAATTAACGCCAAGGTCGATGGCACGGTGTAGCGCCTGTAGGGATTCGTCGTCATTCGAATCCTGCCACAAGTGCCCCCCGATTCCCCAAGCGCCAAATCCAATTTCGGAGAGTTGCAGTTCTGTTCGTCCAAGTCTTCGATAATGCATAAATAAAGGGCCCGCCTTTTCTGGGGTAGTAGGGGCGTCCGCCGCGGCGGATGCCCCTACATGTCATGGCAATCAGTTCTTGCCCATGTTACTTCGCAAACTTATCCAACCACTCGATCGCGGTCTTGTAAAACAACTCTGAGTTCAGTGGCTTGAGGATCCAATGGCCTTCGTCAGGGAAGTACAATAACTTCGACTCGATGCCGCGGCGTTGGAGCGCGGAGAACATGGCCAGGCCTTCGGCCACCGGGACTCGAAAGTCAATTTCGCCATGAGTGACCAGTTCCGGCGTCTTGAAATTTTTCACGTACCTTCCGGGAGAGAGGAAATCATAGAGTTCTGGATTGTCGGCCGGGGTCCCGCCCATCTCCCACTCAGGAAACCAGAGCTCCTCGGTCACGTAATAGCCGCTTACCTGGTCGAAGTCGCCGGCGTGGGCCACCAGGGCTTTAAAGCGAGTGGTGTGACCCTGGAACCAATTGATCATAAAACCACCGAATGAAGCGCCCGCGGCGACCGTCCTGTTCTTGTCGAGATAGGGGAGTTTTTCGGCTGCATCGGCTGCCAGCATGAGATCCTTGAAACATCGGCCGCCCCAGTCTTTGTTGATTTCATCGATCAGTTGCTGCCCATATCCGGTGGACCCGCGCGGATCGGGCATAACCACGACATAGCCGACGGCCGCATACATCTGCGGATTCCAGCGATAACCCCAGTTATCCTCCCACGAGCCCTGGGGGCCGCCATGAACAAACAAAAGCATCGGGTATTTTTTGGCCGCATCGAACTGCGGCGGCTTGAGGATCCAGGAATGGATTTTCGGGGTGTCAATGGTCTTTTGATCAGGCATGGCCGCATCAACCTGGCCGGGATCGAGGAAGCCCCTGGCCACCTTAGGATCTACTTTGGGCCCGCCGGATGAAGGTGCGCCGTCGCTCCAAAACTCCTCGGCAGGGTTCATATCGAGGGTCGTCAGCAGTGTCTGATTGTGGTGGGTAAGCGCTGTGAGGTTCGATCCGTCCGCGGCGATGCGGTAGATTTCGGCGGGCTCATGCATCGAGGACCGTGCGAAAACAAGAGTTCTTCCGTCGGGAGTGACGCCCAGATCGCCGGAGGAGTGTTCCCCGTACACCCGCTTCACGTCATTGCCGGTGAGGGAGACCTCGAAAATGGAATTGCGTCCGCGGTCTCCAGAGGCAAAATAGAGTTTTCTGGAATCCGGCGCCCAGGTAAACGAATCAACCCAGCGGTCAAATTTCTCCGTCAGGCTGCGATGTTGTGCGGTCTCCCGATCATAGAGCATGAGTTGAAAGCGATCGCTCTCGTAGCCGGGCCGGGATTGCGCCCGATAGGCGATGAACTTTCCGTCGGGAGAATACTGGGGCGAGCCGTCGTACGCCGGGTTGCCGGTGATCTTCCTGGTTTGACCGGAGACCACGTTGACGACAAACAGATCCATGTTGGTGGAGCGCTCTTCGTGGGGGTCGTGGTTCGAGGTGTAGCAGACTTCCTTGCCATCCGGTGAAAACACGTAATCATCGGGCCCCATGAGCGAGAATGGTGGCACATCATGGTCCCCCGGCGTCAAATCGCGGGGCGGCTGCGAGCCATCCACGGGCACAATGAACAGGTGGGAACGTTTGCCGTCCTTCCACTCGGTCCAGTGTCGAAAGAGCAGCCGGGTAGCGATATGCGCCTTCACTTTTCCCTCATCCGCCGCCTTCTTCCTGGATGCATTGCACTCGAGCGCTTTCTGAGGATCGCTGTGATCGCATTCGGGATAGACGTCGGACGTAAATAACAGGTGTTTTCCGCCGGGGGAGTACAGGACGCCGCTGGCCTCGGTGACGATGGATGTGACCTTCCTGGCTTCACCTCCATTCGCCGGCAGGACCCAAACTTGAGAGGAACCGTCTCGCATAGAGATGAAGGCGATCTCCTTACCATCAGGAGACCACCGCGGACGATCATCACTCTTTTGGGAGCGGGTGAGCTGTTGTGCCTGGCCGCCGGCGCTCGGGACCATCCAGATGTCAGCGTTCTTGGTATTTTTTTCCTTATCGACCGCCGTGACGGAGTAGGCCACCCAATTACCGTCCGGGGAAATCTGCGGATCTGCCACGCGCTGCACCTTCATCAAATCGTCGAATGTGAGGGGATGCTTTTCTGCTGCGTTCATGTATGAGACTCCTGCGGTGAACAAGGTACCGATCATGATTACTGTGGGAAACAAGGGGCGCATGATGCCTCCGTCTGTGGAATTTGAGCACGTTATTCTAGCAGAAAGAAGGCTCGATGTATCGGGGGAGAGGAGTCGGAAGTCAGAAGTCGGAGGACAGAAGCCAGAGGCAGGAGGCCGGAGGATACCCATCAGACTGCTTCATGACGATATTGCGCCATAGGCAGAATGGAATCCATATTTATTCTCTCTTTATCGATACGTTATCTGACCGCTCTATTCAGGCCCCGGCGGCTGCGTCTCAACCCAGCTTGCGGACCATCTCTGACAACCGCTTCAACCCCTCCTTCAGATGTCCAGGATGTCCACCATATCCGATTCGGATGTGGCGATCCAAGAGGAAGTGGTCCCCCGGGACAATCAAGACGCCTTTCGTTTTTCGGAGCCTGTTGGCAAGCTGGGTGGAATTTATTTTCATCGAATAATGGAGTACTGCGATGGCTCCTGCCTGCGGGGGAACCGCGACGAAGTGAGTGTTGTGCGCCGAGATCCATTTTTCAAGAATCGGCCACTGCGCGCGAAGGATGGTTTGTGTGCGCTGAAGGATGGCCCGGCGTGTGGCAGAGGAGAGGGCCACGGTGGCAAGCGTGTCGTTCAATGTTCCCGGACCGATGGTGGTGTAGTCGTGCGCCGCCCAGGACTGTTCGATGGCCTTCCGCTGACCTGCCACCCAGCCAATCCGCAGGCCGGGCAGTCCGTAGGCCTTGGAGAGGCTATTGGTGACGATCAGCTTTCTATACGGGGCTCTTGAGCCGGCCGCTATCGTCCAAAAGGAGGGTGTGACTGGGCCTTCCAGTTCGGCGCCCTGGTACACCTCGTCGGCGAGAAGCCAGGCGCCTGCCCATCGCGCCCGGTCGACAATCGATTGCATAATTTCGCGCGTCAATACGGCCCCGGTGGGATTGTTGGGATTACAGATGGCGATCAGTTTCGTCCGCTTCGTGACCAGCTTGTCGAACTCCTCCAGATCAGGCGCCCACTGAATTGGTCTGCGTGGTGCGGACGAGGTCGCCACCGGTCGCAGCCACCAGGCTTTTACCTTGGCGCGAAGCGCGCGGGCAACGCCCCACACTTGCATGTAGTTGGGCAACATGACCACCACTTCGTCGCGCGGCTCAACTACCCGCCACATCGTGATGAAGTTCGCCTCGGAGCCGCCATTGGTGATTTCGATGTTGTCCTCGGTAGCTCCGGGGTAAAGTGCCGCCACGCTCCGGCGCAAAGGGATCGTTCCGTTCGTTTGACTGTAGCCCAGTGACATCCGGATTAATCGAACGACCGAATGGTTGAATGACTGACGGGGTCGCGTCGCCCCTGAGGCGAGCTGTGTCAGCTCCTCCACTGACATCGGCAGAATGCCGCTCTCTGAGAGGTTGTAATCCACCCGGTTTTCCCACGTGGATTGAAATCGTTCCAGTTCGAAGGTCTCAAAATGCATGGGGATGCTCCATCCGGGAAAGTCTAAAGTCGTCTCGATTCCGTGCTCAGGCTCAATCCTGCCAGACCAAAATGCCCGATGAATTCTCATCGGGCATGGATTGGCGCTTCTTGCTTTTGTTTATGCTTCCACTTCGTGTTGGGTTTGGTCTTCCTGACCGCCACTCCGACGGATCGGAGTGCCTTTACATTCTAATTGAGCTCACAGCATTGACTTTCAAGTCCACTTGATTAACTGCCCACTGCCCACCGCCCGCCGTTTCTCAAAAGATCTCAAACTGGTCCTGATGCGTTTGGGGGTCGGCTTTGATGATCACATCCTTCCGGGTGTGGCTTTCGATTTCTGAGACGACGGTTTGCTCAGACGTTTTTAATGCCCTGGCCACTTCCGGGTGAACGCGGATCCGTATCTCTCTTCCATCGAGCAGGGGGGCCATCTTCTTGGCCTCGGACTGGATTTCGTAGCACACCGTTTGCACGCTCTTGACGAGGCCATGACCCTGACAAAAGACGCATGGCTGCATGAGGATCTTTTCGAGCGACTGTTTGACTCGCTTTCGAGTCAGCGCCACGAGGCCGAAATCGTTGAATGAAAGAATCTTCGAGGGGGCTCGATCCTGCCGCATGGCCTCTTCCAGCGCCTGAATCACCTTCTGCCGGTTCTTGCGCTCCTCCATGTCGATGAAGTCGATGACGATGATTCCGCCCATGTCCCGAAGGCGGATCTGGCGTGCCACTTCCTTGGCCGCGTCGATGTTGGTCTTCACAATGGTATCTTCGAGCCGTGTGGTCTTGCCGACAAACTTGCCGGTGTTGACGTCGATGGCCACCATCGCCTCGGTCTGGTTGATGACGATATATCCGCCCGACTTCAGCCACACCTTGGGCTTCAGGGCCTTTTCGATCTCATGGTCCACGCCGTACTCCTCGAAAATGGGAGTGTCTTTGAAATGAAGCTTGACGCGCCCGACCAGGGCAGGCTGGAACTGGTTCACGAATTCGAGAACCTTGGCATACTCGGTTTCTGTATCAAGGCGGATGGCGGTAAATTCCGAAGAGAGCTGATCGCGCAGAATACGCTCGAGCACGCCGAGATCGCGATGGAGCAGCGCCGGGGCAGCCCGTTTCTCCGCGCGGGATCGGATGTCGGTCCAAGTGTTAGCCAGAAAACGAATGTCCTGCTTCAATTCCTCTTCGGTCCGGCCCTCACCCGCCGTGCGCACGATGAAGCCTCCGGGAAGGCCTTCCCCGAATTCATTAATGATGCGTTTCAAGCGGCGGCGCTCTTCGTCACTGCCGATCTTTCGTGAAACGCCGATGTGATCCACCGTGGGCATGTACACAAGATAGCGGCCCGGCAGCGCGATATGCGAAGTAATGCGCGCCCCCTTCTTTCCAAGCGGCTCCTTGGCGATCTGGACCAGGATTTCCTGGCCTTCCCTCAGCAGATCGGCAATGAGCGGCCGCGCGGTCGGCCGTCTTTCCTCCCGGGGCGCAGGTTGTTCGGATGGGGTCTCATGATCGGCGAATCTTTTGCTGCGGCCACGCCGCCCACGCCGGCCCCGCTGGAAACCGAAATCCCGGGGCTGAGGCGCCGTTAACTTACGCGAGGAGTCGAGGATCTTGGCCGAGGTTTTCTCCTGGGCGCGACGGGCGTTGTACTCCGACTTTTCTACGTCGGTCATGTACTCGTAAGGCGTCGGTGGTCCATAGACCTCGGGTTGGGGAGCGAGTTGTGCAGCGGCTTTCCCCCCTTTTGCTTCGAATCGTCGTGCGGCGGGAGATAATTTCGAGGTGGAGGATCTTTCAAAGCGTGACTCAACTCTTTCCCGTTTGGCTTCTTCTTTGAAGGGAGGCTTGGATGTCGCGGCGGTTAAAGATGCCGGTCTCTCCGCGACTACAGAAGTAGCGACGGGGGGCACTTCAGGAAGTCTTGTTTCCGGACCTGTCACCTGGAAGCCCAATCCGGCCACTGTTGGAGTTTCAGTAATCTGCTCCGCGGGCTCGGGTGGCTTGGTGCTCGCTTCCACACCTCTGGCTTCCTCGAGGATGGGTTGTTCAGGCCCTTGTATACGCGGTTCATCGGATTGTTCCGGCGATTCAACGTGGGGCAGGGCCGCAGCGAGCGTCTCACCCCTTTCCGACCCCGGCTTCAAGAGTATGTCCTGCTCCGAGACCGTTGCTCCAAATGTGACCGCGGGTTGCTCAGCGGTCTCCTCACTTTCGCTATTGGGAGGTTCGGAAGTGGCCGTCGCAAAAGGGAGAGCTCCCTGCTTCCTGGACTCTTCCTGACCTTCTGCTGTCTGCCTTCCCGTGGGCTCTGATCCCTCATGGACTTCGGAAGTGGGAATTGCCGGTGCGCTTCCTGAACCCGTTGAGTCCGCTGATTCTAAAGAAACAGGTTCAACCGGTTCCCGCCATGCATCGATCGCTTCCGGCATATCCAATCCGGTGAACTGGGCCTCTCGTACCATCGCGGCGGAGTCCGTGGTGGTGATACTCGCTACGATGGGGGAATCATCCAAAGGTTCTGACTCTTCCAGCAGGAGCGAAATTGGCTCTTCAGTCAATTCAACGGGTTCACTGACTGAGGCGGCCGTTTCGGTGACCGGAGGGCTCACGGGTTCCGGGGTACCGGGGACAATGACATCGAGAGGGATGATGGAATCCTTTTCCAGCAGGTCGGCCGGTGGGGCGGCTGGTTCCAGCTTTGTCGGAGGCTGCACCGATTCGACCTGGACATCCAGGATCGATAAGATTCTCTCCACCTGTTCGAACGTTTCGGGTTGATTGGGAATCAGCGGTGCCTCTTGAACCCACGACATCCCGACAGCCTGGCCCGATGTCGGAGATGTCGTCGCTCCCTGGGTTTCCGCGGGGGTAGGTTCAGGCGGCGTGACTTGAAGAGTTTCCGTCACGCCCTCCGTTGAGGATGCCGCCGGCTCGGGAAGAACGGCCGGTTCGAGGGGTTCGAGATCACGCGCTTGCGGCTGTTCTTCAACTGAAACCAACGGAGATTGCTGGAATTTCGAGAGGGATTCTCCGGGAAGCGGAGTCAAAGTACTCATCACTGGAGGGGCCGGCGGGGTTACTACCACGGCTGGGGCCGAGGTTTGTGGCTGGGCCGGGGGCTGTGGAAGACTTCGCGATGGTTCTTCCTTTCGACGCTCCCAGGGGCGACGGCGTCCCCGGCGGCGTCCGTACCTGCCCCGCGATTGACGGTCCAATTCGCCTTGGGATTTTTGCGCGGACTCGGGGGATCCCTGGCCGGTTGCCGCAGCGGCGCCCTTTTCGAGATCCTGTCCAGCCTCCAACACCTTTTCAGGCACTGGCATCGGTTGCGCCAGCACAGCCGCCTGAGCAATGGGAGGAACCTTATTTTGAGGTGCCTTTCCGCCTGGCATAACGGCAGAGGGAGGGGCCGGAGGTTCGGAGGGGTCGAGCCGGGTGGGGATTTCTATGACCAGCGGGGAGGGGGCAAGCAAGGACACCTCACCCGGGATTGATTCAAGCTTTTCGATCTTGTCTTCCACCGTGGCCACGATGGAATCGTATTCCTCAGCATCTTCGAAGAAATCGGAGACGTAAAGAAAGGCGTCGCGTTCCAGGCCAACATTCACGAACGCGGATTGCATGCCGGGGAGGACTTTAGTGACGCGGCCCTTGTAAATGGATCCAACCAGGCCTTGTTCGAGACTCCGTTCGATGTGGACTTCGACCAATTGGTCTTCTTCGAGTATCGCGACCTTCGTCTCCTGGGGAGACGTATTGATGATCATTTCCTTTGACATTGCCGAATTCCTTCCCGAAACCCTTCCGTGGGAGGCCAGTGAGGCTTCTCCCCAGGGCGCTCTCGAGACAGGAACTTCCGCGACCATCCGGGCACAGAGCACGCCATGATCCGAGATCCACCGCAACACGGCCCCTGCCGGGCCTTGAGCTTCCGGCGCAACCGGACGCCGCGGTAACGGTGGTAAAATGAAATTTATTTTTCAGGAGAATATGAACGCCCCGGGCAAACCTTACGACGGGAGACACCCATCCGTCGTGCCAGCGACACGTCCCGGCAAAGCGGCCACATGCAGTCCACCCCGCCCACGCGGGGCGATGGTGCCGCATGCAGGTCGCTGCATTCAAAATCGCTTCCAGAAAAGTGATGAGCCTTGTCCCGAGATCAACTGGAAAAGGCTGGAGAGTAAGTTCCATTTCGCTCGGCGAAAAGCGCGTCGCGCTTGATCGTGTGAAAGTTCTCGTCTGAAATGTTCAAGATTGATTTTAGAACTTCTTGAGGTCTGACCGAACCGCGCTCGCCCATCTCGATTTCGATCTCGAGCAACAGGCGACCAGACGATTCCTTGACCTCGATTTTCCTTACGAAAGATCGGAGATCCGTTGGGACGATCCGGTCCTTCTTTTTTCGCTGGATCACGAAGGATTTGGCGGCACGAAACGCAGCCAACTGCCGCGCCACCCACTCGTAACTCAGATTTCCCTGGGTCCCGTTATCTGGCCTGCCCGACGTACTGGTCCCGTCCGCGGCCAGTTCCACTTGATATCGTGCTGCCTTGACGATGGCTGACGGCGCGGGCGTGTGCAGGTCAACTGGCTTTAACCGGGTGAATCGGACTCCGTCAGGGAGTACGGAGTTGATGACCGATAGAAACGACTGTTCCTCCAACCCGACCATGGCTTCGAAATCCAGAAGCTCGGCCGTGCCCTCAATCCCGACCGACAGGGCAGGACCGAACGAAACGACCGGCTGCGGATGGAAGCCTTGAGAATATTTCAATTGAATCCCCGCACGACGAAAGGCGCGCTGGATCAGCCGCATCAGATCGAGGTGCGAGAGAAACTTGGATCGACCAACTTTCGTAAATGAGGCGCGATATCGTCCTGCTGCGGGGCTCTGGATCGGCCCGGCGGGGATTTCAACCTCTATGCCCGAATCGCGATCTTGAATCTGACCGTGGGTGCTATCTTGATTTCCGGGCTTCTTCAACTCTACCGATTGAATGACCCCAGGGCCCGCCCCATCAAATTCACACTCCAAGCCGCAATTATAGCACAGGTCAGGACCGCAGGTGGGAGAGACCCGGGCCTGGAGGCTTCGTTTCAAGTCCCAGACAATGAACTTCTTGTCGACGCGGTTGTCGAGGTGATCCCAGGGCAGCGGCGTCCAGTCGACGGGGGCTTCCAGCGGTTTCACCCGGATCGTCGAGAGGGCTTTGATATACGCGGTACAGTCTTTCCGTTCCGCCTCGGTGGAGGCGCGCCATTCTGTGCAATCGAATACCGGGAGCGCTTTCAGGTACTGCCGAAAGTCTATCCCTTCCTGTTCAAACGCCTGGACCCACAGGTCATATCGGAAATGGTCGTCCCAGCCGTCAAAGCGACACCCGCTTCGATACGCCCGCTCGATGACGCGGCCCAGGCGGCGATCCCCGCGCGACAGGACGCACTCCATCTGCGAGGTTTCGGGATGGTGATGCTTGAAATTGATCCGGGCCGGCTTGCACCACGAGCGCAACAGCCGCTGCTTCTCCTTGATTTCCTCCAAATCGCAAAAGCCAAACCATTGAAACGGGGTGTGCGGCTTGGGAATGAAGGATGAAGCGGAAAGATTGATGTTGACCGACCGCTTTGACTGCGTACTGAGATCCCGGACCTTCTTCCCCAGCTCGAAAATTCCCCGGACATCCTCTCCGGTTTCCATGGGAAGCCCGATCATGAAATAGAGCTTGATGAGATCCCATCCCGCATCAAAAGCCGCCGCGGCGCTCTTAAGCACCGACTCCTCGGTAATGTTCTTGTTGATGATATCGCGCATGCGCTGGGTCCCGGCTTCGGGGGCCAGAGTGAGACCCGTCTTGCGAACGCGCTTCATCTGCGAAGTTATTTCGGGAGTGATCGAATCGGCCCGCATGGAAGTGAGCGACAAGGCGATCTTTCGGTGCTCCAGCTCATCCATCAATTTTTCCATCAGCGGATTCAAGCAGGAGTAATCGGCCGTGGAGAGGGAAGCAATGGTCGCTTCATCGAATCCTGTTTGTTCGCTCGCTTTGACAATGGTTCGAACAATGTCATCGATAGAGCGCTCCCGTAAAGGCCGGTACGTGTAGCCGGCCTGGCAGAAACGACAGCCATCAAGACACCCGCGGGCGATTTCCACGGAGATACGGTCATGGACAATCTCACCGAACGGGACGATGAGATCAGTCGGAAAAGGATACTCGGAGATGTTCTCAACGTATTGCCGGACGATGGGGAAGGGCGGCACAGCCCACTCCGTCAATCGCGCCCGGTCCAGGAAGGCTTGGTAGAAATCGGAGTCATAGCCGGCGGGCCGCTTCACAGCCGGACCGGACTCGCGCGGCACAACCACTTGCAGGCCATGCAGCGGATGGACCGCCACGTCGTAAAGGGCAGGGATATAGATGCCGGGCCGCTTGGCAAGCTCGCGCAGCAGCTGGAGCTTGTCGGCATGAGCGTTCATCCCGTCTCCCGAGCGCTTCCAGTCTCGGACACAATCGATCAGTCCAACGAGCGTGTCCTCGCCGTCTCCAATGACAAAAGCGTCGATAAAGTCGGCGATCGGTTCCGGCGACAGGGCAACCGGCCCCCCGGCAACCACCAGCGGAAAGCTCAGGTCGCGGTCTGCGCCACGGAGCGGAATACCGCCCAGTTCCAGCATCAGCAGGATATTCGTGAACGACATTTCATACTGGAGAGAGAATCCGACAATGTCGAAGCGATCGAGCGGCGTCCGGGTTTCCAGGGATGTGAGCGGCAGGTTGTATTCCCGCATCTTCTCGAGCATGTCGACCCAGGGGGTAAAACATCGCTCGAAGGCCACATCCGGTCGCTTGTTCAACAGGGAGTAAAGGATCCGGACCCCCATGTGGGACATGGCGATCTCGTAAATGTCGGGAAAGCAGAGGGCCATCGCGACGTCGACCGCGGCATGGTCCTTGACCACCTGGTTCCACTCCCCCCCCAGGTACCGGACGGGTTTTTCCACCTGCTGAATGAGTCGGTCGAGATCGAACGAAGTTTCCATACAGAGACCTTTTGCCCTCCAGGTCAATCTATCCGGGAGCACAAGACCTCCCGCGATCCAGTGTCAGAGGGATAGAGCTTTGGGCCGTGATTATATAATCAAATGCCCTCGAATGGACACGGCATATTTTATCGCTTTCAGGACGGCTGGAGTTTCACCACGGGCCGGGGGGGTGATTGGCTCTTGAAGAGAGTGGACCCGGAGGATACCCGTGGGGTCAAGCAGGAACAGGATCGCAATCCGTTTGATGAACAACCGCTCAAATCAAAACGCGACTAATTTAATTAACGTATCGCCGCATGCGGACGTTGAGCACCAAACCGAGGGCGAGGAATGTCGTCAGGATCGCGGTGCCCCCGGAGCTCACCAGCGGCAACGGGATCCCTGTAACCGGCATAAAGCCGATGATCACGCCCACATTGACAATGACATGGAACGCAAACAGGGCGACCACGCCCATGACGATGAAGACTCCGTACCGGTCCCGCGCCGTTCGCGCGTGTCCGATCGACCTGAAGATAACGAAGGCAAACAACGATAGCACGATGGCCACTCCCAGGAAGCCCTGTTCTTCTGCCACGACGGAAAAAATAAAATCAGTGTGACGATGCGGGACATACCCGAGGCGGTTCTGACTGCCGTTCAGGAATCCTTTGCCGAGCAGTCCTCCCGAACCCACGGCAATTTTGGATTGGGCAATCTGGTAGCCTCGACCCAACGGGTCCGCATCCGAGTGAACGAACGTCATGAGACGGTCCCGCTGGTAGGGTTTGAGCACAAACCATCCCAAGGGCAGAACCAGGGCGACGGCGAGGCCCACTATGGCGACCATCTTCCAGCGAACGCCCGCAAGCCACATCCCCACGGCCAGAATCGGAAAGAAAGTCAGCGCTGTTCCCAGGTCGGGCTGAGCCAGAATCAAGCCGAAAGGGACGATCACCAGGACTCCCACTTGGAACAGGTCGATCCAACTGAGCTCCCGGTTGCGGCGCTCGCTGAAATATCGCGCCAAGGTCAAAACGAGAATGAGTTTGAACACCTCGGAGGGCTGGATCGAGTAGGCGCCATACCCCAGCCACCGCTTGGATCCGAGGTTGGTTTGTCCCATGACCATCACCAGAATCAGGAGCAGCAGCCCCAATAAGTAGAGCAGGGGCACATGTTCAATAATGAAGTGATAGTCGATGAGCACGGCGATCCACATCAACCCCAGTCCCAACAGCACCCAGTAGAGCTGGCGGATATGTAGGCCGGCGTACTTGGTGTGGATCGTGGAGCTGTAGATCTCAATCAGGCCGATACCTGCCAGCGCCAGAACGGCCAGCAGCAGCCACCAATCGAAATCAGCAATGGACCCCCGTTTTGCCATGTCGACTTTCGGTTTCTCCCAATCAATAGTCCCTCTCGATGTCTGGAGGGGCTCAGTTCTCGATATTTCTTGCACCCTGCCGGCGTACTGCCAATTCATTCGGCATCGCGGTCAATTGGACGGGCGCTCCGTGAGACGGCTTAATATGCTTTTTGTCGAAATAGGTCTTGAGAATCTCATGCACGATGGGGGCGGAAATGTCGCCGCCATAGCCGCCGTGTTCGACGATTACTCCCACGGCTATTTCGGGGTGCTCGCGAGGGGCAAACGCCACGAACCAGCCGTGGTTTCCAAATTCACTTCCCGCCGTTTGCTTGACCTTGGCCCCGCTGCCAACGACCTGGACGGTCCCGGTCTTACCACAGACTTCGACATCGGGGAGCCGCGCCCGTGTTCCGGTCCCCCCTTCATTCACCACGCCCCACATCCCTCGCGTGATCACATCGACCGTGGCCGGTCTCAAATCAAATTTTTCATCGGCCAGGTTCGTGTTTGGTGTTGTGAACCCCTCGTTTTGCTGCCAGTCCACCAGGTGCGGCTGGCGAAAGATCCCCCCGATGGCAATGCCGCCCAGCGAACGGACAAGTTGTAAGGGGGTAACCCCGACGGCTCCCTGCCCGATGGAGACGGAGATGGTCTCGCCCAGGTACCACGGCTGATAACGGACTTTCCTTTTCCATTCGGGAGAAGGGATAAGACCGGGATCCTCGTTGGGCAAATCGATGCCGGTCTTGTCGCCGAGCCCAAGCTTGTGGGCGTAGTAGCTGATCCGGTCAATGCCGAGGGTCTTGCCGACGTTGTAAAAAAAGATATTGCAGGAATTGACGATGGCCTGATGCAGTCCCACGGTTCCATGGCCGTGGCCGCCGTGGCAATGAAACATATTTCCGTAGAGCACAATGGACCCCGCGCAATGGTATGAAGTCGCGGGAGTCAGGGTACCTGCCTCCATGCCCGCCGTGGCCATAATGATCTTGAAGACAGAACCCGGTGAAAAGCGGGCCTGGATGGCCCGATTGAGCAGGGGACGGTTCGGGTCGTTCTGGATGGCCTGCCACTCCGCTGCGCCCATCCGCCCCGCAAATTCATTGGGGTCGTAAGCCGGATGCGAAAGCATCGCCAGCACTTCGCCCGTCTGCGGGTTCAGGACCACGACCGCCCCGGAGCGGTCGGCCATCGATTCCTCGGCGACTCGCTGCAGATCCAAGTCCACGGTCAATTTCAATTGCTTGCCGGGGACGGGATCCACTTGTTCGAGTTTTCCCATCTCGCGTCCGCGACTATTGACGATGACGCGTTTAAACCCGTCTTTACCCGTCAAAAAGTCATTGTAGGTGAACTCGACGCCTGACTTTCCCACGACGTCTCCCGCCTGAAGATTGGCATATTCCTTGCTCCCGAGCATCTCCGGCGTCACATCCCCGACATAGCCGAGGAGGTGTGCCGCCATTCCGTTCCGGGGATAGTTGCGCCGCGGGAGGAGGATGACTTCCAGCTCCGGGTACTCAAGGCGGTGCGCCTCGACAAACGCCACATCGGCACTCCCGGCATCTTCCTTGATGATGATCGGCTGAAAGGAGGGGGTATGCTTGAATTTCGTGATGCGATCAAGCACCGAAGCCCGGTCCAACCCCAGGCCCTCGGCAATCACATCGATTGAGAGGTTGAGATTCTTGGCGTTCTCGCGCATCAGGGCCACCGAGTACGCGGAACGGTTATCCACAATGAGGCGGCCCTCTCGATCCAGAATGCGTCCCCGCGGAGCGACCAGGGGGATCAGGCGGACGCGGTTGCGTTCGGCCAGGTCAAGATATCGCGGTGATTCAACGAGCTGAAGAAAGGCGAAGCCCGCCAGTAACACGACGAACACCCCGGCGAGCCCGCGCTCAATTAGAGGAATCCGCCGGATCTGAGACTTGGTGTCATCTGAAAATAGGTCGCGATAGTCCATGCTCGATTGCCGAATTCAGGGTATTCAATCTCTCTTGCGGAGCCGGTCGCCGAGGTAGAAGAGGGGGAGGCCAATTACCGCATTCAGGATCGGGGTGAACACAAAGTGATAGTGGGCCCACGAAAAACGCGAAGCAAAGAAAATTTTCTCCAGCACCGCAAATACCCCCAGGTCGACGACGCTGAAAAGCCACAGCGCGGTCATGCGAATCACCGTATGCTCCACTTCAATCCGCCCGCTGACCGAGGAGGTGAAGAATCCCACCACCGTTTTTGTCACGCCATTAATTCCAAGGGGTCCGTGGGACAGCGCGTCTTGAAGCAGCCCGGCTACCACCCCGATTGACATCCCGCGGATCGAATCCCGGTAGGACAGTCCAAAATAGATTGTCACAATCAGGGGAAGATCCAGCCACGAGATCCGGGGCAGCCAGAGGGGCAGTTTTGACTGCACTAGCACCGAGATGACAACAAACAGGGCGATGATCCAAATCGAATAGCGGAGACGCTCCATTCAGTCAACCCGTCCACCGGGACCCTGCTTGCGAAGCCGTCGCTGCCTCGCGGAAGTGTTATTCGCGCCGGGGTGTTTTTTTCATGACCAACACCTCTTCCAGTCGCGACAGCTGTGCCGCAGGAAGGGCGGTGATTTTCTTAAAGATCCCGCCACCTGATTGCACCGAGACCACTGTGCCCACCAGGAGATCCTTGGGATAGATCTGGTCTTCCCCTGAGGTCCGGATCACATCCCCGACCGCAATGTTCTCTTCATTCACCACATATTCAACATCCAAAATGCTGCCCCCCGAACCCTTCGCGACCCCGTGGACGCGGGATTTCTCAAACACCACCCCCACTCCGCTCTCGCTGTCGGTGATCAGTTGCACCCAGGACGAGTGGGCCGAAACGCGGACAATCCGGCCGACCACACCCTCCGGGGTCAGAACAGGCAGGTTGTTGGTGAGGCCCGCATTGACACCGGTGTTGATGATGATGGATTTGAAGGCTTCACTGGGAGAACTTCCAATGACTTCACTGGCCACGCTCGCCCAGGGGGCGGCTTCCTTCAAATTGAGAAGCGCTTGCAACCGCCGGCTCGCCTGGACCTCCGCATCCAAACGGTTCTTCTCGAGAGACAGGGACTGAATTTGTTCTTTCAACTGCAGGTTTTCTTCCGAGGCATGCCGGAGGGCGACATAGCGGTGCCACAAGTTGCTTGTGATATCGACTGTGGCTGAGGTGAATTGTTCTGCCGGGATGATGAGGAAGTTGGCCCAGATCTGAATAAATCTTACGTTGTTGCGGTCGGTGACCTGGGTTCCTAGAAGGACCAACTGCATGAGCAGCGTCAAACTCAGCGCTACCCAGTTTTTTCTTCGAGTCAGAAATTCATTCATGGTCGTGCCCTTCAACCGCCGGACGACGTTCCAGCGGTTTGAAGTTTTCAAATCACTGATAGTCCACTGATATTTTGCGCAACAACCGGAAGTCGTCGAGCATACGGCCGGTACCCAGGACCACTGAACAGAGCGGGTCGTCTGCCACAAAAACGGGAAGGCCGGTCTCTTCACTGATGCGGCGGTCCAGGTTCTTGAGCAGAGCGCCGCCGCCCGTCAACATGATGCCGCGATCGCTGATGTCGGCGGAAAGCTCGGGAGGGGTCCGTTCCAGCGCCACGCGAATCGCGTTGACAATGATCCCCACCGACTCCGAAAGCGAGTCCCGGATCTCCGCATCCGTGACGGTCACGGTCTTGGGGATGCCTTCGATCAGGTTTCGGCCTTTGATCTCCATCGTCAGCGGCGTGTCAAGCGGGTAGGCAGAGCCGACCTCAATCTTGATTTGCTCGGCGGTGCGCTCGCCGATCAGCAGGTTGAACTTCCGCTTCATGTACTGGGTAATCGCCTCATCCATGGCGTTGCCGGCGACCCGCACCGAGCGGCTGTATACGATTCCAGAAAGCGAAATCACGGCAATGTCAGTGGTGCCGCCCCCGATGTCCACGATCATGTTGCCCGAGGGTTCCGAAATCGGCAGGCCGGCCCCGATGGCAGCCACCACCGCTTGCTCAACCAGATGGACTTCACTCGCTTTGGCGCGGAAAGCGGAATCCATCACGGCACGTTTTTCGACCTGGGTAATCTCACTGGGGACCCCAATCACGATGCGGGGATGCACCAGCATCTTTCGATTGTGGGCGCGCTGAATGAAGTAATTCAGCATGCGCTCCGTGACCTTGAAATCCGCAATCACCCCGTCTTTCAAGGGCCGTATGGCGACAATGTTCCCAGGGGTCCGTCCCAGCATTTCCTTGGCTTCCCGACCCACCGCTTCGACTTCGTTGGTGACCCGGTTGACCGCGACAATGGACGGCTCATTGACCAGGATTCCCTTTCCCTTTGCGAATACCAGCGTGTTAGCGGTGCCAAGATCAATCGCCAGGTCACTGGAGAAAAAACTGAAAATCGATCGAAAGTTCATTACTGACTGCACTCCTTCTGCTACCACTGAATCACAAGAGCAACCTGTCAAAGCTGCAATCCCAGTCGACCTACGTCGCCCGGGACCGGAGGGCGTAGCCTCTCCCGAGGGTTGACACGTTATCTCCCTCCTCTTATCTTAACGGTTTAAATCGGATAAACTTTAGCTATTTGGGAACGGACAAGTGGACCAGTATGGGATTGACTTCAATTGAAGAAGGTACGTCGATCGACGTGAATGCTGACTCGTCTCCTGTCAAATGAAAAGGGCATTTTGATTATCACAAGATGAGATAAATAAGAAACTCAAAAAACCCGAATTCGAATCCTCCGACATTGAGCACACATTTTTTTCTCGCGCCAAAACTCGGGAGCCAGAAAACTCATTTTTCGGAAGCGTGCGATTTCCAATCCCTCAACTCCGGGTGCCTCGAACCCCCTGAAAAAACATAAATTAGCATAGACAATGCACAAGTTCAACCTTTTTAAGTGGGGGGCCTCCCTGGGCCTCCCTTCCATTTTCTGGAGGGGAAACCGGGACAAAAAGTCATGTTTCAAAAAAGAACCATGGTTCAATTTCTTCCTCGCTAACCGTCTCGCCTCTCAAAATCATGCTTGCACCAACCGGATAGAAATGGTCGGTGGTATTGGTGGCTGAAGAACTGGCAAAAATCACATTGAGGATTCAGAAGTTGTCGAATATAATTCCTTGTTTGGGAAGGAGTAATTATTCATGCTTGATCTGTTCCGTAAACAAAAAACCGCGATGAAATGGATTCTGGGTTTCATCACGGGCATCATGGCGTTGGGCATGGTGGTCTTTTTTATCCCGGCGCCGACCGCGGTCAGCGACGCCAGTTCCAGCGCGACAATTGCCCAGGTAGGGAAAACTGAAGTCTCCACGGGCGACTTTGTTGCCACCTTCAGACGCTTTCTGAAGAGTTCCAACTACCCCAATGATATTGAGTTCTTGAAAAAGGTGGGGGTGCCCCGGCAGTTGCTCGACCAGCTGATTACGCAGAAGCTGCTGATTCAAGAGGCGAAGACCTTCGGACTGGACGCGAGCGACCGCGAGCTGAAAGAGAGAATTCTTTCTTATCCCCTGTTCCAGCAAATGGGGGGTGGGGTGAACATGCAGGTGTATAGCCGCGTCATTCAACAGAGCGGGATGTCGGTCGAGGAATTCGAGGCCAGCGAGCGCGACCAAATCCTGATCGAGAAACTCCGCCACTTGATTACGGATTCCATCCTTGTGACGCCGGAGGAAGTGGCCCAGTCGTATCGCAACAACAATGAAAAGGTCACGCTCGATTACGTGTTATTCGACCCCGTGGAGATCGAGAAATCGGCCCCGGTGGACGAGGCGGGACTGAAGAAATATTACGAAGCCAACAAACAGAAATTCATGACCTCGGAACAACGCCGGTCAAAATATATTCTTGTCAACATGGCCAAGATCCGAGCCAATTTGAAGATTACGGATGCGGACCTGCGACAGTATTACGATCAAAACCGCATCCGGTATTTCATCAACGACCGCACCCGGGTCAACCACATTCTCTTAAGTACGACCGGCAAGTCGCCAGAGGAAGTCGAGAAGGTCCGGCAAAGGGCACTCGAGGTGCTGGCAAAGGCCCGGGCGGGAGCCGATTTTGTTCAATTGGCGAAAGAGTACTCTGAAGACCCCGGCACCAAAGCGTCCGGTGGGGCGCTGGGCTGGGTGGACGAGAGCACCCCGTTCGTTCCCGAGTTCAAACAAGTGGCGCTTTCACTGGGCGTGGGTGCCGTCAGTGATCTGGTCACCACCCGCTTTGGTTTTCATATCATCAAGGCGATGGAACATCAGGGGGCGCACACGATGAGTTTCGAGGAGGCGAAGGAGCAGATCCGGCCGACCCTCATGGCACAAAAGGCGGATCGTGAGGGCAGCGCCCTGGCCGATCAGATCTATGCGGCTGCCTCCTCCAAGCCAACGGATCTCGACGCGATTGCAAAACAGTTTGGCGCGGAGATTTACGAAACGCCCCTGTTCGCGGTCGGCGACACGGTGCCGGAGGTCGGCAGCAATCCAGACTTTGAAAAGAGAGTTTTTGGGACCCCTCTGAACAAGGTCGGACAGTCCGTCCGCGTCACCTCGGGTTTCGCGGTTCCCGAGGTGGTGGAGATCAAGGCGCCGCACTCGCCCGAACTCTCGGAGGTCCGTGCCCGGGTTGAGAAAGCGTTTAAGGACGAACAGGCAGCGGTGTTGGCCGAGAAGAAAGCGGAGGCCTTTGCCAAGGCAGCGGCTTCGGCACGGGATTTTTCGGCTTCCGCCAGATCGGCGGGATTCAAGGCCGAGACCTCGGAACCCTTCAAGCGGAACGCCACGGATAAGAAACTGGGCGACACCCGGGACATCAGCAGTGTGGCTTTTGGCATGAAGGAAGGCGAGACCTCGAGCTCCTTCAAGCTCCGGAACAAATTCGTGGTGTTCCGACTCAAGGCGAAAGAAGAAGTGAAGCCCGAGGAATTTGATAAGGCCAGGGCGGCCACCACCGAAGCCCTGCAGGAGCAAAAGCGGGGCAATGCCTTTCAATCCTTCCAGGAAGAGCTGCTCGCCCGCGCGTTGCGCGAGGGCAAGGTGAAGATCAACGAGAAGGCATTGAATGCCGCCTTGAATCGCCGCGTGGCCTGATCCATGGCGGGCACGTCCCGGTGTCGGGGAGCACAGGAGTCGGAGATTCCGCTTCATCCGGCGGGGACGGATTGTTTGAACCACCTTGATCGTCGCATGCAGAGCTGATTCTGCCTCAACTCTATGCTGTGCGTCGATGCGAACCGGTGCGGATTCCCTTGTCCCGCATCGGTTTTTTTGTTTCTTCCTGGTTCGCGTTTCCATTTTGCTTCCACCTCGACGCCGGGGTTGATACAATGAAATTGAATTTCCATTGGAACCCTCCGGCCATCGGGATCTCAGCCTCACATGAATTATGAATAATGAGAGCGCCCCATCGTCGCACACGGCCTCGCAAGAATCTTTACCCGCGCCGCGGCCTGCTCTTTCAAGAAGACTTTCCTTTTTTGATTTGTGGTCGATTGGCGTGGCCTCGCTGATTGGTGCGGGCATCTTTGTCCTGACCGGCATCGCCGCGGGGCCGGCGGGTCCGGCGCTCTTCCTCAGTTTCCTGATTGCCGGCAGTGTTGCCACCTTGACCGCCCTGGGTTTTTCAGAGCTGGCTGCGATGTATCCGAATGCCGGGGCCTCCTATGTTTATTGCCGGGAAGCGTTTACAACACTCTCGCCTCGACTGGGAGAATTCGTGTCTGTCGTGGTGGGATGGACCCTGATGACTCAGTACGTGATCATTGGCGCGGCCGTCTGGCTCGGTTTCGGCTTGTACGCACGGTTCGTGTATCCCGGATTGTCCCTGCAGGCCTGGGCCGCCTTGTTGGGCGCGCTGACAACCGTCCTGCTTTACCTGGGGCTGACGCTTTCCAAGCACGTGATCAACGTGCTGGTCTTCGTCAAAATACTGGCCCTCGCAGTTTTTATTGTTCTTGGGCTCAAGACCGCGCGCATGGCCGCACCTATTTACCAAACCCCTTTTATGCCGCTGGGGATGGCCGGAGTCATCGCGGCGGCGGCCATTGTGGCGTTCGGGCAAACGCACATCGATGCCATTTGTACCCTCGCCGAAGAAGCAAAGAATCCACGACGGGATGTCCCCCTCGCGACAGTCACCTCGATCCTCACCGTGGTGTTCCTCTATACCCTGGTGGGCTGGACGAGCGTTCGCGTAGTAGACTGGCACCTCTTGCCGAAACTGGATGCCCCGCTGGCCACGGCGATGCGAGCCGCCCTTTCCACGAAATCGTTTTTCGCCTGGATGGCGCCTGCCTTCATCGCGCTCGCGGGTATGGCGGCTACGGCGACATCAGGAATGGGCTGCCTGATCGGGGCGCCGCGCGTCGGTCTGGCCATGGCAAGGGATGGCCGTCTGCCGGGATTCCTCGCCTCCATACATCCGCGGTTTCACTCCCCTTCCGTTGCGACCCTCATTCTAGGCGCGCTCGGAGTCGCCTTGACTGCCATCGGCAACATCGCTGTAGTTGCTTCCGCGGGCGTTTTCGCGGCCTTGATTGTCTTTGTGTTCGTCAATCTCTCGGTCGTGATCTTGCGGCACCGGAGACCAGATCAGGAACGGCCATTCCGGATTCCGTTTTCAGTGGCGGGGCAGCCGGTGCTGACCTTTCTGGCCCTGCTCGGGGTGATCGGAGAATTGTTCTATCTGTCCCGGCGCGCGATCCTGATCGGCCTTCTCTGGTTGCTGACGGGCGTTTTGGTTTATTTCATTCATCGAATGGGAAAACAGCGCGAGACGCGCATTGAGCGATGAGGGGGGGAACCCATCTCACGGGAATTTCTCCCCGCGTTCAGGGGAAATCCGGGGAACAGGCAGACGGGACGTCTGCCCCACTGGATTTCTCCCCGGTCTCAGGGAAAATCTAGGAACCAGGCAGACGGGACGTCTGCCCCACCTCACTCGCATTCCTCATGTCTGGATAATCAGCAATCCACGGTTGATCTCTACGTGTTTGATGGAATCGGAGAGCGGGATAGGCTTGGTCACATCAATTTTCTGTGACTGCCTGCGGGCTAACACCTCGATGAGTTTTTCCACGAGGACATTGGGCAAGGTGACCCCATTCAACTGCGCGCGTTCCAGCTCATAGGCGACGGTATTGTCCTTGAATATCAGCCGGGCTTCCGCGTGGAGCATTTGGTTGCCGCTCATCAGCCAGGTGAGCATCTTCAACCCCATGGAATTATCACCCTTAATCTCGTCCACATCGACGATCGAATCCGCTGCTACCCGGTCACCATCGAATAATTTCACGGAGGCGGATTTCATTCCGCTGTGCGGTTTCTTCCGGTATTCCTGCTCGAGGTAGGCATTCAACTCATCTTCAGTGATTTGGATCGTCGAGTCCCTGGGGGGATGTTTGGCCTCGGGCGGCTTCGCCTGCAGCGATTGGAAGATGGCGTTCACCCGGGCCGCCTTTTCTGCTGAACTCGAGTGGGGATCGGTCTGGCCGCCGGCAGCAAGGGCAGCCAAGCCGCATATCACTACCAACGTCCAGTTGACGATCCATCGGGAGTTGTGTCCCTTGGCCGGGCCAGCAGAATGTGTTCTCATGAGAACCGATTTAATCACACCCTCCACGATTTCACCAAACTCGAAACCGGCGTCTTCCTCCGCAGCCTCGATTGGGAATTCAAGAAAAGAATTTGCCCCCCGTTGCCCGGCGAATTGCCCCTCTTCCCCGCCTCTGTTAGAATCCAACCGTCTTGGAGCATATTCAATTCTTCCGCGTTCGCTTCGAACCGATGGAACCCCGATGAGCGACACGATTGTCCACGTGAACGGGCTGTGCAAGTACTTTCGAACCTTCAAACGCCGCGAAGGCGTCGCGGGAGCGCTCAAGGACCTGTTCGCACGGACATACCATCAGGTCAAAGCCGTCGACGACATCTCATTTGACATTGCAACAGGAGAAATGGTTGGCTATATCGGTCCAAACGGGGCGGGAAAATCGACGACCATCAAGATGCTGACCGGTATCCTGGTCCCTTCAACGGGAAAGATCGAGGTGAACGGTTTTGTCCCGCACCGGGACCGCAAGCATTACACCAAGACCATCGGAGTGGTGTTCGGCCAGCGAACGCAGCTGTGGTGGGATATCGCTGTCATTGAATCCTTCAAGCTGTTGCGGCGAATCTACGACGTCTCGCAAAAGGATTTCGATGCCCGCATGGCATTGTTCAACGAAATCCTGCGCCTGGGAGATTTCCTCCATACCCCCGTCCGGAAGCTGTCGCTCGGCGAGCGGATGCGCTGCGACCTGGCGGCTTCCTTGTTGCACAATCCACCCCTGCTGTTTCTCGATGAACCAACCATCGGCCTTGACGTCGTGGCCAAGGAAAGCATCCGGGAGTTTTTGAAAACGATCAATCCACAATTTCAGACGACGGTCCTCCTGACGACGCATGACTTGGCGGACATCGAGGAACTTTGCAAGCGAATCATGATCATTGATCACGGGAAGATTCTTTTTGATGGTTCGCTGGAGGAAATCAAACGCCGCCTCGGAAAGATTAACCAGATAACACTTTATCTCAAGGACAAGGCTGAAATTCCCAAGATTGACCACTTGAATGCCGCCTTAGCCACACTGGCACAGAACCATCCGCCGGCCTCAAGTGCCGCTTCCAATGGTTTGAAACTCGAACCCGTGGACGAGTTGAAGTGCCGGATCCTCTATGACCGCAATAGCATCCCCTCCGAAGAAATCCTCCGCCAGATTGTCAACACCCTCGAGGTGCGAGACATCCTGATTGAAGAAGAATCCATCGAAGAAATAGTCAAAAAGATTTATACCCAGGGCAGTGAAGCGCTGGTCGCGCCGAATTGAGCGCAGGGAGCAGAGAGATAGACGCCTCTTCGCTCACGAGATCCTAATTCGTTTTTTCCGGGCCGCGCCATCGCAATTCCCGAGCCTGGGTTCACTCCTTCACCCTTCGAACGTTCTTGGATGGCAGAGAACTTGAAAGGCGTTATAATGGCCCTGCCTAAATTCCAAATCAAAACCATGCGGGTAGCCTTGGTTGGTGACAAGGCCTGGCCAGGAACGCCCTGAGGCAGGGGGGTGGAAGAATTCCCTCCTCTTCCAGCGCTGCGACACCTTGGAGGCGAAATCAATGGCCGGAGGAATGTCCATGAACAAGCCACTTTTCGGATTATTCATAACTTTGTCCCTGATGGGGGTCATTTTTATCCATGCTGACCGGAATTTCGGGGAGACCGCAGGCGCAGGTCCTGTACTGGCCCCCCTCCAACTAGTGCCGGTGTTGACCGGATTGAGCAACCCGCTGTTTGTGACCAGTTCTCAGGATGGGAGTAACCGGCTCTTCGTCGTGGAGCAGGGAGGACGTATCAAGGTATTACAGCCGGGAGCTTCCTCACCCAGTGTTTTTCTTGATATTTCCTCCAAGGAGGTCTTCGGCGGAGAGCAGGGCCTGCTGGGGCTTGCGTTTCATCCGCAGTTCTTTACGAACCGGCGTTTCTTCGTTGACTACACGCGAGCGGGCGACGGGGCCACGGTCATCGCGGAGTATCATGCCTCGGTTTCGGATGCGAATGTAGCGGATCCCGTGGAGAAGATCCTGCTGATCATCGCACAGCCATTCGTGAATCATAACGGAGGGATGGTCGCGTTTGGGCCGGATGGATTTCTTTACATCGGGATGGGGGACGGCGGTTCGGGGAACGACCCCGGCAACCGGGCTCAGAACACCAATGAGCTTCTCGGCAAGATCCTTCGCATTGATGTCGACCATCCGAACGGCTCCGTGCCTTACTCGTCGCCGCCCGGCAATCCCTTCTTTTCGGGTGGGGGGAGGTCTGAGATTTTTTCGGTGGGGATGCGTAATCCGTTCCGGTTCTCGTTTGACCGGGGCACGGGACAGCTGTTTGTGGGCGATGTTGGCCAGGACCACTGGGAAGAGGTCGACATCGTGACGATTGGAGGCAATTATGGCTGGCGCATCTTTGAAGGGAATCATTGCACCAACAATGATCCGGCCTTGTGCGCTAACACAAGCGGTTTCACCTTTCCGATCGCCGAATACCCCCATGCTCAGACGTCTCCCGCGGTTGCATCCAGGTGTTCGATCACGGGGGGATACGTCTACCGGGGGACCCGGGGGAGCCTTCCGGCAGGGGTGTATCTCTTTGCCGATTTTTGCTCCGGTGAGATTGTGATGTTGAACAGTGGGACGCAGACCGTTTTGCTCAACAGCGGGTTGAACATTTCATCCTTCGGAGAAGATGAGGCGGGGGAAATCTATGTGGCCGGTTTGGGCGGCCAGGTGAGTCGTCTCGTCTCCGGCAACTTGGGCTGTGGGTATTCGATTTCTCCTGCGACCCAGTCCTTTAACAGCGGCGGCGGGACAGGAACTGTTGCTGTGAGCGCGGCGTCCGGGTGCACATGGTCAGCCGCCAGCAGCGTGTCATGGATCAATGTTACTTCGGGAGGCAGTGGGAGTGGAAATGGAACGGTGAGTTACTCCGTGGCGACAAATTCGCAGGGGCTCTCACGCGTAGGAACCTTGTCGGTCGCCGGTCAGGTTTTCGCCATTACCCAGGATGTGACCAACGGCGGAAATACGCAGGTCAACCTGACCGTTCCCAGTGGCGGGGCCGCTTCAACCACGACGACCGGGCAGGGCAATCTGGTGCATGCGGGTTATGCCACGGTGACGACAAGTCCCACCAATGCCGTGAGCGGGACCGCCGTCTTTAGCTTGAGACAGAACAACGTCATCGTCAGCGAGGCGGGGGTCCCGATATCACCGCCCACAACGACGGCACGAATGTTTATTGATTTCCGCACGGGCGTTCCCGCAAAGGACGACCGGGAGGGGATCGGGACCATCGGCGTAAATACCGGAATTGCCCTCGTCAATCCGGGTGGGACGACAGCCAACGTTCAGTTTCGGCTCCGCGATGCAAACGGGAATGAGTTGGCAGTGGGGAATGGGGTGATCCCCCCGGAGGCACACCGTGCCGTGTTCATTACTGAGTTGAACGGGTTGGCACCAGACTTCAATCTCCCTCCCAACTTTTCATCAGCCAGCCAGTTTGGCTCGCTGGACATTTCCAGTGTCCAGCCGCTGTCCATCGTAGCGCTGCGATTGACGACAAATCAGCGCGGTGAAACGCTCCTTACCACCACCCCGATCGCGGATCTGACCCTTCCGGGCCCCTCGAGTCAAACCTTCTTTCCGCATTTTGCAGATGGGAACGGAAACCAAACATCGGTGATTCTCTTAAATACCTCGAATAACCCGGAAACGGGGGTGTTGAAGTTTTTTAACAATGGGGGTGACTCTCAGGCAATCCGGCGGGTGGGAGACGTTTCACCCACCGATAGCTTCCGATACAGTATCCCTCCAGGCGGGCTGTTCCGTCTGGCGAGTGATGGCTCCCCCGCTTCCGCGGTTACCGGCTCGGTTCAATTGACACCTGACAACGGGAGTTCGACCCCGATCGGCGCGGGAATCCTCAGCCTCTCTCAGAACGGCGTTCTCGTGTCCGAAACGGGAATCCCCTCGGCGACGCCCACCAGTCATGCCAGGATTTATGTCGATAAATCAGGAGGCCACGATACCGGCGTGGCGATCGCGGCACCTGGCAACTCGGCTGTCACAGTGACCTTCCGGGCTTTCCAGGCCGATGGGAGCACACCCGCTGGGACCGGTGCCATGAGTCTCAACAGCAACGGTCACGACGCAAAATTTGCTGGCCAGGTGGTCCCCGGCTTGCCGGATAGCTTTACCGGAGTCGTGGACTTGAGTTCGGTGACCCCATTCGTCGCTTTGACCCTCCGCTCCCTGACCAACTCGAGGAACGAATTTCTAATGTCAACGTTTCCGGTGGCCGATGTTCTCCAAACCCCCTCCGCGCCGATCGTTTTTCCGCAGGTCGCCGATGGAGGCGGGTATCAAACACAGTTCATTTTGCTGGAGATTGGTGCGCCCACCTCAGCGACCTTGAAATTTTTTGCGGATAATGGTACGCCACTCGCAATTGGGAAATTCGCCTTGCCGCGCTGATGTTTAAACCTCCCTCGGGGTTCGATGGTTATGCCCTGCGCCGGAACCCTGCCGCATTGACAGGGACGCCGTCTTTGCCTTCCCGGGGGTGTTGGAGAATCCCCATCTCCCCGCACCCCCGCTTTCCTTTCGTGTTAGAATCCTGCTTCTTCATTAATGAATTAGCCGGAATTCCGGATTTTGGAATTCAGGACACTTGATCCCAACATGCTGACGTGGTTTAAAACCTACATCGAGTTTGCACGGGTGGGATTTGTGAACATCCTGGCGTACCGGCTTCGCTACTATACCGGGGTGATTACCTATCTCATCAACGTCACCGTGTATTACTTTATCTGGCGGGCGATCTTTCTGAACAGCGACCACATTGAAGGATTCAACTTGAAACAGATGGTGACTTATGTTGCCCTCGGCTGGATTATCCGGTCGTTCTATTTCAGTACGATCGACCAGGATATGGCCAACGACGTCATGGAGGGAAAGATCTCGATGACGCTTATCAAGCCCATCCACGTCCAGTGGTCCGTGATCGCCCAGTCACTCGGCGAAAGCTGTTTCCGCCTGTTCCTGCTCACCGCGCCCGCGGCCGTGGTGATTTCCCTGGTGTTTCCGGTGAGCGGACCGTCGAGTGGGGTTCATTTCATCGCTTTCTTCATTTCCACAGTGCTCTCCTTTTTCATTGTGGCCACGATTAACTTCATCTTCGGGACCTGCGCCATCCGGTTGAAGTCAATCCAGGGCCTGCTGCGAGCCAAGTATTTCCTGTTGGAATTGTTCTCGGGGCTGCTGATTCCGATATCGTTTTTTCCGCGCAGTTTTCAGCGGGTGCTCTCTTATCTCCCCTTCCAGCATATCAGTTTTACACCCGTCCTGATTTATCTCGGAAAAGTCCAGGGTGGAAAGATCTTTGAACTGCTGGCCATTCAACTCTTCTGGGCCATTGTCATCTTCTTTCTTGGAGAATGGTGGTGGGCGAGGTCGATTCGCAGGCTCTCGATCCAGGGAGGATGAGTGTGCATCCTGGAACTGATTTCCATCGATGGGACCGAAGCCAGAAGCCAGAAGTCAGAAGTCGGAGGTCGGAGGTCTGAAGTCAGAAGCCAGAGGCCAGAAGCCGGAGGTCAAACGCCGGAAGCCCGAGGCCGGAAGTCGGAAGGCAGAGGTCGGAAATCGGAGACCAGAAGCGGGAAGCAAGAGACTTGAAGAAGCATTACGGCCTTTAACTTTGAACTTTGAACTGGGTTTTCAGAACTTTGAACCTGGAACTTTGAACTGTTTTTTGACTTTGGATTTTGGACCTTGGACTTTGGACTTTTTTCCATGAAGCGACATCTTATTTTGTTCATCAATTACTTTGCCCAATACGCCAAAGTCCGCATGGCCTACAAGGCGGATTTCTTTATCGCCATCGGCACCTCCTTCACGGCGACGCTGCTGGGATTTGGTTTTGTGTTGGTCCTCTTTTCAAAAATACCCAGTCTCAAGGGGTGGTCGTTTTATGAACTTCTCTTCCTGTACGGATTTTCCCTGATCCCCCTCGGTCTCTTCAATGTGTTGAGCTTGAACCTTTATCAGTTCGGGGAAACTTACATTATCCAGGGCAAGTTTGACCGGATCCTGCTGCGGCCGATTCACTCCATGTTCCAGGTGCTCTTCGAGGCCTTTCGGCTGGAATCTTCGCAGGAATCGGTGACCGGCCTGCTCGTCATCGGTTACTGTTCGCACAAGCTCCACCTGGAGTGGCACGCCGCGGATGTAGCACTGGGCATCGTGATGGTGATTTGCGGGGCCGTCATTTATGTCTCGATTTTCCTCCTTCTGACCAGTGTTTCTTTCTTCTTTGAAGACAAGGTCGGGGTCGTCCCGCCGGTTTATAATATGTTGGCATTCGGCCGGTATCCTCTTTCCATTTACAACGGGTTTCTCCAGTTCCTCTTGAGCTGGATAATCCCCTTTGCGTTTGCTTCATTTTATCCCACCGTGAGACTCCTCCGGCGGAATGAATATGCTCAGTTTTACTGTTTGGTCCCGGTTGTGGCGGCCGTGTTTTTCGGGTTTGCCCTCGTCATGTGGCATGCAGGGGAAAGAAACTATAGCAGCACGGGTACGTAGTAAGGGAAAGAAGCTATCAGCGATCACAGCGGTCAGCTATCAGCGATCAGCAGTCAGCCATCAGCTTTCAGCGGTCAGAGTGTTGGTTCAAGTCCGCTAAATTAAGAGCTATCGGGGCCAAGTAAGCCTATACAAATCAGGTCCCTTAAGCTCAGAAGGTTAATGACTTACCGTGGACGGTCCTTAGCTGAGCGCTGACAGCTGAATTGCTGCCCTTATGGCCCCTTTCATGGATGACGAGAAAAGCTTGCTCGAGTGGTTGCAGTGGCCGATGGTGATCCTGATTGTAACCACCCCTTTGCGGTTTGCCCTGGAGGTTGCCGGGATCCCGAAACAAGTCACGCAATTCTTTAGTTCAACAGTGTTTGTGTATGTCCTCGCCGTCTATCTCGGGGTGGCAATGACACGAGAGGTGGGAGGGCCATTGTACCGATTGCTCGGGGCGGGATTTGCGTTGGGCTACGTTAACGGGTTCATGACCTTGATTGCGACGCTGTTGAGCACTTACGCATCCCTGGAGACGCATTACCGACATCACAACCTGAACGTGAGTGATGCCCAACATATTCTCATGAAACACATTATTCTGACGCCGTTATACACGTCCGTGGCCGCGTGCGTCGTCCTTTTGTTAGTGTACTTCGTTGCCGGGAAGATTCGAGAGGGCCGAAGGTGAGCCCCGGATTCCGCAGGGGACCATTCTTAGTTGTCCATGGTCATATCTGATGCCTCCAGGAATTCACCAATGCTCATGACCAAAGCTTGTGTGCTGCCTTCCGGACGGTGGGGGCGCTCGTCTCGCCGAACAAGCCTCCCGGGACCGCGTAGTGGGTTTTACCAGGTTTGGGCTCTGTGCAGTATCCTCCTGCTCTCGGGCCAGATTGCACTGGCTCAGGAAGCCACGACCTTCTTTGAGCGGGCCCACGATTTGCCAAGGGCGACGCGCGTTCTGATGACGGGTGCACATCCCGATGACGAGAACAGTGCCCTCCTGGCCTATCTCTCGCAGGATCAGTTTGTGCAGTGCGCCTACCTGTCGGCCACGCGAGGAGAAGGGGGACAGAACCTGATCGGGCCCGAATTGTTCGACAGTTTGGGAATCCTCCGGACGGAGGAAATGTTGGCGGCCCGCGGATATGACCACTGTCAACAGTTCTTTACCCGGGCCTACGACTTCGGGTTCTCAAAGGATCCGAAAGAAGCCTTTGAGAAATGGGGGCGGGATGTGGTGTTGGGCGATATGGTTCGCGTTATCCGGCGTTACCGGCCGGACATCATTATCTCCGTTTGGCGAGGTACGACGGAGGACGGGCATGGACATCATCAAGCCATCGGAATTCTGACCCCGGAGGCGTTTCGCGCAGCGGCAGATCCCAACCAATTTCCCGAGCAGCTGGCGCAGGGGTTACATCCGTGGCAGGCTCAGAGACTTTATGTCACGGGGCGCGACCCCCACGAGCCCGGCAGCTTTTCGGTCGCCGTGGGGCAGTTCAGCCCGCATCTTGGAAAATCGCTGACTGAAATTGCGGCCATGGGCCGGAGCCTGCACCAGTCCCAAGGCCAGGGCGCGGAACAGAGGATGGGCCCCCATCCTGTTTATCTCGAGCTGATCGCCTCTTCAGCGTCGCTCCCCTCGCCCACTTCCACTGAACCCGCTGATGCCCAAAAGACCTTTCAAAAAGGATTGCAGGCTCGCATCCCAGATTGGGCTTCCCTGGCGGGAGGAGATCTGGAACGAGCGCCGTTCCTCTCCGCTGGGCTGACCGCGATTGACTCGCTCGCCCGGGAGATTGCCGATCATGCCAGCGATGAGCATCCTTCAGCCAGCGTGTCCCTCTTGGTCAGAGGGATTGATGCATTGAGGTCGTTGCGCAAACAGGTTTTATCGAGTGCGCTCAGTGAGACGCGCCAGTTCGACCTGGCAGAGCATTTGAGATCCAAAGAGGAGGACTTTACAGAAGCGCTCATTGCAGCGCTTGGAATGACCCTTGAGGTCCGGGCGGATCAGCCCTCGCTCACCCCGGGTTCCAGCGTCAAGATCACAGCCACTCTATTGAATCGAAGCGATGTCCGCGTTGATCCCGTGACCATTGAGGCCGAGCCGCGTCGGGACTGGACGGTTGAGAAAGCCACGGGCGATCTGAAGCCATTGCGATACAACGAAAAAATGGTGTGGAAATTCTCCGCCGCCGCTTCCCCCACCGCGCTGCTGACGGAAGTTTACTGGCTGCGGCTGCCGCGAGTAGGGGATCGATACGCCATCGCAAATCAGGCCCTCGTGGGACGCGCCGAAGACCCGCCCGAGCTCTCTTTTGTGGCCACCTTTCGCGTGGCCGAGGACCCCTCGGGCGCAATCTATCAGATCGTACGGCCGCTCGAGTATGTGAAAGTGGACCCGCGCTATGGGGAACGGCGCGAGAGCTTCAAAGTGATCCCGGCCCTTTCAGTCTCTAGCCTTCCCGAAGAATTGATCATCGCCAGCTCGGCCCTGTCACAGTCCAAGAATATCTTCGTGCGCCTTGAAAGTGAGGGCACAGAGAAAGTCGATGGCGTGGTCAAACTGATCCTACCGCGGGGCTGGACCTCATCACCCATCGCCACGGCCTTTTCGACAGCGGGAAAAGGACAGGTAGTCCTAAAGAAATTCGTGCTGCGCATTCCTCCCCGTCCGTCCACGGGAGACTATCCCATCCTTGCAGTGGCCACGGTGGGGAAAGAAAATTTCTCGCGGGGGTTCCAGAGGATTTCCTATCCCCACATCCAGGAACAGAATTTCTATCGGCTCGCACGCACCGTTGCCCATATCACGCCTCTCAAGCTTTCCCCGGGACTTAAGGTCGGATACATCATGGGAACCGGGGATCGTATCCCGGAGGGGCTGGACCAGATGGGAGTCAGCGTCACATTGCTCGATGAACAAGCCCTCGCCATCGGGACGTTGGGTGGTTTCGATGCGATCATCACCGGGATTCGCGCCTATGATGTACGCCGCGATCTGGATCAAAACAACGGACGCCTGATGGACTATGTCAAGAATGGTGGCACGTTGATTGTGCAATACAACTCCGCGTCCTTTGGCCTGGACCCGGCCCGAGTCCGCCGCATCGAAACCGATTCTCCGGAAAAAGAGGAACAGACCGCCCAGAGGGTAGCTTTGTTGAAGGAGCTGGAAGAATTCAAAGGCCCGCAGACAGCCGAGAAGATTGTGTCGTTCGCGGATCCTGCACGCCAATTTGGCCCGTACCCCCTGCTGCGCTGGCAACGTGACGAGGTGGTCCGGGAGAGGCCCTCCACGAGACATCCGGCCCACGAAGCCGAGCCCGGCGCAGATGATTATGCTCGCATCGTGGACGAGGGAGCCCCTGTTCGCATCCTGGTGCCCAAAAATCCCATCTTCACCTTTCCCAATGTGATTACAGAAAAGGACTTCGACGGCTGGGTACAGGAACGCGGTCTCAATTTCATGAGATCCTGGGAGGAGCATTACACCCCTCTGTTGGCCTCTCACGATCCCGGCGAGAAGGAGCAATTCGGCGGAATGCTGTATGCGCGGTTCGGAAAGGGAAGCTTTGTGTATACCGGCTTTTCCTGGTTTCGCCAGTTTCCCGCGGGAGTGAGTGGCGCGTACCGCATCTTCGCGAACCTCATTTCTCTTTCACGCGCGCAGGCGGGAAAGTCCCCGGCCCGATTCACCGGGCTTCAGGCTCCTTAACCCCCGACAGGGAATCCGTTCTACTCAACATTCTTTACTTCATGTCTGTCTCCCCAAACACTTCTCCCGTGATGATTCGTGGCATCGGCCTGTGGCAGGCCACGACGCTGAACATGATTGACATGGTCGGCGTGGGTCCGTTCATCACGCTGCCGGCGATCCTGGCGGCCATGGGCGGCCCCCAGGCGATGCTGGGCTGGATTTTTGGCGCCGTAATCTCGATGTGTGACGGGCTGGTCTGGGCGGAATTCGGAGCCGCGCTTCCCGGGTCCGGTGGTTCGTACCTTTACTTACGCGAGGCGTACGGGCCGGATCGATGGGGACGCCTCATGTCCTTCCTGTTCATCTGGATGATCCTCTTTAGCGCGCCTTTGTCTGTGGCGTCCGGCGCGATTGGCTTTTCTCAGTACACCGCCTTCCTGTGGCAGGGCATGACACCACTTGAAGGCAAACTGGTGGCGGTGGGCGTGGTGGTTTTCACCGTAATCCTGCTGTACCGGAAAATCACCGCCATCGGGAAACTCTCCCTTCTGTTGTGGGGCGGCGTGATCTTGACCGTGGGGTGGATGGTGGTGGCGGGCCTGGGCCATTTTAATGCCCGGCAGGTTCTTGATTTTCCCCCCCATGCCTTCCAACTGTCGAAGGAGTTTTTTCTCGGGCTGGCACTCGCTTCCCGATTCGCGGTGTACGATTATTGGGGGTACTACAACATCTGCTTCCTGGGAGATGAAGTACGCGATCCCGGCCGGACCATTCCTCGCGCCGTCCTTCTGTCCATCGCGGCGGTGGCGGCAATCTACTTGCTGATGAACCTCTCCGTCATCAGCGTGATCCCCTGGCGGGAGGCGGTCGCAATGGTGGCGGATCCGAACCACACGCACAATTTCATCGCTTCAATTTTTATGGAGCGACTTTACGGCCACCGCGCTGCCCAGGTCATCACCGTGCTGGTCATGTGGACGGCCTTTGCCTCCGTGTTCTCATTGCTGCTGGGATATTCACGAATCCCTTATGCCGCTGCCGTGCGGGGCGATTTCTTCAAAGGGTTTGCCCGGCTCCACCCCCGCCACGCATTTCCTTACCTGTCGCTGATTTTTCTGGGGGTCGTTGCAGCCTTCTTCAGCTTGAAAAAACTTACCGACGTCATTTCGGCCCTGGTGATTATCCGTGTTGTAATCCAATTCCTGAGCCAGACCCTCGGGGTCATGATGCTGAGGCGCCGGCGGCCGGATTTGAAGCGGCCATTTCGGATGTGGCTTTATCCCATCCCGGCCGTCATTGCACTGGGGGGATGGGTGTTTATCCTCTTCTCGCGGGCGAGCGAAATGAGGTTCGTCTTCTATGCATTGACCATTACCGCGGCAGGGGTGCTCATCTTCTTTCTTCGTGCGGCTCGCCGCCGGGAATGGCCCTTTGCGGCCCGAGTCTGAGTTTTAGGCGCCTTTCAACAGAATTTGTGCCGGCAGGGGCAAAAAAACTTATCATTAGGAGGCCAGGAAGACAGGAAGTTGAAAACCTTCAATCGGAAGAGAATCTGATGATCCCGCCGCGGCGAGCCTTCAATCGAAAACCGATTCCCGGGTTTCATGGTTTCCTAATAGAATCTGGGTTTTGTTTCAGCTTGTCCGGATGAGGAAGAGGAAGGAAACATGTGCCATTCACGTGGAACGCCAGGTGCCCCGCGGTACGGTCTGATTCCCCGGCCTGATAGTAACCAGTCTTGACGCCAACAACTTTTGCAAATTATTACACTCTGGCGGTAGACACTCTGCTACAGTATTGAAGCCACTCCTTGCCGATTTGCTCGCAGGAAAAGCATCGCCGCCTTCCAGCGACGATGCCCAGTTGGGTTGCGTTGGTTTAGTCGCTTATCCTAATTTAAGGAATCATCATGGGCGTCATGCCTGGTAAGAAATCTCTCGACAATTGGGAGGAATAGAGCAATGCCTCAAAAGAACAAACCCCCGCGGGGGAAAAACAAGTTCATCCCCGCCTCGCTCAGCATGCTTGAACCGAAGCTGCGCGACATTTACTACGAGTTTTACAAGGAAGCCTACCGGCCCAGCTCTCTGGATTTCAAAACCAAGGAGCTGATCTCGATTGCCGCATCACTCCTGGCCCGGTGCGAAGGATGTCTCGACGGCCATGTTAAGAAGGCTCTTCAGAGTGGAGCGACCAAACACGAAATCAGCGATGCCATTGCCATCGCGATCGGGATCAATGCCGCAGCGGTCATTGACCAAACCGACCGGCTTGCTGTCCGCCTGGAGCTGAATCACTTTGAAGGGCTTCAGCATGGAGGCGGGCCGGCAGCGGAGCACAAGTCTTAGGCTTTTCGACATGGAATCAGTACGACATGATGATCTCAAGCCCGGAGTGGATTGGAATGGGGCTTGGGACATCCCAGGAAGGGCGAGCGATGGGGGGGTCCCTCTCTGAAAGCTCTGTTTAATCCATGAGCAAGAAAACTCAATGGGCAGTGATGGTAAATCTGTTCCTGCTCCTCTTTCTCGGGCTGGTTGACAACCAGCTCATCTCGCCGCTGCTCCCCCTCATTCAGAAATCCTTTCACGTGGATGTAACCGTGGTTGGGACGCTCGTCGTGGCCTACTCGGTGGCGGCCGCCTTGAGCTCGCTGGTTTCGGGGGCCCTGTCCGATCACTATGGACGGAGGGTATTTCTCATCGGCTCGGCCCTGGCTTTCGCGGTATTTTCGCTCCTGATTCACTGGGTCTCCTCTTTTGGCATACTCCTCGTATTGCGTTTCCTGGTGGGACTCTGCGCCGGAGCGATCTCGACCTGCACGATTGCCCTGGCGAGCGACATTTTTCCTTACGAGATCCGGGGCCGGGCCATCGGGACGATCTCTTCGGCCTATTTTGCGGCCTTGATCCTGGGGGTTCCGCTTGGATCGCTGGCGGCCGATCAGTTTGAATGGCGCACTATTTTTCCGGGAATCGCAGTGATCGCCCTTTTGATTGCTCTTTCGAACTGGATCTATCTGCCCGTGCGGAAAATGGAATTCGAATACGGTGAAACTGATGCGATGTTCCTTCGCGCGCGGATCAAGTCATTCGGGACGTTCCTTTCAAGACGCGATTTGCTGGCCGCCGTGGTCATGGCGTTTTTCGTTTCCGGGGGAATCGTGGGGTTGATCACCTACATCGGGGTGTGGCTTCACACCACCTTCCAGGTGCCGGTGCGATTGATTGGCATTATCTTTCTCTTGAGCGGGGTGGTGTCGTTCATCGGGGCTCCCCTGGGTGGAATCCTGGCCGACCGTTGGGGGAAACGCCGCGTCTCGATCGCCAGCAATGTGCTGCTGGCGCTTTCGATGATGCTGGTGCCCCTGCTTCACTGGGGGGTCCTGCTTTTTGTGGTCTTCGGATTCTTGAGTTTAAGCGCCGCGTTCCGGCAGGGGCCCATAACCGCCCTGATCAGTGAACTGGTGGAGGAACGTGAGCGTGGTTCTTTCATCGCGCTTCGTAACATTTTTTCCCAACTCGGGATCGCGAGTTCGGCCTTCCTGGGAGGAGTTCTTTACGTACATTGGGGATACTCCGGCGTTGCTGCGCTGTGCACGATTTTTACCCTCGTCGTGGTGTGGCTCCTGGCGCATTACCTCGAAGAGCCGAATGCGGTCGCAGCGGGTTCAGCGTCCTCCCTCATCAGCGTGCCGAAAGGATCCCATTAGCGCCTCGCCGGCCCTAATTGTGCTGGAACTCCCAAGGAAATGATTAGGAAGCCAGGAACTCAGGAGATGAAAACGCCGGGTGCCGCATACCTTGCGCTCTTTGCGATGTGTGCGATTGATGTAGGTACAGGGCTGCCCCCACGGATCCCTACGGTACGCCTTCGATTCCTGCAATGGCTTTGATACCCTCGAAGAACCAACTCCGATAGGAGTGGCCTATTTGTAGTCATGCCGGCCTCACCCCGATACTTTAAGCCCCGGCAGGGGTGACATCTTTGAATTCCAGGGCCTAGATCCGGGCTTCGCTGATTGCCGGAGAATTGAGTGGGGGAATTAATCCCACCGATGGTAGTCGGTGGTAATTTCAAGTCCTGCCTACTGCAAGGACGGCGTGACTCCGTGAATACCGCCAGCGGGAGCTGGCGGATTGTTCAGGTCCTGCCTTCCCATTGATGGAGAGAGGCCGTGAAATGAAATATCCATACCGCCGCAGTTGACGCGAATAGGGATTAGATCAGTATCCCCCGACCGAAATTTATAATCTCTATCGACACCTCAAATTCTTTCACGAACCTCTTGCCGAACCCTCCGTTTCCGGATTAATCTGGCTCTATCTCAAGAACCGTGGAGAATTCATTGGCCGAAAAACCCAGGAAGCGCTGGAAGAGGATCCTCAAGTGGTCTTTGATTGTTCTCACCGGGGCAGTAGCCTTTTTCTTCCTCGCCTACGTGCCCTACTTTCTCGCTTCGGTGGTGACCCACCGTCGCTACCATTATCCTGACAAGGACGATGGCCAAACACCCGCCACCTACCACGTTGACTATCGCCAGATTGAATTCAACTCCTCGGATGGCATTCCGCTTAAGGGGTGGTTCGTGCCGGCCGAGCATGCCATGGGAACGTTCGTCTTCGTGCACGGCTTGAATCGAACCCGGGTGGAATTATTGCGGCAGGCAATGTTTGTGCACCGGTTGGGCTACGACGGCCTTCTCTTTGATCTTCGCCACTCCGGCGCGAGTGGGGGGACAGTTACTTCCATGGGGTATTACGAGCGGCTGGATGTGGAGGCTGCTGTAAAGGAAGCCACCAGGCTCGATCCCCAGGCGAGGCCCGTCATTCTTTGGGGGGTCTCCATGGGCGCGGCGGCGGCGCTCATGGCGGCCAAAGAAACGCCGGCCATTGATGGAGTGATTTGCGACAGCACTTTTCTGACGCTTCGCGACACCGCCTACCACCATCTGAAGCTCTTTCTCCACCTTCCCCGGTTCCCGATCCCCATGACGGCGATCTGGCTGGTTGAGCGTTTCGCGCATTTTGATGCGGACGCCCTTGACCTCGAGGAGGCGGTGCATCAGATTGGCGACCGCCCGATCCTATTTGTTTCAGGGGGCGCCGACAACCGCATGCCTCCCAGCATCGCGCTCGGGCTGTTTCATCGGGCCAACGCAGGGTACAAGATGTTCCTCGAAGTGCCGCGCGCCCGCCACGGCGAGGCCTTCCGAACCGATCCCCCGCTTTATGAAAACGCAGTGACGGAGTTCCTGAACCAATCCCAGCAGGATGGCTCCGCCGGCGGAAGATAGCCCGGATTCGCGGCGGAGTGATTTAGTTGAGTTGATAGCCCCGCCACGTTCTTGTGGCGGGGGCATTTGTTTGCAGGCTGTTGCTCAAACGCTGAAGCGCCCGGTGAGGGCACCGGGCCTACAACATAACCGCATGATTCAGCGTTGTAGGCCGCCCCGATCCATCGGGGCTGATCCGGCGAAATGATCTGAGCAACAGCCTGTTTGGATTTGCCTGAACTTGTGCTTCCATCACCACTCCATCCAAAGGAATTCATGGGTTACCCTCCCCCCCACCAAGGCCCTCACCACCCCACCCTTTGATATGTGAGTAACATTGAATAGATTTCAGGTCTCCAACCTGCTAAGGTACTGGCACGATTCAAACGCCGGAGGAGTCTTTTCCCGGGCTCCACAAGGCGATTCGGAACAGGTCCCCACTTAAGGCGGAGAATGGCTGGCCGGGGAGCGGCCTTTTCGCGGGGAAGTGTTTTGTAGAACAAGGCTCTTCGATCCTGCACTTCGGAGACAGGTGACGTTTAGATGAATATCCTGCTTTACAATCCGGATAACGAAATCACCAACAATTTCATGCCGCATCTTTGGATGTTTCTTCTCAAATCACTGACGCCTCCGCGGCACCAGGTGTTTCTGTTGGATGGTAACGCGCAGCGATTGGACAAAGCAGAACTGGTGAAGTACATCCAAGAAAATCACATTGGGCTCGTGGGGATTGGCGCGATGACCCGTATGGTCAGGAAGGCTTACCAGATGGCCGATGCGGTGCGTGCAGCCGGCGTTCCCGTGGTGATGGGGGGACCGCACGTCACGGAGGTGCCCGACGAGGCCTTGGGGCGTGACGGCGGACCACGCCATGCCGATGCCGTGGCCCTGGGCGAAGCCGATGAAACCTGGCCGTCGATTGTGGCCGATGCGGAGCGTGGAGCGCTCAAAGAAATCTACGCCCCTCTCGATGCGGCCGGAAAGGAAGTCAAACCATCACTGAATGACTATCCGGTGATTCCCTGGGACCGCATGGATCTAAACCAATTCAACATGATCCGGCCGCTTCCTCAGTGGGGTCGGCGGATCCTTTCACTTGTCGGCATCCACTGGCAGGCTTTTCATGTGCTTCCAATCGAAACCGGGCGCGGCTGTCCCTACGGTTGCCATTTCTGTACGGTCACAGGGTTCTTCGGGGATTCGATCCGCTTTCGATCGAACGAAAGTGTGGTCGACGAATTGTTGATGCTGAAGGCCCTGGAGAAGCAGAAGAAAGGGAAGATCGCGGTATTCTTCATTGACGACAATTTTGCCATCAATCCAAAGCGCACCAAGTCGTTGCTCCGCGAGATCATTGCCCGTGACGCCCAGGTTCCCTGGGTGGCGCAAATCAGTATGAACCTCTTGCGAGATGAAGAACTGGTCTCCCTGATCGCTCAAAGCGGCGGCCGATGGATTTTCATTGGACTGGAGTCCATTGATCCCGAGAACCTCAAGAGTGTGAGCAAGGGATTCAACAAGCCGAATGAGTACAAAGAGGTTCTGGAACTGCTGGCCCGGCACGGCCTCTCTGCCATCACGTCCTTCATTTTTGGAATGGATGGCGATCGCCCCGGTGTGGCTGAACGCACGGTCGAAGTCATTCAAACCTGGCCACCCGGACTGCCTGTGTTCGGTCTGCTCACCCCTTTTCCTTCGACACCGCTTTATGACCAGTTGGCTTCGGCGGGCCGCCTGACCCGGCCGAAACATTGGTTGGAATTCGAACCCTTCATTATGAACTTCTCACCCCTGGGGATGTCTCCCGGCCAAGCGCAGGAAGAGATGAGACAGGCCTGGGTGTCGTCCTATAATCCCGCGGCGATTGCTTCCGCCATGAAAGCTCTGGAGTCGAGGCCCCTGGAAGATCGCATCATCCATTTGCTCGTCCGCCTGATCTTTCGGGGAATCTACTTCCCTCAGACGAGACGGCGGGAGTGGATCCGGGTCCTCTTCGAAAATCGGCGCCCCATTCTGAATCTGATCTGTCAGGCGCTGGCGATGAAATTCATGCCAAAGCGTGGAAGATCCCCATTGCCTAACCCATATCAGCCCGCCCAACCCCCGTCCGAGAACGTGGGACTCGCCGCGGAATAGCCTTCGATTGTGGGGGTGCCCACAATTATTTCTGCTTTCATGAGCGATGGGAGGGGGTGGCTTCGGCTCTTCTCTGGAAACGCGGCCGCGGCTCTGCCGCTCATTATTGCGGAAAGCCTGTGGCTTTCCGGAGGCGGCCATTTCAATTTCTATTCTTTTTCTTCGGTGAGGCTCAGCCTCGCCGAAGAAAAGAAGAAGCTGAAGTTAGTCTGCCCTCGTCCGGAAAGGCGGAGCCTTTCCGCAATAATGGGCGGCTGAGCCGCAAACCCTAGTTCGCAGCCTTGCTTTCAAAGGTCAACGCCAGATCACTAAGAAAGAGAAAGGCCACAGTCCCCCATCACTCCCGATTGTGGGGGCATCCCCAATTCTTTTGATCGCTCTTTGTTTGGGCAGTTGTGAAATGAACTAGGTCTTTGACCGCGTGAAAGAGTTCTTTTTGTATTTGAACTTGATTCGTGCTTTTTTCCGGGTGAACTGCCAGTTGATTTTCACTTGATCGCGGTTGACCGTTCGGTTCCAAGCCCGCGACTCCCGCCGTAGCAA
>JAIQFY010000104.1 GCA_020072965.1 Terriglobia bacterium | reverse complement strand
GGGGCCAAACCAGTGCTGAAAACCGCTCCCTCCCTGCGGATAGCGATCCCTGGCTGCGAATCATCAAGAATCCCGCCACCCAGCAGCTTCGAAAAAATCCGTGCTCCGGTTTCCTCGGCTTCCCCTAGAACGCAGGCGTCTACGACGTCATGTTTTTCAAGAATCTGCGTGGCGCAGAAGGTGGCGGTGGGTCCGCCTAACACTACCTGGACGCCGGGCTGTTGCCGTTTGATGCTGCGGGCCAATGCCAGAGTGGTCAGAAAGTTGGAGTCGTAAACGGTGAAGCCGACGATGGGTGGCTTGGTTGAAAGAATCCCGGCCGCAACCGCATCCACTGGACCTGGGTTGTCGTTGCAGTATTGAGCCGTAACAATTCCGTCTCTGGCAAGCGCTGCCCGTAAATATGCAACGCCTAAATGACCCCTGAACACGCCAAGATTCCCGTGTGCGGGGGAAAACACGAAAACAATTTCGGGTCTTTTCAGTTTCATGGAGGGGATTGGGTTAGACTTATTTAAGTGCAATGCGAACAGACGACCGTTCGGGTTTTACTCTGTCGTTTCCGTTTCGCTCAGAGCGCCGGCTCTTCGGGGTTGAGATCTTTCTCCGATCATTCCTGTTGAGCACTGGCGGTCGGTCGATATCCCTCCGTGCAACATGCGTCTCACCTGCTGACAGAGACACATCGGCTCAACGTCAAACTGGACTGCTCTCCGCACGGGGGGAATGCCCCCCTACGGAAAACGCCAACTCCCAACGCTGAATTCCGGAGAAAATTTAAAAAGTGAGAATCAGTAGTAAGGGCCCGTTTGGGTCAGGCGATTGGTCACGAGACGAATGTTAGAGGAAGGTCGTCTGGCCGGAAAAAAGTGTAGACCTTCGCTACGGCGAATTCAAGCGGTATTCACAATATTCCAGTGAGATATCACGCTAGCGGAAGTATTGCCGCGGGATCAAATTAAATCCAGTTATAACTCCTCAATATTTCAATTGCCGTAGCGGACAAATTCCAAACAAATCCCAAATTCCAAACAGCCCGGGCGATGTGACCATCGTGTTTCTTGCGATCTGTAATCCTGCAAGCCCGTCTACCTGGCTTGTTCCAGCCACTTAAGAATGGCGGAAACACTGCCGGTGGCCAGAGCGATGCTTGTATCGGCGGCGCCATAATACAAATGGAGCGTGTCGCCATCGGGGGCGATGGTATACCCGCAGGGAAACACGACTTTGCCCACATCCCCGTGCTGTTCGTAGGACTGCTCGGGCCCAAAAACCCACTCGGCACTCCGTTTGAGGCATTGTTCCGGCGAGTGCAAATCAAATAGCGCTAATCCCAGCCGATAGATGGAGCCAGCCGCTGTCCGCCTTACACCGTGGTAAATCACCAGCCAACCCTGAGGAGTTTCGATGGGCGGGGACGAGAGGCCGATCTTGTTCGCGTCCCACCACCCACCCTTTCGGGCTTGCAGCATCAACTTGTGACTGCCCCATTGGCGCAGGTCGGAGGAGTAGGAGATCCACATGTGTGCCACGGGCGCGCTGACGGGGCGGTGGATCAAGGCCCAATGGCCGCCAATCCGATGAGGCAGGAGCGCAGCATCCTTGTCTTCCGGTTGCATGATCAAACCATAGCGTTTGAAGTGGGAGAAGTCTTCCGTCAGCGCCAGGGCCACGCCAGGACCGTCTCGGGTGTAGGCAGTATAAACAATGGCATACTGGTTTAATTCGGGGACGAAGGTGATGCGTGGGTCTTCGATTCCCCACATTTCCTCCGGATAGTGCTCGGGGTCCGCCAATAACGTGGGCTGGGAGTCAATAGTCCAGCCGTCCACGCCATTTGCGGAGCGCGCCGCGCAGAGGTGGGAATGTCCGGTCCGATCCTCCACACGGCATAATAACAAAGTGGTTCCGTTGGGCAGTAATACCGCCCCGGGGTTAAAAACGCTGTGGACTGGATACGGCCAATCAGCGGCGGTCAAGATGGGGTTGAGTGTATGACGGCGGAAGAGTTCGGGGTATCGTTGGGTCATTAAGATTGTGTCTCCACAGTAAGAAGAGCATTCTCAGCCAGGCGCAACTCCAGCAAGGATTGTAGAAAGGCGAGCGTAGACTCCGCCCCCTGATTCTCGTTCGGGCGATCGGGATGCAAACCGTCACGACAACCACCCGTCGTTGGATCGTAAAGCGGGAGGTTCAAGTCGTTACGTCCGAGGAACCACTCGAAGGCCCGACGGGCTTCTTTCCGCCACCGCTTGTCGGCTGTCATTCGGTAAGCTTCGAGGCAGGCGGAGACCATGGTTTGGGCCTCCACGGGCTGTTGATCGAAGCGGGCGCGTTCAGCCCCCCGCTGATAAAAGCCATTGGAGCCGATGGGGACAAAATGCCCTCCATCCACTTCAGAGCACTGCAAGGCAGCCAGCCAACGGAGCGACTCCAGTCCGGCCGTGGTCATGCTGCTGTCCGGCATAAATTGTCCGCACATCAGCAGGGCATGCGGCAGCGCCGCGTTGCAATAGGTCAGCCCTTCCTCGAACCAGTGCCATTCATCGGCGCGGTGGCTTTGATATAACGTCAAGAGTCGCCCGGCCAATTCCTCCCTCACCTGGCTGGCCTGCCGATCGCCGGCGAATCGCCGAAGGTACTCATGAATTCCAAGCAGCGCGAAGGCCCAGGCCCGCGGGCTGGTCGTGTCGCGAATGGCGGGCAGAGCCTGCTCAAACACCCGGCCAGCCATACTATGGAGGGCCGGGGAGTTCGAGCGGCCCAACATCGTGCCTAACGCCCACAGCGCGCGACCATGGCTGTCGTCTGAACCGCCGTCTTCCATCCAGTGGCGCTGGTAGTCCATAAAGTTGCGGAAGCGCCGGGTCTCCGTGTTGAATGCATACCAGATGAAGGCAAGATAGCGGGACGCCAGTTCAAAGGACTCCGTGTTGCCCAGTGCCTCCAGGAGCGCAGTCACCATCAGCGCGCGGGCATTGTCGTCGGTGGTGTAGCCTTCGCTATAGTTGGGGACGGTAAAAATGGCGTGCTGCAGGATGCCGGTCTCATCCGTCATGTGGTGCAAGTGATCCAGTTTGAGAGGAGGGAGTTCACCCAGGTGTTTGTCCAGCGCTTTGGCAATGAAGCCGGGAGGAGTAAAATGCCGGCGCTCGGCGCGGGCGCGCTCGAAGCTCTCCATGTAACGACGCGCCACGGTCGGCCAGATCATCTCCCGGCCAAACAGATAGGCGCGCTTCCGCATGGCGTGACGTTTGGCCTCGTTGTCCAGCAGGTCAATCACTTGCTCGGCCAGTGCCGCCGGATCGTGGAACGGCACCAGCGCTCCTCGTCCTTCAGCCAGCATCTCTTGCGCGTACCAATACGGAGTCGAGATCACGGCCTTGCCTGCACCCAGGGTGTAGGCCAGCGTGCCGGAGACGATTTGCGCTGCATTGAGATAGGGGGTAATGTAAATGTCCGCCGCGCCGATGAATTCGATGAGTTCCTCCAGGCTGACAAATCGGTTGTAAAAAATCACATGGCCTTCCACCCCCTTCTCCTGAGCCAGCCATTGGAGAGATAACCGATACGTCTCCCCTTCGGACTCAATTACGTGGGGATGGGTCACTCCGAGGATGATGTACACCACGTTCGGATAGCGGGCCACAATCTTAGGGAGGGCGGCGATGACATTTTCGATCCCTTTGTTCGCCGAGAGCAACCCGAAGCTGAGTAAGACGAGCTTGCCCTCGACGCCAAACAGGTCTTTGTGAAAACTCGGGTCTACGAAGGGCACGTCGGGGATGCCGTGTGGAATCTGATCAATCTTCTCGGGTGACACGGCATAGACCTCCCGCAAAAATTCCGCGCCGCAGTCACTCATGACGGCCAGCCGATCCGACAGACCCGCCACTTCTTGAAGTACATGCCGCTGATCGGGGTCCGGCTCGCGAAGAATCGTATGCAAGGTTGTGACGATGGGCATTCGCAATTCGCGTAAGAGGGCCAGGATGTGACTGCCGGCCCGCCCGCCAAAGATGCCGTATTCAAATTGAAGGGAAACGAGGTTGACGTTGTTGATGTTCAGAAAATCAGCAGCGCGATGATAAGAGTCGATATCTCTTTCTGTCAGCTCAAATCGAACGCGGGCCGGATAGGCGTAGCCCTCTTCCCTGTCGTTGACAGGAAGCGCGATGCAAGTGGTTCCAGCATATTCGGCCGCCATGGCCTCGCACAAGTCGGTCGTGAAGGTGGCGATACCGCAGTGGCGCGGCAAGTAGTTACCGATGAATGCAATGCGGCTGATGGTTGAACTGGTTGAGCCTTGTTCCATGATCCGGGTTTCCTTATTGGCCACTTTGACCAAGCTGATGAAAAATCAATTCCTTCCGTGAAAGGGCCGTCCCGATCCATCGCATCCGCGTCAACCTAAGACCGGAGTAACGAGCGGTCCATAATAGGGGTAGGAAGAGCCGATTGGCTTCGGCCCCTCCCCCCTCCGAACCGGACAGGCGGGTCTCCCGCATCCGGCTCTCCAGTTGGTGGGTCACCCGGCACGGCGGGATTGACAGAGACAGGCATGGGCGGT